>NZ_NSDJ01000001.1:2717927-3397409 GCF_003610915.1 Rahnella variigena
CAGCTGACCGATGCCATCGCGATGCTGATGAAAAAGCAAACCGTAGAAGCCTTCTCCATGACCGGCCGTTCACACGACTGTGGCGATAAACTTGGTTATATGAAAGCTTTCGTAGAGTATGGTATTCGCCATAACTCACAGGGTGAAGCGTTTAAAGCCTGGCTGAAAGAGTTTGCTGAAGAGTAATCCTGCAACCAGTTCAACAAAAAAAGCACCAGCGATGGTGCTTTTTTATTGAGTTAAAATAGATGCTTACATATTCAGCAGTTATCTGGAAACACATGCCCAGTATGGTTAGATTGCCAAATGAAGCCATCAACGTCTTGTCCCGAAAATTCTACAATGAAAAGAGAAGGGTTAACTGCCAGGCACAGTAATAATGATCATTGCACTTTAAATGATTATTAAATACTGGTTGTTATCTAATCATTCAAGGGGATTGATCAGAATTTTACCTATAAAATTTTAGGATTAATGCTGCGTTGTCATACACATTGCGCTAGGCTATATAACTCAAGTTTGAACACTGTTTTACAAATTAATATTGATAGATTTAACAGGGTTAACTTTAATCAATTTTCCGATTAAGAAAGCGCCCTTATGATTGGAGAATTGACTCACTGAGGTGTGTCGTTGAGTCAGGGCTCTAATCAAAATGTCGAGTTGGTATAACCGATTTACAAACAGGATTGGTTGTTTTTTAGCCTGCTCGCCAGTATCAGAGTATTTTTAGAGTTTTTCGGATTATGCAATCTTGTGGCAAACCCAGAATAGGGTAAGAATTATGCCAGTTAGAACGGGCAGAAGTACTGAAACCCGGAGAATGGCATAAGTTGAGGAAGCCTTCACTGGTCGGTAATGAGGTAAGTGTATTGGTAGCTTTTGAGCCAGGGGCGGTAGCGTGGTTGTTTGTCACTGAGAGGTTCAGATGTGGATGAGAGAGGCTAGAAGTTGTGACGGATATCACATATGACATTCAGTAGACTCAGCTTTCACTCAATATTTGCTCACTTGAATTGCTCTTAAAAGTTATTTTTAAAACGGCCAACAATAACAGTCAGGGATATATAAAATTAAAATGAAACACTTCTCAAAGGAAATGAAGTACGACCGTTGAAAAGTGTGCAGGTTAATTGTAGGAAAATTAACATGACACTTGCGAAATGAATTAGCAGTCTTTATATCAATTTATAGAACATGGTGCGGTCATGCAAGAATATATTATAATATTTTTCAGTGCTTTAGCTTCGTTATTTATTGCACGTAAAGTTGCGCGACGGGTGGGTTTGGTTGATAAACCAAATGCAAGGAAACACCATAATGGCCATATCCCATTGGTGGGTGGTGTATCTATCTATATTTCTATTTGGGTAATATATTTTTTACAACCTTTATGGTTTCCTGACTTCTATTATTACATTACATCAGTAAGTCTGCTGCTTTTTGTCGGTGTGTTAGATGACAGATATGATCTGCCAGTAACTCCTCGTATAGTTCTCCAGGCATTTGTAGCTATAGTCATGATGTTCAGCGGACTGCACCTTGCATCATTAGGTGATATATTTCTGGGGTATCCGATTGGTTTAGGTGTGCTGGGATATGTAATCACAATTTTTGCAGTAATGTGTGCGATTAATGCTTTCAATATGGTCGACGGAATTGATGGCTTATTAGGCGCTTTATCTTGCGTCAGTTTTGCGTCTTTAGGAATAGCATTCAGTTTACACGACAAAAACGAACTGGCTCAATGGTGTTATTGCTTAACGATCGCCTGTGTTCCTTATATTCTTCTTAACCTTGGAATTCCATGGGGGCGCAAATTCAAGGTGTTCATGGGGGATGCTGGCAGTACCTTAATTGGGTTTACGGTAATCTGGTTAATTATTCTGGCAACACAAGGTGCATCAGCGATATTACATCCGGTAACAGCATTATGGATTATTGCCGTGCCATTGATGGATATGATTCGCGTTATGATTTCAAGGGTCAGACGAGGTGACAGTCCCTTCAAGCCCGATCGTGAGCATTTACACCACATATTATTGAAATATGGTTTTACTCATTCAACTGCGTTGGGTGTTGTGTTGGCCATAGCAATATCATTCTCTGCAGTAGGCATCTTCGCTGATATGATGAATTATAACCAGCTTGGTGTTCTCATTTTGTTTATTGCTTGTTTTGGCGCTTTTGTGTTGTTTATAAATAAGCTGGCTAAGGCAGGAACGCTGAAAGAAAATAATAGCTAATAGCGGAATTTCAAAGTCAAAAATTCAGATTTGATATGTATAAAGAGAGACAGTTAAATGAAGATATTAGTGACAGGCGGTGCCGGATTCATTGGGTCTGCGGTAGTTCGACATATTATAAATAATACTCAAGATAGCGTGATTAACGTGGATAAACTGACCTACGCAGGTAATCTTGAGTCTGTTTCCATGATCGCTCAAAATGATCGTTATGCTTTCGTCCAGGCTGATATCTGCAATAAAGAGGCAATTGATCAGATTTTTGCATTGCACCAACCTGATGCCGTTATGCATCTGGCTGCCGAAAGTCATGTTGACCGTTCAATTACGGGGCCGGCTGAATTTATTGAAACCAATATTGTAGGGACTTATACCTTACTTGAAGCGACGCGTGCTTATTGGTCACAGCTGACGGGCAATAAAAAAGAGGCATTTCGTTTTCATCATATCTCCACCGATGAAGTTTATGGAGACTTGCCTCATCCGGATGAGTGGAATGCTGAGGAAAAACTTCCTCTGTTTACTGAAAAAACGCCTTACGCACCAAGTAGCCCTTATTCCGCATCGAAGGCATCAAGCGACCATCTGGTTCGCGCCTGGCAGCGCACGTACGGCCTCCCTTGCATTGTCACCAACTGTTCTAACAATTACGGGCCGTATCATTTCCCGGAGAAACTCATTCCTTTAGTGATCTTAAATGCTTTAGAAGGAAAGAGTTTGCCGATTTACGGTAAGGGCGATCAGATTCGCGACTGGTTATATGTAGAGGATCATGCTCGCGCGCTTTATACCGTGGTGACTAACGGCGAAGTTGGCGAGACATATAATATCGGAGGACATAATGAGAAGAAAAACTTCGATGTGGTTCTGACTATTTGTGATCTGCTGGATGAACTGGTTCCTAAAGAAAAATCCTATCGCGAACAGATCACGTATGTGACTGACCGCCCGGGTCATGACCGTCGTTATGCGATTGATGCAGAGAAAATTAATCATGCACTTGGCTGGAAACCGGTCGAAACCTTTGAAAGCGGTATCCGCAAAACTGTTCAGTGGTACTTAGATAATCAGTTGTGGGTGAACAACGTAAAAAGCGGAGCCTACAAGACCTGGGTTGAGCAGAATTATGGAGAGCGCAAATAATGAATATTCTTCTGTTCGGTAAAACGGGTCAGGTAGGCTGGGAATTACAGCGAGCACTCGCACCGTTGGGAAAGGTTATTGCGCTTGACGTACATACGCAAGAATATTGCGGAGATTTCAGTAATCCTGAAGGCGTTGCAGAAACAGTCCGCCGTATTAAACCTGATGTGATTGTCAACGCTGCTGCCATCGGCGCTTGGTTAGTCCATTATTCCACAGATTACGTTTTTCCTGGTGATGGCGTAACCCCATGGTCTGAGGATGATGCAACCGGGCCGTTAAATACGTACGGTGAGACGAAACTTGCCGGAGAAGTGGCCGTGCAGAAATATTGCCCGAAACATCTGATTTTTCGCACAAGTTGGGTGTATGCCGGTAAAGGCAACAACTTTGCTAAGACTATGCTTCGACTTGCTAAAGACAGAGAAGAACTGTCAATCATCAATGATCAGTTTGGCGCACCTACAGGTGCAGAACTGCTTGCCGATTGTACTGCTCATGCAATCAGAACAGCACTTAGCAAGCCCGAAGTCGCCGGTCTTTACCATCTGGTAGCTTCAGGTTCAACAACCTGGTTTGACTACGCCAATTTGGTTTTCGCTGAAGCTAAGAGTAACGACTTTAAACTGGCCATAAAGAAAACGCTACCTGTTGCCACAAGCGCGTATCCAACACCCGCACGTCGCCCAAATAACTCCAGGCTCGATAACCGTAAATTCCAGGACACCTTTAATTTAACCTTGCCATCCTGGGATATCGGCGTTAAACGCATGCTTGCAGAGTTATTCACACCTTCAGGCCTATAAAATGATTGTACTGCCTCAAGGGGCAGATTAAAAAATTGAGAGCTTAATATGACTACTCGTAAAGGAATTATTCTCGCAGGCGGATCTGGTACACGTTTATATCCTGTAACAATGGCAGTGAGTAAACAACTCTTACCTATTTATGACAAGCCTATGATTTATTACCCGATCAGCACACTCATGCTGGCTGGTATTCGGGATATATTGATTATCAGTACCCCGCAGGATACACCTCGTTTTGAACAATTGCTGGGAGACGGTAGCCAGTGGGGGTTGAACCTGCAATATAAAGTTCAAGAAACCCCGGATGGTCTGGCTCAGGCTTTTGTTATTGGCGAAGAGTTTATTGGTGACGATGATTGTGCTCTCGTATTAGGAGATAACATTTTCTACGGTCATGATTTGCAGAAACAATTAGAAGCGGCTGTTGCCAAAGAATCTGGTGCAACGGTTTTTGCCTATCATGTACATGATCCAGAGCGCTACGGTGTTGTAGAGTTTGATAAAGAAGGCAAAGCTATTTCCTTGGAAGAAAAACCTTTAGAACCAAAAAGCAATTATGCCGTTACAGGTTTGTACTTCTATGACAATAGCGTCGTAAAAATGGCTAAAGGATTAAAACCTTCTGAGCGCGGTGAATATGAAATCACCGATATCAATAGAATTTATCTTGAGGAAGGCCGTCTGTCTGTTGCCATGATGGGACGTGGTTATGCATGGCTGGATACAGGTACACATCAGAGTTTGATTGAGGCCAGTAATTTCATTCAAACTATTGAACTTCGTCAGGGATTGAAAGTAGCGTGCCCGGAAGAAATTGCGTTCCGGAAAGGTTTTATCGACGCAGAACAGATCAGAAAATTAGCAGCCCCGTTAGTGAAAAATAATTACGGCCAATATTTGCTTAAAATGATTAAAGGTCATTGATGTATGAATGTTATTGAAACTGAAATTCCAGGTGTATTGATTTTCGAACCAAAAGTATTTGGCGACGAGCGAGGTTTTTTTTATGAAAGCTTTAATAAGAAAGCTTTCGATGAGGCCGTTGGGTACGAAGTGAATTTTATTCAAGATAACCATTCCCGCTCGACGCAAGGAGTTCTTAGGGGATTACATTTCCAGTTACCGCCTTTTGCACAAGCAAAGTTAGTTCGCTGCGCTGTAGGCGAAGTATTCGATGTCGCTGTAGATATCCGAAAAGGTTCACCAACTTTTGGTAAATGGGTTGGTGTTAATTTGTCAGCAGAAAATAAGCGCCAGCTTTGGATCCCTGAAGGTTTTGCACACGGTTTTATGACTCTGAGTGAAAACGCTGAGTTTTTATACAAAACTACAAATTATTATAATCCAGGTGCTGAGGGTGGAATTATTTGGAATGACCCAACAATTGCTATTCAATGGCCTAAATTAGAAAAATTAGTAATATCTGGAAAAGATATTTCTTTGAAATATTTGGGAAGTTTAATATGAAATTCCGGGGCATCAGGACGTTTGTTGCTTAGTCTGTAATTGAACAAGAAAATAATAATTATGTTGGCTAAAAAATTCTTATTAAATATAGTTGTAACGTTCAGCCTATTCTCCGGAAGTTATATTTTGGCGGGGGTAAAAATTTACCCTCCGCTTTTTTTTGCATTAATGGGTTTTTTGCAAGCTTTGCTTGGTCGTAAAATACCAAAATTAATTATTAATGAAATAAGGTGGTGGGCTGTATTCCTACTGTTAGTGCTAGTAGGTTATTTCTTTAGTCAAAATAATGATTATATATTTGTTTTGATGCGTTATGTAGTAAAAGCCATATTAATTCCTTTTGGTTGCTGTCTCATAATTAGAAATCTAGCAATTGATATTTCTAATAGAAATAATGATTATTGCAATACAATAAGAAACGCTGTGTTTTTTGCATTAGTTGTTCAGTTGTTAGTAACTATATTGCAGATGGGGTTACCGTCTTTCCGCAGTTTCTTTGATTCTATAATAGAACTAACAGATGAATGGAAAATGCTTGCTGATATGGGGCATTTTAGAGCAACAGGGTTGGCCGGGCTTTCGATTTACGATACATCCATCGCGTATGGACTTTTATTGTTTCTTTTTCTTCCATGGTGCGAATCACGGAAAATCAGAATCAATTATAAATTTTTAATACTTGCAACTGTAATTGTGATCCTTTCATTAATAGCGGGAAGGAGCGGGTTTATATTAGTGTTCACCATTTTATCATTTGCATTTATTTGCTATCAGCGCAAGCTCTTTTACTTCTTAAATGTAATAACTCTAACTATTCTTGGGGTGATTTTTGCGGTGGCTATTATGGGGACGGAACAATTTGGTGTATTTACCCATTTTGTTTTTGAACCTATCTATAATTTCATTGATACAGGGTCTTTCCAAACAGCATCAACAAATGAACTTATTGATAGCTATTTATTTATACCTTGGAACGTACCCCCTCTTACTGGTTTCGGGTTTTGGGCGCAACCTAGTCTCAGTGAACCCTATCAGTTTATGTATAAAACTGATTCGGGAATATTGCTAAGTTTTATTGCTTTTGGTACTGCGGGATTGATATATATAATTAGCTATACAATTCATTTTGTAAAAGCTTATCTGTCATTGATTGATACTAACAGTAATTTTTCCAAGTCGTATCTATATATATTATTCACAATGTTAATTTTTAGTTTTATTTTGAAGGGGCCAATTTTTTTCTCTGAAAAGATAATGACATCCTTCTTTATTTGGTTGGTGTACAACTGTCCTCAAAGTAAAAACAAGTGAATCAAATGAAAAATATAGTCCTTGTCGTTTTGTATAACGAAATAATAACAAAATGTGAAACTTTCAAAGCATTAGTATCTTCCTTTGAAAGAAAAGATGCGAGAGTAAAGGATTACCGTGTCGTATTTTGGGATAATAGCAACAAAGATTATAATAAGAATTATATTGGAAACGCGCAACTGACTTTAGAGAATCTCGGTTTGGAGTCTGTTTATATTGAAACTCCCGATAATATCGCGTTATCAAAAATTTATAATACCATTATTGAACAAAGTACTGATGAAGACTATCTAATGATATTCGATCAAGACTCCAGTTTTAATGGTGATTATTTCGATGTTTTCGAAGAATCAATTAAACAAACGCTTCCCGACATAATATTGCCTGTAGTAACGTTCAAGAACAAAATAGTAAGCCCCACCAAAATTTTATACCTCAAAGGTTTTTATTATGATACCCCGCCAAAAGGGCTGGTGTCGAACAAACATATTTCAGCAATAAACAGTGGAATGATAATCTCGTTGAATTTTATAAAGAAAAACAACTTCCGGTATAATAATAAACTCAGGAATTACTGTACTGATGACGATATTATGAAGTTTGTGAGAAATAATGATGCAACTGTTTTTGTCATGGACTATTCATTTGAACATGATTTAAGCCTATCAACCCTGAACTCGAACTCAGAAAGCTTAAGAACAAGATATAACGAGATGATTAACTCTAAAAAAATTGTTTATTCAAGTTCTATTTTTGAAAAAAGTTTCGTTGCATTATATTTCGGTCTACACCGTTTCTATATGTGTCTGAGATTTCGCGATTTAAAATATTTGAAAGGTTAACTTAAGTGACTATTTATATCGCGATTCCAAGATTTGCTCTATCAGGAGGCAATCTTGTTTCTCTTGAATTGGCAAAATATCTCGAGTCTCAGGGGTATCTGGTGTATTGCATATCTGGTTTTCGGAGTGTAAAACCCAGTAGCGTTATTTTGAGAAAACCGCGCCGGGGTAAAATAAATTCATTTGCAAATATATACGATTATTTAATTACTTCATTTCGGGCTTTGTTCTATAAAAATTACATTGCAACCCATCATCTGACATCAGTCTTCAATTTTATAAAAAAAAGTAAATTTTCCCTTGTCCAGGACGTAGAAGTTGATTTCTATCCGGCAAGAATTAAATTTATAGGTAAGCTTTTTTGGAAGAATTACCTGCTATCGAAAAACCTAATATTTACGAATCAAATTCTTTGTTCAAGAATCATTCCTGAGCATAATACCGACATTGAAGGGTTGTCATTTGTTCCCTTTACGATGGATAGCAATCATGACACATCTAAAACCATCGACGTTTTAGGTATTATCAGAGATGGACAATATAAAGATCCTCAAAAAACATTAGAAGTGATGAATCTGATTGAGAGAAAAGGTTGGAACGTGAAAGTCATCAATGCCTCTCGACAACAGATTACAAATAATAATACCATCAATAATTGTAATAGAGAGCAATTCTTAAAATTACTGAATAGAACAAAAGTATTTATATGTCTTTCTAAATGGGAAGGGTTAGGGCTCCCTAATTTGGAAGCATTTGTCGCTGGTTGTGAAATTGTATCAACACCAATACCATCGGCAGTAACATTAAAAGCAGTAATGTCAGAAAGTATAGTAATAGTGAACGACGCTAATAGTAATGAATCGATTGTCGATGTGGTTACTATGCTACTATCTGGCTATGCTAATAACTCTATCAATACTACTGAACGTATGCGATTGTTGCATGAACAATATTCCAAATGGCTCAATTATGCAGAAAGAGCAATAAATAAAGGGATTAGCAAGTGAGTATAGTAATATCCGTTGTGTCACATAATCATTTTGATCTTATAAAAAAGTTAAAAAGTCTCCAACAACTATCCAAAACCTTTAAAGTTTATTTGATAGATAATGTAAAAGAGGATGGATTCAAAGAGTGGTGTGATACCCACGATATATACTATATTGCAAATGATAAAAAATTAGGGTTTGGTGAGAACAATAATATTATTTTCCAAACTGCTTTTAATAATTCACCTTCAGAAGATGACTGGTTCTTAGTACTGAATCCTGACGTCATAGTTGATCCTGAATCTATTTATAATCTTGTAGAAAAGATGAAACTAGATAAAACCCATCTTTCTACGGTCAATTTATACAAAAATGCTGAATGCAATGAATATGATAATGCGGTTAGAAATTTCCCGACCCTCACTGATTTTGTTAAATCATACTTAACTGGAAATAATCCAAGCATTCTGGATAAGTCTAAAATCATTAGAGCAACAGCTGTGGACTGGGCTTCAGGTTCTTTTTTGATGTTCAACGCAAAATTGTATGATGAAATCAATGGTTTTGATAGCAATTACTTCATGTACTGCGAGGATATTGATATATGTTTACGCGCAAAAGTTTTGTGTAAACATAGTGTAGTGTATTACCCAGATATCAAAGCTGTCCATTTAGCAGCGCATTCCAACCGTAAATTATTTTCGAAGAGTTTTTTTTGGCATGTTAGAAGTATGATTCGTTATCTCACGCTAAAAAATAATTATAAACTTTAAAAGTGAGGGTAAAGAATTGGATCGATTGCTGATTAAGAATATATTCTCATTGTTTAGTATTCAGGCTGTAAATTATATATTGCCACTTTTAATTATTCCATATTTAGTTAGAGTGTTAGGGGTTGAAGTATTTGGCGTGTATATTCTTATTTTAACTGTGTCACAATATTTTATAATCTTAACTGAATACGGTTTCAATCTTTCTGCTACAAGAAAAATTGCAGTCAATTTAGATAGTTTTAATTATGTGTCAAAAACATTTAGCTCGGTATTAGCAGCTAAAACCTTTTTAGCTCTAATTGGTATTGTTCTGTTGAACCTAGCGCTCTTATGTATTCCAAAATACCAGGACTACACTGGGTATTTAAATGTTGCATATTTAAGTGTTTGGGGAAGTGTTTTTTTTCCTATCTGGTTATATCAGGCATACGAAAAAATGGTATGGATAGCTGTTTGTAACTTTGTTTCTAGAATTGCAGGCATCATACTCGTTTTTTTATTTGTAAAGTCATCTGAAGATTTATATCTGGCAATTTTAATTCAAGGTTTGATACCTGTAATCGCTGCTGTTATAGCAATGTGCCATAGTCAGATTAAAGGCCTGGCAGATTTTAAAAAAATTGATAAGTTTGACGTTTTGCACGAATTAAAAGACAGTTGGGACATTTTCATATCAACATCATTTGTCAGTTTATATACGACAAGTATTCCAATAATTTTGGGAATGACTTCTGGGGTTGCCAGTGTTGGTATTTTTTCTGCAGCCGATAAAATAAGGCTTGCTCTACAATCTTTAATTAACCCTGTTTCTCAGGCATTATACCCGCGATTAAGCAAACTTATGCAATCAGAGGAAAATGCCGCATTGGCACTAATAAAAAAGACGTTTCAATATTTTGTAATTCCCTTATTTATCCTTAGTCTAGGTGTGATGATTTTTTCTGATAAAATCATCACAATATTTTATGGACAGAATATGCATGACGTTTCCAACTTGCTTAAAATATTGGTATGGATCCCACCCATTGTGGCGATAGCTAACTTATTAGGGATACAAATCATGCTTCCCAAAGGCATGTCCCGACAATTTAGCATAACCTACATTATTTCTGGAATTGTAGGATTTCCAGTGCTCTTTATAAGTTCTGCGGCTTTCTCAATATGGGGTGTATCAGTTGCTTCAATTTTAATAGAAGTCATGGTCGTTACGCTATTTTTCTATTTTATATCTAAATCCAAAAAAACCATTAAAACTTTGTCATAAATAATATGAATCCTCTAATATCAATTTGTATACCCACTAAAGATCGTCTGAAGCATTTAACTGCAACAGTCGAATCAATAATTAATGACGGTGTCGATGTGTCATTGTATGAAATAGTTATCTCTGATAATTCAGACAATGATAATATCAGAATTTATTGTGAGAGTTTGCAAGCTAATGGGTACAGAGTTAAACATGTAAAAAATCCTTTATTAGGGTTTTACAACTCTATTGTATCTCTGAGGGAAGCTTCTGGAAGTTTATTAAAATTGCATAATGACTATAGCTGTTTTGTTAAAGGGCAGTTTTCATTTATGATTAAATTAGTACAAGAGAATATAAATGATATGCCTACCATATTTTTCTCAAATGGCACGCTTGGATTTAATGTAAATAAGCTTTGCAGTAGTAAAGATGATTTTTTCTCAAAAACGCATTTCCAAAATACATGGAGTTCAGCATTTAGCATTTGGAAAAAAGATTTTGATTTAGTTCCGCATGAACGCGAAAATTTAGACTCCATGTTCCCTCACACCTCTATACTGCTAAATTGTATAAAGGAAAATTATTTGATTTGCGATTATGTAATTTTTGAAAATATTTCTGTATCCGGGAAGGGCGGTTATAACCTCTTCGATTGTTTTTGTAATCGATATCTCAATATGTTGAGAGCAAAAGTTAAATCTTCTGAGTTGACCAATAAAACATTTCGTAGAATCAAATGGAAAATGTTTCTTGACTTCGTAACGCCCTGGTACTACAAGACTGTTTCAACGGATCAAGGCTTTACGTTTGATGTTACCAATGCTGATGGCATCATTAAAAAAAACTATGGTATTTTGCCTTATTACGTGATGCTTACCGTTTGTAAAATAAAAAAAATAATTTCCAGGAGATGAATTAAGTGAATTCACTTTTACGTGAACGGCCAATGATTTTTTTATTAAAATTAGTCTTTTATGTGTATTTAAAAATGAGGAACAAATTTTATAGTGCTGCTTTCTCAACTCGTGGTCTTGTTGTAGGTAGAAATATTTCGATTGTAGGAACTAAAAATATTTCCATAGGTAATCATGTAATTTTAGGGAATCAGACTTGGTTAGATTGTATAGACCATGCTACTCTTATTATAGGAGATGATGTGTCATTAAGCCAAAATGTACATGTTTCAGCGATGGTTGAGGTTCGCATCGGCAATGGATGCCTAATTGGAAGTGATGTGTTAGTTACCGACCATGACCATTCATTTGGTCCACAGTACAATGAGGTTTTACCTAAAAATAGACCCTTAATGACAAGAGGAAAAACCATATTAGGTCGTAATGTATGGCTTGGAGACAATGTCAAAGTACTGTCAGGTGTTTCTCTGGGTGATAATGTAGTTGTTGCTTCAAATTCGGTTGTGAATCGATCCTTTCCTGATAATGTAGTGATCGGTGGTATTCCTGCAAAAATATTAAAAGCATTTTAACGTTATAGATATAACGGCATTTCGATTGAATAATAATTAGGTGTCATTTTTGTTGAGGTTGTGATGGATAAGAGAGTATTAATATTTGGTGGCTCAAGTTTTATTGCCCTCAATTTGATCGAAAAATTTCTGATGGAATCTTATGATGTTGTTGTATATGGCCGAACTAAGCCCCATCTTGAATCACCAAAACTGACATTTATTCAGGGTGAGTTATCCAATTTAGAAGATAAAATAGATATTTTAAAAACATACAATATCCAATCGGCAATATATCTAATAAATAATATCCCTGTAAATACGCCGGCTGAAAATTATGATTTACTCATAGATGAGAATAAAAGTGCATTAAAATTAATTTTCTCTGCAGTGGAACGAGTTATATATTTTTCTTCCGGTGGTCGGGTTTACGAAAATAGCGACCTCCCGCATAAAGAAAGTGATCGATTGAGCCCTGTCTGTTCTTATGGGAAAAGTAAAGTTGAATTAGAAAGGTTCATTTCTCAATATGGGAAGAGTATCAATAAAGAACATCTTATTATTAGGCCTTCCAACCCTTTCGGAAAGTACCAAAAAATACATTCGAATCAAGGATTGATTGCAGTTTTAATTGGCAAGATTAGAGAAAATAAAAAAATCCAAGTCTGGGGGACTGGAAAAGAGATCCGAGATTATATTTACATAGATGATTTTGTTAATTTATTTTTTCGTTTGTTTCAGTTCCGTGATGTTAATTATACCGTTTTTAATATTGGTTCTGGTTCTGGTGTTGCAACAATAGATGTGATTAATGCAGTATTCAAAGAAATGAAAACTGAAATGTGTTTAGAGTATTTGAATGTTCAAAGAGAAATTATTCTGACAAATATCTTAGACAATAGTCGGTTATTTTCTGTAATAGGGGGCTATGAAATAACTTCACTCGAAGATGGTTTAAGAATCTTCATTTCTCAAGTCAAAAATGCAAAACAAATTGACTAATTAGTAGTATCTTGGCATGTTTTTTTTAAATTTCTTTATCTGACGATTCATTTAATTGTGTTAAAGATGCAGCCAGGAGCTTTCAATCAGGTTGCTCAGAGCACTTTCTGAATGTAGCAATAGGTTTCCCCGTTGTCATTCTCATGTACAATGCTTGTGTTCATTTGTATAGCCCGGTGCAGTTAAACTTACTGTTAACAGGGGTTTAGACTAAAAACTGGGCGATCAACTATTTCAGACAGGAGTTGCTAATGTCCAAACAACAAATCGGCGTTGTCGGTATGGCGGTCATGGGCCGTAACCTCGCGCTCAACATAGAAAGCCGTGGTTATTCCGTTTCCATTTTTAACCGTTCTGGTGACAAGACTGATGAAGTCATCGCCGAAAACCCGGGTAAAAATCTGGTCCCGCACTACACCGTCGAAGAGTTTGTTGACTCGCTGGAAAAGCCTCGTCGTATCTTGCTGATGGTGAAAGCCGGTGAAGCAACTGATAAAACCATCGCATCCCTGACTCCTCACCTGGATAAAGGCGACATACTGATCGATGGCGGTAACACTTATTATAAAGACACCATTCGTCGTAACCGCGAACTGTCTGAGCAAGGGTTTAACTTCATCGGTACCGGTGTTTCTGGTGGTGAAGAGGGCGCATTGAAAGGCCCATCCATCATGCCTGGCGGTCAGAAAGAAGCGTACGCACTGGTGGCTCCGATTCTCGAGAAAATCGCTGCGCGTGCTGAAGATGGCGACGCTTGCGTAGCTTACATCGGTTCAGATGGTGCAGGTCATTACGTTAAGATGGTTCATAACGGTATCGAATACGGCGACATGCAACTTATCGCAGAAGCGTATTCTCTGTTGAAACAGTCTCTGGATCTGAGCAACGAAGAGCTGGCAACCACTTTTGCTGACTGGAACAAAGGCGAGCTGAGCAGCTACCTGATCGACATCACCAAAGATATCTTCACTAAGAAAGACGAAGAAGGTAAATATCTGGTTGATGTGATCCTCGACGAAGCAGCGAACAAAGGCACCGGTAAATGGACCAGCCAGAGCTCGCTGGATCTGGGCGAACCACTGACCCTGATCACTGAGTCCGTATTTGCCCGTTATCTTTCTTCCCTGAAAGATCAGCGCGTTGCGGCCTCTAAAGTATTGTCTGGCCCGGCGGTTAAACCTTTCTCTGGTGACAAAGCTGAGTTCATTGAGAAAGTACGTCGTGCTCTGTATCTGGGTAAACTGGTTTCTTACGCTCAGGGCTTCTCACAACTCAAAGCTGCTTCAGACGAGAACAACTGGGATCTGAACTACGGCGAAATCGCGAAGATCTTCCGTGCTGGTTGTATCATCCGCGCGCAGTTCCTGCAGAAAATCACCGATGCGTATGCTGAAAATGCATCCATCGCTAACCTGCTGCTGGCTCCGTACTTCAAAAACATTGCTGATGAATATCAGCAAGCGCTGCGTGACGTTGTGTCTTATGCCGTTCAGAACGGTATCCCGACACCAACCTTCTCTGCTGCAATCAACTACTATGACAGCTACCGCTCAGCGGTTCTGCCAGCGAACCTGATCCAGGCACAGCGTGACTACTTTGGTGCGCATACTTACAAACGTACCGACAAAGATGGTGTATTCCATACCGAATGGTTGGATTAATTTAAGCCTCTTAATTTTAACGCCCCGATAAGGGGCGTTTTTTCCGCACCCCCCCTTAATACTCCCTATATCTTTTTCAGTGAAATCTTACGAAAAATATTTTTTCCATATAATTTTTCTGATGAAATCTGTCTATAATCCACTAACGCATAATTTCTTGGCAAATGTGACTGTTATTTTTTAGGGTAAATATGAATCAAGATAGCAACATGATGAAAAATCATTCTGTAAAGCACAATGAAGAGGTCGATCTCATCGATGTTCTGATGCAACTTTGGCGTGGAAAAATGATAATAATTTTTGCCATGGTTTTGACTATTCTTTTAGCGATAGGCTATTTATATGTTGCTAAAGAGAAATGGACTTCAGATGCAATTGTTACCTACCCAGATTCAGGACAAATTGCAAACTACAACAACGCCATGAGCGTACTTTATAGCCAGAACTCCGCAAACGCACCGACAGTTATCGATGTTCAGCAACGTTTTTTTGGTCGGTTCAATGCAGCAATTTCAGCGTTATCAGAACAACTTGGTAATCAGGCTGACCCAGAAAAGCTTGTAATAGCTCCAGCGGTTAAAGATCAACCGGTTCCACTCAAAATCAGTTATACCGCAAAAACAGCTGGAGAGGCGCAAAAAACCCTCACTACTTACATACAGCAAATTAACAAGCGGGTAGTCACGGAACTTGATAATGACTTGCAAACTAGTATCAACTCTAAAATTGAAGACCTTAAAGAGGATTTAGCAACTCAGGAGAAGGTTGCTCAGGAGAAGAAAGACCTCCGATTGAAAATGTTAAATCAAGCACTGCTGGTGGCCCAACAGGCAAAAATTAAAGATACTCTGGTTCAGCAGGCTGAAACACTATCCGAAGATACTCTTTTTGTTCTGGGTAGCGATGCTCTCTCTGCCACCATTAAAAATGAAGCAACACGACCATTGCCTTTTGATGCTTCTTATTATCAAGCCCGTCAGACATTGTTAGCAATTAGTGCGTTAAAGTCTAAGCCTGATTCTACTTATGCACTTAGGTATGTAATGAAGCCAGATCTTCCAATACATAGAGATAGTCCTAAAAAAAGCTTAACTTTGATTTTTGGTGCTTTGATTGGGATTATCATTGGTGCAACGATTGTGTTGACGCGTAACATGGCCAGATCTTACTCACTACGTTCTTGATAAAAGTAAATACAAAAAGCCGCCAATGCTCTTCAGCAAAGGCGGCTTTTTTACGTCTGGACTTTTTTAGCGTTAAAGCCTGCTGTTATTTCTTATGACGCTGACGCAGATTTTCGATCACGGTGCTCAGGTTCAGATCCTGATCCTGCAGTAATACCAGCAGGTGATAAATAAGATCAGAGGCTTCGTTTTTCAGTTCGAAGCGGTCATTGACGGTGGCTGCTAGCGCAGTTTCCACGCCTTCTTCACCGACTTTCTGCGCGATACGTTTGGTCCCGCTGGCGTACAGTTTGGCGGTATAAGAGCTTTCCGGATCGGCAGTTTTGCGCGATGCCAGCAGTTCTTCCAGCTGATACAAAAACGCCCAGTCGGTTTCGGCGGGATGGAAGCAGCTGTTATTCCCTTTGTGGCAGGTCGGACCCACCGGATTTACCAGAACCAGCAACGTGTCGTTATCACAATCTGGCGTGATGCTGACCACATTCAGATAGTTCTCTGACGTTTCACCTTTGGTCCAAAGACGTTCTTTGGTGCGGGAATAAAAGGTGACTTTACCGGAGGACTGGGTAACGCTTAGCGCTTCCTGATTCATATAACCGAGCATCAGTACTTCACCCGACACCGCGTGCTGTATGATGGCCGGCATCAGATTATCCACTTTTGCCCAGTCGAGCTGGCTGATCTGTTCACCGGTTAACAGACCGGTTTTTACGTCCTGATTACTCACAAGCGGATCTCCACGCCATTTTCGGCTAAGTAGCTTTTCAGCTCACCAATATTAATAATTTGTTTGTGGAACACGGAGGCGGCCAGTGCGCCGTCAACCTGTGCTTCGCGGAAGGCATCGAGGAAGTGTGGCATGGTGCCGGCACCGCCGGAGGCGATCAGCGGAACGTGACACACTTCGCGGATCATCTTAAGTTGCGCAAGGTCGTAACCGTTACGCACGCCGTCCTGATTCATCATATTCAGTACAATTTCACCTGCGCCGCGTTCCTGAACTTCTCTCACCCAGTCAATTGTCTGCCAGGTAGTGACTTTGGTACGCGCTTCGTCGCCGGTAAACTGATGCACCTGATAGGTACCGGTCGCCGCATCGTGCCACGTATCAATACCGACAACGATACACTGTACACCATAGCGGTCGGCGAGGCGGCTGATCAATGTCGGGTCAGCCAGTGCGGGTGAATTAATGGAAATCTTGTCTGCACCAAACTGCAAAATCTGGCCTGCATCTTCGAGGCTCTTGATGCCGCCCGCGACACAGAAGGGGATATCGATGACTTCCGCCACGCGTGATACCCAGCTTTTGTCTACCACGCGACCGTCGCTGGACGCCGTAATGTCGTAAAACACCAGTTCGTCTGCGCCTTCCTCAGCGTAACGCTGCGCTAAAGGCACGATGTCGCCGATAATTTCGTGATTGCGGAACTGCACGCCTTTAACAACCTGACCGTCTTTAACGTCGAGGCAGGGGATTATCCGTTTTGCCAGCATGAAATTGCCTCCGTCGCAGTAAATTTACCGTCGAGCAATGCGCGCCCGACAATGACACCTTTTACGCCGCTGTCGCGTAATGCCGCAATATCATCAAGCGAGCCGATGCCGCCGGATGCCTGAAATGCTACCTGCGGATAACGTGCGGTCACTTCACGATAAAGTTCAACGTTAGAACCCGCCAGCGTGCCGTCACGGGAAATATCGGTGCAAAGTACATGTTTCAGGCCGAACGGCAGATATCGCTCGACGACCTGTTCCAGCGTGGCGTTGGAGTTTTCCTGCCAGCCGCTGATGGCGACATTTTTAGTGCCTTCTGGATCGATGCGTACATCAAGTGCCAGAACCAGCGCATCTGCGCCGAAACGGGTGAACCAGCCCTGTACGGTCTGCGTATCTTTTACCGCTGTTGAACCGACCACCACGCGGGTTGCACCGGCGCTGAGCAAAGCCTCAACGTCTTGTTCGGTGCGGATACCGCCACCGACCTGCACCGGCACGGAAACACCGGCCAGCAGTTTGGTCAGCAAAGGGATCTGACGCGCTGCCGGATCCTTTGCGCCAGTCAGATCCACCAGATGCAGACCCTGCGCGCCTTGTTGCTGATAATCCTGCAACCGTGGCAGCGGATCATTGCCGTAGTCACGCTGCTGACCGTAATCACCCTGATGCAAACGCACCACGCTGCCGTCGATCAAATCTAAAGCGGGAATAATCATGCTGTTTACATCTCCAGAAAGTTTTTCAGCAACTGTGCACCAGCGGCACCGGAGCGCTCTGGATGAAACTGCACGCCGAAGAAGTTATCTTTTTGTACGGCTGCGCTGAAGGGCTCACCGTATAGTGTCTGCGCGATGGTGTTTTCGCATACCGGCATGGCAAATCCATGGACGAAATAGAAATAGGCGTTGTCGTCGATACCACGGAAAAGATGGCTGTCGGCGTTGGCAATAACCTGATTCCAGCCCATGTGCGGCAGTGGCAGCCCCATATCCTGCATACGTGTTACCGGCGTTTCGATAATGCCCAGCGTATCAATCCCGCCATTTTCTTCACTCGAAGAAGCCAGCAGTTGCATCCCCAGACAAATACCCAGCACCGGTTGCGTGCAGGCTTTGATGAGTTCGATCAGCTCGCGCTGTTCAAGTTGTTCCATTGCAGCCTGTGCGGTACCGACGCCCGGCAGAAATAACTTGTCTGCCTGCAACACAATTTCCGCTTCACGGCTTACCGTCGGCTCGTAGCCCAGACGTTGCACCGCGTATTTTACGGAAGAGAGGTTGGCACAGCCGGTATCAAGGATAACGACATTCATCACAGCACTCCTTTCGAACTCGGCAGGGTATTGCCATCGACGCGAATTGCCTGGCGCAGTGTGCGGCCAAAGGCTTTGAACAGGCTTTCGACGCGGTGGTGATCGTTCTTGCCCTTGGTGCGCAGATGCAGGGTACAGGCCATCGCGTAGGACAGGGAACGGAAGAAGTGTTCGACCATTTCCGTGCTCAGGTCACCGACGCGCTGATAGTTAAATTCTGCTTTGTATTCCAGGTGCGGACGGCCGGAGATATCCAGCGCACAGCGTGCCAGACATTCATCCATAGGTAGCACGAATCCGAAACGGCCAATGCCACGTTTATCGCCCAGCGCTTTGTTCAACGCTTCGCCCAGCGCCAGTGCGGTATCTTCTACCGTGTGGTGATCGTCGATATACAAATCGCCTTTCACTTCGATGTTCATACGGAAACCGCCGTGCGTGGCAATCTGATCCAGCATATGGTCGAAGAAGCCCACACCGGTGCGGATTTTGCTTTCGCCTTCACGATCCAGCCAGACATCGACATCAATCGCCGTTTCACGCGTCACGCGGTTAACTTTCGCATGGCGGTCACGTTTAGTCAGCTGCTCCGCAATGGCTGCCCAGTTCAGGGTATCGCGCTGATAACGCAGCCCGGTGATGCCCATATTGGCTGCCAGCTGAATATCGGTATCACGATCACCAATCACATAGCTGTTTGCCGTGTCCAGCACGCCGCTTTCCAGATAACCGGTCACCAGTTTGGTTTTCGGTTTACGGCAATCACAGTGATCGGCCGGAAGATGAGGGCAGATCAGAACTTCATCAAAAACGATGCCCTGCGAGGTCAGGATTTGCATCATCAGGTTGTGCGGCGGATCGAAGGTTTCCTGAGGGAAACTGGCGGTACCCAGACCGTCCTGATTGGTGATCATCACCAGTTTGAAACCGGCGTCTTGCAGCGCCAGCAGTGCCGGAATAACGCCCGGCTCGAGAGCCAGTTTATCCAGACGGTCCACCTGGAAATCTTCCGGTGGCTCAGAAATCAGCGTACCGTCGCGGTCGATAAACAGTGTTTTTTGCAATAACGGGCTCTGGCTCACATGTGCTCCTTGCGGGGGCTATTTTGATTATCGTTGATGGTCGTGGCGGTCGCGCCCGGTAACGGTTGCAGTGCGTCAATCACGCGTTGCAACTCGTTACGCGTACCAATGGTAATTCGCAGGCAGCCGGAAAGTCCCGGTTGCTTATTCTGGTCACGCAGGATAATGCCCTGATCCCAGAGGTTTTTAAATACTGCACTTGAAGCAGAGAAACGGGCAAGCACATAGTTCGTGTCGCTGGCAAAAACCTCTTCAACGCAGGCGCATTTTTCCAGTTCTTCCAGTAACCACTCGCGGTTCTCTGTCACGTCGGCCACGCGCTGACGCATAATCGCCAGTCCTTCCGGGCTCAGCGCCTGTGCCGCAATATCGGCGACCGGCGTAGATAAAGGATAAGGCGCGATGACTTTCATTAATAAGCCAATCAGCTCGCTGTTGGCGATCGTGAAGCCGCAGCGCAGACCGGCAAGTGCGAAGGCTTTAGACAGCGTGCGCAAAATGGCCAGGTGTGGGTATTCCTGCAACCAGCCGGAAACTGTCGCCTGCGGGCAGAATTCGATATAAGCCTCATCGACGGCGAGAATCGCGCGGCCACGGGTCATTTCCAGTACGGCGCGGATTTCATCCGGGTCGATAATGTTGCCGGTCGGATTATTCGGGCTGCACACATACACCAGTTTCACCCCGTCGAGGGCGGCTTCAATGGCAGGAATATCCAGAGACCAGTCGGCTTTCGCGGCCACCGTGCGGCCTTCAACGCCAATGGTTTCGGCACTCACGCTGTACATGCCGTAGGTTGGCGGACAATAAAGGATGGCGTCTTTGCCCGGTTCGCAGAATGCGCGGATCAAAAGCTCGATGCCTTCGTCTGCGCCGCGACTGACCAGCACCTGTTCCGGATCCACACCCGCATAAGCTGCATAACGGTTGATGACCAGCGCAGGCTGACATTCCGGATAACGGTTAAAAGTCTGCTGTGTCAGTTCGAACTGTGGTGCGATGGCATATTCGTTGGCATTCAGCCAGACATCACCGTTCCCCCCCAGACGGCGGGCGGACTGATACGGCGTCAGTTCCTGCACATTCTTACGTGCCAGCGCCTGAACGCTGAGGTTGTTTTCGTTGCTCATCAGCGTTGCTCCTTTAAAGCGTTAACGCGCAAAGTCACGGCATTTTTGTGTGCGGTCAGCTGTTCAGCCTGCGCCAGGGTTTCAATGGTATTTGCCAGACCGAGCAAACCTTCAGGTGTTAACTGCTGAACGGTCATGCGTTTCTGGAAATCGGCCAGCCCGAGACTGGAACAGGTCGCGGTGTAACCGTAAGTCGGCAAGACGTGGTTGGTACCGGAGGCGTAATCGCCCGCAGATTCCGGTGACCAGTCACCGAGAAAGACCGAACCGGCGCTGGTAATCCTGTCGACAAGCTGTTCCGGCTCGCGGGTTTGCAGGATCAGGTGCTCCGGACCGTAGGCATTGCTGATGTCGATACATTGCGCGAGGTCTTTCGCCACAATCAGACGGCTGCTCGCCAGCGCCTGACGGGCGATCTCGCTGCGGGATAGTGTCAGCAACTGACGCTCAACGGCTTCGCCAACGGCCTGTGCCATTTTCAAATCAGGTGTCAGCAAAATCACCTGAGAATCCGGGCCGTGTTCAGCCTGTGAAAGTAAATCAGAGGCGACGAAATCAGGTGTGGCACCGCTGTCGGCAATCACCAGCACTTCTGATGGACCGGCAGGCATATCAATCGCCGCGCCGTCCAGGCTCTGACTGACCTGACGTTTGGCTTCGGTCACATAGGCATTACCTGGTCCGAAGATTTTCGCCACACGTGGCACGGTTTCGGTGCCGAAGGCCAGCGCGGCAATCGCCTGCGCACCGCCTAGCTGATACACATCTTCCACACCGCAAAGTTGCGCGGCATACAGAATTTCATCGGCAATCGGTGGAGGAGAACACAGCACCACTTTCTGGCATCCGGCAATACGCGCCGGCGTGGCTAACATTAATACGGTCGATACCAGCGGCGCAGAACCGCCCGGAATATACAGCCCGACTGACTGAATAGGGCGGGTCAGTTGCTGGCAGCGTACGCCCGGCTGAGTTTCGATATCCACCACCGCCAGTTTTTGCGCCTGATGGAAGGTATTGATATTGCGTACGGCGTGGGCCATCGCCTGTTTAACGTCATCACCTAAACGCGCGGATGCTGCCTCGATTTGCTGTGCGGTGACGCGCAATTCCTGAACTTCAGTCTTATCAAAGCGGGCGCAAAACTCGCGCAGCGCACTGTCACCTTCACTGCGCACACGGCGCAGAATTTCACTGACAGATTCGGTAATACGGTCGGACGCCGAAATTGCCGGGCGTGTCAGCAGCTCGCGACGCTGTTGTTCGTCGCATTGCTGCCAGTCAATCGGGGTAGTGAACGCGTCAGGCTTCATGGCTTACTCCATCATTTTTTCGATTGGCAGAACCAGAATTGAGCTGGCGCCCAGCGCTTTCAGTTTCTCCATGGTTTCCCAGAATAACGTTTCGCTGCTGACCATGTGCATGGCCACGCGCTGCTGATCGCCTGCCAGCGGCAGAATCGTCGGACGCTCAGCACCCGGCAGCAGGGCAACGATTTCGTCCAGACGCTCACTCGGCGCGTGCAACATAATGTATTTGGATTCGCGAGCCTGAATAACGCCCTGAATACGGGTCATCATTTTGTCGATCAGCAGTTGTTTCTCTTGCGGCATTTCGCCATCGCGCTGGATCAGACAGGCTTTGGAGCGGTAAATCACTTCAACTTCGCGCAAGCCGTTGGCTTCCAGCGTTGCGCCGGTAGACACCAGGTCGCAAATCGCATCAGACAGACCGGCACGCGGTGCGACTTCAACAGAACCGTTCAGCAGACAAGATTTGAAATCGACGCCTTTTTTATCGAGGTATTGCTTGAGCAGGTGCGGATAAGACGTCGCGATACGGGCATTTTGCAGACTTTGCGGACCGGTATATTCGGTGTCCAGCGGCGTTGCCAGAGACAAGCGGCAGCCGCCGAAATCCAGGCGACGCAGGGTAAAGTAACGTGGGTCTTCGCCCTGAGCGCGACGGCTCAGCAGCTCTTCTTCGAGTACGTTTTCGCCGATGATCCCCAGATCCACCACACCGTCCATCACCAGTCCCGGGATATCGTCATCACGGACACGCAAAATGTCGATGGGCATGTTCTCAGCGAAAGCGATCAGACGCTGTTCCTGCAGGTTGATTTTGATGCCACAGCGCGCCAGTAATTCGCGTGATTCATCGCTCAGGCGACCCGACTTCTGCATTGCTATCCGTAAACGTGTTTTATCCAGCATGATGACCTCAGTTTCTCAATTATTTATATAAATCGTTTTGTTTAAAATTCTTTAATTTCAATCCGTCAGGCCAAAAAAAAAGCCCCCGGAAGAAATCTTCCGGGGGCTATCTCTGCGTTCTGCGCCACTGGAAGATCTAAACAGTCTCCCAGCACCAATCGCCTGAAAGACTAGTCAGGGTGATGGTGATGATGGTGGTTAATCAGAACGTTTGTCATGTCAGTGTCTCAATTCAGTGATTCAGATGCCGCGTGATTCAGTTTGAATCATTCGCCACACATATCAAATTCGTTGCCAATAAAACTAAACTATCGGGCAGCAACAGCGCAACCTTTTTTTCCGATGATGAGTTTTTCTTATCAGCCGCAGGGTTTTCATCTGATTTTTGAATAATCTGTTAACAGACACGAAGAAAACCTTACGCAGACTGAACGGGGAAAAGGCGACCTTTGCTAGTATAAAGGAAGATATCAGCAGTTGGTGACGTGATACCAGGTGCCTCTGAACAAATGGAGCAAAGTATGAAGAAGGTTTCGATTATCGGACTGGGCTGGCTGGGAATGCCACTGGCGATGGCGCTGGCTGCAAAAGGCTACGATGTCGTGGGCAGCAAAACGACGCTGGATGGCGTGGACGCTGCAAGAATGGTGGGGATCGAATGCTTCCCGCTGATTTTCACACCAGAAATGGAATGCGAAGCGGAAGATCTCGATCGTCTTCTTAATGTGGATGCCCTGATTATCACTCTGCCCGCGCGCCGGACCGTGGAGGGCAGTGAACTTTATTTCCAGGCGGTGCAGCAGTTAACCGACAGTGCGCTGGCGCATAACGTGAAACGGATTATTTTCACCAGTTCGACGTCGGTATACGGCGAAAGAGAGGGCGTGGTGCGGGAAGACTCTCCTCTCGAGCCGGTGACTGCCAGTGGCAAAGTCCTTAAAGAGCTGGAGAACTGGTTCCACGGACTGCCGAATACGTCCGTCGATGTACTGCGTCTGGCGGGTCTGGTAGGCGGAGATCGCCATCCTGGCCGTTTCATGGCCGGTAAGAGCCAGGTGAAAGGCGGTCAACACGGGGTCAATCTGGTGCATCAGGATGACGTAGTGGCGGCAATTGCGTTATTGCTCAGCCGGCCAAAAGGCGGGCATACCTTTAACTTATGTGCACCGAAGCATCCGGCGAAAGCGGATTACTATCCGGCACTGGCAAGACAAATGGGGCTGCAACCGCCAACCTTTGCTGAAGAAGGTTCAGCAGGAAAGGGCAAAATCGTGGATGGCGAGCGGATCTGCAAAGAACTCGGTTTTGAGTATCAGTATCCGGACCCGCAATCTATGCCTTTTTAATCGTTAAATCGTTTTTGAATAATAATAAGTTATGGCCTGCCTGAAATATCGGCAGGCTTTTTTTATTCAGCTGGATTAACACACAATGACATTCCCCGTTACTTTGAATGAAAGTAATCACCCTTCAAAAGTATCCGCAGTCGTATATTTCACTAATAAGACAAGTTAATGACCTTCCGTTCCTCCGGTTATTCACTTATACCTTTAATTATCTCCGTTAAAAATGTGTCTTATGCGTATTTCATGGGGGAATTCTGGCGTGGGATGCTGGTTAGGTAATAAAAATCCTATTCTTGAGCTGTTAATTTACGCTTGCACCGCACAAACCACTTTTTTAAGCCCAATCATTAAAGTTTTTCTGAACAGTTGCCGATAGGTAAGCACGGCAAAAATCCGCTGTTTCATCACTTCTCCTTATCAATCTGGTCTGATGACTGGATGATTCCTCCTGCGCAGTAACAAATTATTACGATCATTGTCTTTTTACTTTTGAAACCACGTGGTTGCTCACGATTTCAGAACAATTCGTCCTTATTTTAAACACCATTTCTTAAGATAACTCCCCGAAACGCCCCGCCCTGACTGGGTTGCGCATTATTAGCACAATGATCACGCTATTTGAAATTTGCAGCATATAACACTGCATGAACTATGATTAATTGCTGCGTGTGCTAATCATTTGGCTTTAGGTGGTCTTTGTACAAAATGATCTAAAAATGGCGAAAAAAGACAGTTTGAAGACAGCTTTTTAGATGGTTTTTTACTTTTGACTTAAATCTGCGCAAATTCTCACGATAAATTGCACTTTTGGAGACAAAATAAATTTCAAAAGTGTGATGTGTGTCACACTTTATTCAAAATTCGTCCACGGCAAGATTGTATGTGTAAAGGGAACGGGGTTAGAGTTGCGTCGTAGTAAGATAATTCCTAATAATGTATGTAAAAGCGTTTCACTGAATGACACGCCATCACAGCAACGGACCCTGCCAGTACACCAAAATTAAAGTGTTTCACTAATACTTAGCAGTGCAATTGTCACAATTAATTTAGTTTACATCAGGAACAACTTTGTATTGGCGGTGAAGTAAATACCGCGGGATAAATCTAACTTTCATTGTGGGATTTATTAAGCAGCCAATGATCCAATTGTTTTGATAGTAAAAAATACTCCTGTCACGCCGGGTGAAACTCTCGCTGCATGGAATATGTCTATCAATCAGCCACCTTTAAAAGTGGCATCGGTAATGGGGTAGAACAGAATGTCCGAATTGCTTAAGCACATATATGATATCAACCTGTCATATTTACTGTTGGCGCAGCGTTTGATTAACGACGAAAAAGCCTCAGCGATGTTCCGGTTGGGAATTGATGACGTCATGGCAGACACACTTGGCCAGCTCACGTTGCCACAGATGGTGAAATTAGCTGAAACGAACCAGCTTTTGTGTCAGTTCCGCTTTGATGACAGCAAAACAATTGAACGTCTGACACAAGAATCGCGCGTGGATGACCTGCAGCAAATCCATACCGGCATTCTGTTGTCGAGTCATTTGCTCAAAGGTCTGGCTGCGAAAGACAGCGGCGCGATGAAGAAAAGGGCGTAGCTATGTCTGGGAAAGATGGGTTAACCAAACCGGCAGAAAAAAGTATCGTTCAGGAAGCGCGCGACATTCAGCTTGCCATGGAACTGATTACGCTGGGTGCACGGCTACAGATGCTGGAAAGCGAAACGCAATTAAGTCGTGGCCGGCTGATCAAACTGTACAAAGAACTGCGTGGAAGTCCTCCGCCGAAAGGAATGTTGCCGTTCTCTACTGACTGGTTTATGACCTGGGAACAAAACATTCATTCTTCCATGTTTTACAACGCGTACTCTTTCCTCTTAAAGAGCGGGCATTGTAATGGGGTGGAAGCGGTGATTAAAGCTTACCGTCTGTATCTTGAACAATGTCCTGAACAACCCGGTGAAGCGCCGATCCTCGCGCTGACACGTGCGTGGACACTGGTCCGTTTTGTCGACAGCGGCATGTTGCAACTCTCTGCGTGTAACTGCTGTGACGGTTCATTTATTACCCATGCACACCAGCCCCGTCACGGGTTTGTTTGCAGTCTTTGCCAGCCCCCATCCCGAGCAGTAAAAAAACGTAAACTTTCCCCGCAGGTTGCCGATATAACATCTCAAGAGCTGGACGAACAGGTCAAGCGCGCTGTCTGAGATGATTGGGTTGCAGTAAGTCGTTCTGAGCGGTGGTAACGCCGCTCATCAATTTCCCCCCGAATATCTCAGTCATTACTGGCACCGTTTATGCACCTCTTAGCGGCATAAACCTTGGCAGAATCATGGCGTCGCGCTTTTCCTCGCCCTAAAACCACATCGAATTAAGGATTCATCGTGCTAGTGATAATAGGTTACATCGTGGTGTTGGGCTCAGTGTTCGGCGGTTTCATGCTCGTCGGCGGTGAACTGGGCGCGTTATACCAACCCGCAGAATTACTCATCATCGGCGGTGCAGGCATCGGTGCCTTTTTCGTGGGTAACAACGGAAAAGCGATTAAATCCACAATGCGCGCGCTGCCTCAGTTGTTCCGCGCATCGAAATACAACAAAGCGTTGTACATGGATCTGATGGCGTTGCTGTACCGCTTACTGGCGAAATCACGTCAGCAGGGGATGCTGTCGCTGGAAAATGACATCGACAATCCCAACGAAAGCGACATTTTCGCTAATTATCCGCGCATCCTTGCCGATAAGCATTTAGTCGAATATCTGACGGATTATCTGCGCCTGATGGTGAGCGGCAACATGAATGCTTTTGAAATCGAAGCATTGATGGATGAAGAAATCGAAACCTACGAGCACGAAAGCGAAGTGCCTGCCAACAGCCTGGCGCTGGTCGGTGATTCACTCCCGGCGTTCGGTATCGTCGCGGCGGTCATGGGCATCGTTCATACCCTGGCGGCGGCGGATCGTCCGGCGGCTGAGCTCGGTGCGCTGATTGCACATGCGATGGTCGGGACCTTCCTCGGTATCCTTCTGGCATACGGGTTTATTTCTCCGCTTGCCAGCGTTCTGCGCCAGAAAAGCGCGGAAAACGCCAAGATGATGCAATGCATCAAAGTGACATTGCTTTCCAGCATCAATGGCTATGCGCCACAAATCGCGGTCGAGTTTGGCCGTAAGACGTTGTACACCTCCGAGCGTCCTTCCTTCATTGAACTGGAGGAGCACGTTCGCCAGGTTAAGTCGCCGGCTCAGAAACAAACTGAAGAAGAAAAAGTATGAAGCATCAAAGCCATCCAATCGTTGTTGTCCGCAAGAAAAAGAACAAGCACGGCGGAGGGCATCACGGCGGTTCGTGGAAGATTGCTTACGCTGACTTTATGACAGCGATGATGGCTTTCTTCCTGGTGATGTGGCTGATTTCGATCTCCAGCCCTAAAGAACTGGTGCAAATTGCCGAATACTTTCGTACACCGCTGGCGGTGGCGATAACCGGCGGGCCGCGCAGCAGTGATGCGACCAGCCCGATCCCGGGCGGCGGGGAAGACCCGACCGTGCAGGACGGCGAAGTGCACAAAATGGATCAGTCGCAGGGCGAGAGCAAACGTGAGGCCGGTGATTTACAACGGTTGCAGCAGAAACTCGAAGACATGCTGGCGTCTGACCCGCGGCTGAAAGATTTGCGTCCGCATCTGATGATTAATCTGACCGAACAGGGTTTGCGCATCCAGATTATTGATAGCAAAAATCGTCCGATGTTCCAGCTGGGCAGCGCGATTGTCGAGCCGTATATGCGCGATATTCTGCGCGCTATCGGACCGGTGCTGGATGATTTTCCGAATAAAATCAGTCTTGCGGGACATACGGACGATATGCCGTATGCGCAGGGCGAACGCGGGTACAGCAACTGGGAGCTTTCGACAGATCGCGCAAATGCCTCGCGGCGCGAAATGATTATCGGCGGACTCAGTGAAGGCAAAGTTCTGCGCGTGATGGGCATGGGATCCACCATGCAGCTAAAAAACCATCCGGCGGGTGACGCGATTAACCGGCGTATCAGCATTTTAGTTCTGAACAAACATGCTGAAGAAGCGATTGAACGTGAAAACAGCGAGGGTGAAGCGATCACTATCAGTGACGCCGGCGAACTGCAAAAAGCTGTGCCGGGACGTCAGACGGCACCCGCGCTGGCGCCAAAAATGAGCCCGGCTCCGGCTGCACCTGCGGTACCTGATTCATCAGCAGCACCAGCAACATCACAATTACAGGCACCATCAATACCCGGGATTGAGACGCAGACGCCAGTGACACCACCGGCAGGCGCTCAACCTGCGACGGCAGCTCCGGCTGTCGCGGCAGGCACGGCACCTGCGACACATTAACAAGCCGCGATTCACAGCAGAGGTGATCACGTGAGCATGGATATTACTGATTTTTATCAGACATTTTTTGATGAAGCAGACGAGCTGCTGGCGGACATGGAACAACATCTGTTGTTACTTGATCCGCAGGCGCCAGATGTTGAGCAGCTCAATGCGATTTTCCGCGCAGCGCACTCAATCAAAGGCGGGGCGGCAACGTTTGGATTTACGGTTTTGCAGGAAACGACCCACTTACTGGAAAACCTGCTCGACGGTGCGCGTCGCGCTGAAATGAGCCTGAGCACCGACATCATCAACCTGTTTCTGGAAACAAAAGACATTATGCAGGAGCAACTCGACGCCTATAAATCCTCCCGGGATCCTGATGCAGAAAGCTTTGAATATATCTGTGCAGCCCTGAGACAACTGGCCCTCGACGCGCAGGAACAGCGCGAGCCTGCGCCGGAACTTCACGTGGTGGAAGATGAACCCGCAGCGGCCGCGCCCGTCGCGGCAGCAACGCCTGCGGCGAAAGGCGGGATGCGTGTCCGCCTGTCCGGTCTGAAAACGCAGGAAGTGCCTGTCATGCTCGAAGAGCTGGGCAATCTTGGCGAAATCAAAGATCCGGTTCAGACCGCAGACAGCGTGGAAGCCACGCTTATCACCACGGTGACCGAAGACGACATTATTGCAGTGCTATGTTTTGTGCTGGAACCGGAGCAAATCAGTTTCACACAGGCTGCTGTGCCTGCGGTTGCTGAATCCGCACCTGCGCCAGCCCCGGCTGTCACTGAAAGCGCCGCCGTCGCCGTGCGTCCGGCACCGGTTCTGACTGCCGTGCCGAACAGCGAACCGGCGAAAGCCCGTGCGCCAAAAGCCGCTGAATCGACCAGTATTCGTGTCGCCGTCGAAAAAGTGGATCAGCTGATCAACCTGGTCGGCGAACTGGTGATCACTCAGTCGATGCTGGCGCAACGTTCCGATTTGCTGGATCCGGTGGTTCACAGCGACCTGCTCAACAGCATGGGACAGCTTGAGCGCAACGCCCGTGATTTGCAGGAATCGGTAATGTCGATTCGTATGATGCCGATGGAATTCGTGTTCAGCCGCTTCCCGCGTCTGGTGCGCGATCTCGCCAGCAAACTGAATAAGCAAATCGAACTGACCCTGCTCGGCAGCTCTACCGAACTGGATAAGAGCCTGATCGAACGCATCATCGACCCGTTAACGCACCTGGTGCGTAACAGTCTGGATCACGGTGTGGAAACACCGGAAGTGCGTATTGCCAACGGCAAAGAGCCAACCGGTAACCTGACGCTTTCTGCTGAACATCAGGGCGGGAATATCTGCATCGAGGTCATCGATGACGGTGCCGGTCTGAACCGCGAACGTATTCTGGCGAAAGCCGCGTCGCAGGGCATGAACGTCAGCGAAAACATGAGCGATGAAGAAGTCGGCATGTTGATCTTCGCTGCCGGGTTCTCGACCGCAGAAAAAGTCACGGATGTTTCCGGTCGCGGCGTCGGCATGGACGTCGTGAAACGTAACATTCAGGAAATGGGCGGCCATGTTGAAATCCATTCCCAGCAGGGGAAAGGGACGACCATCCGTATTCTGTTGCCGCTGACGCTGGCCATTCTCGACGGCATGTCCGTTAAAGTGGGCGAAGAAGTCTTTATTCTGCCGCTGAATGCCGTCATGGAATCGCTGCAACCGCTGGCTGAAGATTTGCATCCGCTGGCCGGTGGCGAGCGTGTTCTGCAGGTGCGTGGTGAATACCTGCCGCTGGTTGAGCTCTATAACGTCTTCGATGTGAAAGAGGCCAAAACCGAAGCCACACAGGCCATTGTTGTGATTTTACAAAGTGCAGGCCGTCGCTACGCCTTGCTGGTTGATCAGCTGATTGGTCAGCATCAGGTGGTGGTGAAAAACCTGGAAAGTAACTATCGCAAAGTGCCTGGCATTTCCGCCGCCACCATATTGGGCGACGGCAGTGTGGCATTGATCGTGGATGTGTCTGCCTTGCAGTCGCTGAACCGCGACAAACTGGCAACGGGCGTCTCTGCCGCATAACCAGCAACGCTTCCGGTGACCGCAATGTCGCCGGGTGTGAAAAACTCAGGCCGATTAAAAGATAAAAGCAAAGGTGAACAACATGGCAGGACTTGCAACCGTGGCAAAAATTGCGGGTGAAACAGTAGGTCAGGAATTTCTGATCTTTACTTTAGGCGACGAAGAATACGGCATTGATATCCTGAAAGTGCAGGAAATCCGCGGTTACGATCAGGTAACCCGCATTGCTAACACGCCTGCGTTTATTAAAGGTGTCACCAACCTGCGCGGCGTTATCGTGCCTATCCTCGACCTGCGTGTGAAGTTCGCGCAGGAAGATGTGATTTACAATGAAAACACCGTGGTGATCGTGCTGAACTTCGAAAACCGCGTCGTCGGGATCGTGGTAGACGGCGTATCCGACGTGCTTTCTCTGAGCCAGGATCAGATCCGTCCGGCGCCGGAATTCGCGGTGACCATGTCGACGGAATACCTGACGGGGCTGGGTTCGCTCGGCGACCGGATGTTGATTCTGGTGGATATTGAGAAGTTGTTGAGTAGTGAGGAAATGGCGCTGGTTGATAGCGTGACGAAAATTTAAGTCTTTAAAGTCAAGGTCGTGGGCTCGCCGCCCACACTGGCCCAGAGACCCGCAGTCGCGCGGGCCTCTGGACTCCACGCTCTTTTCACTGCGCGCTATCGCAGGTATGACGGACATGTTCTGTCACCGCCGCGTGTGGCGCAAAATCTTGCCGCGTTGCGGTGCCTTCTCTCGGTCCTGAAGCCTACGGTCTTCAGGCCGCTCCGTTCAGCAAGATTTTTAATCACGCCATTCCCGATCGAATAAAACCTTCGTTCTGATTCTTTCCCAAAATCCAATGCGGAAGGGTGTTGTCTTGCTCCTTCCCCTGCGAAGGGGAAGGCCGGGATGGGGTATTAATGGCATTTCCGAACTGACCCTTTTTTTTGCGCCTCCGCTAACTCATTGATTTAAAATACTCACTAAACCTCTCAAAAAAAGAGGGTATTTCTCCCCAAACAGGGATAATCTTTTGCACTTCAATGCGTAACCCTGAAAACCCAACTGTTCACTGCCGTACAGGCAGCTTAGAAAATCAGGGTGTGAACGTGATGCAGGAATTTGCTGTTCACTGCCGTACAGGCAGCTTAGAAAAGAGGGACTGAGCCGCGAAGAAACCATGGAGTGTTCACTGCCGTACAGGCAGCTTAGAAAAACCTCACGCACGAACCAGATGGCCGTAGAGTGTTCACTGCCGTACAGGCAGCTTAGAAAAGATTGACCATGCGTAAGTAACACCAGCAATAGTTCACTGCCGTACAGGCAGCTTAGAAACGAACGAGTCCAAAGATGCTCGGTTCCTTCGCGTTCACTGCCGTACAGGCAGCTTAGAAATAATGATTCATACCAGTCAAATCCATCCAGATGTTCACTGCCGTACAGGCAGCTTAGAAAATCACAGCAGCTGACGTTAAAAAAACAGTGCGGTTCACTGCCGTACAGGCAGCTTAGAAAGCTCTCAGCGCCGTTTTAAGTAGAGTTGAAAGGTTCACTGCCGTACAGGCAGCTTAGAAAGATCACCGCATCGCCGTAACCAAGGATTAATTGTTCACTGCCGTACAGGCAGCCGCTTGCAACTTACTGCAAACGATAAAACTCCTTGGAAGCAGTATCTCATCTCCGCGATTTGCCCATTTTTAATGTGTGGATATCCAGTTATTGTCTGCTCGCTGCGGCAAAATCCGCAGTCGGGTGTAGGAACCTGATGTGCTAGATAGTGCATTTCACATGCGCTACGTTTTGTTTCATCATTGAAAGTGGATTTAAAACACTTCTGTTATTATCAATGGTGACTCAGACGAGGCAGCTTTCGGGCTGATCGAAAACTCCAGTACATCGATTCCTACCCTCGTCTGGGTTACCACCAAATGTAGGAATTTGGGTGGTAGCGCGTGATACGGCTCTCTGGAAATCAACAAATGACTATCACTAATAATTCTGAAACATCCCCCGATTCATGGACGCTCACCGATCGCTGCCGTTTGCTGGCGAATGCGCTGGTGAACCCGCAAAACAGAGGTTCGCAGGACAGACTTTGCATCATGCTGCAAAACGAGCTCGAATACCTTGAAGCGACGTTATCGCAACCCATTCCCGAGCACCGCAAGAATTTGGGGATCCCGATGGACGACGGCTTATTTGACTACGCCGATCTCGAACCCGATGAACTTTGCGATCAGTGCATGGCGCTGAATTTCACCCTGATGACGCTGCATGACAGAAAGATAAAAGAGATCATCACGTATATCTTGTGGGAACGGTTCGAGATGCTGCGCTGCTCGCTGTATGCCTCCGGTGAGGTGATCGCATGAACAAAGACTGGCATCAGGCCGATATCATTGCGGCAATCAAAAAGAAGGGCACCACAATGGCGGCAGTCTCACGCCGCGCAGGTTTAAGCTCTTCGACGCTATCAAATGCCTTAACCCGCAAATGGCCGAAAGGTGAAAGACTGATCGCTGAAGCGATTGGCGTAAAAGCCGAAACCATCTGGCCGAGCCGGTACACCGAAATAAAATAAAACTAAGAACGGCTCCTTCCCCTGCGAAGGGGAAGGCTGGGATGGGGTATTAATGACAACTCCGAACTGACCCTTTTTTGCACCTTCTCTAACTCATTGATTTAAGTAGTGCGCGCAAGCTAATAAAAAAAGAGGGTATTTCTGCCCAAGCAGGGATAACCTCTTGCCGTTCAAAGCGTAAACCTGAAAACCCAACCGTTCACTGCCGGACAGGCAGCTTAGAGAGTTGCGCGAGCTCTTTCCTCAGATGTTCCGCACGGGAATACCGGAGGAAATTGTGGTAATTGTGGCAGGAACACTGAGTGAATTTCACTCTGTTTCAGAAGGAAATAAGCCCGCGCGGCGGGCCTTCTTACTATCTGATATTTTATTTTTGAACCTGAAATGTTATCCGATCCACATCGTCATCAATGGTGATAAACCTGCCGCTATAAGAAACTGTCAGCCTGTTATCATTATTAATCTGAATATCCTTTATTTCACCCATTCCTGATATTAATGGATCAAGCTCTCTTAACTGCTTTGCTATTTCCTGATCGCTGGCATTTATTTTTTCATGAACGTAATAACGATAAGTGATCGGCACCGTTGCGCCGCCGATATTGCGCTCAGTCATATAAAGCCAGTGATCGCTATTTAGTTGCGATACGGCTCTTAATTCATCTGGCGTGTCGTCCTGTTGATTAAGCAGGTAATAACCACCCACCATGACCAACAAATAAGCCGTTAAAAAGTAGTGACCCAGCTTAATAGCCGCTTTGAATTGCATACGCTATGCCCTCCCTAATGTTTCGCTGATCTGTGGGATCGTCACCATATGGAGGTTTTTCATGCCATTTCCCCCACTTGGGTTCTGATGTGCCTGCGCGGCCTTGCGCGAATCCAGCTCCCATTAGAAGTATTTCTGAAGGAATGCCAGCCGCCGTGCCTATTGCGCCATAATGAAAGTTTCCAAACGCCTGCCATTCACTTTTTTTCTGTTTATAATCCCACGGCCCGCCGTTGCGAACTTTTTGATAAAACCAATAATATGTCCCAGCTGTTGCCATATTCCGTGACATTCCTTTCTGCCTGGCCTCCCTCATATGATCTGTCACTATATTAGAACCCGGATTTGATAATGGTACTGACGCCATTTAATAAACTCCCTCTTATTTAAAATCCCTGCGCATTATGTGATTTTACGCCTAAAAATGAATATTTAGGAGCACGAACTATGGATAAGGTCGTTATCAGCACTAACGCTGAATTCACTGTTCACTGCCAGTTAGTGAGCTAAAAATAACTGTAACATTTAAAACCGTCTGAAGAATGCTTTAGAGATTTGAGTCAGTCAAAAAGCCATTTACCCGCTCGTGCGGAATCAGCAAGCATCTGAAGAGTTAAAGGGACAGGTTCTTCGTAATCACTGCCACATGAACAAAATGCAAAGATTGAAAATCCTGATGCTTCTGCTGGCCAGTATTTCTCGAAATCAAAGTTAGCGGGATCTACTTTGAATTTATCAAAATACTCTTTCATGATGTCGTCACCTGTTTCACACGCCCACACATAATCGCCGGTAGAAAGACTTGTATTAATAGTGACAGGCCAGCGTTTTTTAGAAAAGAAACGGGGCTGATTAAAGCGTTCATTGTACCAGTCAATGATGTCCTCATTGCTTACCATAGGCGGTCTTTCTCATTGGCAATCGTGTTGTAGCGGTTCGTCTCTTTTTAGGCAATGTTAGCTTAATTATCCTCAGCTAACCCTCTTTTCTGAGATATCTCTAACACATTGATTTTAAATCTCCGAATCACCCATCAAAAAAAGAGGGTATTTCTCCCCAAACAGGGATAATCTTTTGCACTTCAAAGCGTAACCCTAAAAACCCAACTGTTCACTGCCGGACAGGCAGCTTAGAAAGAGGACTTCAAACAGAAGTAATGGTGAAATGGGTTCACTGCCGGACAGGCAGCTTAGAAATCAAGGGGAAGCGACAGCAGTTGGCTCTCCTCGTTCACTGCCGGACAGGCAGCTTAGAAAGGGCCGCCGGTGTTACATGTTCGCCATCATCCGTTCATTGCCGTACAGGCAGCTTAGAAACACAGGTAAATATCATTAAGCTTTTGAATTTACGGGAGTACGGGCATAGGCAAAGCCACTTGCGCGACCTCAGAGGGATCATTTACCGAAGAGACTGATTTAGCAACAGAATCTGTCGCAAATTATCTATAACCAGACTGACGCATCCGGGCAGTGACCCCGGACTTGTCCAACCGCTCACACACCAGGAGTAAACACCTGGCATTCAATAATGGAGATATATGAAAGCAATAATGACAGTAGACAAACTTGAATTACGCAATATTAAGTCAATACGAGATTCTGGAAAAATAGGACATAACTTTGATCTGGTCGCAAAGTTGAAAGTTCAGTCACGCTCTATGGGCGCATTTTCTGGCGAAGGTATTGATTGTCCAGATTTACAATGGATTGAAACAGTAGATTGGTACAAGTTAGATACTAATACAGACAAATGGATCCACGTAGGAACTAATCCTAATAATAAAGATTTATACAAAGCAAACCCAAAATCGCAAACATTTAAAACCTGGTGGGAAGAGTATCGCTACGCATTTGCAAGGAATACGAAGGGGTTTCCTGCCACACTTAAAAATGCTCATGAACGTGATGTAAAACATTGGATCGCACGTAACGGCTTTGAGTGGGAACTTCCGATCAGGGATATACCAAGTATGAGTTTGATGGGAGGGTCTGGTGGCGGGGCTGGAGCCAGTCTCGTTATTGGCGACACCCGCCGCCGGGTCATTCGTTTCGAGTTAGGTTTTACTGGATGTTCATATCGAATATATTGTGCACAGATACTTGAAACAAGGGATGGAAAACCTAGCATTAATGCTTTTATTCAAAGAAAATTATCAAACATGGATTTGAATAACCAACAAAATTTTATAGACTGGAGAAAGTCATCACGTTTTCCTCAGTGCATGAGTTAAATGCGTCAACGCCATTCAGGATGGGGCAGGCAACTTAGAATGGCATTAGGCCTTAACCCGCCCTTTTTATTTGGTTCACTGCCGTACAGGCAGCTTAGAAAAACAAGAAGGTCAGAAGTCTGACTGTTATTCAGTTAACTGCCGCACAGGCAGAAAAATCCCCATTCTCTCGTCATAGATACATTTAATCGAACAAGTTAATTAATCCACTAATACATTGCCCGGGATGTTAATTGAAAATATCACCTCTAAGAACATACAAAATATGAATATATTAATGCGTTGATGTTTCCGTAAATAGGTTTATTTTAATCCCGTTATTAAAATTGAAGGGAATTCAAAATGACTAACGCATTGATGCCTGCAGAGCTAAAAACGATTCTCCACTCCAAACGTTCGAATATTTATTACCTGCAATATTGCCGTGTGTTGGTTAATGGCGGGCGGGTTGAATATGTCACGGAAGAAGGGAAACAGTCGCTGTACTGGAATATCCCCATCGCCAATACCACTGTCGTGATGCTGGGAACCGGAACGTCGGTAACGCAGGCGGCGATGCGTGAGTTTGCCCGTGCGGGTGTGCTGGTCGGGTTCTGTGGCGGCGGCGGAACGCCACTTTATTCGGCGAATGAAGTTGAAGTGAATGTCTCCTGGCTGACGTCTCAGAGTGAATACCGTCCGACGGAATATCTTCAGCAATGGGTTAGCTTTTGGTTCGATGAACAGAAACGACTGGCAGCCGCAGTGGCGTTTCAGAAAGTGCGCAGTGAGCAAATTCGTAAACACTGGTTAAGCGCAACGCTGGCACGTGAAGACGCTTTCCAGCTGGATACCGCCCGTACAGAATCCCTGTTGCAACGGTTTGAGCAAAGCCTGTCGCAGTGCCAGAACACGGGCGAATTGATGGGGCAGGAAGCCGTGCTGACAAAAGCTTTATATAAGCTGGCCGCGACGGCAGCGCGCTATGGAGACTTTACGCGGGCAAAACGCGGCGGCGGTGTTGACGTCGCTAATCGTTATCTCGATCACGGCAACTATCTGGCGTACGGGCTGGCTGCAACGGCGGTCTGGGTTATTGGCCTGCCGCACGGTCTGGCGGTCATGCATGGCAAAACACGGCGCGGCGGCCTGGTATTTGATGTCGCCGACTTAATTAAAGATGCACTGATCCTGCCACAGGCTTTTATTGCTGCCATGAACGGCGAAGATGAGCAGGAATTTCGTCAGCGTTGTCTGAGCAATTTCCAGCGTGCGGATGCGCTCGACATTATGATTGAAACGGTGCAGAACGTTGCACATGAAATAAGCCAGCAACCATGAATATATTACTGGTATCCGAATGTAATAAAAAAGCGCTGACCGAAACGCGGCGGATCATCGATCAGTTTGCTGAGCGCAAGGGCGAGCGGACGTGGCAAACGGCGATAACCATGGAAGGGCTGAATACATTAAGGCGAATACTCAAGAGAACGGCGCGCAGAAATACGGCGGTGGCCTGTCACTGGATCAAATCAAATAATCAGACAGAAGTGCTTTGGGTTGTCGGAAATATTCGTAAGTTTAATGATAAAGGCTCGGTACCCACTAATACGACGCAGCGGGATATAGTAAAGTCCGGCAGCGAAAATGCTTTTCACAGTATGCAGACTATCGGATTACTTGCTGCTATCGCCGGGCTTTTTCATGATTTTGGCAAAGCCAGTCAGTTGTTCCAGAATAAACTCAGCGGGAAGGGGAAAGGCTTTGAACCGTTCAGGCACGAATGGGTGTCTGTTCGTTTATTTCAGGCATATGTCGGCCAGCAGACCGATGAACAATGGCTGACCCGTTTGCAGCATGTCAGTGCTGAAGACGAATACGCCATGATACAAAACCTGGCCCGCAATAATGTCAGCCATAGTTATAACAGCCCGCTGGAAGGTCTGCCGCCGGTTGCGCGTCTGGTGGCCTGGCTGATTGTTTCACATCACCGCCTGCCGGTGTATCCGCGTCGAAACGACAACTACACCAATCCGCCGCAACTTTCGGATATTCAGCACTGGCAGGATAAGCAATTTGCGCCGTGCTGGAACTCCACCAATATGGATGCGCCGTGGACGGCAAAAGAACAACGCGCTGTCTGGCAGTTCCCGCACGGTACGCCGATGCAAAGCGCGATATGGCGCAGCAAAGCGCACAAATTTGCCGCACGCGCGCTGCAACTGCCGCTGTTTACTTCGCCTCATATCGCACCTGAACACCGTTTTACCCGCCATCTCGCACGGCTGGTACTGATGCTGGCTGACCATTTGTACTCTTCGCTGGATGCGACAGCGGGCTGGCAGGATCCGGCGTTTTTGCCCATTGCCAACACCGGCACCAGACAACATCTTGATGAGCACAATATTGGCGTCAGCCAGAACGCATGGTTGCTGGCACGCAGTCTGCCGTATCTGCGGGATACGTTACCGGCCATCACACGGCATAAAGGATTTAAAAAACGCGCTCAGCAGGAGACGTTTCGCTGGCAGGATAAAGCATTCGACTTAACCTGCGGACTGCAGGAAAACGCCCGTCAGCAGGGATTTTTCGGCGTCAATATGGCCTCGACCGGTTGCGGGAAAACGCTGGCGAATGCGCGGATCATGTACGGGCTGGCGGATGAAAAACGTGGCTGTCGTTTCTCTGTCGCGCTGGGTCTGCGGACGCTGACTTTACAGACCGGTGACGCACTGGGCGAGAAACTGCATCTCGATAAAGAAGATCTGGCAGTGCTGATCGGCTCGCAGGCGGTAAAGCAGTTGCATCAGCTTCATCACGATACCGCCGACATAAAGAATACCGGCAGCCAGTCTGCGGATGAACTCTTTGCTGAGCATCAGTATGTGCGTTACGACGGTTCGCCTGATACCGGCAGGTTAGGGCAGTGGCTCAAAGGTAAAGACGCTCTCCTGAAACTCATCAGCGCGCCGGTTCTGGTGACGACGATCGACCATCTGATGCCTGCCTGTGAAAGTCTGCGCGGCGGTCATCAGATTGCCCCGATGCTCAGGCTGCTGACTTCTGATCTGGTTCTCGACGAACCCGATGATTTTGATATGGCTGATTTGCCTGCATTGTGCCGGTTAGTGAACTGGGCGGGAATGCTGGGTTCACGGGTGTTGCTTTCATCGGCGACGCTGGCACCGGCGCTGGTGCAGGCATTATTCAGTGCGTATGTCGCAGGGCGAAAAGCGTATCAGCAAGCCTGCGGCCAGCCCGGTTTGCCGGTGAACGTGTGCTGCGCGTGGTTTGATGAATTTAATGTCGCGGAAGGTCAGCATATGACCGGCAAATCTTACGGACAACAGCACCGCGAATTTGTGGCAAAACGGGTGTCTTTATTGCAACAGGCCAGCCCGCTGCGGCAGGCATCGCTGGTCACGGTGTCACCGGAAAGCGCCCGTGAGAATGATGTAGTCAATGCGGTGTCCGCGCGGGTTCATCAGTCGTTACTGGAACTGCACAATGCGCATCACAAAGGCAAAAAACTCACCGTCGGTATTGTCCGTATGGCTAACATCGATCCGCTGGTCGCGGTGGCAAAACGTCTGATGACAACGCCGTCTCCGGCAAATTTACAACTGCATTATTGCGTCTATCACAGCCAGTATCCGCTGGCGATGCGGGCTCATATCGAAAACCGTCTTGATGTGATGCTGACCCGCCATGACGAAGACGCTGTCTGGCAGGTGAAAGAAGTGCGTAAGGCTTTGGCCGCGCATCCGGAAAAGCAGCATATTTTTGTCGTGCTCGCGACTTCTGTTGCGGAAATCGGAAGAGATCATGATTACGACTGGGCCATCGCTGAGCCCAGTTCCATGCGTTCGCTTATCCAGCTCGCCGGACGTGTTCAGCGCCATCGTCAGTCAGTCCCGCAAACACCCAATATTCATATCCTGCATAAAAACGTCAAGGCACTGAGAAAGAAGACGCCTGCCTACTGCAAACCGGGTTTTGAAAGCGGCGGGAATGCCTTTGCCAGCCACGATCTGCATGACTTACTGCGGCCGGAAGAATACGAAACTCTCAGCGCCATTCCGCGTATACAAGAGCGGGAAACAGCGGATCCTCTGCTGAGCATGAACGATATGGAACACGGACGATTATGGCCGGAGTTACTTGGGAGAAAGCCCTGCGGCGACAACTATGCCGCCCGCTGGTGGCGTGATCACGCCGACTGGTGCGGCGAATTACAACAGAGAAACCCCTTCCGCCAGTCAGCACCCGATCAGCAATATTATTTGTGGCTGGAGGAAGAGGGCGACGAGCCGCGTTTTCGACAACCGGATGAGGGAACTGAAGGCTGGAAGGATAGCAGCGGATTTAAGGCCATTGATCAGGAATATGCCGAAGGTGTCAGTCCGTGGATGGAGATGAACTGCGAAACGCTCTATCAGGAACTGGCAGACAGTTTCGGCTGGGAACTTGACCGCGTCAGTAAAACGTTTGGAGAAATCTGTTTAGCCGACGACGAAAACAAACGGTGGCACTGGCACGAAGCGTTAGGGGTGTTTGGTGCACTCGATTAATCAAGGAGAGAACATGGAAACACATGGATTAAGTCAGTTTATTACCGGTTACATCAACGACCGCTACCAGCTCAAACTGGAAACCTTCAATAAGGCCGCTGAAAAACAACTCTCTGTAGCCAGCGCGGAAGAGAAAGCCGGGCTTGAACAACAGCTTTTTGAACAACGTCGCGAGCTTGAAAAGAAATATGAAGTCCGGACCTGGCTGACTGAAGTTGCTTTTCGGGCGGAAAAAGTTAGTCAAGCAACACATGCTGTAAAATATTTTCACGGTGATGCGAAAGGAAACAGTGTCTACAGTATTGAGCAATATACAGTTTCAAACTATTTAGCTACTGCGAGTCTGGGGTCTCCTGACGTAGACATTGTCTTTAACAGCTCCGCAAATGCTGATGTGGCGAAATTTATTCTTGCGGAACATGAAGGTGATTCTCTGCTCGCCAGCCTCAAACGCGGTGACTTTTCGGCGCTGACGGCGTTAGCGGAAAATGAGATGCAGGCACAGCAATGGGGCAGCGGGTTTATGCAGGCGCTGTCGGATAAAACGCTCTCGACGCATCAGCTCGCTAAACAGCTTTATTTCCCCGTTTCCGACGCGGGCGAATACCACCTGCTTAGTCCGCTGTATTCTTCTTCACTGGCTCATGCTTTGTATCTGCGCATCAGCCATGCACGTTACAGCGAAGCCTCGGTGGCTGCCCGCAAAGCGCGACGTGAAGGGCACGGCCATCCTGAAGCCGTTCAGTATTTTCCTGATCTCGCGGTGCAAAATATGGGAGGCACCAAGCCGCAAAATATCTCCTACCTGAATAGTGCTCGTGGCGGCAAAAATCATCTTCTGCGCTGTGCGCCGCCGCAGTGGCAGCAATCCCTTAAGCCACCGGTCTCACATAAAACCTTTCTGACGGCGGTGTCCCCCAAAGTCACCCGTGTCGTCTCTGATCTGCGTCGTTATCTGCACACGGTGTATGAACGCGATAACACAATGGAAATCCGCCAGCAGCGCGCCGAATACGTGGATGAACTGATCGGCATGATCTTCAGCTATGCCGCTGAGATTCAGTCACTGACAGATCTTCAGGGCTGGAGCCAGCAGGAAGACTGCGTTCTGAAAGCGGCACACCAGCTCTGGCTCGATCCGTTACGTCAGCGCACCGACCCTGATTTTAAACTCCGGCGTGAAGGCGGCGAGTGGATCAGTGAGATTGCTGAGGATTTTGCCCACTGGCTGAATACCCGTCTGAAACAGGACGAAAAGCTGAATGTTGGTGCAGTCGAATTCCGCGAATGGTCGGTGTTAATGCGCAGACGTCTGCGGGAATTTGATGCCGCTCAGCAGGAGAACTGGCAATGAGTTATCTGATTGTTCTGCCTCATATTCAGGTCGAAAACGCCAATGCGATTTCTGGTCTGACCTACGGTTTTCCGGCGATCACGCATTTTCTGGGATTTACCCATGCACTTTCGCGGCAGGTTCAGCAAAGCCACGGGCTGCGATTCACTGGCTGCGGCGTGGTGTGTCATAAGCATCAGGTTCAGGCCTATCAGGCCAGCGAACGGGGTGACCATTACTTTGCGCTGACGCGAATTCCGCTGACCAGAGAAGCGAAAACTGCGCCATTCAATGAAGAAGGGCGGATGCACATGACCGTTACGCTGTTTGCAGAGTGTGAAGGGAGCATTGCGCATGGCGACACAGGAGCCAGAGAACTGGAACAACATCTGCACACGTTGTGTGTTGCTCAGCGGCTGGCGGGCGGTACGGTGACCGCCATGAAACCGGTACGGGTAATGGCGCTGCCGCAGAATGGCGATGAATTACAAAACATCACCCGTCGTGAGATGTATCGCGCATTGCCGGGTTTCGCGCTGGTTGACCGCTCAGAACTGCTGGCGCAGCACTTTACCGAACGCCAGACGCAGGATCCGCAGGCGGAAATGATCGACGCGTGGCTGGATTTCTCGACGATTACTTTCCGTGCTGAACAGCAGGAGGATGACTCTGTGCAATGGCAATACCAGCCGAAACTCGCGAAAGGTTATCTGGTGCCGCTGATGGTGGGATTCACCCCGATTTCGCCGCTATATGCGCCCGGCGACGTGGCAAAAACCCGTGATCCCTCAACGCCGTTCCGCTTTGTCGAAGCTGCTTATGGCGTCGGTGAATGGCGCAGTCCGCACCGTGTCACCGATATTCATCAGCTTATCTGGCGTTACCCCGCCGGCACTGAACACTACATCTGCAGCCACGCTAAACCGTTGCAGGAAGCCGACTTAACTGAACAAGATCACTCCGATTTCTAATCATTGAAACAAGGAAAGCACAATGACCAAAACCACCGTAAAAACCGCATCAGTCCTCGCCTTTGAACGCAAACTGGCAAACTCAGATGCGCAGATGTTTGCCGGTAACTGGAAGGATTCAAACGACGCTGGAAAATGGCAACCGATCGAAATTCAGGAAAAAGCCGTGCGTGGCACCATTTCCAATCGCATGAAAAATGCCGCTTCCACTGATCCCACCAAACTGGATGCCGAAATCCAAAAACCTAACCTGCAACGTGTTGATGTCGCGGCGCTGCCGTTCGATGCTGATACCCTGAAGCTGCGCTTTACCCTGCGCGTGCTGGGCAATCAGTCGTCGCCGTCGGTGTGTAACGATCAGGATTATCAGGCTGCGCTGACCGCCGTGATTGATGGTTATCGCACTGAACAGGGTTTTGGCACACTGGCCGCACGTTATGCGGAAAACCTGGCGAACGGGCGTTTTCTCTGGCGCAACCGTATCGGCGCGGAAGGCATTTCCGTTCATGTCACGCACAATAATCAGCGCTGGGAATTTGAGGCGGACGGATACAATCTGCGCCAGTTCAGTCAGCCCACCGGCAGTCTGGCTGAACTGGCGGCAGTGATTGAGCAGGGGCTGAGTGGCAAAGAATCTGTGTTACTGACCGTTGAAGCTTTTGTCCGTTTAGGGGAAGGTCAGGAAGTATTCCCTTCACAGGAACTGGTTTTAGACTCAAGCCGTGAAAGCAAGAAAAGCAAAATCCTCTATCAGGCGGGCGGCATTGCGGCGCTGCATTCACAGAAAATCGGCAATGCGCTGCGTACAATCGATGACTGGTATCCCGATGCGGCAGAACTTGAACTCGGCCCGATTGCCGTCGAACCTTATGGCTCTGTAACCAGCAAAGGCAAAGCCTATCGCCAGCCAAAGCAAAAAATGGATTTTTACACCCTGCTGGATAACTGGGTGACGAAAGACAAAAAGCCAGACACAGAGCAACAGCATTACGTGATGGCGACGCTGATCCGTGGCGGCGTCTTCGGCGAGAAAGGCGAGTAAGGGGCGAGCATGGAGAGTTATCAGGAAATCCGCGTTCTGCCCGATCCGGAATTTGGCAGCGATCTGCTGATGGCGGCGCTGTTTGCCAAATTGCATCGCGCGCTGGGGCAACATGCTGCGGGTAAAATTGGCATCAGTTTTCCGCATTACAGGCAGAAACCGGGCGACATCATCCGCTTGCACGGTACGGCCGCGAGGCTGACAGTCTTCGGCAAGACCTTATGGATGAAGGGGCTGAATGACCATGTGGCTATCAGCGAAATCCGCGATGTCCCTGCGGATGCTCAACATTGCTGCTTTAGCCGTGTGCAGGTGAAAAGCAGCGCTGAAAGACTGCGCCGCCGCTCTGTGAAAAGAGGCCGGTTAAGCGAAGAGGAAGCTCTTGAGCGTATCCCCGACAGCAAATCGCAAATCACTTCACTGCCGTTTTTTCACGTGAAAAGTCTCTCGACCGGTGAGGCATTCAGACTGTTTATTCGGCGTGGGGCGTTGTTAACAGAACCTGTTGAAGGGGTGTTTGGGGCATACGGGTTGAGTGCGGTGGCGACCGTGCCGTGGTTTTGAGGGCAAGCTCTGGTTCAGGTTTAAGGTCAAGGTCGTGGGTTCGCCGCCCACACTGGCCCAGAGACCCGCAGTCGCGCGGGCCTCTGGACTCCACGCTCTTTTCACTGCGCGCTGCCGCAGGCACGATGGACATGTTTCGCGGCTCCTGTGCGTGGCGCAAAATCTTGCCGCGTTGCGGTGCCTTCACTCGGTCCTGAAGCCTCCGGTCTTCAGGCCGCTCCGTTCAGCAAGATTTTTGATCACGCCAGTCCAGAACGAATAAAACCCTCGTTCTGATTATCTTGCAAAATCAGATGCTAAAGGGAGATCTGTCTTGCTCCTTCCCCTGCGAAGGGGAAGGTCGGGATGGGGTATTAATGGCATCTCAGAAATAACCCTCTTTTTGGGGCTGTTTCTAACTCATTGATTTTAATAGTGGGTAAAAGCTTGAGGAAAAAGAGGGTATTTCTGCCTAAACAGAGATAATCTTTTACAGTTCAATGCGTAAACTTGAAAACCTAAATGTTCACTGCCGCATAGGCAGCTTAGAAATGAAGAACGCCAGTCGCCAACTTGGTATTGAGGTTCACTGCCGCATAGGCAGCTTAGAAAAGTCACAAAAATGTTGCCCAGGCACTTCAGTTGTTCACTGCCGCATAGGCAGCTTAGAAAGCACTATCTATAAAGGGGGCCGCCTGCGTGAGGTTCACTGCCGCATAGGCAGCTTAGAAATCCAGAATATCGACAAAGCGCTGAACGCTGCGGTTCACTGCCGCATAGGCAGCTTAGAAAGATATGAAAAGAACTCAGCGGGAAATTGATCAGTTCACTGCCGCATAGGCAGCTTAGAAACGCGTTCCCATCGATGGCGAGCTATTACCGCTGTTCACTGCCGCATAGGCAGCTTAGAAAAGGACACGCCGATCGCTCTGCAAACACTGTCGGTTCACTGCCGCATAGGCAGCTTAGAAATGGAGCGCTACGGTCATCAGCCGCGGCGTTATGTTCACTGCCGCATAGGCAGCTTAGAAATACTACGGCCTTTCATGTGACCACTGCGAGCTGTTCACTGCCGCATAGGCAGCTTAGAAAATTTTTAATAATTCATTGAGAACGTTATTTAAGTTCACTGCCGCATAGGCAGCTTAGAAAGTGCTCTTTGAGGCGCTGAAAGAAAACGTACTGTTCACTGCCGCATAGGCAGCTTAGAAACTGAGTTTTACGTGGTTGAGAACGTGCCCGGAGTTCACTGCCGCATAGGCAGCTTAGAAATGTTTGGGATAGACAATTCACCGTGGTCAAGCGTTCACTGCCGCATAGGCAGCTTAGAAACTTCAGTAGAAGCGAAACCGGCAGGGTTTGACGTTCACTGCCGCATAGGCAGCTTAGAAATTGAAGCGAAAATAGTAGATGTGAGTGGCGGGGTTCACTGCCGCATAGGCAGCTTAGAAAATTACATCATCCACCTGCTGTGAGGTTGGTGCGTTCACTGCCGCATAGGCAGCTTAGAAACGTCTACAGTAAAGGCACGGCGTTAGCCGTCGGTTCACTGCCGTACAGGCAGCTTAGAAAACCCCACAGCCAGCCCATACAGAGCAGGTAATGTTCACTGCCGTACAGGCACCTCAAAATCGCAGGTCAATGCCGGTGGGCGCGTTCTGATGACTGAGAACATGCGTTGTAAAATTAATGGATAATAAAATTTGATTAAAGGATGCCTGCTGTTCATCATTATTAATGACAGCAGGCATTTATAAAAAATCATCAGGAGTTATTATTTCGTGCAATAAACTCTTGCTTCGCGAGGTGTGTATATTCCTAAAGTGACAATGCGCAGGAATACATCCATCCCTGATTCCTGAACTTCAGTACGAACAACTTTATTTGCGCTACCACAAATTTTTGCTGCGTCTATGGTATGTTCTTGTCCAATGCCATTAACGAAGAAAGCTTGTCTGGTGACATGAGCGGGTTGCTCTGCAATACCATCATTTAATTTGAATGTCTGTTGAGCACAGCCTGACAATGCAGTAACAGCAAGAACCGAAATAATAAATTTTTTCATGATAACTCATGTTGATAATAAAGAAGTGAAATCATATATTCTGGCCTGTTGATACTTTTACAAATCCGACCACTCACTATTATTAGTTATTAAAGTAAATGGTTTAGTCTGGGTTGAACTATGTGAAAATTGAGGTTTTTCTGTGTTGTATTAAAAAAGAGTAAAGGTTATTAACCGGTTGCATTTCTAATATGAATGATAATCAATAATATTCAGCCATTATATTAATAATAAACGCTGCGCATTTATGCGGGTCACGGTTGGGCTGACAATTTACTGCCGTAAAGCCAGCCTCTGAACGCAAAATTCACCCCACCAAATCCCGCTCAACAAACCCTTTACGCCATTGTGTTGGTGTCGTCCCCAGCCGCTGGCGAAAATGGTGACGCAACGTTTCCGGCGATCCAAAACCGGCCTGTTCGGCGACGCGGTCAATACTCAGTGTGCCGTTTTCCAGCAGGGCGCAGGCTTTTTCCAGCCGCACGCTCAGCATCCATTCGCCGGGCGTGGTGCCGGTTGCATCATGGAAACGACGCAGGAAGGTGCGGCGGCTCATTCCGGCTTGTGCAGCTAGCTGATCAATGACCATGGGCGTATTGAGATGGCTGCGCAAATCATCAAGCAGCGGGGCGAGCGTTTTTGCCGGATGCCTCGGAACGGGTTGCTGGATCAGCTGTGCCTGATTTCCTTCACGCAATGGCGGTGTCACCATCCGGCGTGCCGTGCGATTCGCCACTTCAATACCGTAATCGCGGCGGATCAGATGCAGACACAAATCGACGCCCGCCGCACCACCGGCAGAGGTGATGATGCTGCCTTCATCGACATAAATCATGCCATGCTCAACCTGCACTTTCGGGAATCTTTGTGCCAGAACATCGGTGCTGTTCCAGTGCGCAGTGGCGCGTTTGCCGTCCAGTAAACCGGCAGCGCCGAGCACGAAACTCCCCGCGCAGATCGATACAATCCGCGTGCCGTTGCTGTGCGCTTTTTGCAGCGCCGTAATCAGCCGGTCAGAGGCCGGTTCGTGGATGCTTCGCCAGCCGGGGATCACAATCGTTCCGGCATCTTCCAGCAGTTCCAGCCCGCCATCGACCACCAGCCGCACGCCGCCTTGTGCGCCGAACGTCCCTTCCTCGACCGATGCGACGGCTAAGTCGTACAACGGCTCGCCGGTGATTTCATCGGCGCGGCCAAAGGCTTCGACGGCAGTGCCGAATTCGAAGGTACACAGACATTCATAGGCCAGCAGTACCAGCCGCCGGTTACGCGGAGCGGGGTTGCGCGGGGAAGACATCAGTGTCAGAGCAGCTTTTTGCATACAGGGAAAACCATCAGGTTGGCATAATCTTGACGATACATGGCACACGGGCTGATTTCTACTGTGCCGCCAATCTTTCATGCTGTGTGTCTTTAACTCATCGCAGGATTTAAGCATGAAGAACACACTGGCGCTGATGGCCGTCTGTCTCGCTGCACTGATGTCCGGGCTGGAGATTTCCAGCGTTCCCGTTTTATCACCGGTACTTGAACAGGAACTTCATGCCAGCTTCCGCGAACTTCAGTGGATCATGAACGCCTATACGCTGGCCTGTACCACGGTGCTGATGGCGACCGGTACGCTGGCGGACCGCTATGGACGGAAACGGGTTTTTATTATCAGTATTATCGCCTTCGGGCTGACTTCGCTGATGTGTGGTCTTGCCACAAGTTCGCAATGGCTTATCGCCGCGCGTTTCGCACAGGGACTGAGCGGTGGCGCAATGCTGACGTGTCTGATTGCGATTTTGTCTTCGCAATTTCCGCAAGGAAAAGCGCGCAGTCAGGCATTTGCCGCATGGGGGATTACGTTTGGTTTCGGCCTGGGATTTGGCCCGATCATAGGCGGCATGTTGGTCGCGTGGCTTAACTGGCGCTGGGTGTTTCTGATTCATGTCTTTATCGCCATATTGACCCTGATTCTGGCGCAGAAAAACGTGGTGGAATCCCGTGACGGACAGGCCAAAAAATTGGATCTCGGCGGATTGATCACGCTGTCGGTCACGGTCATGGGCGCAACGTTTCTAATTACTCAGGGCAGCAGCCTGGGCTGGGGCAGCGTCATCGCGCGTACCGTTCTGCTGGTAACCGCCCTCAGTGCGGCGATGTTTATCTGGATTGAAAAACGTCATCCGCATCCGATGTTTGATTTCTCGGTATTCCGCGTCCGCGCATTTTCCGGTGCGCTGATGGGCTCAGTGGGCATGAATTTCAGCTTCTGGCCACTGATGATTTATCTGCCGGTGTATTACCAGAGCGGACTGGGTTATGGCAGCGTCACGACCGGTCTGGCATTGCTGGCCTACACGTTGCCCACGTTGCTGATGCCACCGGTCGGTGAAAAACTGACCGCACGTTTTGGCGCGTCCCGCCTTATCCCGTTCGGGTTATTCACCATCGGCGCGGGCTTTATCCTGATGCAAATCGCCGTCGTTCATCATCTGAGTTTATTGCCGGGCGCACTGCTGGCTGGCATGGCGCTCGGGCTGACCAATACGCCGGTCACGAACACTACCACCGGTTCCGTCGCAGCGAACCGTGCGGGAATGGCGTCGGGTATTGATATCAGTGCGCGGCTGATCACGCTGGCTGTCAACATTGCCCTGATGGGAAGCCTGCTGGTGGCAGGAATTGCCGCCAGCCTGAAAAAAGTTATGCCGGCAGCGGGAGATTTGTCTTCGCTGGCAGAGCGTATCGCAGGCGGATCGGTGGTTGAAGGATTACAAACTGCGCAGATTGCTCAGGTGCTGACGGATGGCTTTGCCGTCATTCTGATCTATGGCGCGGCGGGTGTGTGGATCCTGGCGCTGATGAGTTATTTGCTCTTTAACGATAAGGGTCGGCGTAAAACGGTAACGTGCGAGCCGTACTGACTTTAAAAATCAGCGTTGCAGAATGTGTCGCGCTGTTTTGCGTAACATCTTCCATTTGCCTGAAAAATAATCATTTTTCTTGCGCATCATTTTACTGCTTATGGCGTTATAGCCCTGCGGGACGGGGCTTAACGAAAACAAACGGGAAGCCAAATGATAATTTGATTAAGTACGACAACTGGCGTACATTGAGGCCACATGAGTTTCAGAGAGATCAAATGGAAGGTGATCGAATGTTTAAAGAATGGAAATATTGAGTTTGAGGCACGACGCGGGATTCAGCTTAAGAATTTGTTGAGTACGGGCGACATCTCACCCTATGAAGTGGCTGCCCTAATCGGCAGGGCATCTGGAGATAATTATCAGATTCGTCCCTACCATTTTGACAGCAGTATTGATGTCCATATCATCACTGTCAGTAGTGCCGGAGTACCCTGGTACATCAAGTGGTACTTTACAGAGCCTACCAGTGTTTTTATCAGCGTTCATCATTAAGGAAGAATATGATTATTTATAAAGTCGGAGACGAGAAAAAGGCGGTGTGTAACGTCTGTGAGGCTTTCCGCACGGTGAGTTTTCAGCTGCGCGATGTACCGTTCGATGACGGCAGCGGTATGGTGAAAAATATCATCGCGGGCGTGTGTAAAACCTGCGACAACGTCGCGGTGATCCCTTATCAGTCTGTGCCTGCTATCAAAAAGCAGTTGCAGATACAACGCAAAGCAGTGGAAAGCCGTGTGCCTGCGCACATGATTGATCTGCTGAACATGGCGAGTGCGGAATTGGGGGCAACCCCTGATTTCGTGCCGTTACTGCTTAAATATTATATCCATCATCTGGCTTCCAGTCCGCAAGGCGCAATGCGTCTGGTGACTTTGCTGACGTCCGAACTGGCGACCGGTCTGGCGAATAAGCGTCTTTCCCTGAAAGGGCGCGAAATCGGCAATGATATCGAAAAACTCAAAAATCTGTCCCAAATCGACAACACCACCGAATTACTCAAAGGCGTGGTGCTGACCATCCATAACGATCTGCTGGTGAACCCTGACGCTCAACGCATCGCGCTGTTGAAGAGTTTTGTCGCCACTGTTGCCTGACCCCTCGCGTCTCCCCGAAAAAATCCGATCCTCATCACATAAAGTTCCCTCACTTTCTGCCGATAACTATTAAAGATAAATCCAATTCAAAAAGGAACAACATGTTTAACCGTATGAAAGTGGTCACGGGGATCGTGATCTTACTGGTGGTCTTCGGTGCTTTACAGTTGGTATCCGGTGGCCTGTTCTTTAAATCGTTGAAGACAGACAAAGACAACTTCACCACGTCTCAGCAGATCCGCTTACAGCAGGCAGAATTTAACGCCAGCTGGATTTATCTGCTGCAGACCCGTAACACGCTCAACCGGGCGGGTATCCGTTTCATGCTCGACGCTAACCAGATGGGCAGCGGTGCCACGGTGAAAGAGCTGATTGATACGGCGACGAAAGATCTGCAAATCGCCGATCAGCATTTCGCCAACTATCAAAAAATCCCGGTGGATGCGAGCCAGAATCCGCAGTTCGCCGCCGATGCCAAAAAGCAGTATCAGGTTCTGCATGATGCGCTTTCTGAACTGATTGAGCTGATTGGTCTTGGCCGCATCAACGACTTCTTCGAACAGCCTACACAGCAGTATCAGGACAACTTCGAAAAAGCGTTCGTGACCTATATCGACCAGAACGATCACCTGTACAACGACGCGGTGAAAGTGAGCGAAAACTCCTTTAAACACGCGATGTGGATGCTCGGCAGTGTCCTGATTGTCTTGCTGGTCTTCATCATTCTGGCCTGGACCGGCGTGCAGCGGATCCTGATCCATCCTCTGAAAAATATCGTTGAGACCATCCGCAAAATTGCGACCGGTGATCTCACGCATGAAATAGTCGTGAAAAGCCGTAATGAAATCGGCCAGCTTGCCGATAGTCTCAGGTACATGCAGGACGAACTGATCCGCACGGTTACCGGCGTGCGTCACGGTGCTGATGCTATTTACAGCGGTGCGAGCGAAATTTCGGCGGGTAACAGTGATTTATCTTCCCGTACCGAAGAACAGGCATCGGCGCTGGAAGAAACTGCCGCCAGCATGGAACAGCTGACCGCGACCGTGAAACAGAACGCCGAAAACGCCCGTCAGGCCAGCCAGCTGGCACTGAGCGCGTCAGAAACCGCGCAGAAGGGCGGCAAAGTGGTGGCAAACGTGGTTGATACCATGAATGACATCGCCAGCAGCTCGAAGAAAATTACCGACATCACCGGTGTGATCGACGGAATTGCCTTCCAGACCAACATTCTGGCACTGAACGCCGCGGTTGAAGCCGCCCGTGCAGGTGAGCAGGGACGTGGATTTGCGGTTGTCGCAGGTGAAGTGCGTACCCTGGCGCAACGCAGCGCGCAGGCAGCAAAAGAAATTAAAGGGCTGATTGACGATTCTGTCAGCCGCATTAATACCGGTTCAGTACTGGCAGAAAGTGCCGGCGAAACCATGAATGACATGGTGAATGCCGTCACACGTGTGACTGACATTATGGGCGAAATCACCTCGGCATCTGATGAACAGAGCCGCGGGATCGAGCAGGTCGCACAAGCTATTACTGAAATGGATCGGGTGACGCAGCAGAACGCCTCACTGGTTGAAGAATCCGCTTCCGCTTCGGCGGCACTGGAAGAGCAGGCCAGCCTGCTGACGCAATCTGTGGCCGTGTTTACGCTGAGTCAGACCACAAATAACAACGTGCGCCAGAACCCGGCCTCTTCGGCAAGGCTGCCTCTGTTGACTCCGAACCTTTCAGGTTCTAAAGCCGGAAAAGGTGGAGCACAAAGTACAGATTTAACTGAGAACTGGGAAACCTTCTAAGCACGTACATCAACATCGCTACCCAAAATAGTCAGGTTTGCAGAAAGGCGGCAAACGAGGAAACCCCGAGGAGCTTACTTCAGTAAGTGATTCGGGGACTCAGCACAGCCAACGACTCTGCAGACCTGAATAACAAGGGTATTAAGAAATAAGGTGCCGGTCAGGGCTGACACCTAACGAGGTTATCCATGTTTAAGCACATCCGTGTGTCCACCTGCATGTTTTTGTTATTGATCGTATTTTTTGTGATGCAACTGGTGAGCAGTGGCTTATCACTTTATGCCGCCCACACGGATAAAATGAATTTTGAGCAGATATCGAATACTGCTGAGCAGCGTGACGCGCTGAACCAGAGCTGGTCATATCTGCTGCAAACCCGCAACACACTAAACCGCGCGGCCACGCGTCTGGCGCTGAAACAGCCTCAGGAAACCGTGACGCAACTGATGGTTGACGCGAAAAACAGCCTGAAAAGTGCTGAAGATTCTTACGCTGCTTTCCTGGCTCTGCCACGCAGAACCGAAAAGGCTTCCGAGCTGACCACCGTTAACAAAGCCAGCTACGAAGCACTGCACGGAATGTTGCAGGTGCTGATTGATTCGTTATCGCGCGGTGACATGGAGGCGTTTCTCGCCAGTCCGACGCAAAAATATCAGGATCAGTTCCAGCAGGAAGTTGGCAATTATGTCGCCTATGTCAGTGGCCGTTTCCAGCAGGCACAGACCCAGACTGCGGCGTCTTATCAGAGCGTGATGATCAATACCACGGTGATCACCCTGTTGTTGCTGGCGCTGACCGCACTGGCGCTGGTCGTTACCCGCCGGATCCTGTTCCGTCCGCTGACCACCATGCGTGCCCATTTTGACCGTATCGGTTCCGGCGATATTTCTGCGCCGATCGTGGCGGAAGGGCGCTACGAAATCAAAGTGATGCTCGAAAGCCTGCAACAGATGCAGACCTCGCTGGCAGAAACGGTGCGTACCGTACGCCACGGCGCTGACACCATGTTCGCTGGCCTGAAAGGCATCGCTGCGGGCAATACCGATTTGTCTTCGCGTACCGAACAACAAGCCTCTGCGCTGGAAGAAACGGCCGCCAGTATGGAACAGCTGACCGCCACCGTGAAGCAGAACGCCGAGAACGCCCGTCAGGCGACACAGCTGGCGCGTGATGCCTCAAATACCGCAGAAAAAGGCGGTGAACTGACCGGCAATGTGGTGAAGACCATGAATGACATCGCGGGCAGCTCGAAAAAAATCAGTGCCATTACCAGCGTGATTGATGGCATTGCGTTCCAGACCAACATTCTGGCGCTGAACGCCGCCGTTGAAGCCGCCCGTGCCGGTGAGCAGGGTCGCGGATTTGCGGTGGTAGCCGGTGAAGTGCGCAGCCTCGCGCAGCGCAGCGCACAGGCCGCGAAAGAAATCAAAGCGCTGATTGATGAATCTGTCAGCCGCGTCAGCCAGGGTTCCGTGCTGGTGGAATCCGCCGGTAACACCATGGATGACATCGTTCGCGCCGTGACCCGCGTGACCGACATCATGGGCGAAATCGCCTCAGCCTCTGACGAGCAAAGTCGCGGCATCGAACAGGTTTCTATAGCCGTCACGCAGATGGATCAGGTGACGCAGCAGAACGCCACGCTGGTTCAGCAGGCCGCTTCTTCCACACATACGCTGGAAGCGGAGTCTGAAAACCTGACCCGCGCGGTCTCGGTGTTCCGTCTTGCCTCCGCCGGGAGTGCTCAGCCGCGCCACAACGGTCCGGCGCAGGGCTTTACACCACGCCAGGTGGCTCAACCCGCGTTAATTGCGGCGCCCGCGCGAGCAGGTTCTGCGGATAACTGGGAAACCTTCTGATAAGGCCATCTGATGAACAGTCAGCGGATGAAGAGTGAATTGGGTACCCGTTACACCACCTGTCCCTTTAATGGAGCTGCACCATGAATCAACCAGGCTCGCCAATGAGTGCTGATAACACTTCGATCATGGCACAGATGATCCAGCGTTTACCGCTGTCAGATACCCATTTTCGCCGGATAAGTGAACTTATCTATCAACGTGCAGGAATTGTGCTGGCAGACCATAAACGCGAAATGGTCTACAACCGCCTGGTCCGGCGGTTGCGTATCCTCGGGCTGAACGACTTTGGCAGTTATATGGCATTGCTGGAAAACGACAGCAACAGCCCGGAATGGCAGGCGTTTATTAACGCACTGACCACCAACCTGACGGCGTTTTTCCGTGAAGCACACCACTTCCCGATCCTGGCGGAGCATGCCCGTTCACGCCCGAATAATTACAGTGTGTGGAGCACGGCGGCGTCGACAGGTGAAGAGCCGTATTCCATCGCCATGACGCTCAGTGAAGCGCTGGGTCCGCGCATGGCGAGCTGCCGTATTCAGGCCAGTGACATTGATACGCAGGTGCTGGAAAAAGCTACGGCGGGCGTTTACCGGCTGGAAGAGTTGCGCACGCTCAGCCCGCAACAGTTACAGAAATTTTTCCTCAAAGGCACCGGTCCTCACAGCGGCCTGGTGCGTGTGCGTCCCGAGCTGGCGCAGATGGTGGCTTTCCAGCAACTGAATTTGCTGGCGAACCAGTGGCAGCTAAACGGTCCTTTTGATGCGATTTTTTGCCGTAATGTGATGATTTATTTCGATAAAGAAACACAGGAGAAAATTTTACGCCGGTTTGTTCCGTTACTTAAACCGGGCGGTCTGATGTTTGCCGGACACTCCGAGAACTTCAGCCAAATCAGCCGGGAATTTTATTTGCGCGGTCAGACCGTCTACGGCCTCGCCAAGGAGAGGTAATGAATAAAATCAGAGTGTTGAGCGTCGATGATTCGGCGTTAATGCGTCAGCTGATGACTGAAATCATTAACAGCCATCCGGATATGGAAATGGTGGCGACTGCGCCGGATCCGCTGGTGGCGCGTGATCTCATCAAAAAATTCAACCCTGACGTACTGACGCTGGATGTTGAAATGCCGCGTATGGACGGACTGGATTTTCTGGAAAAGCTGATGCGCCTGCGCCCGATGCCGGTGGTCATGGTGTCGTCGCTGACCGGTAAAGGCTCGGAAATCACCCTGCGTGCGCTGGAGCTGGGGGCGATTGATTTCGTCACCAAACCGCAGCTGGGGATCCGCGAAGGCATGCTGGCTTACAGCGAAATGATTGCCGATAAAATTCGTACCGCGTCAAAAGCGCGTCTGAATAAAAGCGTCAATACCGAACAGCCGCGCATTCTCAGCCATACGCCGCTGCTGAGCAGTGAAAAGCTCATTGCGATTGGGTCATCGACCGGTGGCACCGAGGCTATCCGCCACGTGCTGCAACCGCTGCCGCCGACCTGTCCGGCGCTGATGATTACACAACATATGCCACCGGGTTTTACCCGCTCGTTTGCGGAACGTCTGAACAAGCTGTGTCAGATCACCGTGAAAGAGGCCGAAGACGGCGAACGCGTTTTGCCGGGGCACGCCTATATCGCGCCGGGCGACCGGCATATGGAACTGGCGCGCAGTGGCGCCAACTATCAGGTTAAGTTGAACGACGGTCCGGCAGTGAACCGCCATCGGCCGTCGGTTGACGTGTTATTCCGTTCGGTGGCGCAGTTCGCCGGACGCAATGCCGTCGGGGTGATCCTGACGGGAATGGGCAATGACGGCGCTGCCGGCATGCTCGAGATGCACCGCGCAGGGGCTTACACCCTTGCACAAAACGAAGCCAGCTGTGTGGTTTTCGGTATGCCTCGCGAGGCTATCGCCACCGGCGGCGTAAACGAAGTGGTGGATCTCAGCCAAATCAGTCAGCGGATGCTGGCACAAATATCAGCCGGTCAGGCATTACGTATTTAATTTTTCAGCCTTGTGCTGGGTAGCAAACCTTAGGAGTAGATAAAACATGGCCGATCCAAATCTGAGATTCCTGGTAGTAGACGACTTCTCTACCATGCGTCGTATCGTGCGTAACCTGCTGAAAGAGCTGGGCTTCAACAACGTTGAAGAAGCGGAAGACGGCGTTGATGCGCTGAACAAACTGCGTGCTGGCGGTTTTGACTTCGTGGTATCCGACTGGAACATGCCAAACATGGACGGTCTGGATCTGCTCAAAACCATCCGTGCTGATGGCGCGCTGGCTAAATTGCCGGTGCTGATGGTGACGGCAGAAGCGAAGAAAGAAAACATCGTTGCCGCCGCGCAGGCCGGTGCCAGTGGTTATGTCGTGAAACCATTTACCGCCGCCACGCTGGAAGAAAAGCTGGGCAAAATATTCGAAAAACTGGGCATGTAGGAGCACACCTATGGCAGAGATACCAATGCCTGCAAATGATGCAGCAACCGCGGGCGATATCATCGCCCGCATTGGGCAACTGACCCGTATGTTGCGTGACAGTATGCGTGAACTTGGCCTGGATCAGGCCATTGCTCAGGCAGCTGAAGCGATCCCGGATGCACGCGATCGTCTCGATTATGTGGTCACCATGACAGCGCAGGCCGCCGAGCGCGCCCTGAACTGTGTGGAAGCCGCGCAACCTCGTCAGAACAAACTTGAATCTGCCGCGAAGAAACTTGATAAGCGCTGGGATGAATGGTTTGAGAATCCGATTGAATTATCGGATGCACGCGAGCTGGTGACAGACACCCGCAGCTACCTGAAAGAGATCCCTGAGCACACCAGCTTTACCAATGCTCAGCTGATGGAAATCATGATGGCGCAGGACTTCCAGGATCTGACCGGCCAGGTGATCAAACGCATGATGACCGTGGTTCAGGAAATTGAAAATCAGCTGTTGATGGTGCTGATGGAAAATATTCCAGAACAACAGGTTAAGCAGAAACGCGAAACTGACAGCCTGCTGAACGGCCCGCAACTCGACGCGAATGGTGTCGGCGTGGTGGCCTCGCAAGAACAGGTTGATGATCTGCTGGATTCATTAGGTTTCTGATGAAGAACGTGTTGTGCCCATCCGTTTTCTGTGACAGGGAGCGGATGGGATGTTGGCTTCATTTCCTCGTTTTTCCTCCCTGTGTCCGCGCAAACCCTTTGCATAACGTTTCCCTCAAATTATTTTTAAAATTTTTTGCCGTCTCAGGATCCTTTATTCTTAATATTTTCTGAGAAATATCCTGCATCATAAATCAGGCAGATCTGGCATCGGGCACGGCTGAATTTATCCGGTGCGCTTTATCTTAATTTTATATCAGAAAACTCCTGTGACCTGTGTAACCGAACGGTTGAGTTTGCTCGCTTCATGTCATTTCAGGTGTATTGCCCAATTAAAAAACCGCCGCTACAATGCGCCGCATCCGATAATGAAATCCTGAATGTTTATATTCAAGGGGATTATTTCGGAGTGCAGGGGGACATGTTTTTATCATGTTTTCTCTGTGCGGGGAGTCACTGGAAACAGGTCAGTGAATAATATCTCCAGACTATTGTTATATTAATTCTAACTAAATAAGGATATCACAGATGAAAAAGATCAACATGAATGAAGCAAGCGCAATTGTTGGCGGTACCACGACTTGCGTAAACAGCTTTGAATTAAACCTGGTGGGTGATGCAACTGTTTGTAACGCAGTGAAAACCTGTACTGACAAAAATGGCGTTGTGACTAAAACCTTCACCGCTGCAGCAATCATCAACTGCGGTAACGTAGGCTGAGAAACATCCGTTTCTTATTAAATCAGAATAAATAGTTTTACTGTTTTTCTGACAGGGCGTTGTATTTCATATACAACGCCCGCCTGATATTTCCCCGGTGAGCGTCGCGTATTATTATTTCAGGATGAAAAGCCTCCCATGAAAAAAAGAATTCTGCCCATTCTGGCGTATACCGTTTTTGTCGCGGTTATTTCAGCGCTGATTACGACAGCCTGGATCCATTACCTTGTGCGCAACCAAACCAGCGATGACGGACAACAGGTACTGACATCGCTGTCGGCGGATAAATTAGCCAAAAGTCCGATTACGGATGGTGAAGATATTATTGAAATCTTCTCATACGGTTGTCATTACTGTGCATTAAACGAAAAGAATGTTGAGGCGCTGGAAAAACGTATGCCAGCGGGTAAGAAACTGGTTCGCCTGCATTTCAGCCTGGATAATCAGGGCGGACTGGCGCGCTTTGCACCGGTATTTGCCACATTGCAGGTGATGGGCATTGAAGAAGCCCACCGTGAGAGCGCCTATGACGCGGTCATGAAAAATCACATCGATTTGGGTGATCCTGCAAAACGAGATGCGTGGCTGGCAGAGAATAAGATTGATGTAGACGAATACCATAAAGTCAGTCAGTCGGCAGAAGTCAAAGACCTGCTCGATTATATGACACGCGTTTCACAGTATTACGACATTAATGCTACGCCGACCTTTATTGTGGGCAAAAAATGGGTAGCGATTCAGGATCGTGATTTTCCGTCATTCTCTGACAAATTACTCTCTATTTTGAAGAATGATCAGGCGCCGGAGAAATAATGAAATTCGTTGCCCTGTGGTGCGCGCTGTTTTGGAAAAACCTCACCGTCAGATGTCAGTGGTTTTTGTATAAACTCCGGCTTACTGGCTACAGGGCGCATTGTTTATTATTCCGGCACATGCATTATCGCGTTATTTTTGCTTTGTCCCACGTCAGCCGCTTTTTAGGGCTGACAGGCCGCGATGTGAAATTACGGGCGGCGGTCGCGCAGTCTAACCGTCAGTGTCTGATGAATGACAATAAGAAATTTGATTATATCTGGCTGACCCAGCGGCGGCAGCTGCTGATTCAGGCGGTGACCTACGGACAGAATCGCCGTGCATTACGTGAGCTGGCCGACTGTTCGGCCCGGCTCAATGCGGTGGTCGAGCCGCTGCAACGCGCCGGTCAGCCGGTGATCCTCGCGCCATTACACATGGTGTCGGACGTACTCAGTACCATGGTCGGTGCCGCGGCGTTTCCGGGTAAAGCAACGGTCATTACCTCGCGCAGCGCGGATGCGCATTCCGCAGCGGAACGGCAACTGGGTGGCGTCGATCTGACCTATTGTTCGATACATGAAGATAATAAAAATATTGCCGGGAATCTGATGACGTCGGTCATGGAGGCCGCCGATAACCAGCGGAATATTATTTTATTCCCGGATATCACACCTGATTTCACGCAGTTCGCCAGTAAAGACAAAGCAGAAAAATTATCCTGCCGGATATTTGGTCGTCCCGCCAGTTTACACAGCGGTATTATCCGGCTGGCACGAATGATGTCTGCGAAGGTGATTTTTTATCATCTTTATTATGACAAGGGGCTGAATATCGTTATTCATGACCCGGTCAGTGCAAAAGAATTAAAAGAAAAAATGCCGCGTATTATTGAACAAAGTATTCGTGAACACTCAACCGACTGGATGCTGTGGCATTCACATTCGTTATTTTTTATTAATGAGTGAAAACCCATCCGCAACAGCGCAGCGATATTACTGAAAAGAACAGGGCGTTTTAAGGTATCGATTATGGATAATATTATTCCTAAGCTGGTTTATCAGGCAGAAACGAACGAATGCGCGCTGGCCTGTGTTTCTATGCTGGCGGAAACTCAGGGCATCAGCGCGCCGCTGGACGTGTTACGCGAACGTTTCCCGACATCGTCCCACGGCACCGCGCTGTCGACCCTGTGCGACATCTTATCTGAGCTGGCGATCCCGGCGTATCCGGTGGCGTTTGATTTCGATGAGCTGGCAGAACTGCCTTTACCCGCCATTTTGCACTACGGTGCCAGTCACTATGTCCTGCTGGCCTATCGTCAGGGGAGCTATGTCTGCGTGATGAATCCGGCGATTGGCGAACAGCTTCTGCCGGTTGCCGCGCTCAGATCTGAAATCAGTGGTTACGCGGTGGTGCTCGATCAGGAGGCGCCGCGCACTGCGCAACCGGCAGAAAAACAACCGCGCACGCGTCGTTTCCGCGCACTCGAATGCATGAGCCTGAAACAAACGGCAGCGATCCCCGGCATTTACAAGCTGATGTTGCTGGCATTTCTGGTGTCACTGACCTTGTTCATCATGCCGGTGATGGTCAGCTCGGCAATCAACAACGTTTTCTCTTCCGGCGGCAAAACCGAATTCCCGTATTTCTATTACCTGCTGGCCTTCGTGGTCTCGACGCTGCTGGCATTTATTGTGCGCAGCGTAACCGAGCGGTTTATCAAACGTTTTGTCGTGATGCAAAGCGTCAGCGGTTTTGCCCGGTTGCTGAGCAACACGCTTTCTTTCTTTGAGAAACGCAGCCCCGGTGAAATCTACAGCCGTTTCTCCAACTGGCAGATGGCAGCGGCGCAAAAAATTGAGCTGGACAACGGCCTGCGCGTGGACTGGGTCGTCGGCGTGATTGCGCTGGCGGTGATGTGCTATATCAGCCCGCTGCTGGCCGGCATTTCCGCCATCGGCGTCACGCTGATGGGGCTGGTCAGTGTCTGGGCGATTTTCCGCGACCGCTATTACACCCAGCAGGTTCAGGTAAAGAGTGCGGAACAAAGCGACTTCCTGCTGGAAACTATTCAGGGTTTCGCCACGCTCAAATCCGCCGGACTGAACAGCCAGCGTCAGGCGGCATTCGCCGGATATGCACTGTCGCTGTTTGACTGCCGCCAGAAACAGAAAGTGTACGAGCAGGTGAAAAGTAGCCTGTATCAGCTGATTGGCAGCCTCGAGATGGTGTTCTTTATGCTGCTGGCGCTGCCGTTGCTGAAAGATAACCGGATTTCACTGGGTGAATTCTTTGCCTACAGCTTTGTGCGTCAGATTTTTACCGCTTACATCACGCAGATTTTCTTCTCTGTGCTGCAAAAGAATCAGCTGCACGTGATTGATACCCGTGCCGCCGATCTGTTCCCGCCGGTCAGGGAAGAGGCCGCCGGTGACTTACTGCCGCCTGTCCGTTTCAGCCAGGAGCTCAGCTACCGGGAACTTCAGTTTGCTTACGATCCCGGTAAACCGGTGCTGGATCACGTGTCGGTGACGGTGCGTCATGGCGAAACGCTGGCGATTGTCGGTGAGTCGGGCGCGGGGAAAAGTACGCTGCTGAAAGTCATTACCGGACTTATCGAACCTCAGGGCGGAGAAATCCTGGCCGACGGACAGCCGGTCAGCAGCCGTCAGGCACAGAAGCTGTTTTTCCTGCAAAGTCAGGAGGACATCCTGTTCAATACCAGCGTTCTGCAAAACATCACGCTGTTTGATCGTGAACACGACGCGCAGAAGCAGTTGCGTATCGATAAGTCGCTGCGCGGGCTGAACCTGACGGAGGTGATCGACCGTCTGCCAGGCAAACAAAACGCGCTGATCCGCGAAAGCCATCCCGCGCTGTCGCTGGGGCAACGTCAGCGTCTGATGCTGGCGCGTGCGATGTACAGCGATTGTCCGGTGATGGTGCTGGATGAGCCGACGGCCAATCTCGATGAAGAGACGGCGCAGCAGGTGATGCAAGCCCTGATCAGCCATTGCCGTGAATACGGAAAAACCCTGATCACCGTAACGCACAGCGAAACCGCGCTGGCCTTGTTTGACCGGGTCTGTGTGATGAGAAATGGCCGCGTAGCCGCGACAACGGGCGCTGTGATTTCCGCTATCACCCCGCAAGGAGAACCGGTGTGAGTTTCTCAATCAGACACATCGCCGCCGGACACCGCAAGGCATTTTATACGCTGATCCTTGTGGTGTTGATCCTGCTGGTCGCTGCTGCGTACGGCGTACACAGCATGATGTCCGGCACCGCCGCGCCGCTGGTCTCACAGGCCATCGGTCGCGGGGATATCGAAAAAACCGTACTGGCGACCGGTATCCTCAAACCTTCCGCGCAGGTCAACGTCGGTGCGCAGGTCAACGGTCAGTTGAAAAAACTGTATGTCCGTGCGGGCGACCGGGTCACCAAAGGCCAGTTACTGGCCGAAATCGACCCGACGCTGCAACAGAGCGAACTGCGTAAATCCGAGGCGGAACTCGACAGTGCCGTGGCGCAAAAACAGGCGTCGCTGTATACGCTGACGCAATATCAGCTGGAGCTGAAACGTCAGTTACAGATGGATCGCGACGGATCAGGCACCAAAAGTAATCTCGAGCAGGCGCAGGCTAAAGTCGATACCCAGAAAGCGCAGATCAAAGTCAATGAAGCGCAGATTGTGCAGGCGCAGATGGCGCTGGAAACGGCGAAAGCCAATCTGGGCTATACGCGGATCCTGGCACCGGTGGACGGGCAGGTGCTCGGCATCGTCACCAAAGAAGGGCAAACCGTGGTCTCCTCGCAGACTGCGCCAACCATTCTGGTGCTGGCCAACGTCGATACCATGACGGTGCAGACCCGTATTTCAGAAACCGATATCCTGAAAGTGCATCCTGGTCAGCCGCTGTGGTTTTACGTGGTCGCCGATCCCAAACATCGTTATCAGAGCGTCATGGGCACCTTGCAGGACGCGCCAAACGACGCTTTACAGGATGAAAGCACCAGCAGCCAGACTCAGCAACCTTCTGCCGTCTATTACAACGGCGTGTTCAGCGTGCCGAATCCCGATCATCTGCTGCGCACCTCAATGACCGCGCAGGTATTTATCATCACCGAACAGGCTAAAAATGTGCTGCGTCTGCCGGTGATGGCACTGGGTCAGCCACTGGGCGATGACCGGTATCAGGTGCAGGTGGTGAACGGCGACAAGACCGAACAACGGGTGATCCGTGCGGGCATTAATGACCGTCAGTTTGTCGAAGTGAAAGACGGGCTGCGCGAAGGAGAGCACGTGGTGATGATGCAAAATGAGGCAGAGACGGCAAATGGCTAATTCTCCGGTCATCGAACTTTCGCATATCTCCCGCCGTTTTGGTGAGGGCAACGCTGCCGTCACCGTGCTCAAAGATATTTCCCTGCGCGTCAATGCCGGGGAAATGCTGGCGATTATTGGCGCGTCCGGTTCGGGTAAATCGACGCTGATGAACATTCTAGGTTGTCTGGATAAGCCGTCGGAAGGCGAAATGCGCATTATGGATGTGCCTGCGCATGTGGCGACCAGCGAACAGCTGGCGCAATTGCGCAGCCAGTATCTGGGCTTTATTTTTCAGCGCTATCACCTGATGCCGTATCTCACGGCCCTCGAAAACGTCACCATTCCGGCGCTGTATACCGACATGCCCGCGGCTGAGCGTCAGGCACGGGCGGAACATTTACTCAACCGGTTAGGGCTTGGCAACCGCATGAATTACCGGCCCGCGCAGCTTTCCGGCGGGCAACAGCAACGTGTCAGTATTGCGCGGGCACTGATGAACGGTGCGCCGGTGATCCTGGCCGATGAGCCGACCGGCGCGCTGGACAGCACCAGCGGTCAGGAGCTGATGGCGATTTTGCATGGCCTGCATCAGGCCGGGCATACGCTGATTATCGTCACCCACGACCGCAGTATCGCCGAACAGTGTCAGCGTATTGTCGAAATCCACGACGGCGAGATTGTCGCAGACCGCATCAATCCGGTGATGCAGCAGGGCAAATCTCAGGGATTACCGGCCATTGCCGCTACCGGACGCACGCCGCTCTGGCAGAGTCTGAAAGAAGCGGTGCGCATGGCGTGGCGTTCCCTGCTCGGACACCGGATCCGCGCCTTTCTTTCCATGCTCGGCATCATTATCGGCATCTCTTCGGTGGTGTCCTCGATGGCGGTGGGCGAGGGCGCACGGCAGAGCATTCTCAGCCAGATAAGCCAGCTTGGTACCAGCACCATCGAAATTCAGCCCGGTCTGGGCTGGGATAAACCGCGTCCTGATTTTGAACGTTCCCTGACGCTGGAAGACGTGGATTTGCTCGGCAGACAGCCGTACATCGACAGCCTGTCGCCGGTAGTGAGCAAAACTGTGATGGCAATCCGCGGCGGTAAGCAGGTGCTGGTGTCGTTGTCGGGCGTCAGTAACGGATTCTTTCGCGTACAGGGGCTTAACTTTATTGCCGGAAACCGTTTTACCCCGCGCGATCTCGACGACCGCGAGCCGGTAGTGATTATCGACCCAAATGTGCGCAGTACGCTGTTTCCCGGACAGGATCCGCTGGGTGAAATTATCCAGCTTTCCGGCGTGCCTTACCGGGTGATCGGCGTGGCGGATAAAAAAGGGCCGAAGTATATCGGCGAGCAGCTCGGCGCGTGGATCCCTTACACCTCCTTACTGGAGCGCATGTCGGGGGATACGCCGCTGCAATCCATCACCCTGCGCATTGCCGACGGTTATCCGACGGATGTCGCCCAGCGTAACGTTGAGCAACTGCTGGATTCGGCGCATGGCAAACGCGATTTCTTCACCATGACCAACGACCAGCTGACGAAAACCATCCGTAAAACGTCGGAATCCATGACGCTGCTGATCACCGCGATTGCCGGGATTTCGCTGCTGGTGGGCGGTGTGGGCGTGATGAACATCATGCTGGTGTCGGTGACGGAAAGAACGCACGAGATCGGCATTCGTCTGTCGGTTGGCGCACGTCCGGCGGACATCATGCGTCAGTTCCTGATTGAGGCGGTGGTGATTTGTACCCTAGGCGGTCTGATCGGCATTGTCGGATCCGGCGTGGCAGGGCTGATTTTTTCTCAGGTTACGCAGGAATTCACCATGATTTTCACCTGGCCGCCGATCCTTTTAGCCTGCGGTTTCTCGGCGCTTATCGGGCTCGGCTTCGGCTTTTTCCCGGCACGCAACGCCGCGCGTTTGCATCCGACAGAGGCGCTGGCACGCGAATGAACAAACTGAATTTACTCTCAATGGCGGTGATGACGTTACTGATGACCGGCTGTGGTCAGGCGCTGAAAAGCGAATACCAGCGGCCGATGCTCTCAGTTCCGCAAACCTGGCGCGTGCAGGATACCGGCGAAGGCGTGGCGAAATTTTCCCCGCACTGGTGGGATAACTTTGATGACCCGCAGCTGTCACGGCTGATTGTTTCCGCGTTGCAAAGCAATAACGATCTGGCGCTGGCGGGCATAAAACTGCGGCAGGCGCTGCTGACGGCGGGGATCTCAGATCTGAATCTGACCCCTGATTTTTCCGCCAGTGCATCGGCCAGCAACACCAAAAATATGCGCCGCGAGACCACGCCGGTCGAAAGTTACGCAAACTCACTGTCGGCCTCTTATGAGCTGGATCTGTGGGGGAAACTGGCGCGCACCCGCGAGCAGTCCGAGTGGCTGGCAAAAGCCTCGCAGCAGGATTTGCAGGCCACGGCGCTGACGCTCATCGGCACTACCTCACAGCTTTACTGGCAGATTGCCAGCCTGAATCAGCAGATCAGTAATTTGCAGCAAAGTCTGGCGATTGCCCGTGAAACCCTGGCGATGGTGACGTCACGCTGGAAAGCCGGTGATCTCGGTCAGCTGGATTATTTGCAGGCACAGCAAACGGTGCTGAGCCGCGAAAACAATCTGCGCGATTTGTATCAACAGCGCGATGAAAACCGAAATGCACTGGCGATTTTACTCAGCCGCCCGCCGGGGCAATACCCTGCGGAGCGTCAGTCGCTGGATATTCATCAGAGCGTGCCGGTGGCGCAGCGTTTACCGCTTGAAGTGATCGCCAGAAGGCCGGACGTGCAGTCGGCTGAGCTGAATCTGCGTGCGGCGCTGGCCGGTTCGGACGTCGCACGGCTGAGCTTTTATCCGTCGCTGACGCTGAATGCGTCGCTGAATGCCGGGGCTTCTGTGTTTCAGCAATGGTTCAGCAATCCGGCCAGAACGCTCGGCTCTGCGCTCGACCTGCCGTTTATCGAATGGAACAAAGTGCGGCTGACCGTTGAACAATCCGGTCTGGATGTGCAAACCGCGGCGATTCAGTTCCGCAGCGCGTCGTACAGCGCGTTGCAGGATATCGACAATGCCATGTCGCAGCGGCTTACCTATCAGCAGGAAAAACAGCGGCAGCTGCAAGATCTGGCATTAAGTCAGCAGCGGCTGGCACTGGTGGAAAGCCAGTATCGCCACGGTTCGGTGGTGTATCAGACGCTGCTCGACGCGCAGAACACCTTGCTCGACAGCCAGAACACGCTGGTCACCACGCAATATAACTATCTGTATTCCACGATGAAACTCTGGCTGGCGCTGGGTGGCGGGGAAGACAACACATTGAGTCAACAAGGATAAAGCATGCAAAAGGATGTTTTACAGACGGCAGACACGCCGCGTCGGGTGGTCGTGACCGGTTACGGTGCGGTGACCCCGCTGGGAATGAACTCCGCCGAAAGCTGGGCCGCGATCATGGATTACACCCCCGGCTACCGCTACTGCGACAAATCAGCTGCCGGGATTAAATCGCGTTTTTACGGCCTGATTGATCATGAACCTTCGTTCAAAGGCGTGCCCGCGGCGATCCGTCGCCGCCTGCCGCGTTATGCCCGGCTGACACTGGCATCCGCGCGGGAAGCCATGCAGATGGCGTTTGGCGATGACAAGCCGGAGCAACATTACGATTTGCGCGACTGCGGCGTCATTATTGGCACCGGCTGGGCGGGGCAGGATGAAACCCAGCTGCATTACGAAGACTATCTGCGTACCGGTATGGGATCTCCTTTTGGCTGCTTTTTCTCCATGCCGAATTCCGCCACGGCGGCTGTGAGTCTGCTGTGGGGGTTGCGTGGCTATCAGAACACGCCGGTCGCGGCCTGTGCGACCGGAACCATCGCGGTCGGCGATGCGTTCGAACTGATCCGCAATGGCCGGGCCAGCATGATGCTGGCGGGCGCGGGGGAATCACTGCGCTCTGATTCGGCAGTATGGAATATTGACGTGCTGGGCGCGCTGGCCAGTGAACAGGAAGAAATCACCCGCGCCTGTTGCCCGTTCAGCCTGCATCGCAACGGTTTTGTGCTCAGCGAGGGTGCGGCGGTGCTGTGTCTGGAAGAGCGGGAATCTGCCCTTGCGCGCGGCGCAAACATTCTCGGTGAGATCCTGGGTTACGGCAATTTCTCCGATGCCTTTGATTTTACCGCACCCGCTGAAGACAAAATTGCGCGGGTGCAAACCATCCGCCATGCGCTGGCGCAGGCCGGTATTGCTGCCAGCGATCTGGATTATATCAATGCGCACGGCACCTCTACACAGCTCAACGATCTCAACGAAACCGAAGCGATCAAGATTGCGCTGGGCGAAACGGCGGCTTACGCCACGCCATGCTCCAGTACCAAATCCTATACCGGACATCTGATCGCGGCAGCAGGGAGTTTTGAATCCATCGTCTGTCTGCAGGCGCTTGAGCATCAGATCATGCCCGCAACCTGCCATCTTGATGCGCCCGATCCGGCGTGCGATCTGGATTACGTCCCCAACGTGCATCGTCCGGCGGTACTGAATACCACGCTGAACCTGAGTTTCGGCTTCGGCGGGGCGAACGCGGCGCTGGTGATCGGAAGGGGGAAATAATGCTGGCGGCTGACACTCTGCGTTACAGCCTGTCGGATGCCGAACGCTGGGCGGCATTTTCCGGTGATTACAATCCGATCCATTTTGACGCGGCAGAGGCGCAGCGTCTTGGTCTGACCGGATTATGCGTTCACGGAATGCGCGCGATGCTGGATATGAAATCGGCGCTGAGTACCTCGCGTGAAAAGCACGGGTTTACGGCAGACGGGCTGATGTTCACCAGCCGTCTGCGCGAACCGGTGTTGTGCGACACGCTGTATCAGCTGCCGGTGCGCGAAACGCTGCGTGATGATGGTGTGCAGCTGAGCGCCAGTTTGCGTCGTGTGCAGACACAGCAGGCCAGCATCAGCAGCAAACTGACTGCGACGGACGCGCTGGTGTTACCGCCGGTCACGCAGATGAATACGCTGGGCGCGCAGGAAATGGCAACGCTGCATACACAGTTTCTGGCTGTCGGCAGCCCGGTGGTTCCGGCGTGGAGCTTTCTCGACGCGGTGCTGTTTCGCCAGCTGGTGAACGCTCCGCAGACGCTTGAAACCGTGCACAATCTTTTACCGTCGGTTCAGGCGACCAGCCTGGGTGACGTGTTTACCCGGGTACAGGTGGTGCAGACGCATCATGAAACGCATTTTTCCCCGCAATTACTGACCCAGACAGAGCAGGGACAGTATTTCGGCGCGATACATTACGCCATCCGGCCGACGCTGATCATGGGCGACAAACAGCGCGGACTGGTGCTGCTGGCAGGCATTCAGGCATGGCAGGACGGTGAACCGCTGATGTCCGTCGCAGTCACGCTTAAAACCGGACCGCTGACTGAATGACACACTGATTTTTCATAAAAAACAAAGACAACTGACTCACTTAAAGGAATAAAACATGGCGAATTATGATGAGGTTTACAGCAAGGTTTGCGAGATGCTGTGTGACGCGAAGGATCTGGAACAGGAAGATCTCACCCCGGACATGCCGTTATATCAGCTCAAACTCGACAGCCTGGATTACGTTGAACTGATGGTGCTGGCGAAGAAAGAGTTTGGCGTCACCATCGAAGCTGATTTGTTCGTCGATAACGTGAACATTACGGTGCGTGAGCTGTGCCAGTATCTCAGCGAAAAAGCCACTAAGCCATGAAAGAAGTCATGGAAAATCAATGGATTTTAATCACCGGTGGCAGCCGGGGGATCGGACGCGCCGCCGTGCAGCGTCTGGCGAAAGAATGGAATGTGGTGTTTACCTGGTGTCAGGGCGAAAGCGCCGCCCGTGAGGTGGAACTGGCCTGTGCGGGATTGCCCGGCCGGGTCGAAAGTCATCAGTGCGACGGGCGTGATGAGCAGGCAGTTATGCGTCTGGCCACTGACCTGCTGGCACGCTACGGCGCGCCGCGTGCAGTGGTGCATAATGCGGGTATCACCCTTGATGCACTGCATATTCACCAGAACGCGGATAACTGGCGCAAAGTCATGGACACCAACTTAAACGCCATCTTCTACTGGAACAGGCAGTTACTTGAACCGATGATGATGCAGGGCGGTGGTTCGGTGGTAATGATGTCGTCGGTGACGGGCATAAAGGGTAACAGTGGCCAGAGCGCTTATGCGGCGAGTAAGGCAGCGATGATCGGCCTGGCGCGGACGTTATCGGTAGAGCTGGGGCGCTTTAACGTTCGGGTTAACTGCCTGCTGCCCGGTTATATCGACACCGAAATTCTCGCTGATATGCCTAAAGATAAGCTGGTGGCGCTGCGTAAAACCATTCCGATGAAACGTTTCGGAAAGGTGGACGAAGTGGCAGGCGCGGTGGCGTGGCTGGTCAGTGAAGACAGCACGTACATGACCGGACAAAGTCTCATTCTGGACGGTGGTCTTTCCGCCTGATCCCCCGTTATCTTCAGCCTGGCCAAAACAGGACGCATTGCGTCCTGTTTTTTTTGCTTTTATGCAACCTCAGGTTGTTCCTGCTTTACTTATCCCCGCCGTAGCCGGTAAAAAAATGACTTGTGGTTGCCAGATCACCGAATATTTGGCACAACTTTCGGATGTTCAGCTATACCCCTGAAATAAAATCCTCTCCCGCTTTGAAAATGTGTAAAAAGCCTCAGAAATTTCCTTGTAAAAAATTCCTGCCACAGGCAGGATAAAACGCCTCCGTAGCCCCCGAATTGAGAGGGGATTAAAGAGTTAATGCGAAAATACGCCATGCTGATTGCCACGTCCGCGACAGGTTAAATATAATTCACAATAGTTTAAAAACCGTGAATTATTTTAAATTGCGCCTCCGTTATGGCGAATATGATATAAACTTAATTGTCAGTGGTGATAATCATAAAGCTTTGGTTTTTATTTTCTTTTATTTGATGGCGTTTGGTTTAGGACGTATATTGAAAATGAGTGAATTGACTTTATACGCATCACTTTAAGGAGGGCTTAAAACACACAGGGATATTAAAAACCCCTGTTATTAAACGATGAATTAATGAACCGCTGTGCAGCAGGCGATCACTAATTCCATTTACGGAAAAGTGTTGAATGATGAGTGCCACTGAAATCAATACTTATCCGGGACACCATGAACATGAAGAGGCACTATGAAAAATCGTAAATACCTGACTCCGTCTGAGGTTGAGAAACTGCTTGAGGCTACGTTGCGCGGGAGGCACGCAGAACGGGATTATTGCCTGATCTGGATGTGTTTTATCCACGGTTGCCGGGTCAGTGAAATCAGCAGCTGGCGGCTCTCGGATATCGACATGGAAGGCAATAATATCTACATCCACCGGTTAAAAAATGGCTTCTCTACCGTTCATCCTCTCTATATGCGGGAAAGGAAATCGTTAATGCTGTGGATGAATAAAAGAAAGCAATACCGTGGTGCGGATTCCGACTGGTTGTTTCTTTCTAATCGCGGTTCAAAATTATCACGACAGCGCATTTACTGGTTAATTAGAAATTATAGTCAGGCCGCTAATCTGACTATTAACGCCCATCCGCATATGTTAAGACACGGCTGTGGCTTTGCGCTGGCAGACAGAGGGATTGATACCCGCTTAATTCAGGATTATTTAGGTCATCGTAATATTCAGAACACGGTTTTATATACGGCGAGCAACGCCAAAAGATTTAAAGAAGTCTGGTAGTTAACCTGTAATTAATTGTTTCAATGGAGTCATTTTGAACTAAATTGGAGCATACTCTAATCAGCCGGTAAATTTCTGTCAATACTGAGTGCACCCCTCCGCAGAAGTTTATTAAAACTATATAAAATTCAATTACTTACAAGTTAATTTGTTATTTCAGCACACCGGAAGTCTCTCGGTTTTTTCTTATATCCTCTTCGCTTGATTTCTCACGCCATACTCACTCAGCCTGTCAATGCTTTAGTTTAATCTCATAGAATCCTCATTTAAAAGAATTATATTCTGCACTGAATTCTCTATTTAGCATAATAAACCAAAGGAGTCACTTTAGTTCAAAATGAATCGTTTGGGTTTCGGGGTTAAACCCGTCCGGCGGCTTATTAAGTGGGGTGGAACCTCATGAACTAAATAAAGGAATGACAGATGGTTTTGTCAAAACTAATTCGGACACCGGGAAAGGTGTTTCGATGTGCATTATGTTAATAGGAAAAATTTCGTGAAAAAGAATCTTCTTGCTGTTGCCCTGATCGCCTCTTCTGTATTCGCTTCTTCTGCTTTTGCAGCAGATGGCGCCGTTAACTTCACTGGCACTATCACAGATGCGGCTTGTACGATCGATACTGCTTCTCAAAACCAGGATGTCTTCCTGGGCAATATCGCCCGTACCGCGTTCCCTGTTGCGGGTTCACTGGCCGCTGCCAAAAAATTCACTTTAGTTCTGACCGACTGCCCTGACACCGTGACCGGTGCGACCGTGCGTTTCGACGGTACTCAGGTTTCTGGTGACAACACCGTGCTGGCGCTGACTGCCGGTGACAGCACTGCTTCAGGCGTAGGTATTCAGATTTCTGACAACCAGAACAAAGTGGTTCCGTTGTACGAAGACTCCTCTGTTTATCCGCTGGTCAGCACCGGTCCTAACAACCTGGACTTCAGCGCCCGTTATATCTCCCTGACTGACTCAGTCACTGTGGGTGATGCAAACGGCGTGACTCAGTTCACCGTGGTTTATCAATAAGCCTTTTGATTCGCTTCAGTTGAATTAAGTCAGACCAGGGGAGTGCATGCCCCTGGTCTATTTGAATGGTTAAGACAGGCAGGGACACCATGAAAACATGGCGCGCTACAGCGGTGGCAGCATTATTAATGACCTTCGGCATGGCCGCACAGGCGGGTGTCGTGGTCGGCGGCACGCGTCTCATCTATGACGGCGGCAAGAAAGAATCCTCCATCAATATCAGTAACCCCGATAAAACGCCTTATCTGATCCAGTCCTGGGTGGATGGCGCTGAAAACGGCAAAACAGCACCGGCTGACAAAGCGCCGTTCATCGTGACGCCACCTTTATTCCGCCTTGACGGTAATCAGCAAAACATTCTGCGCGTAGTGCGTGCGGGCGGTGATTTGCCTGAGACCAAAGAGTCGCTGTACTGGCTGAATATCAAATCGATTCCTTCTGCCGAGAAGCGGGAAAACACCCTGCAGATTGCCGTGAAAACGCGCATCAAGCTGATTTTTCGCCCGTCAGGTGTGAAAAGTACGCTGGAAGAGTCCGCAAAAACGCTGACATGGAAACGCACCGGTAACCGCATTCAGGTGACCAATCCGTCGGCGCATTACATCACTTTCTTCAACGTGAAAATCAATGGCAGCGCGATGAAGAACGTCACCATGGTCGCACCGCAGTCTGATGCCAGTTTTGACTTACCGGCTGGTGTCACCGGCGGATCACTGAGCTGGCAATTCATCAACGATTACGGCGGCACCAGCAAACCTTTTATTGCCAGTCTCTGACCTGAATTAATGACCAGCAGAAGTCTGTCACGGCGGTAAACAAGGAAGGCGAGGGAGTAGCGCCAGAAATTCTGGCTGCGTTGCAACATGGAATTAACACAATGAAGAACAGTACGAAAAGTCATAATTCGACCGGCTTTACGCGTTCCCGGCTTGCCTGGCTGGTGTCGTGCCAGATAGCAATGTTAATGGGCGGAACGCATCTGGCCAGCGCAGCGGAATATTTCAACCCGGCCTTACTGGAAATCGATAATCCGGCACAGGGAAATGCGGATCTGTCGATTTTCGAAGAGGGGGATTTACAGCCGCCAGGCACTTATCGTGTTGATATTTATCTGAATGGGTCAGAGGTCGATACCCGCGACGTAAAATTTACCCTGACGACGGATGCAGCCGGTAAGCAAAGCCTGCAGCCCTGTCTGAGCGGCGAACTGCTGCGGGATATGGGCGTGAAGATTGGCATGTTCCCCGGCATCCAGGCGACAGACGAGTGTGCCAATTTCACCGGCGCGATAGCGCAATCCTCTGCTGCTTTCCGCTTCGATCAGCAACGGCTGGATCTGAGCATTCCCCAGGCGGCGCTGAATTCGCAGGCACGCGGTTACGTGTCTCCCGATAAATGGGATCCGGGCATTCCTGCGTTGCTGATGAACTACAGCTTCAGCGGCGCGAACACTGAAGCGCGGGAAAACGACACGCGTAACAGCAATACCTATTACCTGAATCTGCGTTCCGGGGCGAATCTGGGTGTCTGGCGTTTGCGTAACTATTCCACCTGGAACCGCGACAGCAAAGGCACTGACCACTGGGATTCCATCAACACCTATTTGCAACGTGATATCCAGACGCTGCGGAGTCAGCTGACGTTAGGCGACAGTAACTCGCCGACCGAAGTGTTCGATACGGTGCCGTTTCGCGGTTTACAGCTGGCCTCCGACGACGACATGTTGCCGGACAGCATGAAAGGCTATTCGCCGGTGGTGCGTGGCATTGCCAACAGTAATGCGCAGGTGACCATCCGCCAGAACGGATATGTCATCTACCAGAGTTACGTGCCTGCCGGGCCTTTTGCCATTTCAGATCTCTATCCGACAGCGGGCAGCGGCGACCTGAATGTGACGATTAAAGAAGCCGATGGCAGTGAGCGAAACATGGTGGTGCCTTTCGCGTCGGTGCCAGTGCTTCAGCGCGAAGGACATCTGAAATACAGCTTCACCAGCGGTCAGTACCGCTCGTATAACGATAACGTCGAAAAGACGCCATTCACTCAGGGCACCGCGATTTATGGTTTATCGCACGGTGCGACGGTGTATGGCGGCTTGCAGGCGGCCAGCAAATACCAGTCGGTGGCGATGGGGCTGGGTCAAAACCTCGGCAGCATCGGTGCGCTTTCCGCTGATGTGACGCAGGCCTGGACCAAACAGGAAGACGCGCCAAAAGACAGCGGTCAGTCTTACCGTCTGCGTTACGGCAAAAGCTTTGTTGAGTCAGGCACCAACTTCAGCCTGGCCAGCTACCGCTATTCCACTGCCGGTTTTTACACCTTGCAGGAAGCGCTGGAAAGCTACTCCGGCGGCAGCGGATATTACAGCGATCACAAGAAAAGCCGCGCTGAACTGACCCTGAGCCAGAACTTGTGGGAAAAGGGCGGTGCGCTTTCGCTGAGTCTGGTGAAAGAAGAATACTGGAATAACAACCGGTCAACTCAGTCGGGCAGCGTGGGTTACAACAACACCTGGGAAGGCATTTCCTGGGGGGTTAACTACACCTATAACCGCAATGGTACGGACAGCAACGGCAACCGGACCTATTACACCGATCAGATTGTGGCCGTCAACATCAGCGTGCCGTTGAGCAAATGGCTGCCGGGCAGTTACGCCACCTATAACCTCAACAGCAGTAAAAACGGTAACACTTCGCATAACGTCGGGTTGAGCGGCACGGCACTGCGTGACGACAATTTGAATTACAACATCAGTCAGGGTTACACCACGCAGGGGCAGGGTGCGAACGGCTATGCCAGCGCCGACTATAAAGGCGGATACGGCGAAGTGAATGCCGGTTACGGCTACGACCGCAGCCAGCGCCGTATGGATTACGGTCTGCAGGGCGGCATTTTACTGCACGAAAATGGCGTCACCTTCTCGCAACCGCTGAGTGAAACGGTGGTGCTGGTGAAAGCGCCGGGCGCCGACGATGTCAGCATCGCCAGCAATACCGGGGTTAAAACCGACTGGCGCGGCTACGCGGTGGTGCCTTACGCCACGGCGTACCGCCGTAACCAGATTTCCCTTGATACCTCAACCTTGCCGGACAACGTCGATATGACACTGACCAGCACCACGGTGATCCCGACGCGTGGCGCGGTGGTGCGTGCAGACTTTGATCCGAACGTCGGCCAGCGCGTGCTGATGACACTGACCCGCGCCAACGGCGAGCCGGTGCCATTTGGTGCCACCGCAGGCGTGAACAACGGGGACAAGGAGAACAGCAGCATTGTCGGGGACGGCGGGCAGGTTTATCTGTCAGGCATGTCCGACAGCGGCACGCTGACAGTGAAATGGGGTAATTCAGCGGCGCAGTCCTGTCAGGTGAACTATCGCCTGCCTGAACAACCGGCCACGTCGGGTATTCAACTTATTAACGGAGACTGCCGGTAAGGCGGAACATGGACATGACCGATCGTATGAATCAATTATCAACAGACGTGACTTCACCACGCCAGCCAATCCTCCGCCACGTGTCCGCGGGTAAGAAGGGCGCATTGTTCGGCCTGATGCTGGCCGGTGGCATGTTGAGCGCCAATGCGCAGGCAGGTGACTGCGCCCCGACGGACGGGACAAAATCCTATACGTTCAACATGAGTTATTTGTTAACCGACCCGACCCAAAACACGGCCGGGAAGATCGTCACCAACGCCTATCAGTGGAACCTCAGCGGTAACTACAATGTGACCTGTTCCTGCACCGGCAGCTACGTCGGGGGTTACGTGACCGCAAAAGTACCGGATACCGGGCTGGCGTACACCGACGGTAACCTGAATTATTACAGTATTAACGAGTTTCTGGCCGTGGCCAGTCAGGTTTATATCGCCGGGGGATTTGGCGATTATAAATCGACGCCGTTCACCAGTGTCAGCAACCAGAATACCGCCACCAGCTGCGCCCGATATCCTTATGCCACCGGCGCACGCGGCACCATTTCACTCTACTTCCGCCGGCCTTTTGTCGGTGTTCAAACCATTCCGCTGACCAAAGTCGTGGATGTGTATATCGCTTCTGATGCGACGACGCAGTCGGCCGTTCCTGTCTCTACCGTCTGGATGAGCGGCACAGTGACGGTGCCACAGTCGTGCGTTATCAATGGCGGTGGCGTGATCACGGTACCGTTTGGCGACATCTTGTCGGGCGATATCGCCACCAAAGGCCAGATGGCGAAAAACTTCTCGCCGAAAAACGTCAATTTCAACGTGGCCTGCACCAATATTTCTGAAGGCGTCAATGTCAGCCTCTCTTTCCAGGGAACGCCGGATGCCAACGATCCGACCGCACTCTCGACGACTAACGCCGATGTGGGCGTCAGGATCCAGGACAGCGCGGGCGCCACCGTGGCACCGCTCAGCGGCCGCTTACCGCTGACGATGGATTACGCCTCTCAGGTGGGCACGTCGCAGATTAATTTATTTCCGATTAACACCAGTGGTAAAGAGCCGGGCACCGGTGATTTCACCGCCACCGCGACTATCCGCGCAGAAATACAGTAATTCCGGGACGTGACCGGTAAGGGAATATCACCATGATGAAAGGCTTAACGGCATTTGTAATCACTAAGGGAAAAGCACCAGCGCTGTTTCTGGCGCTTGGGCTGGGGCTGACGGTCAGCACGCTGTGGCAACCCGCCAGCGCGGACACCATGCTGAATATCACCGGCAATATTAAAGCGTCGCCGTGCACGATCAGCTTGCCTTCCGGCGGAATGAATGTGGATCTGGGGCAGAAGATTCTGGCCTCGTCGATGGCAGAGGCCGGCTCATCATCAGACTGGAAACCTTTCTCGATTGCGCTGACGGCGTGTCCGGCCTCGACCTCCGAAGCCACCATGACCGTGAACGGGACACCGGATGAGACTGAGAGCGACATGTACGCCAACACCGGCAGCGCCACGCAGGTGCAAATTCAGCTGCAAACCAGCGACGGTACGGCACTGGGAAACGCGGCGCAGAAAGTTCAGAACATTGACACCGCCACCCGCAGTACCACGTTCGATATGCGTGCCCGTGCGTACAGCGCGCAGGGGAAGGTGACGCCGGGGACGATTGTCGGCAGCGTGCAAGTCACGTTTACCTACCAGTAAGCCGAACGCTCAGCAACTGAGGAAAATAAGGATTTTGTACCGGATTATGTCCCTGTCGGGAATGTGACTGAAAAAACAAGGAAGCTATGATGAACAGTGTCGAAAACCTCACGCCGGGTCATGTTACCCCTGACGCTTTCCGCCCAAATTTACCGGCGGAAGGCGTACTGATTATGGATGCTTGTCCCGTTACTGCTCTGGGCATGAAGCGTGTACTGACCGGTTCCTGCGGCATCACAAAATCCGTCAATTATGTACAACGCCTTGCGGGAATTCCGGCAGCCATTGCCCGCTCACTGCCGGCACTGCTTATCATGGACATCTGCGGCGAAAAGGAATCGGTGCTTGATGGCCTGCGGTTGCTGGCTCATCTGCAAGATTCACATCCGGAGATGAAAATCATCATCTGTACTGATTTCAGCGATCACCGCGTGCTGGAACTGCTGGCGTCCTCTCCGGCCAACGGTGTGTTACTTAAACACGAGCCGGAGCTGGCCCTGGTGCAATGTGTTTTTGACGTGATGGCCGGCGGGGAACAGTGGCTGAGCCCGAAAGCAAAGAGGCTGGTGACGACCACCGCGATGAAAAACCCGGCACTCACCGCCCGTGAACTGGAGGTGCTGACCTGTCTTTTCTCGGGCATGAGCGTTTCGAGCGTCGCACAGACGCTGCATCGCGATATCCGCACGGTGAGCACGCATAAGCGTAATGCGATGATGAAACTGGGTTTTCACAATGACAGTGAACTCTTTGCCCAGGGCACATGGATGGCGAAGATTGGACCGGCTGCCAGCCATTAATCCCGGTGGCAAAAGGGCATCCGCAAATGGAACGGTGCCGGGAAATGACGCCCGGCAGCAAGGAGCAAGAGAGTTATGCATCATACTCATACATCGACCCGCGCCGTGGCGCTGATGGACAGTCAGCCGCTGACGCTCTCCGGACTGTCATCACTGATTAAGTCCATTGATAGCGGCTGCGATATCCGCGTGAAAGAGACATGTCTGGAGAAAATATCAGAGGCCCTGATGTATCAGTCCGTGGATATTCTGGTGACGGATCTGCAAAGCGCGCAGGAAAACCTGCACCAGGGGCTGGATATTCTGCTAAATCTCAGTGAGCAATTTCCCCGTTTGAATATGGTGGTCTATACGCTTTGCCATAACGGCAACGAACTGCGAAAGCTGGTAAACCAGCGCAATATCAGTCTGATTGCACGCGGTGAATCGCTAAGCGACACAGAGGATTATTTCAGACAGGCATTTGCCCGAAAGCGCGTTTTAAGCCCGCGGATCTGTTGCGACCTGGTGCGTCTGACTGAGCAAAACATTCAGGTTTCCGCACGGATCACGCGAAGCGAAACTGAGGTGTTGCGACATCTTTATAACGGCATGGACCTGCGTGAAATTGCGCAAGCTAAGCAGCTGAGCATCAAAACCATCAGTGCGCACAAATGCAATGCGATGCGTAAGCTGGGAGTGAAAACCGATTCCGAGCTGTTCCTGATGTTGAAAAACATGTGCTAAAAAACAGGTCTTAAAAAATGTCTTCAAAAAGGTGATGAACAGGCCGTGAAGGGGAGAGGCCGACGGGCGGGAGGAAATGCCCCTTCATAATTAAAGCGGGCATTTCCGTTTGGGGCGCAGATCAATACGGCTAAATATTGATGGCCCTGAACCGCTCTGCATTACTTGCCGTATAAATAACGGTATTTTGAATATTTCTGTGGCCGAGATAATCCTGAATCAGCCGGGTGTCACATCCTTTATCTGCCAGCGCAAACCCGCAGGCATGGCGGAGCATATGAGGATGAACATTGACATTGATACCGGCTTGTTTTCCATAGTTGCGTATTAAACGGTAGATCTGCTGGCGGGAGATCTGACCACCGTGTCGTGAGAGAAATAACCACTCAGTGTCTGAATCAAGATATTGCGAACGGACTTTCAGCCAGTCTTTAATTGCCTTTACCTCGCGGATTTGTAACGGGTGATGAACCGAAAAACCATTTTTCAGCCGGGATATGTGAATTATATTCGTTGCCAGCTCAATGTCGTTTACCCGTAACTTTGTTAATTCACTGACGCGAAGGCCATGAATGAAACACATTAATAACATGCATTTATCTCTGACTGCGTTCTTTCCGACCGCAGTTGCGGCGACCAGTTTCTCAATTTCCAAATGAGTGAGATATTTTCTCCCTGCCATTGTCCTAATCCTTTGAGCAATTCTTTTATTTTACAGGTTGTTGTGCTTCATACGCGATGGTGAGCTATTTAAGCATTAGATTATACATTCAGCAAATGAATTATTCAGACTATGTATTATTCGCCGGCTTATGTAATTAAATTTCGGGATTTAGATCCCAAAAATATAATGTAATAAGGAAATCATTATGCATGAAATTAGTTTTTCTGCCTGCGTTGTTTAATTTAAAAGTTATTTAAACAGGCCCCATAATTAATTGTTTTGTTTATCAATCTTAGAGGATCCCAGGATTATTCCTATTAGGCGTGCCCCGTCTGACTGGCGGGTAAATCATAAGCGTCCGGCGCGATGATATTTTCGTGATTGTCACAAAATAGCCAAATGTAAATTTTACCGGCGACGACTCAGCACCCTACGCTATTTTCACTTTCCTGAACCAGGCACGCCGTCCCGTTTGATTTAGGGAAAAGACCTCAAAACCTCCCTTTGTTCTCCCCATCAAACCTGCTGATGTTTGTCATGCTAAGCCTGAAATTGTGCCTGTCGCGTTTTTATGCGCCGGGTAAATGCTGACAGGAACCGCCGGTGGCTGAAGAAAGCGATCTCGAAAAAAGTGAGGCCCCCACCGCACACAGGCTTGAAAAAGCACGTGAAGAAGGGCAAATCCCGCGCTCGCGCGAACTGACTTCCGTTCTGATGCTCGGCGGCGGTTTAACGTTGCTGTGGATGTCCGGTGAATCGATGGCTCGCCAGCTTGGCGTGATGATTTCTCAGGGGCTGAAATTCGATCACGGCATGGTCAGCGATGACCGTCAGGTTTTGCAGCAGATGGCGACGTTGCTAGGACGTGCGGTCTGGGCGTTACTGCCGGTGATCGGCGGTCTGATTTTGATCGCCCTTGCTGCGCCGTTACTGCTCGGCGGCCTGATGTTCAGCGGTAAATCCTTTGAATTCAAATTCAGCCGGATGGATCCGATTGCCGGTTTTAAACGTTTATTCTCCGGACAGGTGCTGGCCGAGCTGCTGAAAGCCATTCTCAAAGCGTTACTGGTAGGCACCGTCGCCGGATTGTATTTGTGGCATAAATGGCCGGACATGATGCGCCTGCTGGCGCAACCGACCATCCCGGCGCTCGGTGAAGCACTGAACATGGTGGTGTTCTGCGGGCTGATGGTGGTACTCGGACTGACGCCGATGGTCGGATTCGACGTGTTCTGGCAAATCTGGAGCAACCTGAAAAAACTGCGCATGAGTAAGCAGGATATCCGCGACGAACATAAAAGTCAGGAAGGCGACCCGCACGTGAAAGGGCGTATCCGTCAGCAGCAACGTGCCATGGCAAAACGCCGCATGATGGCCGATGTGCCGAAAGCTGACGTGATTGTCACCAACCCGACGCACTACGCCGTGGCGTTGCAGTACAGCGAAAACAAAATGAGTGCGCCGAAGGTTCTGGCGAAAGGTGCAGGTGAAGTGGCGCTGCGCATTAAAGAACTCGGTGCCGAACACAAAATCCCGATGCTGGAAGCGCCGCCTCTGGCACGTGCGCTTTACCGGCATAGTGACATTGGTCAGCAGATCCCGGCGGCATTATATGCGGCTGTGGCGGAAGTGCTGGCCTGGGTTTATCAGCTCAAACGCTGGAAGCGTGAAGGTGGTCTGATCCCGAAAAAACCTCAACATTTGCCAGTGCCTGACGGCCTGGATTTTGCAGCAGGAGAGAGTGATACCCATGGCTAATCTGGCCGCGATACTGCGTTTACCCGCCAACTTTAAGTCCGGACAATGGCAGGTGCTGGCAGGCCCCATTCTTATCCTGATCATCCTGTCGATGATGGTGCTGCCGTTGCCACCGTTCATCCTCGACTTGCTGTTTACCTTCAACATTGCACTTTCCATCATGGTGCTGCTGGTGGCGATGTTCACCCAGCGTACGCTGGACTTCGCCGCGTTCCCGACCATTCTGCTGTTTTCCACCTTATTACGTCTGTCGCTGAACGTGGCCTCGACGCGTGTGATCTTAATGGAAGGTCACACCGGCGGCGCGGCAGCAGGACGGGTCATCGAAGCCTTCGGCCACTTCTTAGTCGGCGGTAACTTCGCTATCGGTATTGTGGTGTTTATCATCCTTGTGCTGATTAACTTCATGGTTATCACCAAAGGTGCCGGACGTATCGCCGAAGTGGGTGCGCGTTTCGTGCTCGACGGGATGCCGGGTAAACAGATGGCAATCGACGCGGATCTTAACGCCGGTCTGATTGGTGAAGACGAAGCGAAAAAACGCCGCAGCGACGTGACGCAGGAAGCGGACTTCTACGGTTCGATGGACGGTGCGAGTAAATTCGTGCGCGGTGACGCCGTTGCCGGTCTGATGATCATGATCATTAACGTGGTCGGCGGCCTGCTGGTCGGTGTGCTGCAACACGGAATGGATCTCGGTCATGCGGCGGAAAGCTACACCCTGCTGACCATCGGTGACGGTCTGGTCGCGCAGATCCCTGCGCTGGTTATCTCCACTGCTGCCGGTGTTATCGTCACCCGCGTCGGTACCAACGAAGACGTCGGCGAGCAGATGGTCACCCAGCTGTTCCGCAACCCGCGCGTAATGATGCTGAGCGCCGGTGTTCTGGGCTTGCTCGGTATGGTGCCGGGAATGCCAAACCTGGTGTTTCTGATGTTCACTGCCGGTCTGTTAGCACTGGCGTGGTGGACGCGCGGACAGGAACAGAAAAAACCTCAGGCGAAAGAGGCGGTTCCGGCGGCGGCTGAAAGCGGCAAACAGATGGTGGAAGCCAGCTGGCAGGACGTCCAGCTTGAGGATCCGCTGGGGATGGAAGTCGGTTACCGCCTCATCCCGATGGTGGATTTTGCGCAGAACGGCGAGCTGCTGGGACGTATCCGCAGTATCCGTAAGAAATTCGCGCAGGAAATGGGCTATCTGCCGCCGGTCATTCATATCCGCGACAACCTCGAACTGCCGCCTGCGGGCTATCGCATTCTGATGAAAGGCGTGGAAATTGGCACCGGCACCGCACATCCGGGGCGCTGGATGGCAATTAACCCGGGCAGCGCGATTGGCGAACTGCCGGGCGAACCGACGGTGGATCCGGCATTCGGGCTGGCGGCGGTGTGGATTGAACCCGCCATGCGTGAACAGGCACAAATTCAGGGCTTCACCGTGGTGGAAGCCAGTACCGTAGTCGCGACGCACCTCAATCACCTGATCAGCCTGCACGCTAAAGAACTGTTTGGCCGTCAGGAAACGCAGGAACTGATGGAGCGCGTCACCAAAGAAATGCCGAAGCTGACGGAAGATTTCATTCCGGGCGTCATTTCCCTGACCAACATGCATAAAGTGTTGCAGAATCTGCTCTCCGAGCGGGTCTCTATCCGCGACATGCGTACCATCGTTGAAACGCTGGCGGAGTACGCGCCGAATCAGCCGGATCCGAACGAACTGACGTCCGTGGTCCGTGTTGCGCTGGGACGAGCCATCACTCAGCAATGGTTCCCTGGTAATGGCGAAGTGCAGGTCATTGGCCTCGATACCTCGCTGGAACGCCTGCTGTTACAGGCATTGCAAAGCGGGGGTGGCCTCGAGCCGGGGCTGGCAGAACGGTTGCTGACCCAATCCGAAGCCGCGTTACAGCGTCAGGATATGCTCGGCGCACCGCCGGTTCTGCTGGTCAATCATGCGCTGCGTCCGCTGTTGTCGCGCTTCCTGCGCCGTTCGCTGCCAAATATCGTGGTGATGTCGAATCTGGAAATGACCGACAGCCGTCAGATCCGTATGACTGCCACCATCGGCGGGGAATAATATGCGCCGCCTGGTGATGTTGCTGCTGGGAACACTGAGTCTGTCTGCGATGGCCGCGACAGGCTCATGGTCTGACACCCGCCACGGCGTCACGCTGCAAAATCGTGGCGTGATGATGTCCTCGGCGGCACTGGCTGCGACCCGCACCGCGCCGGTCAGACAGCAGGTTTCAGCGACCATCACCAGTGTCAGCTGGAAGGTTGAGCTTTTAGGCGCAAGACCGGCGGGCTTGCAGGTGCAGTTGTGTAATACGCAAAATCACTGCGTGATGCTGGATGCTGAAGGCGGAATGACGAAATCCTTTTATGGTCAGGCCGCTATTTCTCCGCTGAGATTCGTGTATTTCGTGCCCGGTTCCGGTGCGCTGAATACGCCGCTGCGGGTGGTGAGCAATCAGGTGATCGTTAACTATCAGTAAAGCAGGGCGCATTGCGGTGCGCCACATATCCCGTTCGTACAATCCTCCATTCCCGGTTCTGTTTTCTTAATCCTGCGTCTTAATCTATTTTCCTGAAATACATAGCGTTATTTCATGGTTCTGGCGGTGCCGCCGACACTCTACACTCGAAAAAATTGCTTTTTTCACCTGTGGAGTATGACCTCAATGAAAGTCCGTGTTCCTTCCCTGTTATTTTTGCTCATGATGGCGGTTACCCGCGTGGACGCCGCAACGCCTGCGGATACGCTGGTGGTAGCCGGTTCGCTCGAAGGTATTATCAGCCTGGATCCGGCTGAAAGTTTTGAAACGGTCAGCTCCGGCAATCTGGTCAATCTGTATCAGCAACTGGTGGCGTCTGACCGTCAGCATCCTGATAAGCTGGATCCTGATGCTGCCGCCAGCTGGCAGCCGGGGCCGGACGGACACAGCCTGATCTTTACCCTTAAGCCCGGCCAGAAATTTGCCAGCGGTAATCCGCTGACGGCAGACGACGTGATTTACTCGTTTACCCGCGTGGTCAAACTCAATAAAAGCCCGTCATTTATTTTGGGGGAACTGGGCTGGACGCCGGAGAACGTCGACGGCAATCTGAAAAAACTGAGCGACGATAAAGTGCAGCTCAGCTGGCCTGCCGATATCGGCAGCGGGTTAGTGCTGAGTATCTTATCCGCGCCTGTCGCCGGTATCGTGGACAGTAAACTGCTGAAAGAACATGCCGAACAGAACGATTTCGGCAACAGCTGGCTGCGTTCGCGTTCAGCAGGCAGCGGTCCGTTTGAGGTGCGTAACTATGTGCCTCATGAGGCGTTAATCCTGAAGCGAAATCAGAATGCGAAGCCTTTAGCTAAACTGGAAAACGTGCTGTTTAAAAACGTCGGCGACCCGTCCACCCGCCGGTTGCTGGTGCTGAACGGAGATGCGGACGTCGCGTATGATCTGGGTGCAGACCAGTTCAGCTCGCTGCAAAAAGAGAAGGGCGTGCATGTCGCGCAGTTCCCGGCGGCGAAAGTGTTCTATCTGGCGTTTAACGTCGGCGATACCACACAACCAGCGCTGGCAAATCCGGCATTGTGGGAAGCCGCCCGCTGGCTGGTGGATTATCAGGGGATTTCGACTGACCTGCTCAAAGGCCAGTACGGTATTCATCAGACCTTCCTGCCAGACGGTCTGGCCGGTGCCATTGATGACCAGCCATTCAAATATGATGTGGCGAAAGCCAAAGCCATTCTCAGCAAAGGCGGTATCGCGCCGGGCACTAAAATAGATCTAATCGTCATTAACCAGCCGCCATATTCTGATATCGCGCAGGCATTGCAGGCCAGTTTTGCCAAAGCCGACATCAATTTAGTGGTACATCCGCTGGTAGAAAGCGACGTGCTGACCCGTATGCGGGCGCACAAATTCCAGTCCATCTTCACCTACTGGGGCGCGGATTATCTCGATCCGAACACCAATGCCAGCACCTTTGCGTATAACGTGCCGGATGGCCCGAAAACGCTGGCTCAGCGTATTCAGTGGGTGATCCCGGAAATCAGCAAACAGACACGCGCTGCTGCGGCAGAATCTGACCCGGAAAAACGCAAAGCGCTGTATGCCGATTTACAGCGTGAGCTGCAAAAAAGTTCACCGTTCGTGGTGGCGTTGCAGAGCAAATTGCTGGTGGCAATCCGTGACAACGTGAAGGGCGCGAGTCAGAACGTGGCGGGCAGTCAGCTGTATCTTGATACGGTGAGCAAGGAGTAAATATCCGGTTATCTGTTACTGTTTCATTGGATATTTTACCGGTCGGACTGATCGAGCGCCTTTCGGTTTACACCATTACCGGCTGGCAAATCGCACCGGAACAGGGCTCAGAACGCAGTTGCGGTACTAAAAAATCGTGCTCCTGCCGCAATAATCAGCGGAAGGAGCACGTCAGTTTTTCCTGATGTTTACCCGTGGTTAGCCGATGGTCATCAGGCTGGCATTCCCGCCCGCCGCCGCCGTGTTCACGCTTAATGAACGCTCATGCAGCAGACGTTCCAGCAGGATGTTGTCTTCCCCACGCGCAAAACCCTGTACCGAGATAATCGGCCCGGAACGCTGGGCGATGGTCTGGCACAGTTCGCGCAGCTGATCGGCGTCACCGTGATAAACCACCGCATCAAACACCAGCGCGTCGTTCTGCCAGTCTTTGGTGAAATCAACGCGTTCCTGCACGGCTTTCGGCAGAGTATTGAACAGGTCGCGTTGCAGCGGCGCATCCGGCCACAGAATGCGGCAACCGGTAGCTGTTACTGCTGCGAGCTGGGTCAGCGCATCTTCCTGATTATCGGCCAGCGCCAGAACACGTTCACGCGGCAGCAATGCGTAAGTGTTGCGTTCGCCGGTCGGCCCCGGCAGGGTGCGCAATGTGCCGCCCTGACTGGTGTGCGCGAACCGCTCGCAAACTGCCACTAACTCCTCGCAGTGTTTCTGCTCCGTTGCCCATTGTTGCAGGGCACGGTGCGGTGCCAGCAACGCTTCACGTACGGACGTATCCAGCGGCAGCTCTCTGTCCTGACGCAGCAACGTTTGCTGCACGGCATCCTGCGGACGGCTGCTCAGCAGGCGATACAGATACAGCGGCCCCCCGGCTTTCGGGCCGGTGCCCGACAATCCTTCGCCACCGAACGGCTGCACGCCAACCACTGCGCCGACCATATTGCGGTTCACGTACATATTGCCGACGTGCGCCTGCTGCGTGACACGATGAATGGTTTCATCGATGCGGGTATGAATACCCAGCGTCAGGCCGTAACCGGCCGCATTAATCTGACCGATCAGCTTATCCAGATCCTGACGGGCATAACGCACCACGTGCAGTACCGGTCCGAAAATTTCTTTCTTCATCTCATCGAAACTTTCCAGCTCGATAAGCGTAGGTTTCACAAAGGTGCCGTGCGGCCATTCCTGCTGATCGGCGGCAAATTCCTGCGCCGCCTGATACACGGTGCGGCCTTTGGCGCGCATCGCATCGATGTGTTTTTCGATACCCGCTTTGGCTTCGGCGTCGATCACCGGCCCGATATCGGTACACAGACGTTCCGGATTACCCATGCGGCATTCCGCCATCGCACCGCGCAGCATTTGCAGCGTGTGATCGGCTACGTCGTCCTGAATACACAATACGCGCAGGGCGGAACAACGCTGACCGGCACTGTCGAATGCCGAGGCAACCACATCCGTCACCACCTGTTCGGTCAGTGCGGAGGAGTCGACAATCATTGCATTCAGACCACCAGTTTCGGCGATAAGCGGCGTCGGACGCCCCTGCGGATCAAGACGACCGGCAATGTTGCGTTGCAGGATACCTGCGACATCTGTCGAGCCGGTAAACAGCACGCCGCGCACGCGTTCGTCATTCACCAGTTGCGAACCGACGGTTTCACCCTGACCCGGCAGCAGTTGCAGTACGCCAGCCGGAACCCCGGCTTCATGCAGAATGCCCACGGCTAATGCAGCAATCAGCGGCGTCTGTTCCGCCGGTTTCGCCAGCACGCTGTTACCGGCAGCAAGTGCCGCCGCAATCTGACCGGTGAAAATGGCCAGCGGGAAGTTCCACGGGCTGATACACACGACGGGGCCCAGCGGACGGTGGGTGTCGTTAGCGAAATCTTCACGGATCTGACCGGCGTAATAATGCAGGAAGTCCACGGCTTCACGAACTTCGGCGATGGCGTTATTAAAGGTCTTTCCGGCCTCACGCACCAGTACGCCTAGCAGGTTTTGCAGCTGAGCTTCCATCAGTTCTGCACCGCGTTGCAGGATTGCGGCACGCTCTTCGGGAGGCGTCGCAAACCAGATGGCACCGGCGGCAGCAGAAGCGTCCAGCGCACGGCTGATTTCGGCCTCCGTTGCTTCGCGCACGTACCCGACGATGTCGCTGTTTTGCGCCGGGTTGCGCACCGGCAGGAACTCGCCGTCGTCAGTTTGTGCATCAATAATCGGCTGGGCTTTTACCGGATGGCTGGCGCTTTGCAGCAGGGCGCTGGAAAGGGAAGCCAGACGGTGCTCGCTGGACATATCCAGACCGGCGGAATTCACGCGTGCTGTACCATAAGAACTGCCGTAAAGATTACGCGGCAGGGGAATACGCGGGTGCGGCAATCCGACCTGACCTTCGCTGGCGGCCAGCGCTTCAACGGCCAGCACCGGATCGGCAACCAGTTCTTCAATCGGCAATGTGGCATCGGCGATACGGTTAACGAATGAAGTATTCGCGCCATTTTCCAGCAGACGACGCACCAGATAGGCCAGCAGCGTTTCATGTGTGCCGACCGGCGCATAAATACGGCAAGGGCGGTTCAGTTTGCCCTCGGAAATCTTACCCACAACCTGCTCGTACAGGGGTTCACCCATGCCGTGCAGGCACTGGAATTCATACTGACCCGGATAATAGTTGTTACCCGCCAGCTGATAAATAGCCGCCACGGTGTGGGCGTTGTGCGTCGCAAACTGCGGATAAATCAGGTTTGGCACCGCCAGCAATTTACGGGCGCAGGCCAGATAAGAAACGTCGGTGTAAACCTTGCGGGTATAGACCGGATAATCTTCCAGACCTTCAACCTGCGCACGCTTGATTTCGCTGTCCCAGTACGCGCCTTTAACCAGACGGATCATCAGGCGACGACGGCTGCGCTGCGCCAGATTGGTCAGATAATCAATCACCATCGGGCAACGTTTCTGGTAAGCCTGGATCACAAAGCCGATGCCGTTCCAGCCCGCCAGCTCCGGTTCGAAGCAGAGTTTTTCCAGCAGGTCGAGGGAGATTTCCAGACGGTCTGCTTCTTCGGCGTCAATGTTAATGCCGATGTCGTAACTGCGCGCCAGCAAGGTCAGGGAAAGCAGGCGCGGGTATAACTCGTCCATCACACGTTCGTACTGCGCGCGGCTGTAACGCGGATGCAGGGCGGAAAGTTTGATGGAAATTCCGGGGCCTTCATAAATGCCGCGACCGTTAGATGCTTTACCGATGGCATTAATGGCCTGCTGATAAGACTGTAAATACGCCTGCGCATCTTTTTCCGTCAGCGCGGCTTCACCCAGCATATCGTAGGAATAACGGAAGCCTTTCTCTTCGTGTTTGCGCGCGTTCGCCAGCGCTTCAGCGATGGTTTCACCGGTCACGAACTGTTCGCCCATCAGACGCATCGCCATATCCACGCCTTTGCGGATCAGCGGCTCACCACTTTTACCGATAATGCGGTTGAGGGATGTCGACAGGCTGGCTTCGTTATGTGTCGCCACCAGTTTACCGGTGAACAGCAAACCCCAGGTGGCGGCGTTGACGAACAGCGACGGGCTGCGGCCCAGATGAGAATGCCAGTTGCCATTGCTGATTTTGTCGCGGATTAACGCGTCACGCGTTGGTTTGTCCGGAATACGCAATAAGGCTTCGGCGAGACACATCAGCGCCACGCCTTCCTGAGAAGACAGGGAGAATTCCTGCAACAGGCTTTGCACCATCCCGGCGCGACCGTTTGCACTCTTCTGGTTACGCAGTTTTGTGGCGATGTCGGCGGCCAGTTTCAGCGCAGCGTCGCCAAGCGGGGCAGGTAAACGGGCCTGCTCCAGCAGCATAGAAACCGCTTCAGGCTCGGGACGACGATAGGCGGCGGTAATGGCGGAACGGCTGACCGACTGCGGTAAAATCTGCTCGGCAAAATCAAGGAACGGCTGATGCGTTTCCTGAACCGCCGGTAAGGCAGCCTCGTCGCTTTCGCCGGCAGTTGCGCCGTTCAGCGCCGGGATCTCCGGCAAAGCATCACCATTTTCCAGACGTTCCAGATAAGAAAAAATCGACTGCTTAATCAGCCAGTGCGGCGTGCGGTCAATTTTAAGCGCCGCCTCTTTTAGCCTGTCGCGTGTGCTCTCGTCCAGCTTCACGCCCATCGTTGTCATACCCATGCGCAACCACTCCATATGAAAAGGTTCAGGTGAATTCATTATCTTTATGGCAAGCAATATCTTCTATGTTGCAACCTTGTGCAACCCTGTTAATGCACGAAGTATGCCTGATGTGATTTATTTGGCATTTTTAACAAAATGCGGCGTCTGGAAAAGCCTGTCTGACTGATATTACGCTAAACAGAAGGGGTGCAGCAGGTGCAACTTACGCAGTTGCAACGTGCAACCCGGATACAAAATAACTGTGATGGAGAGTGAATTTTAAGTATCGAAATTGTTAAAACAATTGAAAAGTCGTTGCCGCTGAACCAGTATCCGGCACGACAGGATTTTTGAATAACAACCCTACTTAAGACGCTGACTAATGACGCGTAACGATAAAAATATGGAGAGTAATGCTGAAACCTTTGCCGGTTTCAGCCATCATCTCGCCCCGGCAGGCTTTTGACCGTCTTTCCTAAGAAAGGCGTCAGGACAGACAGGTGCCGGACAACATCGCAAATAAGAAGAAAGTGGAGAATGGAATGACAATGAACACACCGATGCTGGTGACGTTTTGTGTTTATATTTTCGGGATGATTTTGATAGGACTCATCGCGTATTTACGAACCAAAAACTTTGATGATTATATTCTGGGTGGACGCAGTTTAGGCAGCGTGGTGACCGCGCTTTCAGCCGGTGCTTCTGATATGAGCGGCTGGCTGTTAATGGGGTTACCGGGCGCGATTTTTATTTCCGGAATTTCCGAAAGCTGGATTGCGATTGGTCTGACGATCGGCGCGTATCTGAACTGGAAACTGGTGGCGGGGCGCTTACGTGTGCATACCGAAGCCAACAATAACGCACTGACGCTGCCGGATTACTTCACCCACCGTTTTGAAGATTCCAGCAAGCTGCTGCGTATTATCTCGGCAATCGTGATTTTGGTGTTCTTCACCATTTATTGCGCTTCCGGCATCGTGGCCGGTGCGCGTCTGTTTGAAAGCACCTTTGGCATGACGTATCAGACGGCGCTGTGGGCCGGTGCGGCAGCGACCATCATTTATACCTTTATCGGCGGTTTTCTGGCGGTCAGCTGGACAGATACCGTGCAGGCCAGCCTGATGATTTTCGCGCTGATCCTCACGCCGGTGATCGTTATCCTCGCCGTGGGCGGTATTGATACCTCAATGATGGTTATCAAGGCCAAAAACCCTGAGTACACCGATATGTTTAAAGGCATGAATCTGGTGGCGATTTTGTCACTGCTGGGCTGGGGGCTGGGCTATTTTGGTCAGCCGCACATTCTGGCGCGTTTCATGGCCGCCGATTCTCATCACACTATCCGCAGCGCACGTCGCATCAGTATGACCTGGATGATCTTTTGTCTGGCCGGCACTATCGCAGTGGGCTTCTTCGGGATTGCATACTTCAGCAATAATCCGGGTGAAGCGGGCAACGTGACCCAAAATGGTGAGCGCGTGTTCATCGAACTGGCGAAAATCCTGTTCAACCCGTGGATCGCCGGTATTTTGCTGTCCGCCATTCTGGCTGCGGTGATGAGTACCCTGAGCTGCCAGCTGCTGGTGTGTTCCAGTGCGATCACAGAAGACTTGTACAAAGCGTTCCTGCGTAAAGGCGCGAGTCAGCGTGAACTGGTCTGGATTGGTCGTCTGATGGTGCTGGTGGTTGCGCTGGTAGCGATTGCGCTGGCAGCCAATCCTGAAAACCGGGTGCTGGGTCTGGTGAGTTACGCGTGGGCTGGTTTCGGTGCGGCGTTTGGTCCGGTTATCCTGATTTCGGTGATGTGGAAACGTATGACGCGTAACGGCGCACTCGCGGGCATGATCGTCGGTGCGGTCACGGTTATCTTGTGGAAACAATATGGCTGGACTGAACTGTACGAAATCATTCCGGGCTTTATCTTTGCTTCGCTGGCAATCTGGATTGTCAGCCTGATGGGACGCAAACCTTCTGCTGCGGTGGAAGAGCGTTTCACGACGGCGGAAGCAGAATACAACACCATTTAACACGCGGCCTTTATAGCCGTAACACATTTTGCCGTAACGATTTTTTAGCCGTTACAACAATGCCGAACGGGGTCGTCTGACCCCGTTTATCAGACTCTCCCGCCACACTTCTCATCACGCTTCTCATCACGTGTTTCATCAGACGTTTCATTAAAGAAAATCCCGCTCTGTCATTTCATGCGCATTTCCACGGACGCCTGCAAAAAAGGGTCGGTTACCTCTTGTATTTCTTTTGGCAAGAATGATAATCACTATCGTTTCTTTTTACTTTTCTTTACAGAGCCCTTACAGTTTTTGCCGATTCATGGGGTCAGGAGTTATCGCTATGTTCGTTCCGTTTCTCATTATGTTTCGCGAAGGGCTGGAAGCGGCGCTGATTGTCAGCCTGATCGCCAGCTATTTAAAACGGACGCAACGCGGGCAGTGGCTCGGTGTGGTCTGGATTGGCGTGTTCGTTGCTGCGGCGTTATGTCTGGCGCTGGGGCTGTTCATCAACGCCACCACCGGTGAATTTCCGCAAAAGCAGCAGGAAATATTTGAAGGCATCGTCGCCGTGGTCGCGGTATGCATTCTGACTTACATGGTGTTCTGGATGCGCAAAGTGTCGCGTTCCATCAAGGTGCATCTGGAAGGCGCAATTGATAATGCGCTCAGTTCCGGGCGCGGGCAGGGCTGGGCGCTGGTGGCTATGGTGTTCTTTGCCGTCGCGCGTGAAGGCCTGGAATCGGTGTTTTTCCTGCTGGCGGCTTTCCAGCAAGACGTGGGAATAGCTGCACCCATCGGCGCCATGCTCGGGCTGGGCGCGGCAATCGTGCTGGGTTTCCTCATCTACTACGGCGGTGTGAAACTGCATCTGGCAAAATTTTTCAAATGGACCAGCCTGTTTATCCTCTTCGTTGCGGCCGGTCTGGCGGCAGGTGCGATCCGCGCATTCCACGAAGCGGGATTGTGGAACGGTTTACAGGACATTGCGTTTGATTTGAGTAATACGCTCTCCACGCATTCCCTGTTCGGCACCTTGCTGGAAGGGATGTTTGGTTATCAGGAAGCGCCAAGTGTGAGCGAAGTGCTGGTCTATTTCCTGTACCTGATCCCGGCGCTGTTCTTCTTTTTCATGCCTCAGGGAAAATCCTCTGTGGCCGCCCCGGCCTCTGCCGGGCAAAAAACACAACGTTGATTTCATCCACTTCTCATCACCTTGCCTTTGCCATGGAGTTGTACATGCCACATTTTCGCCGTAAAGCTTTACAGATTGCACTGCTGTCTCTGCCGGCTTTTGCGCTGAGCGCAAACGTACTGGCAGCCGACGTTCGTCAGGTCAAAATTACTGTCAACGATAAACAGTGTGAACCGATGGCGCTGAGCGTCCCGGCCGGTAAAACACAGTTTGTTATCCACAACGACAGCCAGAAGAACCTGGAATGGGAAATTCTGAAAGGCGTGATGGTGGTGGAAGAGCGTGAAAACGTCGCGCCGGGCTTCACTCAGAAAATGACCGCCAATCTGGAGCCGGGCGAATATGACATGACCTGCGGCCTGCTGAGCAATCCGAAGGGCAAACTGACCGTGACCGCAGAAGGCGCGGCGGCTTCCGCTAAACCGGACGCGATGGCGCTGGTCGGGCCGATTGCAGAATATAAAGTGTATGTGACTCAGCAGGTTGGCGAACTGGTTTCCCACACCAAAGCGTTCACCGATGCTATTAAGAAAGGCGACCTGGCGAAAGCGCAGTCTCTTTACGCATCGACCCGCGTTTACTATGAGCGCATCGAGCCCATCGCGGAATTGTTCTCAGATCTGGACGGCAGCATTGATGCCCGTGAAGACGATTTCGAGAAAAAAGCGGAAGATCCAAACTTCACCGGTTTCCACCGTCTGGAGAAAATCCTCTTCGCAGATAAAACCACTAAAGGCGCGGAGCCTTTTGCTGACAAGCTGTATACCGACACGGTTGATCTGCAAAAACGTATCACTGACCTGACCTTCCCGCCTAGTAAAGTGGTCGGCGGTGCAGCAGGGCTTATCGAAGAAGTGGCAGCCAGCAAAATCAGCGGTGAAGAAGACCGTTACAGCCGCACCGACCTGTGGGATTTCCGCGCTAACCTCGACGGCGCGCAGAAAATCGTAAACCTGCTGCGTCCGCTGCTGGAAAAAGCCGACAAGCCGCTGCTGGATAAAATCGACGCAAACTTCAAAACTGTCGATTCTCTGCTGGATAAATACAAAACCAAAGACGGTTACGAGAACTACGAAAAACTATCCGATGCCGACCGTAACGCCATGAAAGGCCCGATCACCACGCTGGCTGAAGATCTGGCTAAACTGCGCGGTGTGCTTGGTTTAGATTGATACTCTTAAGCTCCCTCCCCTGCGAAGGGGAGGGTTGGGGTGGGGTATTAAAGTAAAATTCAGCGGCTAAAGTGTGCCTAACCCCCAGTTTTGTTATTAATACCCCCTCCCAACCTCCCCCTTCGCAGGGGGAGGAGCGTTACACCGAGGCATAGCAATGAGTCACAAAAACAATAATCAGGACGACGTTTCTTCTTCACGCCGCAGCTTGTTAAAAGGCGTGGGATTGTTAGGCGGGGCATTTGCCCTGGGCGGTGCAGCGACTGCGCAGGCTGAGAAAGCACCCGGAGCAAAAAAAGAGTTCACGCCAGGCACCGTTTCCCCCGACGAACGCTGGGGCAAGCAACCGTATTATGGCGAACATCAGGCGGGAATTTTAACGCCGCAGCAGGCCTCGATGATGCTGGTGTCCTTTGACGTGCTGGCCACCAACAAAGCTGATCTGGAGCGTTTATTCCGTCTGCTGGATTCCCGTTTTGCATTTCTGACTACCGGTGGCACCGCGCCGTCACTGGATCCGAAATTCCCGCCGATGGATTCCGGAGTGATGGGCGCTGAAATTTATCCCGATAACCTGACCATGACATTGTCCGTCGGCGAATCACTGTTTGATGAACGTTTCGGACTGGCGCCGCATAAGCCGCTGAAATTAAGCCGCATGACGCGTTTTCCGAATGATTCCCTTGATGCGAAACTGTGTCACGGTGACCTGTCATTGCAAATCTGCGCCAACAACAGCGATACCGTGGTTCACGCATTGCGCGACATCATTAAATACACGCCGGATTTGCTCAGCGTGCGCTGGCGTCGTGACGGCTTTATCTCTTCTCATGCCGCGCGCAGTCAGGGCAAAGAGACGCCGATTAACCTGCTGGGCTTTAAAGACGGCACGGCCAATCCGGATTCCAGAGACAAGCCGCTGATGGATAAAGCCATCTGGGTGACGCCAGATCAGGCAGAGCCAGCCTGGACAACGGGTGGCAGCTATCAGGTGACACGTCTGATCCCGTTCAAAGTGGAATTCTGGGACCGCACGCCGTTGCAGGAACAGCAATCCATTTTTGGTCGCCATAAAGCCACCGGCGCGCCACTGGGCATGGAAAAAGAGCACGATGTGCCCGATTACACCCAAGACCCGGAAGGCAAAGTGATCCCGCTGGACGCGCATATCAGGCTGGCTAATCCGCGCACTAAAGAAACCGACGACAATCTGATGCTGCGTCGTGGTTACAGCTATTCGCTGGGCGTGACCAATTCCGGCCAGCTGGAAATGGGGCTGATTTTTGTCTGTTATCAGCATGATCTGGAAAAAGGCTTCCTGACGGTGCAAAAACGCCTGAACGGTGAAGCGCTGGAAGAATACATCCGCCCGAATGGCGGCGGCTTTTTCTTCACGCTGCCGGGCAATAAAGATGAAAGTCACTACCTCGGACAATCTTTGATCGAAGCATAATTGAGCTCCTCCCGCTGCGAAGGGGGAGGAACTCAATCCTGAAATGCTTTTTACGGCTGGTTACGCAATTCACGACCTGTTAATACTCCGCTTAATTCCTGAAAATCTCAGTAATGTCATGATGATAAATCGCGTAAATGATTTATCACGATGCCAGTTCTGAGATTGCTATGACCATCAACCATTCCCGCAGAAAACTGCTGATTTTCGGTATAGGACTGTCGCTGACGGCGCCGCGGCTTTACGCTGCGCAAAAGGCGGTACGTATTACCATGACGTCGGATGCCAGTCAGATCCACGTTGAATTACCCGCAGCCGATAAGCGTTGTCGCGTGTTTACGCTTAGCGCGCCGGAGCGGGTGGTGATCGACATGCCGGTGACGTCTTTTCCCCCAGAACTGGAACATGCGCTGACCGTGGTGCGGCAGAAATTCCCGTGGGTGGCAGAAGGGCGTCTTGCCCATTTCAGCCCGGACGTGGCGCGTATTGTTTTGCAGGTGAAGGGTAAACCAGTGATTACGCGCAGTACGGAGAATGGCGTGCTGAAAGTCTCGATCACTGAACAGAATGCCGCGCAGAATTTGCCGCAGACAATCCCAGTCACCACCACCACGCCGCGCGCTGAGAAACCGCTGCTGGTGATGATCGATCCCGGTCACGGCGGTAAGGATCCGGGTGCGATCGGCAATGAAGGCACTTACGAAAAACACGTGGTGTTGCACATCGCCAGACGGTTGCAAACGTTGCTGGATAAACAGTACGGTATTCATGCAGTGCTGACGCGTCAGGACGACGTGTTTATCCCGTTGTATCACCGCGTCAGTCTGGCGCATCAGCACCAGGCGGACCTGTTTATTTCCATCCACGCCGACGGGTTTACTAACGATCAGGTGTCGGGCGCGTCGGTTTTTGCCCTGTCAGAGCACGGAGCAGGCAGCGCGATGGCGCGGTATTTATCACAAAGTGAAAACAGTGCAGACGTGCTGTACGACAACGATTTTAAGACCGACGATCAATATCTTAAAGAAACGCTGTTTGATCTCGACCAGCACGAAACCATTCATCGCAGCATGAATTTTGGCACGCATCTGGCGGCGAATATCGTCAAAGTCCATCACATGCACAGCCCGCATCCGGAGCAGGCAGGTTTTGCGGTTTTAAAATCTCCACGCATTCCCTCGGTGCTGGTGGAGACCTCGTTCATCACCAATAAACAGGAAGAAAAACTGCTCGGCGAACCGGTCTTTCAGGAGAAAATGGCCCGTGCGCTGGCAGATGGCATTAACAGTTACTTCATCAATGAAAAGAAAAACAATCTGCTGAGCTGAGTAAAATTCAGCGTGCTTGCGGAGGATCTGAAAAGGACCGCGTGATCCTATTGACGCCAGCCACAAACTTTTTTACATTTTGGTAACGCAAATATTTCAGCTGTCATTATACTGAAATTATAAAGCGATAGTTTTTAAGATGTACAAGACAGGTTTTCACAAGGTGTACGGCAGGTGCCGTTAATAACACTGCGGGGAGCGCGAATGGTAAAGTCCATGTTTGGGCTGGTGAATGAAAATAACATGCTTCACTGCCTGACTCGTTGTTGTCGCTTAAATGCAAACGAGGGCAAGGCCACCGTCTCTCCAATATTGACGTCATCATTTTCAGTTTATTCCTGCCGCTTTTTACAACAATCATCATCCACGCAACCTCAACCCTGTTCTTTAAATGACCCCTCAATTGTTGATAAAAATGATGTGAATATCACTGGCTTTTATCCTGGATATCTCATTTTATGGGTCAGCGGTTTGTCATTATTGACGACATTGGCAATGCCTCCTCGTGAACAGAAAACAACCAGGAGATTATTATCCAATCGCTTTGGTTTATTTTCCTCTTCACGTTATTCATTGGCTCTACTTGGTCTAAAAGGAGACCAAAACCTCATTTGTTAGTGAAACATAATCGTGCGGGCATTATGCCTTAGCGTTAAGTGAATCAAACTGTAAGGTGCCACTATGGGAAGACAGAAAGCAGTGATCAAAGCTCGTCGTGAAGCAAAACGTGTTATTCGTAATGATTCACGCAGTCACCGCCAGCGCGAGGAAGAGTCTGTGACGTCACTGGTACAGATGGGCGGTTTGGAATCGATCGGAATGGCTCGCGACAGTCGCGATACTTCCGTCATCGAAGCGCGTACTGAAGCTCAAGGTCATTACTTATCAGCCATAGAGAATAAGCAGTTAATTTTTGCCACCGGCGAAGCGGGCTGCGGCAAAACATTTATCAGCGCTGCGAAAGCGGCAGAGGCATTAATTCATAAAGAAATCGACAGAATTATAGTGACACGTCCGGTATTGCAGGCCGATGAAGATCTCGGTTTCTTACCCGGCGATATTTCTGAGAAGTTCGCGCCTTATTTCCGTCCGGTTTACGACATCTTATTACGTCGACTGGGTTCATCATTCCTGCAATATTGCTTGCGACCGGAAATAGGCAAAGTTGAAATTGCGCCATTCGCTTATATGCGCGGGCGAACTTTTGAAAATGCAGTGGTTATTCTGGATGAAGCCCAGAATGTCACGGCCAGTCAGATGAAAATGTTCCTGACCCGTCTCGGTGAAAACGTGACGGTGATCGTTAACGGTGATATTACCCAGTGCGATTTACCACGCGGCGTAGTATCGGGGCTCAGCGATGCAATGTCCCGCTTCGAAGAAGACGAGATGGTTGGCATCATTCAGTTTGGCAAAGAGGATTGCGTGCGTTCAGAACTGTGTAAACATACGCTGCACGCGTACTCTTAATTCCTCCCATGTTTCAGTAAAAAGCCCGGCGACTGGACTGTCCGGGCTTTCATCTCTTCACATCACCAGCAACCCGTATTTACAGCACTTTTTCCAGAAACCTGCGGGTACGCGCATGACGTGGACGGTCGAGCACCTGCGCCGCGCTGCCGGTTTCCACCACTGCACCATCCACCATAAACACCACCTGATCGGCCACCTGACGCGCAAAGCCTATTTCATGCGTCACTACCACCAGCGTGACGCCTGACTGAGCCAGTTTCCTGATCACATCCAGCACCTCGCCGACCAGTTCGGGATCCAGCGCTGATGTGGGTTCATCAAATAACATCACTTTCGGATTGAGTGCCAGCGCGCGGGCAATGGCGATGCGTTGTTGCTGTCCGCCTGACAGATGTCGGGGCCATGCCAGTGCTTTTTCACGCAGGCCGACGGTGTCGAGCAATTCATACGCACGGGCGATGGCCTGTTTGCGGCTTAGCAATCCGTGAACCACCGGCGCTTCGATAATGTTATCCAGCACGGTCATGTGCGGGAATAAATTGAAATTCTGGAACACATACCCGACGTGAGTACGTTGCTTGAGAATGGCGTGTTCTTTCAGTTCATACAGCGTGTCGCCTTTGCGCCGGTAACCAATGTAATCGCCATCAATCTGGATAAAACCTTCATCTACGCGTTCCAGATGATTAATGGTGCGCAGCAGGGTGGATTTTCCCGAGCCGGAAGGGCCGAGGATCACCGTCACCGTGCCCGGTTCTATGCTAAGACTGACGTTATCCAGCGCCTTATGTGCGCCGTAATATTTACTCAGATTGCTGATGTCGATGCGCCCGACGGTTGCGCTGTGCGGTTTAGGCACAAATTGCCGTTCTGCGGGAGCATCTGCCGGGCGGTTAACGAATAAATCAAAGGCTTCGGACATAGGATTTTCCCTTTAATGAGGACGGGCAACGCGCCACTGACGCAGACGCTGCAACGGAGTCGGCGCGACCTGACGAACGGTGCCGCGGGAGAAATAACGTTCGACGTAATACTGCAAAACAGACAGCACGGTGGTGATCAGCAGATACCAGATCGTCGCCACCATCAGCAACGGAATGACCTGCTGCGTGCGGTTGTAAATCACCTGCACGGTATAAAACAGTTCCGGCATCGACAGCACATAAACAATCGACGTGCCTTTCGCCAGGCTGATCACTTCATTAAATCCGGTCGGCAGAATGGAGCGCAGCGCCTGCGGCAAAATAATGCGGAAGGTGCGACGGTAAGCCGGTAATCCCAGCGCGGCGGCGGCTTCATGCTGCCCGTGCTCAACGCCTAAAATCCCGCCACGGATAATTTCTGCGGTATAGGCGGACTGCACCAGCGAAAGGCCGAGAACGGCAACCGAAAACTGATCCAGCAAATCCACCGTCGGGGTGCTGAAAAAGGAGATTGTAGTGAACGGAATGCCCAGCGACAGGTTGTCGTACAGATAGGAAAAGTTGTAGAGGATGATTAATACCAGCAACAGCGGCAATGAGCGGAACAGCCAGATATAGCCCCAGGCCAGCGCATTCAGCAGATAAGATTTCGACAGGCGGGCGAGGGCGAGAGCCGTGCCGAAAATGACGCCAAACAGGGTGCCCAGCAGGGTGAGTAACAGCGTTTTGCCCAGACCCGATAAAATCACGGGATCAAAAAACCATTGCCGGAACACGCCCCATTCCCAGCGGGAATTTGTCGCAATCGACTGAATAATCCCGAGCAGAATAAACGCTGAAAAGACGGCACCGGCCAGCCGCCACGGATAACGCGCCGGCACCACTTTCAGCGGGGGATGATTCACAGATGAAAGGGCATTTTCGCTCATAGTCTTTCTCTTTCTGTTTGCTGCTGATTACGACACCGGAACGTCGGCGGTCAGTTTCTTGGTAAACGGCAGACGACCGTCATAAGGAGGCCGGGAATAGACTTCCGGATCCAGTCGCGTATCGAACTGCGGCTGATAACCGTGAGATAAGTACAACCCGACCGCTTCCGGCTGGCGGAAACCGGTGGTGAGAAACACCTGCCGGTAACCGTAAGCGGCAGCGCGGCGTTCCAGTTCATGCAAAATTTTCTGTGCCAGCCCCTGACGGCGCAGCGAGCGGTGCGTCCAGATGCGTTTTAGCTCGGCGGTTTCGGCGTCGTAACGCTTATACGCGCCCATCGCAATGGGCGCTCCGTTTCGCAGCAGGACAATAAATGCGCCGTCGGGCCGGGCGAACACGCTGTCATCCTCAGGTTCCTTGCTGGCAAAATAGTCGCCGTAACGTTCACGGTATTCGCCGAATAAACCCTGAATCACCGGCGCAATCAGCGGATCTTCCGCTACGGTCTGGATAAATACGTCTTCGCTCATCGTGGCGTCCTCTGATTAATCGCCCAGTCCAGGCGGGTTAATTTCTGAATGATCGATTTTTTCGACGCTCTCACCCCAGCGGTCCAGAACTTTGATATAAGCCCCGCTGGCAATGGCGCTGTTCAGCGACGCCTGCACGGCATCCACCAGTCCGTTACCTTTTTTCAGCGTCACTGCGATATTGGCGGTTTTCGGCCAGCCGCCCGGCACCGTGCCGACCAGTTTGGTTTTGCCAGTCAGCAGCGCTTTATACGCACCGGTGACGTTAGGCCCGAAAGTGGCATCGGCGCGACCGGACTGGATCGCCAGCGTGGCAGCAGCGTCATCGGTGACATATTGCGGTTTCAGTGCCGGTAATCCCTTAGCCTGATTCTCTTTGTCCCAGGCAAGCAACACGGCTTCCTGATTGGTGCCGGAACCGACGATGATGCGTTTACCGGCGATATCCGGCGCAGAAGTAATGGATGTGATTTTGCTGTCGCTTTTCACGTAAAAGCCCAGCGTGTCCTGACGATAGGTCGCGAAATCAAACTTGGTTTTGCGATCTTTAGTGACGGTGATGTTGTAGATGGCAGCGTCATATTTCCCCGACGTCACACCCAGCGGCCAGTCTTCCCATGAAGCCGGCACCACTTTGAGTTTCAGGCCTAAACCGTCCGCCACCAGACGGGCGATATCGGCTTCGCTGCCGATCACGGTTTTGTTATCGCGGGCATACAGCCCGAACGGCGGGGCGCTCCCAAGAACCGCGAGTGCCACGGTCAGCGTGCCCGGTTCGACAAACTTAAAGTTCGCCGGGATTTTTGCCACGGCTTCCGGGCTTTTCGGCGTATTAATGGGGGTTTCATTGGCAATCAGATCAATACCTGGCGCGGCGTATGCCGCTGATGAAAAACTTAATATTGCCGCGATGGCGGTGGCTGTGATGGTTGCGCTATGTTTCATCATTATTATTTTTACCCTGCATTCTTATTTTAAGGGGTGATGACCGTGAAGTGACGCTTTCACTATTCCCGAGTGTTACAGGGATGTAAAACAACAAAATTAAATAATCAAAGAGAGAAAATAGAAATGCCATACGCAAAGGGCTTCGACGAAACATAAGTGATAAAGGCCAGCAACATTATTGATACCTTTTGGGCTGAGTTTTTCAAAAAAGAAAAAATAAAGAGGCACATGTTATTTTTGAGATTCACCTTAAAATATTCATATTTATCGGTGTAAGGGGATCCCCTGAAGCACGTAGAATAAACTTTCATTTGGAAGTGATTTTTAAGTTTTCCTGATTTTTATTTATAAGGATATATCCATGAGCGATGCTCAAAAAAGTCCAATCGTACGACGTAAATCAACATTACTTTATGTGGGCAAAGTGCCTGTCGGCGGAGATTCGCCAATAACGGTACAGTCAATGACGAATACCAATACGAATGATGTGAATGCCACGGTGAGTCAGATTAATGCTCTTGAAAAAGCAGGCGCAGACATTGTTCGTGTATCAGTCCCAACTATGGATGCGGCGGAGGCATTCAGAATGATTAAGGAACAGGTGAATGTTCCCCTGATTGCAGATATTCATTTTGACTATCGTATAGCGTTGCAGGTCGCAAAATACGGTGCTGATTGCCTGAGAATAAATCCCGGTAATATTGGTAATGAAGCCCGTATTCGCTCAGTCGTTGACTGCGCACGTGACAAAAATATTCCTATCCGTATCGGCATCAATGGCGGTTCACTGGAAAAAGATATTCAGGAAAAGTATGGCGAACCCACACCGGAAGCCTTGCTGGAATCTGCGATGCGTCACGTAGATATTCTGGATCGTCTGAATTTTGATATGTTTAAAATCAGTGTAAAAGCGTCAGATGTTTTTCTGGCGGTACAGTCATACCGTTTGCTGGCGGCACAAATTGTGCAACCTCTGCATCTGGGGATCACTGAAGCAGGCGGATTGCGCAGTGGTTCCGTAAAATCGGCGATTGGACTTGGTATGCTGCTGTCAGAAGGGATTGGCGATACTCTGCGTGTCTCTCTCGCCGCTGACCCTGTCGAAGAAGTGAAGGTAGGATTCGATATTTTAAAATCCCTGCGTATTCGCTCCCGTGGTATTAACTTTATAGCCTGTCCAACCTGTTCCCGGCAGGAATTTGATGTGATTAAAACCGTTAATGAACTGGAACAACGCCTTGAAGATATTACCCTTCCGATGGATGTGTCAATTATTGGGTGTGTCGTGAATGGTCCGGGTGAAGCATTGGTATCAACCTTAGGCGTTGCCGGAGGTCATAATAAAAGCAGTTTTTATGAAGGAGGCGTACGTCAGAAAGAACGTTTTGACAACGATAAAATAATTGACCAGCTTGAAAGTAAAATACGTGCCAGAGTCGCGATGATGAATCATAAAAATCATATTGATATGGTAAATGGATAATCCCAATAAAATTCGCAACGTTAATGTTTAAATAACAATGATTTTGCCGACGGGCAGTCCTGTTGCTGACAAATTTATAAATATTACAGATTTCATTTAAGCCTTTCTTTTAAGTCAAAGAGGTAAACGCCCGGAATAGCCGGGCGTATCTTCGCCAATATACGAACAGACTTTATTTTTCCCTGGTTAATTCATCCAGTGCTTTTTCAGCCAGTTGCTGGAAATATTCTGCCGCCGGATAAATAGCCGATTCGTCGGGATTAAATTGCGGATGATGCAAACCGAAATCACTGGCCGAGCCGATGCTGACAAACGCACCCGGTACGTGATGCAGGTAAAACGCAAAATCCTCACCGCCCATTTGTGCCTGCGCGACTTCGGTTTTATAGCCAAATTCATCCGCTGCTTTCAGGCTGAACTCGGCCCAGCGCGGCGTATTGACTACTGCCGGTGGCCCGCCAAACCAGTGCAATTCGGCTTTTGCGCCCAGCGCTTCTGCGACACCCGCGATGACTTTGCGGATGCGCTGCGGAATTTGCTCACGGATTTCGCTGTTGTGCGTGCGAACCGTGCCTTCGAGTTCAACGGTTTGTGGTAACACGTTCCAGGTATTGCCGCCTTCAATGCGGGTGACGCTGACCACCGCCGCTTCCTGCGCGCTGACATTGCGGCTGACCACCGTTTGCAGCGCGGTCACAATGTGGCTGGCGGTGACGATACTGTCGACGCCTTCTTCCGGATGCGCGGCGTGCGCGCCTTTGCCGGTCACGGTTATCTGGAAGCGGTCAACATTGGCGTAGAACGCGCCGCCTTTGGTGGAGAAAGTGCCGACCGGCAATTCCGGCGCATTGTGCAGACCGAAAATAGCATCCACATTTTCCAGCGCACCGGCTTTAATCAGCTGCGACGCGCCGCCGAACCGTTCTTCCGCTGGCTGGAAAAACAACCGCACGCGGCCCGGTAGCTGGTCTTCACGTGCTTTAAGCAGATGGGCAGCACCCAGAATAACCGAGGTATGGAAATCGTGTCCGCAGGCGTGCATTACACCGGGTTGTTGCGAACTGAACGGCACGCCGGACGTTTCTTCAATCGGCAGGGCATCAATGTCACCGCGAATCGCCACCACCGGACCGTGTTCAGGTCCGATTTCCGCCACCACGCCGGTTTTCAACCCGAGGGATAAAATGCGGATCCCGGCTGCATTCAGCCATTGGGTGATTTTTTGCGTGGTAACAAACTCCTGATTGGATAATTCCGGATGCTGATGTAATTCACGGCGCCAGGCGATGAGTTGTTCTTCTAATCCTGATGGATTGTCTGCTGATGAAATGTTTGCTGATGAATTGTCTGCTGATAAATTGTCAGGTGCGATGTTTTTCGTGTCTTCGGCAAGTGAAATGCTCATGGCGAAATAACCTTATTGTCTGAAAATGATTGTTACCCAAATGTAGCGGTTCATTTCATGCTAGCCAGAGCGAGGGAAATAACTAAATACTCAGTCGCTATAATTTATAGTCATTTTGCACACACGAGTGCATAGCAAATTACTGACTATAGAAACGTGTTTTTATTATTTAGCTTTGGTCGTATTTCATGGAACTCTTTTTGTCACAATGAATAAAAGGGATGCCCAGGTGAATTACCGACTGAGTTTATTAGATCAAAGCCCGATCAACGACGGGCAGACAGCGGCGCAGGCACTGGAAGCGACGCTCACTTTTGCGCAAAAAGCCGAAGCGCTGGGTTATCACCGCCTGTGGGTTTCTGAGCATCACGACACCGAAAGGCTGGCAGGCAGCTCGCCGGAAGTGCTGATTGCCTGGCTGCTGGCGCGTACATCCCGGCTGCGGATCGGTTCAGGCGGCGTGATGCTGCAACATTACAGCCCGTATAAAGTGGCCGAGAATTTCCATCTGCTGGCCTCGCTGGCGCCGGATCGCGTGGATATCGGCATCGGCAAAGCGCCCGGCGGATTGCCGCTTTCTACCAAAGCCCTGCGCGGTCATACACCGGCAGATTCCGCGCCCGGATTTCCCGCGCAGTTACAGCAACTGACGCATTATCTGACTCATCTGGATGACCATCTGGCTGGTACTGAAGCCCGTGCGTTGCCGAGTCCGCCCGTCAGTCCGCAGCGATTTCTGCTGGGTGCCAGCCCGGAAAGCGCGCGGCTGGCCGCATCGCTCGGCTGGAATTTTGTGTTCGCCGGTTTTATCAATACCTCGGAACAGGTGATGACGGAATCCGTGCTGGCCTTTCACGAATATTCTGCCGGACAAGGGCAGGCGCTGGTCAGTCTGGCGGTGCTGGCAGCAGAAACCCGCGAACGGGCGGAAGCGCTGGTGGCTGAGCAACATAATTTTCGGGTCACGGTGGGCGACCGGCACGTCACGGTGGGCACCCGCGAACAGGCGGAGGCCTTTGTACAACAGGCGGGCGCAACGCACTACCAGATTGAGCAGCAGAAGCTCAGCGTGTTGCACGGCACGCCCGGCGATATCCATCAGCAACTGCGCGATATTCAGCGCCGTCTTTGCGTGAATGAATTTGTGATCCACACCCCACTGACAGATGCCGCGGTGCGTCTGAAGTCCATCGAATTGCTGGCAGGCCAGCATTAAGGAGTTTTCATGAGCCATTCAAGTCATTCAGGCAATTCAAAAAGTATAAAGCTGGGTCTGATGCTGCACGGTGCGGGCGGACATATGAATTCGTGGCGACATGAAAAAGCGCCTGCCGATGCCAGTGTGAATTTTCCGTACTTCCGCGATTTAGCCTTGCGCGCTGAAGCTGCAGGATTTGATTTTCTGTTTGTCGCCGACGGTCTGCACATCAACGAAAAATCGCTGCCACACTTTCTGAACCGTTTCGAGCCGGTGGCACTGCTTTCTGCACTGGCATCAGCCACGCACAGCATTGGTCTGGCAGGCACCATTTCAACGTCTTACAGCGACCCGTTCACGGTGGCGCGTCAGCTGGCGTCCATCGACAATATCAGTCAGGGACGTGCGGGCTGGAATGTGGTGACATCACCGCTGGCCGGTTCCGCGAAAAATTTCGGCAAAGATCATCCTGAACACGCGCTGCGTTATCAGATTGCGGAAGAATATATCAATGTGGTGCAGGGGTTGTGGGATTCGTGGGAAGACGGCGCGTTTGTGCGTGACCGTGAAAGCGGCGTGTTTTTTGATGCGGCGAAGCTGCACAAACTGAATCATCAGGGACAGTTCTTCTCGGTGGAAGGGCCGCTGAATATTCAGCGCTCGCCACAGGGACAGCCGGTGATATTCCAGGCCGGTGCGTCTGATGCCGGTATCGCGCTGGCAGGCAAATCTGCCGATGCGGTATTCACTAACGCCCGCACGCTGGAAGAAGCGCAGGAATACGCTGCAAAATTGCAGGCGCAGGTCGCGAAAAATGGTCGTCATCCGGTCGGGATTTTCCCCGGCATCAGCCCGATAGTCGGTAAAACCGAAGAAGAGGCCGAGGCAAAATATCAGTATCTGCTTTCCCTGCTTTCGCTCGATGACGCGCTGGCGTATCTCGGGCGCTTCTTCGACCATCATGATTTCAGCCAGTATCCGCCGGACGGTGCGTTCCCGGAACTGGGTGATTTAGGACAAAACACCTTCCGTTCGACCACTGACAGCATCAAGAAACTGGCGCGGGAAGAGAACCTCACGCTGCGTGAAATCGCCTATCAGACCACGCTGCCGCGCGGTGAATTCTTCGGTACGCCGGAACAGGTGGCTGACCGCCTGATCCGCTGGGTGGAAGAGGGCGGTGCCAGCGGCTTTATCATCAGCGGACCGGTGCTGACGGAAGCGCTGGACGATATCACCCGGCTGGTTCTGCCGGTGCTGGCGGCGCGGGGTTACTGGCATCCGTCAGAGGCGCAAACCCTGCGCGAGCGGCTGGACATTCCGTTTAAAATCAACCGTTACAGCGTGCAGGAAACCCGCCGCGAGACAGTGAACGAAAAATAGTTACAACATACTAATGCTTTTATGCGAGCCCGCTCCGGTAGTCCCGAGCGGGCTTTTTGCTTTGCAGGGGATCGGCGGGGGTTGTCTCACAGAAAAAAGGGGCGTAGGTTTCGACAAAACCATAAGAAATCTTTGAACTGATAAAGGAAATGAAATGAAAGCATTGGTTCTCGAACAACAAGACAAAGCCACTCTGGCCGAAGTGAAAGACATCGCACTGCCGGAAATGGCCGCGGGTGACGTGCTGGTGGATATCAGCTGGTCAGGGCTCAATTACAAAGATGCGCTGGCGATCACCGGCAAAGGCAAAATCATCCGCCAGTTCCCGATGGTGCCGGGCATTGATTTCACCGGCCATGTAAAACGCAGTAACGATCCACGATATTCGGCGGGACAAGCGGTGATCCTCACCGGCTGGGGCGTGGGCGAAAACCACTGGGGCGGACTGGCAGAACAGGCCTGCGTCAAAGGTGACTGGCTGGTCGCACTGCCGGAAACGCTGCCTGCACGCAATGCAATGATCATCGGCACCGCCGGTTTCACCGCCATGTTATGCGTGATGGCGCTTGAAGACGCAGGCGTGACGCCGGAAAGCGGCACCGTGCTGGTGACCGGTGCCAGCGGTGGCGTCGGCAGTACCGCCGTGGCACTGCTGCATACCCTCGGTTACACTGTCACGGCCGTGACCGGACGTGGATCCACGCATGATTACCTGCGCAAACTGGGTGCCAGCGAAATTCTGTCCCGCGATGAGTTTGCCGAAACCCGTCCGCTGGAAAAACAGCTGTGGGCCGGTGCCATCGATACTGTAGGTGACAAAGTGCTGGCTAAAGTGCTGGCACAAACCAATTACGGCGGCTGCGTGGCGGCCTGCGGTCTGGCGGGGGGCTTTGGTCTGCCAACCACCGTGATGCCGTTTATTCTGCGTAACGTGCGTTTACAGGGCGTGGATTCCGTCTCTGTGCCCGCTGAACACCGTGCGGCAGTGTGGGAACGTCTGGCGAGTACGCTGCCTGAAAGCTTCTATCAGCAGGCTGCGACGGAGATTACGCTGGAGCAGGCACCGGCGTATGCCGAAGATTTTCTGAATAATAAAATTCAGGGCAGAACGCTGGTGAAAATCGGCGGTTAACCCTGTTCAGCCCCGGCATTTTAACGATGCCGGGGTGTTTTCCCCGCTCAATTTTCCCGCCGCGCTAAAGAATTTCCCCAAACCAGCCGATAAATACAACGTCCCTCTGAGACAAAAAGAGAACGGAATTCCTTATTTTCCGAACGACGCACAGCGCAAACACCGATAAAAACGAATAACGACAGGCATGGGGAAAGTATGGATAATTTTCAGAAAGAAATTGATGAGAGAACTAATCTCACTTCATCAAACCGGTTTGAGCTTTTGCTGTTCCGTCTTGGAACCTCGCCGGAAGACGAACAATCTGAACTCTTTGGTATCAACGTCTTTAAATTGCGCGAAATCGTGCCGATGCCGGCACTGACCAAAGCCGCAGGCATGTCATCGCCGATGATGGGCATGGCGAATATTCGTGGTGAAATTATTCCTGTGATTGATTTGCCCGCGGTGGTCGGCTGCGTGCCGAAAACCGGGCTGAACATTTTGCTGGTCACGGAATATGCCCGCAGCACGCAGGCGTTTGCTGTGGAATCAGTGGACGATATCGTGCGTCTCGAATGGAGTCAGGTGCTGGCTGCCGAATCCGGCGTCAAGAGCCGCAACATCACCAGTATCGCGCGTCTGGATAGCGATAAATCCAGCACCCGTCTGGCGCTGGTACTCGACGTCGAGCAGATCCTGCATGACATCATTCCGAACAGCAATATCGACATGGACAAGAAGAAAACCAGCGCGTTCAAACTGAAACCGGGCACGGTGGCGATTGTCGCGGAAGACTCGAAAGTCGCGCGTCAGATGCTGGAAAAAGGCCTGAACATGATGGAGATCCCGGCGCAGATGCACGTGACCGGTCTGGAAGCCTGGAATAAAATCCGCAAACTGGCCGAAGAGTGCAAAGCAGAAGGGCTGCCAATCGCCGATAAAATTTCCTTCGTTCTTACCGATCTGGAAATGCCGGAAATGGACGGTTTTACGCTGACGCTCAATATCAAGCGTGATGAGTTCCTGAAAAATATCCCGGTGATTATCCACTCCTCATTATCCGGCAGCGCCAACGAAGATCACGTGCGCAAAGTCGGTGCCGACGGCTACGTGGCCAAATTCGAAATTAACGAGCTGGAAGCGGCGATCCATAAAGCGCTGGATGCGAAGAAGATTGCGCACGTTTGATTTTATGAAAAATTGATTTATAAAAACCCCGCCTTATGTTGTGCGGGGTTTTTATTATTGACTTAATTCAGCGCAAACATTTGCCATGCACCTTTAATATTCTTCAGTTCAATATTACTGATCAGACAGTGGTTAGGGCTATTTGGCAGCGGATCGGTGGAGACGGTGGCATTTTTATTCACCAGTGTGGATGCGTTTGTTCCACCAGCCTGTTTCAGGCCGACCGGATGACCGGGATCTGTGGCAATTAAGGCTTCGACTTTGGCCTTATCAACGCCGGAAACGGTTTTCGTACAGAGTGCTGAAACGTTTTGTAATCTACCCGGATAACCATCCTGAGTGGCGTAATTCGCATCCGTATTGGCGGCACCGTAACGGACAACCAGCGCGCCTTTTGGCACATCATTCACTTTCGCAAAACCTTGTGCGGATACCAACATACCTGCGGCAATAACGAACATATATTTGTGTTTCATCAGAACCTCGATAACAGAGTGTTTTTGTGGTGACGATGCAGAATGTCTGCATTGTCATTTCTCATAAATTGGATACAGATAGATTACAAAACTGAATATTCTCTGAACGTTAAACGTTAGGTAACAGGGTTAACGTCGTGAGTTTCACGTCAGCTTTTTCGCATAGGCATGACTCCTGAGCAGGTTGTTATTAACCGGATTTTTGAATGTCTTTATTTACCGGCGTTTATATCGGATAAATTCACGGAACATAAATAATCTCAAAAGTTGAGGTTTGGTTATTAAGGTCCGTTTTACTGCCGTCGACGTAGCGGATTTGCACATCGTATTTATAAACCGTCTTTTTATCCGGATGAAGGATGAGGTCAATAACCGGGACTTTCACCGTGACGTCATGGTCCGGACTGGCTTCATTTAACTCAAATGTCTGGTTGCTGATATTGACCAGCATACGGGCGATAGGCCGCGGTCCGGATGAACTGTAAGCTTTCGGATCACTTTTAAAGGTCAGCGTATTGGAGATATCTACCGGTGCCGACTGGGTAATAAAATCGAGCGGTTTATCTTTGTATTTGTCGTCTAACGCAATTTTCATCGGCAGTTTGTCAGGATTAAATCCCGTGAACTGAACCTCCACTTCCCCTTTGAGTAACAAGCTTTGCTGAGATTTAGAAAACAGCGCGTCCCAGATTGTCACAAACTGACTGACGGGCAGGGTGAATGAATCGGCAATCCCGCTTTGCAGGTTGATCAGCGCATTTTTCTCCTCGGTCTTGCCTACGGGGAGTTCCAGCTGCAACGTCAGCGTATCGGCGTTGGCAAACGGCACCAGTTTGCCGTCTGACTGTTTTTGCAAAAACTGATCCCGGGCATTGGCGATGCGGTCCTGATTAACCTTTGGCAGTAAAAAATAATCCAGCGACACGGTAACCTGATCCAGGCTGGTGGCGTTTTCCGGTGCTGAGAATGAAAACGACAGCATGGGTTTAAGGTCAGTCCCAAGCCCCACCTCGAAGGTATCGGGCAGATAGTACAGGTAACTTTTCAGGACATAATCCTGATAATAGTTGTACGCCACGTTGTGATAAACCAGCGGCAGGAGCGTCAGTTGCAAGCGTGCTGGCGGCGGCAGAATGCCCTGATAAATATACGGATAGTAGTTTTGTGCAAAGTAGAAAACTTTTGGGTCGGTAATGGTATTGATAATGCTGTGATCGGTGGTGATGGCAATCACCAGCGTGGTCTGCGCATCAAAATCCGACAGGGCGCGCAACAGGGCATCACGTTGTGATAACTCATTCAGCTCCAGTTCTGCCTCATAGGTATTGTCCGTTCCGGCCTTAAGTACTTTATCGAAGATCATCTCTTCGGGATTACCGAAGGTGCTGTAGCTCAGCACAACGTAGGGGATTTGAGGTACCTGGCGACTCAGCGTGAAATTCAGCATCATCTTCCAGCTTGTGCCGTCGGTGCTGGTGGCAATCTCGTAGCGTGTTTCTCCTGAAACGACTTCTGTGCAGACTTTGGCGGCCAGATCGTCTGCCTGCACGGCCTGTACCGCCCGATAGCGTAAGTGCTTTTCGCTGATATCCGGAAATTGTTCGCGGGCGTTTTGCAGGATAATTTGGTTCAGCGTCACCAGGTTATTAAGAAATATATTCATCTTTTTCCTCAGCATATTCGGTTTGAGCCAGCGTTCTGAAGTGGTTCAGATTGGGTGACGTCCACAGGTATCGCCCGTCGTGCCGGCGGTAAAGCGGGCTTTCCGGCTGACCGGCAGGTAATTGCCAGCGGGCCAGTGCATTGATCACCGGCGTGAGCTGCGGAACGCCGGCTTGTCTGGCGTAGATCAAGGTGGCGTGCCATTCGCCGGGATGGGCGTAATAAGGCGTCAGCAAACTGAGCCTGTCGAAATCATCACCGCTCCATTGCACCGCCTGACTCAGCATGTTGAGAATGCGCGTACAGGCAGGCGGCATGACACCGCCGTCGTCCGCAAGCCGATGCAGCAAAATCAGCGCATTAGTGTTAACGCAGCAATCAAGCTGGCTGATGTTGTTGTCATCCTGCATCCAGGTGTAAAAACTCTGACACTCCGCCCACTGGTGCTGTCCGGCCGCCAGTCGGGGATCAACCTGTCTCACCTGATAACTGTTCATCTGCGCCAGCGTTTGCCTGACCTGCATCCGTGAAATTCGACCAAACTTATAAAGCAGCTCGGTGATGATGGCCGTGTCATCAATATCGGCGCAGATTTTCTGGTTCTTCATCCATTGGGGATGAGCGTCCGGCGGCCAGAAACTGAAGTGAGACGGACGGATTTCGCAGGCAGTTAAAAAATCGAGCGCCTTTTCGATACACGCTGCCGTCTGCGGGGTGTATGCCAGCGTGCGTAATACCTGCGCCGTGACAAACGCATTTTCGTCCTGATGCCAGCGCCCGTCGGGGGTTCTGACATGTGACGCAAAGGCACCACTGGCGCACTGTTGCGCCAGCAGCGTCTTCAGACCGGGACTGTCGGGTTGCGCGGTGGAAGAGGTCGGTTTTAACGACAGGACGTTAAAACGCGAATTCTGCGGACTGAAGGTGCAACTGAGTCCGCTGCGGTGTTGCCTGTCCACCGAAAAACCCACTACGTTGAACTGCACGGGAATTTCACCGGTCATCACCTGCTGGAACAAAGGCAGGGTGTGATCGTTTTGCCGCAGCAACGCCTGTACGCCGGGGAATACCCGCGAGTTGTCACCAAAGAAGCTCGCGGCCATCACAAACAGCGTCACGCTTTCCGGCGCGCCATCCTGACCGCAGGACAGACTAAAACCGTAGGTGGTTGGCGGAAAAGTCTGTCCGTTCAGAGTTTGTGCCAGTGCCTTTTCCAGTAAGGACGTCAGCGCCGGTAACAGGGATCCGCATTCGAAAAAACGCATCACGGTGGCAATATCCGCGTGGGTGATGCGTGCGCTGTGCCACTGAAAATAATACTCACGCGGCGCATCAGCCTGCTGCGGGTAATAGCCGACCATCAGTAATGACAAACCTGCCCGCCGGCAGGCAGCGGCAGAAAACTTTTCCACCGCGCCGGGCAAGCTGACTTCATCCAACGCATCGCCATGCACTTCCGAATACACCTTGGTTTTCACACCGTCAGGAGAATATTTTCGCCCCAGCCAGGAGCCAAACCGCAACGGCTGCGTGCTGCGGCTTTGTATTTCCTCCATCGCGGCAAAACAGGCTTCAACGTTATCCTGCGGCGAACCGGCAACGATATGCTGCACATGCCGGGAGAAAGCCGCCATCCGGCGGTTTTCGGTAAAGCGCGGCAGAAAAGGATCCAGCGTGCAGGCCAGCGCATGCGGTTTTGAGGTCGCGACCGTGAATTCCAGCGGGCAGCCGTTATAGGCCAGCAGGCTGGTATTGAATGCCGCAGACAAGCCGCCGGAGGTCAGCCGCGCCTGACTAAAACGGGCGATCTCCGGTGCCAGCGTTGCCCGCAAATGAGGCGCTGCCCGGCAAAGCGCATCCACCAGGGCGTTCCATGCCACCGGGAGTACGGTATTGAGTTCGGTCATCGTCAGCCGCTTACGCCACAGCCGGAATAACGATGCCCACCGGGTTTTCACTGCCTTCGAGCGTCGAGGTTTTACCGCCGACCAGGAAGTACGTAATCTTGTAATTAACCAGCCAGGGCTTCTCGGTCAGGCAGCGGTATCTGAAGGTCTGCGGGTCTTTTTTATCCTCGCTGAAGGTGTACTTTTTGCTTTTTTTGCTCTGCTTGTCGTCGAGATAGGTCAGTTCGACGATCACCTGATTACAGTTTTCCCACGAGAACTTCTTGTCGAGTAAAATGGAGATTTCGTTGAATGTCAGCACGGCGGCGGGGTCGAGGTTCAGCAAGGTTGAAGCCGATTGCGATTTTGGCTGGTAACTGCTGCTTCCTTCCCAGCCGGAGGTGGCGGCGGATTTGAAAACAAACTCACTCTGGATATCAAACAATTCGTTGACGTTGCTGCTGCGGGAAATGTTCTGGTTCCAGGTGCCGTCATCGGCGGTGAACGCCGGAGCGGTGTAAACCTGTTTGTTGTAGCCGATTTTAAAAGTCGCGGCTTTAATGCCATATTCATCAAAGCCGTCCGGCCCCAGTACGGTGAAATCAATTTTCTGGAAGAACGGATCGTTGACGTTGACTTCAATAAAGTAGGGCGCCTCTTTTTTGGCGTGCAGGATATCGCTGCCAATAAAATTTTGGGGCACGGCTGACTGGCTGATGGCTTTCGATGAGATGTAGTTAAAGTTCAGTGCTTTGGTTTCTTCGATGCGCACCATTTTTATCTCCAGCGAGCCGCTGGGGAACAGGCCACCTTTACCGCCTTCTTCTCCGTCTTCTTTCTTATCGCTGGCGATCAGAGAATCCAGAATGGAAGAACTGGCGGATTTTGCCTGGGTATTGCTGTCATCGTTAAGGCTGAGCGAGGCAGTGAAGAAGCTTTTGAGGATCTCTTCTTTGACGAACTGCAACGCCCATTCTTTTTCCTTTTCCGCCTGATCACCCGGCATACTTTCGGTGATTTTGATCACCAGTTTCTGATCCTGTTGCAACTTCTTGATGACGCTGTCAAAACCGAGCCAGAAACTGGCAGGCGTTTCTACCGGGATCGGAATGTTAGCGCCAAATTTAAGATCGAATTCTTTATAAAGGCTTTCAAATTTGGCTTCCACTTCCACTTTTAAAGCAGGCGTGATGCCGGTAAAACTCAGGTTGTAGGCTACCGCCGCCGGTGCCTGCGCCTGATTAAAGGCGGCTTCCAGAATGACCGCCTGTTCCGGTGTCAGTTTGGCGCTGAAGATGGCGCTGTTCTTGCCAAACAGGCTGGGACTTTGGGCGCTGATCAGCTCGCCATTGGTGCCTTCTGCGCCCAGAACAAAGAAATTCACCGTGCCTTTATCGAAAGGAACCTGAGCCTTGCGGGGGTTCACCGGCTTAACCTTGAGCTTGCTGAGATACTCTTTAAATGCGCTGTCGAGCACATCTTCTTCAATGGACGTATCCACTTCAAAATTGATGTATCCGCCTTGCTGACTGCTGCCGTCACCGGTGTATTTGATCAATGAAAAGACCGGCTTTTTATCATTCTGCGCGATGTGAATGTCACCGGGTAAATACCAGAACTGTGAGTCATCAGAATCATCGGCAAAGAAGGTAATGTTATTGATGGTTTGGGTTCTTTCTCTGAGTAATAACATGGCGTTTCCTTAATTGAGGTTGGCGATATCGATACTGTCTTGAACGGTGGTGGTCTGGATGTGCTCGGGTTTGTCTTTACCTTGTCCCGGCTGGTAAATGAACCAGATATCGAGATCGACGCTGAGTCGTGCAGGGTCGGGCTGATCTGCGCTAAAACACTGAGCGGCGGCGTCGGATTCGGTAAATTTAAAAACTTGTTGCAGGGTGGCGTTGCTGTCAGTTGCCGACCAGGCATAACTGGCCGAGACGATCACTTCCCCGACCTCCTGCCAGTCGAGGGTGGCAGAAAGCATTAACACCCGCTGGTGATACAGGCTGGAGAACAGGGAAACAGTCTGGCTGGTCGGCTCATTCATCTTCGCCGGTATGTGAGGAGAATTGACGGCGCTGCTGTAATCCTTGATGACCTCAAACAGATACAAATCGGGATTGGGCAGCGTGACCGGATAATGCACCGGCGGCGAACCGGCGGTTATCTGAAAACTTTTCGAGACGACGGAGGCAGGCAGCAGCATATGACGACAGCGCAGGGTCACCAGCACGGACTGATACCAGTTCCAGTCAAACTGGCTGGCTGCCGCGATGAGAAAATCATAGCGGGCATAGACTGAATCCAGATCGAGGTAAATATCGTCCAGTTCGGTGTACAGCTCGCCGGAGCTGACTGAATTCACACCGCCGAATGGCTGATTAAAATAGACGGTAAAATCGTACCCGACCGGCCAGAGCATTTTCCCGGTTTTGGGGTCGAGAATGCTCGGTGCCTTGAAATGCTTTGGCTGCACATCGCCGTTGCGAAAAGTAAATTGCTGAATATTTTCGCCATAACGCAGGCGCGCCATCACCAGCTGAACATTGCTGTCCAGTTCGGGCGTCAGTAAGCTGATTTGCACCTTACGGCTGGCAAAGAAATCATCCTGTAAATCACTCTGGCTGATCACCCGACCAGGCTGATAGTCGGTGCCTTTGACCAGTTCACCGAACAACGCCTGCGGATAAAGTGAGCGTTGCACTACTGTGGTTTCGCTCAGCTTGCCGCTTAAACGACGTTGCTCAATGTCTTTAACCGACACCCGTTGCAGATAAAAACCCGCGCGGGGCTGGGTTTGCGCAGGCACATCGGCAAACACCGGGGTGAAAAACTCACTCAGCAGGATCTGCGTCAGTTCAGCACCCGCCTGGGCGATATGCCCGTCGGGATCGGTTTCCCTGACTTTGATGGTCACCACTTTTTCGCTGATAAGACGCGACGAGGTTTTCTCGATATCCACTGAAAAAACCAGCAGGCTGAAGCCGAATGATTCCTGCAGGAATTCATAAACCTTGTCCCAGCTCGCCTCCAGTTCAAAGCTGGCAGGGGGTAACTGTTGCAGATAATCGATTTTGTAACTGACCGCGACCGGTGTCGCTTCCGGCGTTTCCATCAGCTTCGCCAGCAGGGCGATATCCGCTTGCTCAGACAATCTGGCCAGCAGATAACAATTTTGCTGGTCGTTTAACGCCGTCTTGCTGGTCTGCCCGCTGATGAAGCCGGGAATATCCAGCGTGGCACTGCACGAAATCGCCTGCAACGGTAAAAGAATGGCATCGCGCGGGATGTCCGGGCTGGCATCGGCCGCCGCGCGCGCGGCCTCCGGGCTGCTGGACAACAAGGTCTGCAATGACAAGGTGGCATAGTAAACGGTGGCCGGTTCGCGGCTGTTTCTGAAAATCTGTAGCTGAACGGCGGGCTGATTGTCGTGCGTCACTTTGATGCACGGCGCAGCGGCGCAGTAAAAATACAGAGCGCTGTCCGGGTCGGCACGGATAAAACAAATGTTTTGCACTACGATCTGGCTGTTCATAGCGACAATCCTGCGTTGCGAAAGTAAAGGCAGGGCAAAGACTTCTTGCCCTGCGTTTTTCAGAGCATCAGAAACTCACCACCACGATTGAGGTGGTATTCGACACCGTCTTGTCGATGGTTTTTTCTTCGCCCTGATCGCCGTAGTACAGGGTCGAGGTATAGGTTATCTCCGGCTCATTACCACTTTCTGCCTGCATGAGATCGAAGGTCAGGGACTGGGTCAGCGACTTGCTGTCAAATTCGGTCACCACCAGGCTTTGCGTTTCGCTGAAGTCCCATTTCGGGTATTTGACCGTCATTTCAAAGGTGATCAGCGACACCTCCTTCTGCGTATATTTGAAGATGATGGTGTACTTCTGCTGTTTCGGCAGGGCGTTAGCGATCAGGATCTGGTTGCCATGTATCAGCCCGTAGCCCGGTAACTGCGGACTGGTCTCAACCCCAGTGGGAATGTAAGTCAGGCTGTCGCCATCGATGGCATAGTAGTCGGCGGAGTAATAAATGGGTTTTTCCACGGCGGTGCCGATCGGATAAATGAAAGGCTTAGGTGGCACGCTTGCGCTGATCACCTGGCTGCTGGTTTTAAGTTCGACGCCTTTATCCGGATCGGAATATTGGGTTTTAACCACCACCTGACTGAAGACTTTCCATCCCTGCGGATCGAGCAGAGTGGAAATGTCGGCAAACACTACGCCGCATTGGGCGGTATTGATGGTGATAATCAGATCCCGGTCGCTCTGGATCTCGCCAGAATGATAGGGTTTAGCCTGTAACCCGCTGAAATTGACGGTATAGGAGTATTTAAAGGCGCGACCCAGTTCAGGCTTGATATACCATTTGCCGGTTTTTTTCGGATCCATATCTTTAGGGCTAAACTGCAGGGTGCTTTGATTGTCTTTGTCGTAGATGGCGGTCACGACAATATTGGCAATGTTATAGGTGGACAAATCCTGGGTGACAAAAAATTCAGGCTGTATGTATTGATAGAAAGGATCGTTAAGGTCGTACTCTTTGAAATATTCTTTGAGATTGTCTTCACCCACGATGGACTGAATAGACGGCAACTGGGTCTGCGGCGCAATAGCAAACGACACGACCGAGTTTTCGTCATAAACGCGGGTAAAGCTTTTGGTCTGGCTCAGGCTTTCCTGGAATTTCCCAAAGTTGCCTGCGTCATTAAGCATATCCAGACTCATGTCCAGCCCGGTCTGACTGCTCAGGATTTGCTCAACCTGCTTCTGTCCCCACGCCGTCAGGCCTTCTTTCCATTTAATGTACTGATCGGGTGTCATGCCCATTTCTGCTGCGGTCAGCCCGACCTGGACATCAATTTTGATCGCGCCTTTTTCGATGTATTCCCGCTCAATTTTTTTCTCATCCGCCGACCACGTATGGTAAGAAATAGTTTGCGTGACGGACTTGGTGATCTCGCTGTCGTAGCTGACCGTGACTTTGGCTGCGGGCAGGGAGGCATCCAGATTGAAGTTAAAACGAACGCCCACGCTGGAGTTCTTATCCGTGCCGGTCAGCACATTTTCAAACAGGGTGGCGCCTTCGCCGGTCAGCGTCAGGCCGAACACGGTACGGTTATCGCCCAGACCAGATGGCGATAATGGGGTCGGGATCTGACGATAGAATTTCTCATTATCATCAAGAATTAACGTGGCCTGCGCCGAGGTGTACGACGGCTGTAACAGATTGATTTTTTGCGCTTCTTCCGGCAACAACTCCGGCAGGAACTGATCATTGCCTTTGCTGCTGTCGTACAGCGAGACAAACTTGCTGGCCTGCTCAGCATTCAGACCGGTATTTTTCAGCGCCGTGTCCATAGCCGCTTTCTTGGTCTGGTTTTCAGGATCCGCCACCGAGGCCTGTTCAGCTTTCACATAGGTGACAATCAGCGTCGATTTCGCCGTCAGCTGGCCCTGAATATTGCCGTACAGTTCCGCGCGGATTTTGATTTGCAGGTCTTCGGAAGGCAGCGGCAACATCACGGTAAACTGGGTATAACCGCCTTGCATATCTTCGCCGCGATACTTGTAAAACATAAAGCTGGGGCTTTTGTCATCCCTGGCGACAAATACCGGAATTTCTGGCACCACGTAATACGTGTTCTTGTCGAGGCTGTCGCCGTAACAGGTACAGATATACTCAGTTTCGCCCAGATACTTATCAGTAGGGATTTTGATCGACTGCTGCAAAGCGGTAGTTAACATAGGGTGTTCCTCTTGTTTATATCACTTGTTGTATTGCAGTTTGACGGGGCTGACGGTGGCCTTCAGGCGGCCAGAGTCGTAGGTTTTGGGAAACAATGTATTTTTCAAATCTCCGATCCAGCTGTACTCAATTTCGCCGTTCAGACCGGCAAAATGCGTGTTGATCCACCAGTTGGCCTGCCACTGCGATTGACCGGAAAAGGCGAGGTTAAAAGATTGTCGTTTTGCCACACCGGCAGGCTGATACGTGGCCGTGCCTTTGATTGATTTGAAGTCTTTTTTCAGGGATTCGGCTTCAAACAGGACGCTGTAAAAACCCAGTTCCTGCGGCGTAAGCGCGATATCGTCCTGCCAGCGAAGCTGCGTCTCGTAATCGCTGTAGTCAGAAAATTTCACCCTGAGCGTGATTGTGCTGATGTCCGATGTGGTTTTAAGCGTGACCGGTGTGAAGTTGGGCCACGGCATCGGCGTCTGCTCATCGCCGTAACACAAATCAACCGACATGATGTTGAAGCCGGACGGGGTGAAACCGAGGCTGACGTGACATTCGCGGGTAACCACCGGTTTGTCCGGGCGGCTGGGTTCAGGCAATGGCGTCGGGGTAAAACTGATGATGTTACCGGCGGGTAACTTGCCCAGCAGCTCAGCGATATCCTGTTGTTGTGCCAGTAGATATTGTTGCGGCACGCTGTTGCTGTAACTGACGTCATAGCTGATGTGGTTGGGGATCTCATCCACGGAATGGATATTACGCAGCGTATTACAGACCAGCAGGGAGGCCGTGCTGACCAGCGAATTTCTCACCAGATCCTGTGTCTGTTCCGACGGGGTATTATCAAACTGCTCCGGCATGGTGATCACCCCGGCATCAATTTGCTGATTTAGCAGCAGGGCGACAGCATCCGGCTGGCGCGCATCTTCATTGAACGCCAGTGTTAAAAATGCCACCCAGTCCGTTTCCAGCCTGGCCGCCGCACGACTGCTGACACTGAACTGGCTGCGGGGTAGCAGATACACCCGGTTTTTGTCCCCTTTGATCGCACTCTCCAGTTGTGCGCTTTCCGCATGGGTCAGCGCCATACGGGATTCCTCGAACTCAACGTCATAGCTGTCCGTTTCAGGCTGGCGGATAAAGCGCAAAAACAGTGACTGACTGACATCGGCCTGTATCAGGTTTATTTCACCCGGCGACGGGATGAAATGCGCTCTGATATAGGCTTCCAGCGCCGCGGTATCGACGGGCTGATTCGGCGCGATAAAAGTTGCCATTCCGCCGCCGGGGCTGGTCAGTAAATGCAGTGCGCTGATTTGCCCTGCGGGCGTGTCCTGTACAACCTGCGGGATAAAACTGCCATAGGTGTAGTCCTGCGGTGGCCGCGTCTGGTCGTGAAAGGCAAAGGCCCGTCCAAGCAGGAAGAAGTTCTGCAACATGTGTTGCGGGTTGTTCGCGTCAGTGTTCATTTTTCACCTTTATAATCAATCGTCTGATCGCCGGTCACCACAGCCGACCACGGGTCTCCTTCGCTTCTGTAGCGATATCCGCAGGCAAAAACAGAAGTGACCGTCCACTTGTAGTCGAATGTGTTTTGCTGATGAGTGAAGCTCCGGGGCGTGATGTGTATTGGAATTTGCGGTTCAAATTCGAATGTTGCCGCGGTTATGCCTTCCGGCAAATTGACCGTTATCCGCGCCTGTTGTGATCCGAACTGCGGGAAACTGTAGGCTCCGATAGTGGTGGTCAGCGTCACCGGCGCGGGTAGCGGGACCACGCCGGATCCTGATAACGCGCGGGCTTCCACGTCGGCAAAGGTATTGCCGATAACCGGATAGCTGAAAACGGGCGTTTTTGCGGTTAACACGAACTCCAGCGGCCAGCCGTCAGAATGACAGGTTCCGTGAAGCGTACTTTGCAGGGCAAAGCCTTCATCGAGGCTGATAGTCAGAAACTGACACGGCAAGGCAGCGGGATCGAGCACCAGGAAAGCGTCATTGCAGGGCAGTGCATCACTCTCCCGCCTGTGCCATTTTCCTCCCTGCGAATAGTTAACGCGGATTTGGTAGAAAAAGGGGCTCGCAGCCAGGGAACTGGTAAAAAAGCTAAACGACAAACGGCTCTGATCCGGCGTCAGTATCTGGGTCTGGGTCTGTTTCTGCGGATAAATATCACCCGCCGGTAAGGTGAGCTGAATATCCACAGAGACACTGCTGTCCAGCCCGGTCGGGGCGGTATAGAAAACGTCGATCGCCCGTTTGCCTTCCGGTAATGGCGGCGTGGTGGAACGGTGGATAATGGTATCCGGCGCAGTTTTTGCGATTTGTTGCGCAGCGGCGAAGGGATCGAGCAAAAAGGATAACGGACGCAGGGCAAGCATTTCGGTATCAAGGTTGAATATCACCCGCCCGCTTTGCGGCTGGGCTTGCAGGCAGATCATGGCCGTATTGTTATTCGCCGGACCCGCACAGGGTGAACCGGTTTGCTCGTATAGCCGGTCAAGGAATGCCTGACAGAAAAGCCGGATCGCGGCGGGATCGTTATCCGGCAGTGCGGGGCTGACAGTCAGCGGCAGCAGGCGGATATTCTGGTACAGATATTGGGTCAGCTGGTCGTAGCTGAACGCGACCTGACTGCCGTCAGCCGTGGGTTTGCCCGGCACATCGCGGGTTAACGTCAGCATCAGCGCATGGGGATCAAATTCGACGGAATAAGGCAGGCGCGGAGACACGCCCTGAACAAAGCCGTCCACCCGCGCATTAAATCCGACCGTTTTATCCAGCAGGGTATTTTCGATCAGCTGAGTACTGTCTGAATTCAGCAAAATAATAAACTGGATGTATTGTGCCGAATACCAGGTCGCATCAAAGCTCTGTTCCCGCAGGGCACTGTGATATTCAACCGGCACGTCAAACCCCAGGCTGCCCGCGACCAGTGGCAGAATATTCACCGCTTTATCCGGGTGCTGTTGCTTAAATTCTGCCAGGCTTTCTCCGCTGGCATACTGAAGTTCAGTCGTGAAATTCAGCCAGCCATAAATACTGTCTGCACTGCTGCTGCGGACAATATCCAGAGAGAAGGGCAACGGGTCAGCCGCCTGAATACCGAGAGATTCAGGATAAAGGTAATAAGCATCATTCTGCAGATAACTGCCGATAAACCGCTGCGTGGCAGTCGTTATCATATTTTGGAAGTCCGGATATCCCTGATACATGATGTTACTCACCCGTTGCGTTGAGATGGTTTTGATAATCTTCATGCCATTCTTCGGGGAGCTGGCTCAGGATATTCACGGGCTGTTGATGATATTTATCTTCATGCAATCTTTGCATCTGGATATCACCCACCAAAATATGATTGGCGTACAGGGTATTTTCATCTGTCTTTTCAGCAGACAGTTGCAGGTTATATACCGTCGCTTCATCGTTCTGTGGCTGAATGTCAGTTATTTCAGCCTCGCCCGTGAGGGTGAGCAGTTTGTCCGCTAATTTAAGTTGTCGGGCAATAATAATGCCCACAGGGGTGATAAATGGATGACCGGGGCTGGTAATGACGTTGAGTGTATTATTATTCCGATCCCGCGCAGAGATTTTAATACAATGCTTTTCCTGACCGGTGGTGATGTTTTCTACCCTCAGCGACCCGTTATTTATTGTTTTGACGCTTTCGCCGGTTCTGATCGCTGAGATCACTTTCTCACTGCCGTCATGCATCATTATTTTGGTGTTTTCGTGCAGGCAGCCGTAAACGATTTTCATCGGCTTAATAGTCACGGTATTTAAAAACATTTGGCCGGGAACAATGTTTTTGGGCGCGTTGGTGATAAATGCCGCGATGCTTTTGCCTGAAACATTAATAATGAGCTTGAAAACATAATAAACCATTTCGCCGGAATCAAAGTTGACCTTATTAAACTTTAACCAGTTAAGATCCCAGTTGATTTTGTTACCGGCAACAGAAGAGTTTTTAGCATCGAAGAAATCAAAGCCTGCGTAGGGCAGGATCGGGTCGCCGCCGGCGCGGGTGCGTATCAGGTAGATACTGCTCATTCCGTTGACCGGTTTGCCGCCGCTGACATCGATATCCCCGCCGTAGGTGACGTAGCCTTTAATCGGGACGCTGACGATGCCGTCCCATGAACTGGTTTGCCGGTAATCGCAGTCAGGCTCGTCGCGCGTTAAGCAGATTTTAATTTCGTTGGGATTTTTAATCGTTCGCGGGGAGTCATTGAATATTTCTTTCGGGTAACTCTGGGTAGTAATGATTTCCGCGCCGTAAAAGGTTTGATTATTAATGGTTTGCGCGAAAGTGTAAATTACCGTCACCGGGGAACCGGCTACACCCGGATATACGCCGTCTGCGCTGATCACGCAGTCTGACGCGTTAACGAAGTTCTGGGTATATTTCACCGCACCGGTATTGCTGGCCTCGCCGTCAAATAATCCCAGCGTTTGTGTCACATTGGTGGCAGAAACGGGCAGTGAGCCAACGGCATCGGTACGGTAGTTTTTCCCGTCCACAGTATCAACGCGCACAATGCTGTATACCGGCCTGACGGTGTCAGTGGCTGCCTGGCTCAGCAGGCCGGCACTGCGTTTAAGTCGTTTGGTTTCCTGCCAGCATTGCGTAAATTGGGGGGAGCGACCCGATGTCAAACCGGAAAGTTTTAGCTGGATATCATAAAAATTCACCAACTCAGTGTTGCCGGGTTCAATAATAAAAACCCCTTTATTTCCATACTGGTTGATAACATTTTTAATAATACTTTTTTCATCTGCTGTATAAGTTTGTGTAGTCATATCATCGGCACCCAATAAAATTCAGACATAAGGCTGCGCAAATGGCATTGAGAAAGAATGCCATCAGGATCCATACAATGATTGAATCATTGTTAAGTTAGTTTGTTGAATAAACAGAAACCAAACTTTTTCAGCCTGATATTGGGAGCAGGGTGTCACAGTATCTGCCATAAATAACTTCGGGCAATAGTCTGCGAGACCTTAATATTTCAAAGGGGCAAAGTGGAATGATTATTATCAGCGACATGTCCTGACATGCAGGCACGCCTTTTTTAAAAAACACAGTCAAATGTTCATATGAGTATGTGTTCCATAATGAGAGCTAATTATTGTTTTCGCTGCGCGTCATTGCTGACTTAATCAACAATAGCAACAAAGCAAAGAAGATCAATCAACCCATAAAAAAATATTAAGAATTATCTGGCAGCGAAAAAAGAGGAGATGTGCAGTGCTGCAAGTGGCAAGTCAATGAAATCTCAATGGGTTATGTCGCAGGGTGTCGTGTTTTTCTCACCAGCATCAGTCAGTGTGATGTTTTTAATTAATTGAAATTAATGATTAAAAATATTTTTTCGCCATTACTGAAAATGACATTTCTTATGGAGAGAACGGACGAGTGACTGACCGAATTCAAGCAGCCGACAGGCAGGTTTGTAGCGGGGGTGACGACGATTCAGACTCTCAATGCCAGGATTTCAGTCGGAAATGGCTAGATACATAAGATTGTGTAATGTTTATAAGGGCATGAAATCCGGGCAGGACAATTGCTTGGCGTGTGGCTTGTATCTCAGCTTCTAAGAATTCAATAAATGCACTTACTTTTGAAGTAAGTGCAGAGGGTAGGAACCAAATATTTCATCCTGCATCACCGGGGCTTTCTGCATCACACCCTTCAAGGATCTTTTCATCGCGCAATTTTCAATATCAGCGGACATTATTGCTTTGGGATTAAGCCCTCTCGTCAGACAGTGGGCTTTGGTTAGGGGATAGATTAAGAGGGCTGAATGTTGGTTTTGTATCAGCTGAAGATGTGGTCAACATTCTGGTGTTTAAATTGAAGGGTACAGATGTCTTAGTTTCTACGTTAGAATCATTGATATTACCTGCATTAATTCAATTGGTTAGCAGTAATCTGTTGAATAATTTTTGCGATAGCGCTAGCTTAGGTAATCGTATGGTGAGGTGTAAGGGGAACTAACTCTCTATAAAACTCATGTTTCATTTATGAAACAATTTTTGTACAAAGGTAATTTCACTTCTGTAGTCTTATGACGCTTTTACCAATATTAGGAAAGAAGGTTAAAATAAATGGAAGAGTATAAGAAATCTTGTGAGGACGAACTTGATTGGGTAATCATCAATCAACTCCATGAAGCAACGCTTCAAATGAGTAAAAGTTGTTTTGAGTTCAAAAAAATATGCGTAGGACTTATAGGCGCCACGTTAGCTGTATTAGCAAAGCTTACCGATGGTAAACTCGATCACTCCTATTTTTATATTACATTCATTCTATGTTTTGGTTTCTGGATTGCTGATTTTTCTGCATATTATTTTCAGAGAAAAACTCGCATTGCTATGAATAAAAAGTTGCTTGCATTAGCTACTCGGAACTCTATTGAAAACTATCCTTCTGAGAATCTTGATGTAACCTGGCGTAAAGCAGCATTTAATCATTCAATGGTTCTTTACTATGCATTTGCCTTCATTGAGGTTGTTGGATGGCTTTTCTATGTACACTTTGGTAAGTAGTATGAATATTTTTGTGAGCTATACGACCAGAGATGATTATATTGATAAAGAACTATTAGAGTCTATATCTGATGTTCTATCAACCGTTGGTCATTGCTATATTGATCTGTTGCATAATACTGCTAAAGATAAACAGCGCCATGTCGAGTTCATGTTATTGCAAGCAAATTTAATTATTTTAATTGCTTCAAATTCAATATTTTCTTCAAAGTGGGTTCGTTGGGAACTTGAGGAGGCCAAAAAACGTAGCATTCCAATCATTATAGTTAAAGCTGAATTCGATAAGATTAATACCCTGAAAAATTTGGAGCTAATGTTATTATCGCACCCTCTATTTACCATCAGAACCCTTAAATAAAAAATGTAAAATAGGTTCATAAATACAATTTAATCATTTGGTGTCAAAAATAACTACTAATTAATTATTTTATTGATTTGCAACTAAATTTTCTCGTTTTTTAAACAGGTTCTATTGTAATGAATGATTGTTATCGATATTTATAATCGGCGAAAAAATTTATGAATAATCGCGTCTATACGTTTTTAACGCCATTCCCCTGCGACCTCAATCTCCCAAACACAAAAAGCCCGCCTAAGTTTCCTTAGGCGGGCTTCTCTAATATGGCTCCTCTGACTGGACTCGAACCAGTGACATACGGATTAACAGTCCGCCGTTCTACCGACTGAACTACAGAGGAATCGTGTGAACGGGGCGCATAATAACGGGGGATGAAGTCGGGAGCAACGGTTTTTTTACTTCTGCGTTTCGATGGGAGAGTTTTTGTTCAGGTTACTAAAAAATAAGCAAAAATGACCCATGTCCTTCAAATAAACTGAACCGCTTTGTTAAACAACTGATATTTATTCTCATCCTGAGGCGCGTAAAGTAAACGTATCATTGCGCCAGTCCTCAAACGAGCGGGCTGGCACATCGCTTTGCGCACTTTGAGGATGCATTTACGATGAAAAATATTGGATTTTTATCATTTGGTCACTGGACACCATCGCCTCAGTCAGGCACCCGCTCGGCGGCGGATGCGTTGCTGCAATCTATCGATCTGGCTGTCGCAGCCGAAGAACTGGGCGCGGACGGCGCGTATTTCCGCGTGCATCATTTTGCCCGTCAGCTCGCTTCACCGTTCCCGCTGCTGGCAGCGGTCGGCGCGAAGACCAACAAGATTGAGATCGGCACCGGCGTTATTGATATGCGTTACGAAAATCCGCTGTATATGGCGGAAAGCGCCAGCGCGGCAGATCTGATCTCCGGCGGGCGTTTACAGCTGGGTATCAGCCGGGGTTCGCCGGAACAGGTGATCGACGGCTGGCGCTATTTTGGCTACCAGCCGGCAGAAGGGGAAACGGAAGCGGATATGGCGCGGCGTCACACTGAAGTGCTGCTGGATGCGCTGCGTGGCGAAGGTTTTGCGAAACCGAATCCGCAACCGATGTTTCCAAATCCACCGGGAATGTTGCGTCTGGAACCGCATTCTGAAGGCTTGCGTGATCGTATCTGGTGGGGCGCGGGTTCGAACGCCACTGCCGTATGGGCGGCGAAACTGGGGATGAATCTGCAAAGCTCGACGCTGAAAGATGACGAAACCGGCGAGCCATTCCATATTCAGCAGGCGAAACAAATTCGCGCCTATCGCGAAGCCTGGGCCGAAGCGGGACACACCCGTACGCCACGGGTATCGGTCAGTCGCAGCATTTTTGCCCTGATGGATGACCGCGACCGTGCTTATTTCGGCGGCAGCAGTAATGACGGCGATAAGGTCGGTTTCCTCGACGAGAAGACACGGGCAATTTTCGGACGCAGCTACGCGGCTTCTCCTGAGTTTTTGATCGAACAGCTCAAAAAGGATGAAGCGATTGCCGAAGCCGATACGTTATTGCTCACCGTGCCGAATCAGCTCGGCGTGGATTACAACGTGCATGTGATTGAATCGATTCTCAAACACGTTGCGCCTGCGATGGGCTGGCGTGAATAACCGCTGAAGAAAGTTTTAAGAAAACAAAAGTCCGCCTTTGGAAACTCAGCGGGCTTTTTTCATTTTGCGACACTCGCAAAGAAGCCCCGGCGATTAAGTGGCTATTCTATAATCAGAGCAAAAAGCATTTTGATGATTAAACACGCAAAAATCGCACATAAGTCCTAAGGCAAAGTCTATCAAATACATAGGGTGATTCAGATGTGAGTTGTTTAAATCCGCGTATAGAGTAGCAATGAGACTACATAACAGGAGTGTGAGCATGAGCAGTTCTATTGATGAAGAAGCAAACGACGCAAAGCCAATTGTTGAAGCAGACAGAGAAGCCGGTACCGGTAAATGTCCTTTCCATGAAGGAAACACCAATAAAGCCTCTGGCGGCGGGACCAATAATCGTGACTGGTGGCCTAACCAGCTCAGGGTTGACCTGCTGAACCAGCACTCAAATCGCTCAAACCCGTTGGGCGAAACTTTTGATTACCGCAAAGAATTCGCCAAACTGGATTACTCCGCATTAAAAGCCGACCTCAAAGGGGTGCTCACTGCTTCGCAGCCCTGGTGGCCGGCGGACTGGGGCAGTTATATCGGTCTGTTCATTCGTCTTGCATGGCACAGCGCAGGAACTTATCGCTCCATTGACGGGCGCGGCGGTTCAGGTCGCGGCCAGCAACGTTTCGCACCACTCAACTCCTGGCCGGATAACGTCAGTCTGGATAAAGCACGCCGACTGTTGTGGCCGGTGAAACAAAAATACGGTCAGAAAATTTCCTGGGCCGATTTGTATATTCTGGCGGGTAACGTGGCGCTGGAAAACTCCGGTTTCCGCACCTTCGGTTTTGGTGCCGGGCGTGAAGACGTCTGGGAACCGGATCAGGATATCAACTGGGGCGATGAAACCACCTGGCTGGAACATCGTCATCCTGAGGAACTGGCGAAATCGCCGCTGGGCGCTACGGAAATGGGGCTGATTTACGTCAACCCGGAAGGCCCGAACCACAGTGGTGATCCGGCTTCCGCTGCGCCGGCCATTCGTGCCACGTTCGGCAATATGGGCATGAACGATGAAGAGATCGTCGCGCTGATTGCCGGTGGTCACACACTCGGTAAAACGCACGGCGCAGGTCCTGCCGATCAGGTGGGTGTTGACCCTGAAACCGCACCGATTGAATCACAAGGTCTGGGCTGGAAAAGCAGCCACGGCAGCGGCGTCGGCGCGGATGCCATCACCTCCGGTCTGGAAGTGATCTGGTCGCAGACCCCGACGCAGTGGAGCAATTACTTCTTCGAGAACCTGTTTAAATACGAGTGGGTGCAGACCCGCAGTCCGGCGGGTGCGATTCAGTTCGAAGCCGCCGATGCGCCGGATATTATTCCTGATCCGTTCGATACGTCGAAAAAACGCAAACCGACCATGCTGGTGACTGACCTGACGCTACGTTTTGACCCGGAATTCGAGAAGATTTCCCGTCGTTTCCACGGCGATCCTCAGGCCTTTAACGAAGCATTTGCCCGCGCATGGTACAAACTGACCCACCGCGATATGGGGCCAAAAGCCCGTTATATCGGACCGGAAGTGCCGAAAGAAGATCTCATCTGGCAGGATCCGTTGCCGGTTCCGGTGTATCACCCGACAGGTGCGGATATCGCGCAACTGAAAGAGAAAATTGCCGCGTCGGATCTGAGCGTCAGTGAACTGGTGTCAGTGGCGTGGGCGTCGGCGTCAACCTTCCGTGGCGGCGACAAACGCGGGGGCGCAAACGGTGCGCGTCTGGCGCTGCGCCCGCAAAGAGACTGGGACGTGAATGCCGTTGCAGCCCGCGTGCTGCCGGCTCTGGAATCTATCCAGCAGTCATTGCAGAAAGTGTCACTGGCGGATGTGATCGTGCTGGCGGGTGTGGTCGGTGTTGAAAAGGCGGCGAAAGCGGCTGGCGTTGATATCGAAGTGCCATTCACGCCAGGTCGTGTGGATGCGCGTCAGGATCAGACGGATGTTGAGTCGTTCGAATTGCTGAAACCAAAAGCGGACGGTTTCCGAAACTACCGCGGTGAATCAGCCAATACCTCGACGGAGAATCTGCTGATCGACAAGGCGCAGCAACTGACCCTGACCGTGCCGGAATTAACGGTGCTGGTGGGCGGATTACGTGCGCTGGGGGCTAACTACGACGGCAGCAATCTGGGCGTCTTCTCGGAAAAAACCGGTGAACTGAACACTGATTTCTTCGCGAATCTGCTGGATATGCGTACCGAATGGAAACCAACGGATAGCACCGGTGAACGTTTCGAAGGGCGTGATCGCGTCAGCGGAGAAGTCAGATTCGCCGCCACGCGTGCCGATCTGGTGTTTGGCTCGAATGCCATATTACGTGCCAACGCTGAGGTTTACGCCAGCAGTGACGCCAAAGAGAAGTTCGTGAAAGACTTTGTCGCGGCGTGGACCAAAGTGATGAATCTGGACAGATTCGAGCTTTGATCTGAACTTTGATCTGAAATAATCGTTTGAAAGCAAAAAGCCCGCTTAATGTTGTTAAGCGGGTTTTTTTTCATTCATTCATTCATTCATTCAATAACAGAGGATCGTTATCTAATATCAGGGTGTCGCGGACATCCCAGCCGCGGAGTTTGCCGGGGTTGAGTAACCCACTGGGATCAAGGCACTTTTTAACTGAAACGACGTCAGGTTTAATTTCTCCCTGTTTGCCATCTTCAATTTGATAAACATGCGGGTTATTTATTTTTACGTCATTATCACGGAAGGTCATCATTATTTCGTTCAATCTTTCTTCAGTGGAATAACGCACTAATTGTAAACCGCTGGCGGTTATATTTCCGTCATTGTCACGCAGGAATTCAATATGCGACATAACTTCATCGCCAAATAAATTCGCCATATCGATAATCTGCTGGCGATAATTCGTATAATTAAACGCCGTCTGTAAATAGGTCAGGGTGCTGTCGATTTTCAGCGCGTGCAAGGTGGTGTGGTTCCAGCAATATTCCATCAGCGACGCATTGGCCTCGCGCGCTTCTCCGGCGGACTGACGCACGGCACTGTGGCCGCGGTACTTTTCCAGCAGAGGGGCGCAAAAACCTTCGCTTTCCTGCGCAATCACGCTGATTACCGCGTGCTGGCTGGCCTGATAATGTCCGTTCAGATGGCTGAAGTATGACGGGATCGGCGCGGCGAACAGCGCCAGCTGGCGTTTGACCAGCCCCGGTGATCGGGCAAAGGCATTGGCGTAATCCAGTGCATCGGTAAAATCATCGAAAACGTCCAGCCGTTCAATCCACTGATGAACCGGTGCCAGCGCCAGTTCAACCTCGAGAACAATGCCGTTGCTGCCGTAAGCGTGATGCAGCAGCAGCGCCTGCGGGGCAGGAACGTGCAGAATGCGCGGTTCGGCTTCCATGGTCATGACTTTAACGCTAAGCACATTGCCCGGCGCGCCGAGCGGGCCGTAGTTGATGGAACCAATACCGCCGAAACCGCCGCCGTACAGGCCGCCGAGGCTGGCGAGCCGGTAAGTGGAGGGCATACAGCGCAGCTCCCAGCCTGCCGGACGGGTCAGGGTTTCAATCTCCGCCAGCCGGATCCCCGCCTGGGCACGCACCACGCCGTCAGCCATTTCGCAGACCTGATTAAAGCCGGTCATATCCACCAGAATGCCACCTTCCAGCGGCACCAGCTGGCCGTAGTTGCCGGTCGCGCCACCGCGCAAAATCAGCGGTAACCGGTGCTGAACGCAGGCTTTCACCAGCAAAATCAGCTCTTCTTCGCTGCGCGGCCTGACCACCGCATCGGCCTGTTTATCTTCCAGTTGCTGTTTGAGAACGGGACTGAACCAGTGAAAATCGCGCGAAAGGCGTTTGACCTTCGTCGCCTGCAAAGTCCAGTCGAGATCGGGAAGCGCCTGCTGAATCAGGGCAAGCGCGTGCTGACGTTGTTCACTGTTCATATTCTTCCTGCCTGAATTAAATGAGATTAATGAGATTGCACGGCTTCGCTTTCATGCCACGCGCTGAGGACGCGTTTCGAAATCCACGACATCACGCCAAACAGGGCGATACCGGTGAGTGAAATGAGCAGCAGCGCGGCAAACATCAGCGGAATGTCCAGCTGATATCCCGCCTGCAATATCTGATAGGCCAGACCGGTGTTATTGCCGCCGGTGCCCGCCACGAATTCAGCCACTACGGCACCGATCAGCGACAAGCCGCTGGAAATGCGCAGCGCGCCGAAAAAATACGGCAGGGCAGAAGGAATGCGTAAACGGATAAGAATTTGCAGGCGGCTGGCGTGGTTCAGCTGGAAATAACTCAGCAGGCCCGGTGATACGCTGCGCAGTCCCTGCGTGGTATTTGAAATAATCGGGAACACCGCCATCAGTGTCGAACACACCACCAGCGACAGCGTGGTGTCCTTGACCCAGATGATGATCAGCGGCGCGATGGCCACGATCGGCGTCACCTGCAAAAACACGATGTACGGGAACAGTGCGGTTTCCACAAAACGGTTCTGCACCAGCACGAAAGCCACTAACGAACCGATGACGATCGAGAGCAAAAACGAGATCAGGGTGATTTTCAGCGTAAACAGCAGCGACATCATCAGCGAACCCAGATTGGTCCACAGGCTTTGCAGCATCACCACCGGTGAAGGCACCAGAAACTGGGGGATTTTGAAATAGCTCACCCAACCCTGCCACAGTAAAATCACCACCACGGCGACCACCGCCGGATACAGCACTTTGCGAAACGTGGGGTTGTTGATCCACGGAGAAGCTTTTTGAGTTTGCATACCGTTACTCCATACCCGATTGGCTGGCTTGCAGCAGGCTGTCTTGTAACTGCTTCGCATAGCGTGAAAACGCCGGACTGACGCGGAAATCTTCGCTGCGCGGGAAGGGTTCGGTAATGGCGATATCTTCCACCACGCGCCCCGGACGGGCAGCCATCATGATCACCCGCTGCGAAAGAAACACCGCTTCGTGGATCGAGTGGGTGACGAACACCACCGTCAGCCCCTGTTCCCGCCACAGGCGCAGCAGATCGCTGTCGAGCTTGTTGCGGGTGATTTCATCCAGTGCGCCAAAGGGTTCATCCATCAGCAGCAGTTTCGGACGCGTCACCAGGCCGCGGGCAATCGACACGCGCATCTGCATACCGCCCGACAATTCGCGTGGCAGGACGCTGGCAAATTTACCCAGACCGACCAGTTCCAGCGCCTCACTGACGCGGGTGTTGGCTTCGGCGCGGGGAACACCGGCGAGATCCAGCGGCAGGCGCACGTTATTTTGCACATTGCTCCACGGCATCAGCGTGGCTTCCTGAAACACGAACGACAGCGGCACCTGTGTTTTTTCCCGGCTGTCGCGCCGCCACAGCACCAGCTTGCCGTCGCTGGGTTCCGTCAGCCCGGCGACCATTTTCAGCAGTGTACTTTTGCCACATCCCGACGGGCCGAGCAGGGTGACGAATTCGCCCTGATTGATGGTCAGATTGACCGGCAATAGAGCGCGCGTGCCGTTGCTGTAAATTTTCTCCGCCGACAGCACTTCGATAGCCGGAACCGGCGGAGGATTTGCGGAGCGGACATCGCTCATCACGGTCAGTTTGGGGGCTGAATTCATGGCATTACCTTCGCGTCTTTGATCATGTCGAGGGTATAAGTCTGCTCAAACGGCACTTTATCCGCGTCGATCAGTTTGTTTTTCACCAGCATGTCCCAGGTCTTTTTCAGACGTGGTTCCGTGATGATACCGATACCGCTGGTTTGCGCGTCGCCGCCGGTCACCAGCTCATACTTCTTCATCTGCGCGATACCGAAGGCAATCTGGTCGGCTCCCATACGCGGGTTGGCCTGGGTAATTAGCTGGTTGCCCGCGGTCGGATCCTGCAAATATTCTTTCCAGCCCTGCATCGAGGCTTTCACGAAAGCCGCCACCGCTGCCGGACGTTTTTTAACGGTATCCGCCATGCAGATAATCGAGTTGCCGTACGGCGGATAACCCCAGTCGCTGAGCATGTAGACGTAGAACGGTTTGCCGCCTTTTTCGATCGAGAAAGGCTCGGAGGTGACATACCCCTGTTGCACCAGATTATTGTCCGCCAGGAAGGGCTGCACGCTGAAGGTGTAAGGGCGGATTTTGGCGCTCCCCAGCCCCAGTTCACTCTTCGCCCACGGCCAGAAAGAGGTATAAGCCTCGGTCGCCAGCAGGAAGGTTTTGTCTTTCAGCGCCTGACCTTTCTCCACTTTGTCATGGCTGATAAACACCGTCGGCGAATGCTGGAACACTGTTGCCACAGTCACCGCATGTACGCCTGCCTGCCAGGTTTCCAGCGCCTGACCGTTGTCGCCGAGCGTACAGTCAGCCTGTCCGGCGGCCATCAGTTGCATCACGTTAACCTGCGGGCCGCCCATTTTGATGCTGACATCCAGCCCGGCAGTTTTGTACAACCCTTTGGCCTGCGCCTCGTAAAAACCACCATGCTCCGCCTGCGCGTACCAGTTGGTCAGAAAGGTAAATTTCTCTTCCGCCATGCCGGAGGTGGAAACCCCGGCCAGCAGCATGGCCAGCAGGCTGTAAGTGAAGGGACGCTGTGTTTTCATCGTGAGAATTCCTTTATTCAGAGGCCAGAGAAGACGAAGGAGGAGTGAAGCTGGTTTGCACAAAGCCGTTCCAGTGGTGTTTTCCCCAGGTGGGCTCACTGCGTGCTTTCCATTGCATGTGATGGATTTCGGTGATCGCCTGCGCCCAGCTCGCCGCCAGCGAATCAAGAATTGCATGACCCTGTTCAGCGGTCGCGCCGGTCGGGTCGCCGATCACGCCACTCGGGCCAAAATCATAGGAAGCCCAGGCGGCGGCAGGGCGGCCTGATGACAGCGTCGGGCACGGGAACTCCGGCGGATAATTAGCGACCGCGTGTTCGATGTGGACACATTCCGGTGCCAGCGCCAGCATCACCGCGGTTTCGCTGTGACCGGCGTGCATCGCCATTTTTTGCTCCAGCGGACTCAGGAACTGGTTTTCGACATTCGGCACGCGGAACACGTCGTGCGGGATCATGATCATGTCGCCGTGACGCAGGCGCATTTCCCGCGAGGCCATTTGCAGCACCTGCGGTTGCCCGCCATGACCGTTAATCATCAGCAGCTTGCGGAACCCGGCGCGGTACAGCGATTCGGCAATTTCTAAAATCGTCTGCAACAGCGTGTCGCCGGTTAAGGTCAGCGTACCGGGGAAATTCAGGTGTTCGTCAGATTTGCCGTAGGTGATCGGTGGAATGGCGTAAGCCGGAATATCTTGCGCCAGCCGCGCCAGCGCATGACCCGCCACACCGGAGGAGATCACGCTGTCCACCGAACACGGCAGATGCGGGCCGTGTTGCTCAATCGCGCCGGTCGGCAGGACGATCACCGTATTGGCTTTATCAGGCAGGGCAGCGATGGCCGTCCAGCTCAGAAAAGGGAGAAAACGATTTGCAGGAATATAACCGTTAATCATGCTGTGCCTCGGGTCTGACGTTATTGGGTTGAGCGGGATTGCGGTAACCAGGCGGTGGCTTCGACTTCAATCAGCACCCCGGCATCTGGCAGCATTTCACTGACCTGCACCACGGTGGAAACCGGCGGTTGTCCGGGATAAAAAAGTTTTCTGACCCGGCTGTAATACGGGAAGTGATCGAGATTGCGAAAATACTGCACCAGTTTGATCACATCGCTCATTTGCCCGCCCGCGTCTTCAATGGTGTGGCGGATGCTTTCCAGCACATACCAGCTCTGGGCGAGGATCGGCCCCTGTTTGGCGTCAGTGGAGAATTCGCCGGTTTCGCCCAGCAGCAGCCGCGCTTCGGCGGGGATATCCTGAAAACCACGCACGATAGTTGCTGTCTGCGGGTTGACGGGAATGATGCCGGAGAGAAAAACGAAATCACCGGCGCGACGCCATGCGGCATATCTGGCGAGCGGTTTGCCCGCTCCCGCTTCAAGACTCATGGGATAACTCCTGATTCCAGGTGCGTTGGTGGGTCAGCCTGCCGTGGCGGATAACCAGGCGGGCTGCGCTGTGTAAAGGCCAGGTCAGGCTGTCGCTGCCCGGAAAGATAACCAGACTGGCATCGCTGCCTGGGGAAAGCGGCAGGGCGGCTGGCGCCTCACCGGTCAGGGCGGCGACATCGCAAATAAGCCGTGACTGCTGATCAAAAACGTTATCAAGCTGAAGTGCGAACAGGGCGCAGGTCAGCGTATCCAGAGGGTCATAACTGCCCGCCGGACAAAAAGCGTCCTGTACGTTATCGCAGCCGAGCAGCAGCGGAACGCCCGCCGTCTGCGCTTCTTTCAGCAGGGTGATGCCGCGCTGGCGCGGCGTGCGGCCGGTGACGGCATCCTGTAACAGCAGGTTGGTCATCGGCAGCGCAATCAGCGTGACGCGCTGCGCCGCCAGCAAACTCAGAATCTCCTGCGCCTGTTGTTCACTGCCCGAAGCCAGCGCACAGCCGTGGCTGCAACAGATGTGGCCGCTGAAATCAGTTTGTGACAGGTAATCAGCCAGCCAGCTCAGGCCGTGCGCCACCGGCGAAAGCTCTTCGTCGATATGCAAATCCAGATTCAGTTTCCAGCGTGAGGCACTTTGCATCAGATTGCGCATTGCCGCCGGATCCCAGTTTGAGGAGTGAATAAATCCACCGAGCAGACAATGCTTTCCGCTTTCTGCGACTGCGCGGGCAATGCGGTCAGCCGCGCCGGCGTCGGCGAAAAAGCTCAGCGGTGCCAGTGCCACCCGTTCCAGTGTGACGCTCGTGTGCGGCATCTCGCCCAGCTCCAGCCAGGCCAGCGGCGGAGCCACGTCGAACCAGTCAATGTGGGTGCGTAAACGGGTCACACCATTCGCCGCTGCCCACGCCAGTCCCTTGCGGGCACGCTGACGCAAATCATCCGCCGTCCAGTGCTGACGATCCTGATGCAGGGTTTCAATCGCCGCCAGCAGACCGGGTGTCGACGGGCGGCTGCGGGCAATGGTGAAGGTTTTATCGAGATGTGCGTGGGGTTCAATCAGCCCCGGCAGCGCCAGTGTGCCGTGCGCGTTCCACAAATCATTTTGATCTGGCTGATAAGGCGTCACGGATGCAATTTTGCCTGCGTCAAAACGCAGATCTGCCGTAACCGGTTCGCCAGCCTGCAAAGGCCATCCGGCGGGAAGCAGCCACGCGGGCAGACGAACGTTAGCAATGCCGTTCAGCGGTGTGGCGGTATCAGGTAGGTTCATTGTGTCGCTCCGTGTTGACATTACAGGTCGAGAACCAGAACGGGACTTTTGGAGCGCGAACAGCACAGTGTTATTTACGTGTTCTCCGCTTTCTCTTCATCTGTCAGCACGCAGTCGCGGTGATCGGGAATACCGTCGATCACGTCAGTAATACAGGAACCGCAAATACCCTGTTCGCACGACAGCATAATATCGACTCTGGCGCTTAATAAGACTTCAGCAATGCTCTGTTTCGGGCCGACTAAATAACGTTGCCCGGTGGAGTTAAGCTGGATATGAAATGCCTGATTTTCTGCATCCTTATCAATATTCGCATTACTGAACCGCTCGAAAGATAATTGATTTTCCTGCCAGTGATGGGTGCGCATAATGTCTTCAAGGCGCTGAATAAATCCGTCCGGGCCACAGGCCACTACCCGCGTATTCTCATCCGGCTGACATAAACTCAGCGGCGTGTTATGGCGCAGGGAATCGTTTGCGCTGCTGTCATGTATAAAGACATTTTTCGCTAAGGCGGGCGCAGTTAAGCGCGGCAGAAACGCGATGTGTTCACTGTCTGAAACAAAGTAATGCAGTTCAAATTCAATCTGTTGATTTGCAATATATTCCGCCATTGCCAGCAGCGGCGTGATGCCGATACCACCGGCAAAGAAGAGATATTTACCGGCGTCGGGCAAAGGGAAATGATTGCGCGGCGCCGAAATGGTCAGGCTGTCGCCGGGGCGGAAATGATGATGAATAAAGTGCGAGCCGCCGGTGGAGTTTTCCGCCAGTTTCACGCAGATTTCGTAATACTCCCCGTTGCCGTTTTCACCGCAAAGAGAATATTGCCGCGGACCGAGTTCCGGAATAAAAACGTCAATGTGTGCGCCGGGAGAATAAGGCGGTAATAGATTTCCTTCCTGCGAAATAAGCTGCAAGGAAATATTTCCCGCACCATTTAACTTCACAGTTTTAATTATGACAGGAATTAATCCGGCATCTTTCATCGTCATTTACCGTATTTTCTCTGATGAATCATTCATAAAAGGGGGCATCGATCCGTTCACCGCATAACCCGCTGTCTTAAGTACATTACTGCGCAGAGCCGGGCTGTTAAGCGGTGAAACGATTGTTCCCGTTGCATTGAAAGCTACGTTATTGTTATAAAACTGTTGCGTCCAGCGCTTTGATTCGCACATCCCGTTGCATAAAAGAGAGCACTCCCTATGTTCGCATTCTCCCGATTTCTGCTGTACTTCACCGAGGTTGCCCGTCAGGGATCGTTTCGTAAGGCGTCCGAAACCCTGCATGTTGCCGCATCATCAATTGACCGGCAGATATTGCGGGTTGAAAAGGAACTGGCGATGCCGCTGTTTGAACGTCATCCCACAGGTTTACGGCTGACGGCGGCGGGGGAGCTGTTGCTGCATTCTGCCAATAACTGGAAAAAGGATTTTTCGCGTGTTCTGGAACAGCTCGACGATCTGCGCGGGTTGCGGCGCGGGCACGTACGGATTGCCACCATTGATGCCATCAACCGGCAATTTTTCTCGTCGATGCTCAAAAAAGTGCACGTCGATTATCCGAATATTTCGTTCACGCTGACCACTATGAATAACGTGGATATTCAGCAGGCGCTGATGTCCGGCGATGCTGACTTCGGACTGATGCTGAATCCGCAAAGTTCCCGTGAGTTGCAGGTGCGCGCTTTCGCCGAAATTGAGCTGGGCATTGTGGTGCCCAAAGGGCATCCGCTGGGCGACAGAAGCGGCGTGCGTTTCAATCAGTGTATGGAATATCCGTTTATCCTGCCCGCCGCACCGCTGATGCTGGCCGAACCGGTACAGGCGCTGATGAATATCAACGGTGACAGGGTTCGCGAAGTCGCGGTGTCCAATAACATCCACATGATCCGTTCGCTGATTAAAGAGAAAATGGGCATCGGCATTCTGTGCTGGCTCGATATCATGGATGAAGTGGAAAGCGACGAGTTGCAGTTTATTCCGCTGACCGATCCGCAATTAAAAACCTTCACGCTGTCCCTGTGCGTTGCCCCTTCACGGCAGCTTTCTCTGGCCGCTTCGATGATGCTCAAACAACTGGAGATGTTATTCAGCCAGATCCAAACGGCGGGGCGTGAACGGCACTGATTGCACGCTTTTGGTGCCTCACGCTCTGTGATGAATCAAAGGTTGCAGGGCGTGAGACGTAATTATCCCGACAAGGCGCAGGGAAAGCGCATCTGCGAAGTTGGCATCGTTTTTGTATAGTTAAAAGTGAGTAGAAGCGGTCAGTGCAGGCAACTGCGCGGGACATTGCTCAGCAACCATTTCGCGGTTCATTTTGAGCCGGTAAGGGGGGCTGAGCCGCGTTTGCTTATCCTCCCTCCGGCGATGATTAGGAGAGGAGCAATGAAGTCAATTTCCCGCATTCCCCTGTCTTGCTGCGTGCTGAGCACGCTGATCACTGGCGTTTTCTCACTGTCGGCGCAGGCCGATGAGAAAATCGCGCTGCTGACTTCCTGGTACGCGCAGGCTGAACAGGGCGGCTATTATCAGGCGCTGGCGACGGGCATTTACAAACGTTACGGGCTGGATGTCAGCATTCAGTCCGGCGGCCCGCAGATTAACGGCATGCAGCTGCTGTTATCAAAACGCGCTGACGTGATCATCGGTTATGACCTCCAGTTGCTCGAATCGGTGCAGCGCGGTTTTCAGGCCAAAGCCATCGCAGCTCCCTTCCAGTTCGACCCGCAGGGGTTACTGACCCACGCCTCCGTGACGTCCCTCGACGGCCTGAAAGATAAAACTATTCTGGTTTCCAGCTCCGGGCAATCGACCTGGTGGCCGTGGCTTAAAGCACGCTATCAGCTCAGCGATTCTCAGGTTCGCCCGTACACCTTCAACATTCAGCCTTTTGTCGCGGACGATAACGTGGCGCAGCAGGCGTACGTCAGCTCTGAAGTGTTTCAGGCGCAAAAGGCAGGTGTGAAATCCAATTTCTTCCTGTTCTCGGAGCACGGCTATCCGCCTTATGGCGGCATTCTGATCACCCGTCCTGATCTTATCAGCAGCCGCAAAGAGGCAATGGCGAAATTTGTGCAGGCATCGATGGAAGGCTGGGTGAGTTATCTGCAAAACCCGGCAGCCGGTAACGCGCTGATCAAAAAGGATAACCCGAAGATGACTGACGACCTGCTGGCCTGGGGCGTTCAGCAAATCAAAGAGCATCACCTGATTGATGGCGGCGATGCGGCGACGCAGGGCTGGGGCACCATGACTGAAGCGCGCTGGCAGAAAACCCGTGATTTCATGGTCAATGCCAAACTGCTAAACGCAGATACCGACTGGAAGCAGGCGTATACCACCGAATTTGTTGAGCACATGCAGGTTAAACCATGAGGAGCGTTGCGATGTCATCTGACTCTTTACTGATTAAAAATGCTCACGCCATTCTGACCGGGCTTCCGGGCGACGGGGCGCGTCACGCCGGGCCGGATATCCGTGTGCGTCATGGCGTGATTGAGGCGATGGGCTCCCTGACGGCATTGCCGGACGAACGGCTGGTTGATGCCCGCGACTGCGTGGTGTATCCGGCGTGGGTCAACACTCACCATCATCTGTTTCAGTCATTACTGAAAGGCGAACCTCAGGGGCTGAACAAAAGCCTGACCGCGTGGTTAAGCGCCACGCCTTATCGCTTTCGCGCCACGTTCGATGAATCCACATTCCGTCTCGCGGTACGTATCGGCCTGACAGAGTTGCTGCGTTCCGGTTGCGCGACGGTGGCGGATCACAATTACCTTTACTGGCCGGATATGGCGTTCGATACCTCGGAAATTCTGTTCAGCGAAGGGGAAGCGCTGGGAATGCGCATTGTCTTATGCCGTGGTGGCGCAACGCAGGGGCGGGCGATTGAGAAAGATTTACCGCAGGCGCTGCGACCGGAAAATTTCGATGATTACATGGCGGACATGGAACGGCTGGTGGGGCGTTATCACGATCCGAAACCGACGTCGCTGCGCCGCGTGGTCATGGCACCGACTACCTTGCTGCATTCTGCGCCCGGCGCGCAGTTGCGCGAAATGGCCAAACTGGCGCGCAGTCTGGGGATCCGCCTGCACAGCCATCTGTCGGAAACGGTGGATTATCTCGATGCAGCGCGTGACAGATTCGACATGACGCCGGTGCAGTTTTGCGCCGAACACGACTGGCTGGGGGACGACGTCTGGTTTGCGCATCTGGTTAAGTTACTGCCGCAGGAGATCGCCATGCTGGGACAGACCCGCACCGGCATTGCGCATTGTCCGCAAAGCAACGGACGTCTGGGCAGCGGCATCGCCGACCTGCTGGCGCTGGAACAGGCGGGCGTGCTGGTTTCGCTGGGCGTAGACGGCGCGGCATCCAACGAAGCCGCCGACATGCAAAGTGAAGCGCATGCCGCGTGGCTGTTACAGCGCGCCCGGAAAGGCATGCTGGCGATACCGCGCTATAACGGCGGCACTTTTGAAGGCGGCGGCGATGCGGCATCCATCGAAGATGTGGTTCGCTGGGGCAGCGCGGGCGGGGCGCAGATCCTCGGTCTGCAACAGAGCGGCACCGTGCAGGTCGGCATGCTGGCGGATATCGCCATTTACCGGCTCGACGACCCGCGTTATTTCGGCCTGCACGACATGGCAATCGGCCCGGTGGCCTGTGGCGGTCGCGCCTCACTGAAGGCGCTGATGATCAATGGCCGCGTGATCGTCGAAAACGATGTCATCCCCGGTCTGGATCTGGACGCCATGCGCCATGACGCGATGTCTGCTGTCCGTACCCTGCAACAGCGCGCTGCGCGCTAACCCCATTGATTAAGAAGGATAAGAATAATGACGCAATCAACTCAAACACAGTCAGCTCAAACAGCAGGTTATGCATTACAGGAACTGGAAAAAGAAGCCGGAATGGGCGCGATGGGCGAAGAGACGTTTGCCCGTGAAGTCCGTTGCATAGACCTGTCAGATTTCGAAAACCGTAAAAGTGAGATCGCCGATGAACTGTGGAAAGCAGCCGTTGAAATCGGTTTCTTCCAGGTGAGCAATCACGGCATCGCACTGAGCGATATCCGTCAGGCATTCAGCATGACGGAAGATTTCTTCTCGCTGCCCGACGCGGTAAAAGCGCAGTATCCGCTGGCGCGTAACGCTGGCTGGGAGAATAAATCGCAGGTGCGGCCGTCAACCAAAACGCCGGATCAGAAAGAGTCCTATCAGATCACCCGCCCGCTGATGGACAAACTGTGGCCAGGCGAACAGGAACTGCCAGCGTTCAAAGACACCATGCTGAGTTTTGAATCGCAATGCTGGCAACTGGGCATGAAATTGCTTTCCTGTTTCGCGCTGAAACTGGGCTTCCCGGAACACTTTTTCGAGCAGGCGCACAATCCGGACGAGCAAACCTACCAGAGTACGCTGCGTATGCTGCACTACTATGCCACCGAACAGTCGGAGCAGGGCATGTGGCGCGCCGGTGCGCATACGGATTTCGACTGCCTGACGCTGCTTTTCCAGCGTCCCGGTCAGGGCGGATTGCAGGTTTGTCCGGGCAAAGACAGCGAAAGCCAGCAATGGACCAGCATCGAGCCGCGCGAAGAGGTGATCACCTGCAACATCGGCGACATGCTGATGCGCTGGAGCGACGATCAGTTACCATCTAACTTCCATCGCGTCAGAAGCCCGCTGCCCGGTGAGTATCAGGGCGCGCGCTACAGCCTGGCGTTTTTCTGTCAGGCCAATAAAGACGTAGAAATTCTGGGGCCGCAGGCGAAGTATCCGGCCATCAGTGCCGAAGACTATCTGCAACAGCGCATTCAGGCGAACTTCGCTAAGGGATAAGCAGAACCGGTAAGCCCAAGCCCGCTGGAGTTTTCTGAGGCGGGCTTTTTATCGGGCACAATTCGACGACTAAGAACCTGTCACTCAGCATTCAGGTTCTCCGGCCTGTATAGGCTTAAAAATTACGGTTATAATCGCTGAAATTTTTCAACGGATTTAGAAACAACGATGTCAAAACTCACCTTACAAGAACAGTTGCTGAAAGCGGGATTAGTCAGCAGCAAAAAGATGGACAAAGTGCAGAGAACGGCAAAAAAATCACGCGTTCAGGCACGTGAAGCCCGTGCGGCTGTGGAAGAAAATAAAAAAGCGCAGCTGGAGCGTGATAAACAGCTGAGCGAAGAACAAAAGCAGGCGGCGCTGTCTAAAGAGTATAAAGCTCAGGTAAAACAGCTGATTGAAATGAATAAAATCGTCATTTCGAAAGGCAATATCGATTTCAACTTCACCGACGACAAACTGATTAAACGCATCGCCGTGGATAAAACCACTCAGGCGCAGCTGATCAGCGGTCGTCTCGCTATTGCGCGTCTGGTTTCTGAAAAGAGCGGCGAGAGCGAATACGCCATTATCCCTGCCAGCGTAGCGGATAAAATCGCGCAGCGTGATGCCAACAGCATTGTATTAAACAGCGCACTGAGTCAGGAAGAGCAGGACGAAGATGATCCGTATGCAGATTTCAAAGTGCCAGATGATTTGATGTGGTAATAAGCGGTTTGAGCTGATGATGAATAAAAAGCCCGGAAGGGCTTTTTATTTGGGTTTTTTCTGTGCCTATAAATGTTCAGAGTTATCAAAAATAGAGGGTTCAGAATATTTTTCTTGCTACAATACAGGCCTTTTAAAGCAGTCATCTGGTAAAAGTCACATTGATATCTTTATCCTAAAGCCTTTTATCTATGCGTCAATTTTTAACATGTTTTATGTTAAGAAGAGAATATTGAATGAAGAACCCTATTACTAAAGTTATTCTTATCAGCTGTACCCTGTTGGCTCTGTATATTCCCGCCCATGCTGGCATGTTCGATAGCGCTATAGACCTGTCTAAGCCTTTCACTTGTAAAGATGTCTCTCCGTCTCCTATGCGCATTACAGAGAAAGGGTTGATTATGGGTGGTGTACTTTATCCGGTATATAATTCTAACGCAGCCACTACTCCAGTTCTTACAAACACTATTTTTCGTAGTCGGGATAATTTGGAAGAAATAGACATTGTTCAATACGCGAGTAATGGAAAGATTAGTGTTAGTTACATGAAGTTTTACAGTGACCCTGATAAAATTACAGATTATGAAGAAATCGACAACAACAAAATCTTCGAAAAGGCCAGCCGAGAGGCTGTTGACCCTAAACCTTTTTATCACTCAAAAAATGCGGGCTGTAAACAGTAAGCAACTCCGAGTTTGTTAATTAATAAAGCTATCACAGTTGGGACCGATAATGATTAATCTTGCGAACACGAAAGGTAACAATACAACTGGTGTGCATATGCTTCAACGCGATAAAAATGGTGGGTTCCGTATCCGTACTAGCCCAGATAGTCTGAGGCGTTTCACTTCTGTGGAGGTTTTCCCAGAACAACGTAGTCGGTTTAAGGGTAAAAACGAAATTTATGGTTCAGAACCCTATAACACAATTGAAGAGGGCGCTGCGGCTCTATGCAAATTTATTGAAATAGTTTGCGGGGTTCCGTGCGTCTGGGAACCCACGAAAAAATAAAAGCTTTCTTAACGGACTGTCAAATCCACAGAAAGCAAAAAGCCCGCTTAAGTTTCCTTAAGCGGGCTTTTCTAATTTGGCTCCTCTGACTGGACTCGAACCAGTGACATACGGATTAACAGTCCGCCGTTCTACCGACTGAACTACAGAGGAATCGTGTGAACGGGGCGCATAATATCCAGAGGGCTGTGGAGTGTCAACGGCAATTTCCTGAAAAGCAGTGCGACTGCTCAGCAACTAATCAATATAGCCATAAAACTTCACTTTTTTGACAAGGAAAACCGTTTAATTCTGCCTTTTAACAATCACAACGCTGTCCGCGAAGTTGCCTTGCCAGCGGGTCCTGTTGATAAAAACGGGTGAAATGACCGTATACCAGCGGAAAACGCTCCGAAAGCAATTCTGGGGCACTAAAGAAATATTCAGAAAGTACGGCAAAACACTCTGCCGGATCGGTCGCTGCGTAGGCATCCATGCTGGCCGCTTCTTCGCCAACGGTGTCAATTTCATCCTGCAAATTCTGCATCGCCGCCTGTAAATCATGCTCCCAGGCCACCACTTCGCGTAAAGGAATCGGCGGGATGCCGCTCACTTCGCCACCGTTTCGCATATCAAGTTTATGCGCGGCTTCGTGGATGATCAGGTTAAAACCGGAGTTATCAAACGAGTCTTCAATATCCTGCCAGTTCAGCACGATCGGGCCCTGATCCCAGCTCTGACCAGCGTGAATTTGCGTTCCGGCATGAACCAGTCCGTTTTCATCCTGCCACGGAGAATCGACAACAAAAGGGGAAGGGTAGAGCAAAATTTCATGAAAACCATCGAGCCACGAGGCACCAAGTTCCATCACCGGCAGCGCAAAAAGTAACGCAATGCGTGCCTGCATCTGTTCAGTCAGCACAATTCCCTGCAAAGGAACCAGTCGTTTCTGATGCAAAAGCTGGCTGGCGACCTGAATCAGACGTTGTTGCTCTTGCTCGTTCAGGGAGGACAACAGCGGGATATTCAGAGCGTCATTCCACGCGTCTGATTTCTCAATTTTCAGTTCATTCGCTTTCCACGGCCACTTAATCATCATCTTGCTCGCAAAGTGATCATTCGATTTATCAGCAGGGTTTGCCTCAGACTACACCAATACAAGTAACTTCAACAGGTTAGCAGCGTATCGGGACAATTCTGAATGGATGTTACACATCATGAGATTTTAAGCAAAATGTGCACACGTCTAATCAGACGTAGCTCACGTTATTATTCTAGTCACAGAGCGCGCAACGTGCCCGCCGCATCGAAACGTACAGCGGGCGCGGGGAAGGGTTAATGCCTGATCCACTTATCGATAAATTCAGACGGATCAACAGGCTTTCCAAAAAAGTAGCCTTGCAGGTATTCGAGGCGATAGGGGGCGAGATAATCCACCTGTTTTTGCGTTTCTATACCTTCCGCCACGATGACCATTTGCAGGCGTTTGGCCAGATCAATAACGTTATCGACAATATGTCCGGCCAGCGCATCGGTGCCGATCCGGCCTATGAAACTCTGGTCGATTTTCAAAATGTCGATGTGGAATTTTTGCAGGTAAGCCAGGCTGGAATGGCCGGTACCAAAGTCATCCATGGCGATCAGCACGCCCATACGGCGCAAGGCACTGAACAGGCTGTGGGTGGTTTCTGAAGGCTCTATGAGCTCGCGCTCTGTCAGTTCCAGAACCAGATTGATCGGGTTCTCCCGGAAGGCGTCAATAAAAGCTTTGCAGTCTTCGACCAGCGTCAGGTCTTTAAAGTGGCTGGCGCAGATATTGAACCCGAAATGGAAATTTTTCGGCAACTGAGCGGCCAGCGGGCCGAACTGATCGCGCACCTGCGCCATCATCTGGCGGGTCATCGGCACAATCAGCCCGCTTTCTTCTGCCAGAGGGATGAACTGATATGGCGGGATCAGCCCCATCTGCGGATGCTGCCAGCGCATCAAAACTTCAGCGCCGGTGATTTCATGGTTTGTTCCATCCACGACCGGCTGCAAGTAAGGGATAAATTGTTTTTTCCCCAGCGCGTTTTTCAGTGCCGCAACCGGACCACCCAACCGGCCAAGCAGCGCATAGGTCATAAAAGCAATGAAGATGCTGATCAGCGGGAACAGGATCAGGCTGACAGTGGCGTAGTCAAAAATATAACGCCAGTGATCGCTCGGGCGGATCACCAGTTGCATTTCATAAGGATAAAACGAGGATTTCAGCGACATCTTTTCGCCATCAGGCCAGATTTCAGAAGTATGAATTTTGCCCTGGCTGTCCATCCACTTGTCGCCGACTTGCAGGATCAGATACGCGTGGGTACTGAGCAATTGCAGAATATTATGCAGGAAATAACCATCGACCCCGACCAGTACGCCACTGCCGTTAACATCATGACGATAGGCAATCAGCGGGTGATCGGGCGTCACTATATTGCCGCTCATCAGCATCAGTTTTCCATCGACGTAATTTTGAGTGGAAATCGTATCGTCTCGTTCACCGAATAAAGAGGCGCAATAAACCTTATGCTGGCGATATAAATTGACGGTGCGCACGTTGGGAACTTTGGCGACCTGCCAGCGCAGCGCCTGAATGGTCGGCTGATCACAAGGTGCACCAATCAGATTTTCCACCGCGCCGGCGGCGATCGCGGCATTATCCAGCGTCATGTCCACCAGTCTCACTGATTGTTGCAGGCTGGCGCTCACATCGCGCCGTAATCCCTGCGAGGTTTGCCACGAGATAGCCAGTATCCCGACTGCCGCGACCAACGTGAACGCAAGCAGCGCGAGGCAAATCCGCATAGAGGGTCGGTTTAACCAGTTTGAGCCCAAAGAGATATCCACCAGTGAGAGACGGAGCAAGAAGTTTTGTTCTGTTAATATAACCCATAATGGTGTTAACCATTGTTACAGCTGGATAAGAAGGTTAATTTCACGCCATTGATAAGCCTGTCTTTTGATGCAAATCATGAATGATTCATTGTTTAACTATTTTTTGTGTCTATCAAATAGGGTCAGCGTGTTATCCCGGCTGAAGCACTGCGGTGCCGTTATTCCAGTGAACCGGGCGGTCTGATTTACCGTTTTGAGCTGGATCTCAAGTCTGCGTCAGTTTGTGCGGTTTGAGTGTTATCGGGTTTTACTGGCGGCATAAAGTTTGTAGCATAAGACTTTACGCCGTCTGTCAGTCACCGACACCAGGACTATCCGATGCTTCCCCGTTTTAAAGTGCTTCTTTCTGCCGCTGTGTTGTCTTTTTCCTTTTCAGGTGCAGTCTTTTCCGGCTCAGCATTTGCTGCTGATGCGCCGAGCTACGGGCCGCAACTACAGGGTTTTGACTATCCTTTTCCGCTGAAACAATTCTCTTTTAATTCCCAGGGTGCTCCGCTGCAAATGGGCTATCTGGACGTACCGGCCACCGGGCATAAAAATGGTCAGACTGTCGTGCTGATGCACGGTAAGAATTTTTGTGCCGCGACCTGGGGCGACACCATTTCGGCGCTGGTGAGTAAAGGTTATCGGGTGATCGCGCCTGATCAGGTCGGGTTCTGTTCATCGACCAAACCTTCCCATTACCAGTACAGTTTTCAGCAACTGGCGACCAATACCCATGAGTTGCTGAAAAGCCTGAAAATAACCAAAGCCGTGATGGTCGGGCATTCCACCGGCGGTATGCTGGCGACGCGATACAGCCTGATGTTTGCACCGGAAGTATCGAAACTGGTGCTGGTGAATCCGATTGGTCTGGAAGACTGGAAAGCCAAGGGCGTGCCTTATCGTACCGTGGATCAGTGGTACGACCGTGAGCTGAAAACCTCGGCGGACAGCATTAAACAGTATGAACTCAAAACCTATTACGTGAATAAGTGGAAACCGGAATACGACCGCTGGGTCGATATGCTGGCAGGGCTGAATAACGGGCCGGGACATAAACTGGTGGCCTGGAACTCTGCGTTGATTTACGACATGATTTTCACGCAGCCGGTCTTTTACGAGTTCAAAAATCTGCGCGTGCCGACCACGCTGATGATCGGCACTGCCGATACTACAGCGATTGGCAGCGACATTGCGCCGCCTGCGGTAAAAGCCAAAATCGGTCACTACAACGTGCTGGGTAAACAGGTCACGAAACTGATCCCTCATGCGAAACTGATCGAATTTAAAGGCCTCGGCCATGCGCCGCAGATGGAAGAACCGGAAAAATTTAACGCGGCATTGCTGAAAACGCTGTCACGCTGATTTCCTCTGTTTTCCGTTTCAATAATGAAAAACCGCAGCCTGAATGAACGGGCTGCGGTTTTTTATTGGTATTGCAGAACGGCGTGATTAACGCAGATTATCCGGGAAATTGGCTGGCAGTTCGCTCGCAGCGCAGTCGATCACAGTGTCATTATCCGCACCGCAATCACGCACGAAGGTAATGGTCGCGAATTCGTCGATCACTTCAGTCGGATATGCCGGACCCGCATCACGGTAAGAATTCATCAGCGGAATGTGGTCGTTCTGGAAGCAGACGGTTTTTTCCGGATTATTCATCACCCAGCGTGGGAAGAAAATGGTGCCGTGGAACACGTTATCGCCCAGATTCACAATCAGGCTGACGTCAGTCCCGGTCGGTTCAGTCCAGGAAATTTTGTACACATCAGATGCTACCCGCACGATATACGCTTTCTGATCTTTCACCCAACGGTTGCCGACCAGGCCACTGTGAATACGGTAATCCAGGGTGTGCGCGTTTTTGACGTAGATTTCATAATTCCAGCCGTTGTCGTAGGTGTAAACCACATGTTTGCCAACGAAACCGCTCAGGTCATGTTTATCAAATGTGCTCATGATATTTCTCCTTAACTCAGTATTGGAATGAAACATTTCGTTTCGTTGAGAAGAATATTACATCTTAAAAAACTGATAAAAAAACGCTGATTTCAGATTGAAATCATCTAAAATATAGATGTGTTTTTATTCTGAAGGGATCACGATATGGCGTTGCCAAGAACCACTCTGGAGCAATGGGTGGTGTTACAAACGGTGATTGAACAAGGCAGTTACGCGCAGGCGGCAACGGTGCTCAACCGCAGTCAGTCTTCGGTCAGTTATGCCCTGAGCGGCTTACAGGAACGCATCGGTTTACCCTTGCTGGAAATTAACGGCAGAAAGGCGACGCTGACCGAACAGGGGCGCGCTTTACTGGCGCAGGCAACACCGCTGATATCGGCATTTTTACAGCTTGAACACAGGGCTGCCGGGCTGAAAGACGGTGTGCGCACTGAGCTGAGTCTGGTGGTCGACAGCGTGTTTCCCAAAAACAGGCTGTTCCGCGCGCTTAAATACTTTCAGTCGCAGTTCCCGGATACGCGGGTGCATCTGACTGAGATTTTGCGCGGGGAAAGTCTTGCACAACTCAGCGAACAATCGGCCGATTTGTACATCACCACGCTCGCGCCTGAAAACGCAATCCATGGCCGTTTTCTGCTGGATGTGGACTTTGTTCCGGTGGCGAAAAGCGATCATCCGCTGTTGTCTTTGCCCGCTCCGCTGACCGCTCAGGATCTGGCGCGTTTCCCGCTGATCAGCGTCGCTGACCGTCACGCGCCGCCTGAAGATAAACATCCGGCAGGCACGGTGGCACACTGGACATTCACCACGGTCGGTGCGGCGCTGGAAGCAATTACAGTGGGTGTCGGTTACGGCTGGCTGCCGCTGGAAAGTGTGGATAACGCGCTGAAAAACGGATTGCTCAGCCGCCTGATGCTGTCAGCCAGAACCGTCAGGCAAACGTCGCTGTATATGGTGCTGGATGATGAAACGCAGCGCTATGATCAGACGGTCAGTGCGCTGGCGAAAAGTATTCTGCAGGAGTGCAGTTTGCTGCCGTGAAATCTGGCAGCAAACCGTTTCATAACGCTGTCCCGGTCAGCGAGACGCTTTACAGGCGGCAAGAATATCGAGCTGAGAGTCACGCTCCGACGTCTGTACATTCATCGCGCTGAGCACGGTGTGGAACAGATTGTCCTGTGAGACATCTTTGTCCGCCGCATTGTCTTTCAGGCATTGCATGTCGATTCCCTGCGCTTTCGCATAATTATCGGAAAGCCAGAACAGCATCGGAACATGTGTCTGCTGCGCAGGTGCCACGCTGTATGGCGTGCCATGCAGATACAGACCGTTTTCGCCCAGCGATTCACCGTGATCAGAAAGGTAAATCACCGCCACATTGTATTTGTCCTGATACTGCTTTGCTTTTTCAATGACCTGAGACACCAGATAATCGGTGTAGAGCAGGGTGTTATCGTAGGTATTCACCAGCTGTTCCTGTGTGCAGTTTTCAATGTCGCTGCGCGGACAGTCAGGCGTGAACTTACGGAATTCCGGCGGATAACGTCTGGAATACGTCGGCCCGTGACTGCCAATCAGGTGCAGGGCAATCAGGGTGTTTTTCCCGTCGTTTTTAATATCCTCATCGATATTTTGCATTAGCGCCATGTCGTAGCAGGTGTCGCCGTCACAATATTTGCCGTCATTTTTAATGGGGATAATGACGTTTGGCACGCGGTCACAGACACCTTTACAGCCTTCGTCGTTATCTTTCCAGAAAACGGAAACGCCAGCTTTATGCAGGATATCCAGCAAGCCTTCGCTGTTTCGGGCGCGGTTAGCGTCGTAGCTGGTGCGTTTCATATTAGAGAACATGCACGGCACGGAAATCGCTGTCGCTGTGCCGCATGACGTCATTTTGCTGAAATTCACCACATCCGCAATGGCCTGCGTGTATTGATTAGTCGGTTTGCCATAACCGTTCCACGACTGGTTTTGCGCCCGTGCAGTTTCGCCTACCACCAGGAAGACCAGATTCGGTTTCTGACCAGGCTGTTGTACCAGTTTTGCATCGTTGCCAATCGTCTGGAACGGTATTTTCGGCGTGAAATAACGGTGATTCATGTACTGGAAAGCGCTGTACAGATAGTTAGTCGGGACGATTTCCAGATTGAGCGTGCGGTTGTTACGCCCCACAGACGCATAATCTTTATAGAAAACACCGGCGATCGACGCCACTACCAGCAGTGAAATCACCATCGACATCAGACGCACACCGAGACGGCGCAGGCGGGTCTTTTCATAGCTTACCGGCGTTACGAATAACAGAATAGCGGGCAGGATGCCGGTAAACACAAACCACAGCACCACCTTCAGATTGAGATACGACGTCGCCTCAGCTGATTGTGTCTCGATAATGTTTTCAATCATGCTTCGGTCGAAAACGACCTGAAAGGTCATCATGGCAAAACTGGCGAGGGCGCTGAGCGGCAGCACAATGATGAAGAAGGGCTTAAGCAACGGCCGGAAGCTAAAAGGGGTGAACACAAAGTTCAGCGCAGCAAACAGGGCGACAGGAATGCTCAGGGCAAAAGCCAGGTTATAAGCCGGCAACGCATGGAGAATGCGGTAAAAGTGCAGCAAAATCGGCAGGTTGACCACAAAAGTGAAGTACAGCGTTAAGAGCAAGGTCAGCTTGAAATAGCTGATTTTTGGCAATAAATAGCGCAATGCAAACTCCCAAAAGGGGTGAAAAAGCCAACGTAATGCGAGGCAAACATAACGTGCAGAAATGAATGGCAGGAATCATATTAGTTCAAGCTTAAGAAAGCCTTAACGGGAGTGTCATAAATGTTTAACGTGATGGGTTTTTAGAAAAGGTTCAGAAAATAAATAAAATATAGTTAGCCAGTTTTCTCCTCCAGACCCCTTATCCTGTGCGGTATAGCGCGACGCTGTTCAATAAGAAACCGTTTCGTTTAAGCCTTTCTGAGCGCGTTTCTTCCGCTCATTTTGACCTTCCCTGATTACTCCTGACACGTTTAATTCACCACTGGCGGCTTACCGGCTGTCAGAAGGACGTTTGTGTTGATTTCATCTTCGGCCACCATCGCGGCCAGCAGTATCATCGAATCGGATGTCATTATCGGCCCGCGGGTGGTTATCGGGCCTTTTTGTATTATTTCCGCCGGTGTGCAAATCGGTGAAGGGACCATTATTTCTTCGCATACGGTCATCAACGGCAATACGAAAATCGGGTCAGATAACCAGATCGGCATGGGATCTTCGATTGGCGAAATCAGTCAGGATCTGAAATATGCAGGAGAACCTGCCTGGCTCGAAATTGGCAATCGCAACAGGATCGGCCGTCACGCGACATTGCACCGGGGAACCGCACAGGGCGGGGGATTGACCCGTATCGGTGATGACAATACTTTCGAGCGCGGTGTGCATATCGGCCATGACTGTCTGGTAGGGAATGCCACGTTTATGGGCGAGAACAGCGGACTGGCCGGACACGTTGTGCTGGGAGATGACACTTGCATTGAAGCCATGTGCGCGGTGCATCAGTTTTGCATTATTGGCACGGGAGCCCGCTTGCTGGCCGGATCCTGCGTTGTGCAGGATGTGCCGCCTTATGTTCAGGCGGGTGGGAACCGCGCATCGCCGCAAGGAATTAATGAACAGGCCGGAGCCTTCAGGCAGGCGGAACCCGCTGTGCGCGAGGTGATCCATTATCTGTATGACCTGCTTTATCACCAGCAGGCGGCGGTCGAAAAAGTGAGACTGGAGATCGGACGTCTGAGTGTTGAATATCCGTTGCTGTGCCACTTCAATGAATTCTTCCTCCGTTCAGCACGCGGGATTGTGCGCTGAACGGAGGAAAGGTCAGTCAGGCTTCCAGGGCTAACAGCGCGAAAGTCGCCAGCCAGTGTTCCCCCATATAGGTGCTGTCGAGGTGATCCAGTGCGCTGTGCAAATGCGCTTCGGCGGTCTGGCGCAGGAGCGCCGCACGCGGATCACCCGCAGGTAACGCCGACGCCAGCGAACGCTGACACCAGGCCCGGCTGAGATTGAGTCCGTCGAGATGGCCGATTTTGCCATCATTGCGGTCAGTCACGGTCGCCGGTGTGAACAACGTCGCGGGCTGGCTGTGTGCCAGTTCCGGCAGGAAACGCCCGAACCAGGTGACAAAGGCGTCGCGAGGTAACACGCGGCGCATCAGTTCGGCTTCCATCAGTGAAGGGGAAAGGAATTCATCACCGCCCGGTTCCCACGCCTGACAATGCACATCGTCAAGATGCCAGCGCAGTGCCGTTTCTTCGATGGTTGATGCCAGCACAGAATGTTTAACGCTGCGCGCATAATCGAGCGTCAATGCCAGAGCAAAGGCGGTATTAAAGTGACTGCCAACGCGCAGCGGATACGTGGCTTTTGGCAGAAAGTCAGTGAAGCTTTTCTCAAAGAAGCGACTCATCGGCGCCAGCGTTTTGGCCCATCCAGCGGCCTGCGGCAATACCATTTCATGCAACTGCTGAGTGAGCGCCAGAAACCACGCCCAGCCGTAAGGACGCTCAAACCCGTTATTTTGCGGCTGTTGCAGATACGCCATCTCACCCGCGACGTTTTCGGCGGTGAAATGCTCGTTCACCACGCTGATGATTTTTCCGGCTTCCGGCAGATCAGGAAAGCGATTCAGTAAGCGCAATAACAGCCAGTAACCATGAACGCAGGAATGCCAGTCGTAGCTGCCGTAAAATATCGGATGCAGCTGACGCGGAGTCTGCGCATCCGCCGCGCTGCTCATGGCGTGCATCAGTTTATTGGGATACTCGCGTGTTAAATGGTTGAGCGCCAGCGAGGCAAAACGGGACGCCATTTCAGGCGTCAGGGTCGTCGTCGGTTGCGTTGTCATCTTTTCCCTTATCAGAAACGGAACACAAAGAGATACATAAAGGCGGTGTTGACCAGCAACAGCAATACGCCGGTTTTCCACTGTGCCTTGATCACGCCATTTTTATCCTGCAATTCAAGTAACGCCGCCGGAACGATGTTGAAATTCGCAGCCATTGGCGTCATCAGTGTTCCGCAAAAACCGGACAACATCCCGATAGCGCCCATAATCGCGGGGTTTCCGCCCAGCTGATTAACGATGAGCGGCAAGCCGATACCCGCTGTCATCACCGGGAATGCGGCGAACCCGTTACCCATAATCATGGTGAACAGCGCCATGCCGAAGGTATAAGCGACAACAATTGCCAGCGGAGATCCCAGCGGAATAATGTTTTTCACCAGTTCAGACACCACGCCGCCGACGCCCGCCAGTGCAAACAACGCGCCGAGTGCGGCCAGCATTTGCGGCAAAATGGCCGCCCAGCCCACGGTATCCATCGTCTGACCGCCGGCTTTAATCGCCTTAACCGGCGAATCGCGCAGCATGATCAGCGCAGCAATAAACGCCACCAGCGTGCCGATCACCAGTGAAATCAGCGTGACGTTTTTGGCTTCCACCAGCGGCGTATATTTCAGCGTCAGGGTGCCAATCAGGGTCACAATCGGGATCAGCAGGGCGGGAATAAACAGTTTGTTGCCAAAACGCTTCGCACCCGCCTCACGTTTTTCTACCATTTCCGGCTGATCGTTATCTGTTTTGCCTTTACCGAGTTTTCCGGTACCGGCAATAATGGCCAGTAATATCGCCATGCAACCGGTGACGAAATGCGGTAACTCGCCGCCAAACAGGAAGGTAATGCCGTAAATGCCCCAAAACAGCGCGTTTACGTAACGGCGTGCGTTGCTTTTATCGCGCAGGTTAAAGAAGGCGTAAGCGCAAAACATCAGTCCTGCAAGGATATAAACGGTTTGTAAGCTGATCATTTCGCTGCGCTCCCGTGATGAACGTCAAAACGTTTTGCCAGCGAGCGGTCAAGCAGCCACAAACGAATAAAGTGGATAATCAGCGCAGCGATGGCCGTCGGGATTGCCCAGACCGAAAGATGCAGTGGCTCGACGTTAATACCGTATTGCTCAAGAAAACCTTTGATCAGCAGGATGGATTGCACGGCGATGAAGATATCCTCACCGAAAAATACCGCAACGTTATCCGCCGCCGCGGCGTGAGCACGGATTTTCTGGCGCACATCATTGGGTAAATCACCGTATTTGGTGGTAGCCGCCGCTTCTGCCATCGGTGCAATCAGCGGGCGAACCATCTGCGCGTGGCCGCCAAGAGAATTGAGTCCCAGCGCAGCGGTCATCTGGCGCAGGAAGAAATACAACATCAGCACACGGCCTGTGGTGGCAGCGTGGACTTTCGAAATCAGATGCCGCGCCTGTTCCTTGAGGCCGCTGCGCTCAAGAATGGCAATCACAGGAAGCGTCAGCCAGATCAGGCCCATATAACGGTTATCGGTAAAGGCTTTGCCGAAAGCGCTGATAATCTCAACGGTGTGCATACCGCCCGCCAGCCCGGTTGAAATACCGGCGACGGTGACCACTAATAATGGATTAAACCGCAGTGCGAATCCCAGCACGACGATCGGAATACCAATTAAAACCCACATGGTGTGTCCCTCAATGTTGTTGTGTTTGTTTTATATTTTTGATGGTTCTCTGCCTGGTGAATACACCGGTAATAACCCTGTGTAATTACATAGATCTAATTCGCATAAAAATGCGTGAAGCGGAAAGTAACAAGCGTGATGGCTGAACGCAAGATGGAAAAAATGCGAAAAATCTCACAGGGGAATGGTTAAATAATGCAGTGAATTAATCCTGCAATATAAATAACTGACGGAAGATTTTTATCTGGTGTATCTGACAGATGAGGGGAGAAATAGCAGAATAATAAACCCGGCGCTGAGGCCGGGTTTGCAGGAAGGACAGGAAAGAGAAAAGCGGTTATTCGTCGTCCTCGTCGCCGTAATATTTCACGCCGAGTTTGATGAGTCCGCGCCCCTGCGATTTACGGTGTAAGTTGCTGTCACGTAAGGAGTAAACGCATCCGCAGTATTCCTGCTGATAAAAACGCTCGCGCTTGCTGATTTCAATCATTCGCGCTGAACCGCCTTTTTTACGCCAGTTATAATCCCAGTACACCATGCCCGGATAAGGCGCGGCCGCACGTTCGCCGCAGCCGGTAATTTGTTTCATATCTTTCCAGCGCGAAATACCCAGACAACTGGTAATGGCACTGAAACCATTTTCCCAGGCATAAAGCGCCGTGCGTTCAAAGCGCATATCAAAACACATGGTGCAACGCTCGCCGCGCTCAGGCGCATTTTCCATTCCTTTAGCGCGCTCAAACCAATTATCGGTGTCGTAATCTGCATCAATAAATGGAATGCCATGCTGCTCAGCGAAACGCATATTTTCTTCTTTGCGCAGCATATATTCTTTCTGCGGGTGAATATTCGGGTTGTAGAAATAGATTGTATAATCGATACCTGACGCCTGAATGGCTTCCATCACTTCACCTGAACAGGGCGCACAGCAGGAGTGCAGCAGCAATTTATCGTGACCTTCAGGGAGTGTGAGCTTTTCGCGGATGAGTTCAGACATTGTTGTTCACCAGAATGTAGGATTTTCTTTATCTATTAATACGCTCCGATCATAGAGAACCCAGCGTGACTGTCAAAATTTTCTTGCGGGTTTACGCTTGCGTAGAAGGGCGGTGTATTGTTCAGTGCTATGATAAGGATGATTGCAGGGCACAGCCCGCTACACAGAGATTTTAAGGAAACAGGTAATGCAGATTATGAGATCGAATCAAATTCGCTGGCTCAGTGTGTTGATTGTGATGGGCGGGCTGTTACTGATTCTTCCTCTTCATTTACTGGCATGTTTTATTGCCGGTTTTTTAGTGTTTGAACTCATCAACGCCCTGACGCCGTACTTTCAGAAAATCATCAGCGGAGAACGTGCCCGCTGGGTTGTGGTCGCGGTTATCGGTACGCTGGTCGTCAGTTTCCTGACGGTGGCGATTGCCGGTATTGCCGATTTTCTGATGGAAGATATGAAAAATCCGGTGGCCTTTAACGCCATGGTGTCGCGTTTGCTTTCCGACGCACAGAGCCGTCTGTCGCCGGTATTGCTGCATTATCTGCCCGCCAATATTGAAGAGTTACAGCGCAGTTTCCTGCAATGGTTACGCGAGCATATTGTGATGATTCAGGCTTTCGGCAAGAACGCGGCACATGTTTTTCTGACGATGATTATCGGCATGATCCTCGGCGCGATTATTTCGCTTCAGCAACCGAATCACGGTGAACATCATGCGCCGCTGAAAAAGGAACTGTTGCAGCGGATGCGTTTGCTGGGTGAAGCCTTCCGCAATATTGTGTTTGCTCAGTTCCAGATTTCGCTGATCAACACCGTTTTGTCCGGTATTTTTCTGTTCGGGATTTTACCGTTGTTCGGCATTCATCTGCCGCTGGCAAAAACGCTGGTGGTGGTGACGTTCGTGTGCGGATTGCTACCGGTGATCGGTAATCTTATTTCTAACACGCTGATTTTCATCGTTGGTCTTTCCCTTTCATTGTGGGTCGGCGCGCTGGTTCTGGCGTATCTGATCATTATTCACAAGGTGGAATACTTCCTGAATGCGCGTATTGTCGGCAGCCGTATTAAGGCGAAGTCCTGGGAAGTTCTGCTGGCTATGCTGGTCTTTGAAGCTGCGTTTGGTATCCCCGGCGTCGTGGCCGCACCTATCTATTACGCGTATATGAAAAGCGAACTGAAAGAAGCGGGTCTGATTTAATCCTTTCTGAAAACATGGCGCTTTGCCTGCAGGGCGCCACTGTTTAGTCACTGTACAATCCTTTCAAAAAATCCTGAAAAAAACAGATTCAGGCAAGCAATAGCGAGAATCGTTATATCTGTTTGTCATCTAAAACCCGCATAATTTCCTGGTGCCTGCAGTTCGTGCGGGCATGAAGTATTCCGTTTGCCTACCAGGAGAAAAAAATGACGCTTAACGTTCGTGGTTTCGCTGCACATTCAGCGGATGCGCCTCTCGCGCCTCATAACTTTGTTCGCCGTGACCCGCGTGATACCGACGTTGTGATCGACATTCTTTACTGTGGCGTGTGTCACTCAGACATCCACCAGGCTCGTAACGAATGGCATCAGAGCATTTATCCGATGGTTCCGGGCCATGAAATTATCGGTCGCGTTAAACACATTGGCGCGAAAGTAAAAGGCTTCAATGTCGGCGATACCGTCGGTGTCGGTTGTATGGTCGATTCTTGTCAGCACTGTGAGTCCTGCGCAGAAAGCCTGGAACAGTACTGTGAAGAAGGCGCTACCATGACCTATAACAGCCTTGATCGTCATGACAACATGATGACTTATGGCGGTTATTCTGAAGAAATCGTTGTTTCAGAAAAATTCGTACTGCGCGTTTCTGAAAAGCTGGATATCAAATCTGCCGCACCGCTGCTGTGTGCCGGTATCACCACTTACTCTCCGCTTAAGCACTGGAAAGTAGGTAAAGGCCATAAAGTCGCGGTTGTTGGTTTAGGGGGTTTAGGTCACATGGGCCTGAAATTCGCTAAAGCGCTGGGTGCGGATGTGACGTTGTTCACCCGTTCTAAAGGCAAAGAGCAGGAAGCTTACCGTCTGGGCGCTGACCACGTGGTGTTGTCTACCGATGCAGAACAAATGGCCGCAGTGAAAAGTCACTTCGACTTTATTCTGGACACGGTACCGAACCCGCACGACCTGAATCCGTACCTGGAAACCCTGAAACGCGATGGTACGCATATTCTGGTTGGCCTGATCGAGCCAATCGAACCTGCGCTGCACAGCGGTAAACTTGTCATGGGCCGCAAAACCGTTGCCGGCTCCCTGATCGGCGGTATCGCGGAAACTCAGGAAATGCTGGATTTCTGTGCTGAGCATGACATTTCCTGTGATGTGGAAATGATCGACATGCAGGATATCAACGGCGCTTACGAACGTATGCTGAAAAGCGACGTGAAATACCGCTTTGTTGTTGATATGGCTTCACTGAAAAACGCCGGTTAACCCTTATTGCGCATTGAAACGCGTGGATTGCGCATTGGATAGCGTGTATTGCACGCTGAAGAGCATTTATTACGCGTTGAATAGCAATATTGGTTAAATAGCGACCTAATGCGTCTGTCCTGAATATTGAGTTAAATCAGCAGGGCAGGCGCATTGTGGCGAAATTTACTCTTTACACGTTTCTGTGACTTCTCGGCTTGAAAGCGCGGTGGTATCCTGCTGCCTTTCGCCGGGCGAAGGAAAACCAGTGGCTAAGAGTTTTGATGAACTCATCAGAGACATGGATCTGATGATTGAACATGTGGACAGGCTGAAAGACCTGCCGCCACGTGCAGCGCAACCAACCGCTGCGGACAAACCTGCGTACGATTCTTTCGGTGAGATTTTCGCCCTGAAAGCCGTGATGCGGGCTTTTATTTCTTCTGTCGACACGATTGTTAAAGTGCAGATTGCGAAGAAAGTCGAACAGGATATTGGCCATCTGGAGAACACCGTGCGGTCAATCGGCGGCGGCAGTGCTGACGCAGAAGATGTCGCGCAAATTACGGCTTATGTCCGTAATGCAGTTTCAGAGCTCATGGATTAATCCAGCACGCGTCAATCGTGCTGTAAAACGCCGGTCACCGGGTCTTTTAAAGACAATATGTGACCGGCGTTTTTTTTGGATTTTCTCACCCATAGGCGCGGCGTCTAAAAGCGTCTATTCTTGCCCTAACTATTTTTGCCGGTGTCGTTTATGTCTCAGGATTACCGCTGTTTCGCGTCAGCACGACGCAGATGTTATGCCCTTTTATTTGATCACCGCACACGCAGCGGTCGCCGCATGGAAACGTTTTGGATTGTTATCTCGATGCTGAGCGTTCTTTCTTTGTTCATTGAGTCGAGCGCCAGCGATCTCTTCCCCAATTCGCCGAAGATATTGTTACAGCTCGGCCTGATGGAAGTGGTGTTCACCGCCGTGTTCACGGTTGAATACTTGCTGCGGTTGATTTCCTCACCACGAAAAACTCGCTACCCGTTGAGCTTTTTCGGGATTGTCGACCTTTGTACTGTGTTGCCGATGTACATCATCTGGCTGATGCCGTCGCTTACTTTGTCAGCGAATCTGATGGTGCTGATACGTCTGCTGAGGGTCCTGCGCGTACTTCGGGTGCTCAAATTGCTGCGCTATATGAGTGATGCCGGGATCTTGTGGCGCAGCCTGATGCGCGCGCGACGTAAACTGGGCATCTTCTTCGGCTTTGTGGCGATCATCTTGTGTTTATTTGGCGGACTGATGTTTGCGGTAGAAGGGGGGAATGACGGGTTTAGCTCACTGGGGACCTCAGTTTACTGGGCGGTCGTCACGCTCACCACGGTCGGTTACGGTGATATCACGCCGCATACCGCCCTGGGACGAATGCTGGCATCGGTGCTTATTCTGCTGGGGTATTCCATCATCGCCGTTCCTACCGGGATTTTGACCGCTTATATGTCACAAGAGTTGGAAAAAGGACGTGCGGCGCGTTCCTGTCAGATTTGTCTGCATTCCAGACATGAAATTGATGCAAAATTTTGCGCGCATTGCGGAGCGGTTCTTGAGGCCGATACTTCCCAACCTGTTGAAAAATAGCCTGATAACTGCTCAATGATTGTACTATCTGGTACGTATTTCGACTATTTTTGGGGTTTACCTCACCATTGCATTAAAAAGAGTTGCTATTAAAGGGCAGTCATGAGTAAATACATACCGGCCTGTGGTACAGACCTATTTATGCACGACATCCTGAGTAAAGTTGTTCCAATTTAAAGCGTTATCCATGATAACCCTGCTCTGACGAATTTCCTTCTTAGTGCCTCCATAAGTAACGACTGAAATCCGGCTATAACATGCCCATGGTGGCGAAATTTATTTTTAAAAGGTAATTCCTATGTCAATGATGAAAGGTCAGGTTAAGTGGTTTAACGAGTCTAAAGGCTTTGGCTTCATCACTCCTGCTGACGGCAGCAAAGATGTGTTCGTACACTTCTCCGCTATCCAGGATCAAGGTTTCAAGACCCTGGCTGAAGGCCAGAACGTACAGTTCACTATCGAGAACGGTGCTAAAGGTCCGTCTGCGGCTAACGTTACCGCTATCTAATCTTGCTTTACCGCTGTTTCAGCGATAAACGTAAAGATAACAAAAACCCGCATGCGCGGGTTTTTTTACGTCTGTAGTTTGTCGATCTGGCTTATGGATCCTGTGTCAGGATGTCATTTGCAGATGCAGATGCAGATGCAGATGGAGAAGGCGGAGTTTGCTCTGCAATAACTGCTTTGCCGGAAGGTGCTGGCAAAAGAACAAAAAAAAGCCCGCATAGTGGCGGGCAAAAATATTTCTTATGACATTCATTGTTGTACTCCCTCGGGGGTGAGCACGCTGTCAGTATAGTGGATATCAAAGTCAGGATTCTGGCCGCAATATGTTAAGGAAATGCAAATTAGTGCCGTAGGGTTATTTTCTTCTTTTCAGGCTAACTTTCCCTTCGCCACCTGCTTTTGTGTGGCGGTCTGTACTACAATAAACTTAATTGAAAACCATGGGATAACCTGATGAAAGTTAATGATCTTGTGACAGTGAAAACCGACGGCGGACCGCGCCGTCCGGGTAAAGTATTAGCCGTTGAAGAGTTTTACGAAGGCATCATGTATCTGGTGTCGCTGGAAGATTATCCGGCGGGCATCTGGTTCTTCAATGAAGGTGACAGCAAAGACGGTACATTCGTCGAACCGCGTGAAGGCACCGAATAGACTTCGCCTGCAAACAGGTTGTCGGCATAAAAAAACACCGGGGCAAATGCCGCCGGTGTTTTTGTTTTTAAGGCTGTCTTTTACGGCGATGTTGCGGGATCAGAACGTTTCCCAGTTAGGCTGTTCGCTGGCCTGTTTGGATGAACGCGAGTCCGGGGCGGAAAGGGTGCGTGCCGGTGGCTGGCGCTTTGCCGGAGCACGTTGAGTGGTGCCCTCAAGACGAAATACCGCCACGGCCTGAGTCAGACGAGCAGCCTGTTCTTCCAGCGATGCCGCCGCCGCAGAGGCTTCCTGCACCAGTGAGGCGTTTTGTTGAGTGACGCCGTCCATTTCTGACACAGCCTGGCTGACCTGACTGATCCCGCGGCTTTGTTCGTCAGAGGCGGAAGCGATTTCACCCATGATATCCGTAACGTGACCGACGGCGGTGACGATTTCAGACATTGTATCGCCTGCGTCGCCGACCAGAATGCAGCCTTCGCCCACGTAATCGACCGATTCTTCAATCAGCGTTTCAATTTCTTTCGCGGCCTGGGCACTTCTCTGCGCCAGACTGCGCACTTCGCTGGCGACAACGGCAAATCCACGGCCCTGTTCGCCCGCGCGTGCGGCTTCCACCGCAGCATTCAGCGCCAGAATATTGGTCTGGAAAGCAATACTGTTAATCACGTTGGTGATTTCAGCAATTTTGGATGAGCTGCGCGAAATTTTATCCATCGTCGTCACCACATCTTCCACAATGCTGCCGCCTTTTTGCGCTTTGCGCGAAGCATCAGCGGCCAGTTTGCTGGCGTGATGGGCATTTTCCGAGTTCTGTTTCACGGTTGCGGTCAGTTGTTCCATGCTGGCGGCGGTTTCTTCCAGCGCGGCGGCCTGCTGCTCGGTGCGGGAGGAAAGATCGGTATTACCGGAAGCGATTTCCGTTGAACCCTGATAAATTGACACGGCACCTTCACGCACGGTCAGCACCGTGGACGCCAGAGAGTGCTGCATCTGCTCAACATTGCTGCTCAGCACACCGATTTCATTGCGGCCATTGCTCTGACCTGGTTGAGTCAGGTCGCCTTCAGAGATTTTCTGAATACGCGTCACCAGACGGTTCAGCGGATTAATGATCACTTTGCGCATCACCAGATAGGTGATGAAGGTCAGGACCAGCGCCAGCAGGAAACCGCCCGCCATCAGCGTATAACCGAGAACGGCGTTACGCTGGGCTTTGTCATTAATGGCGTTGGCGGTCTCGGTGCGATAGGCGATGGCAGCCAGTAACGGTATGTTGTTGGCCAGATCGAGGTTGCGCACGGTCTCCGCTTCCTGAGAAATGACTTCTTCAAAATGCGCCTGTTTGGCCGATTCCAGCATCGGCGCCATGCCTTTAGTCAGATAATCGTTGTAAGCTTTTTTCAGCGGCTCATCGAGCGCCAGATCCTTTTCTGTTTTATTCGGGCGGTTGATATAGCTCTCAAAAGAAGACTGCGACTGTTTAATCCGGCTGGCGGCGTCAGTCAGGTTCTGATTAAACACATCCTGATCGCCGACACGGGCAGCAGCCGCGGCCTGGATCAGTAACAAACGCGCCGTGCGCAGATGGTTAGAACTGTTAGAAAGCGCCAGACGAATTTGCAGTTCCTGCGTGGCATTCGCGAGTGCGGCATTGCTTTGCTTAAGAAAGAAGCTGGATGTACCGATGGAAACGGCGAAAAGAAACAGGATCCCGGTGAGGATCAGGCTAATCAGGGTAATCAGTCGAATATTGCTGATGAAAGACGTTCTGGAATCTGAAAGGGTAGGAGTATCCATATTATTTTATTCCGCTCTGTTGATCCTGCATACCGTCGGTTCCGGACGGTAAGTAACAGCGATGTAGACTTTGCCAGCGGGCAAGTCCTGCCGTGACGAAAAGAAAGCGCCAATAAGATTCATCGGCATTTAAGCGGAGGGATTCAGTTTATATTTGTGGCGCAGATCGCATTTTTGCAGATTTATTGCGTTCGCTACAGGCTACGTCAAGACACAGCCTGTAGCGGGGACCGGAGAGGGGCTAATTCACGTATATTCCGTTGGTGAGTTGATCACACAAACGAACAACGTGATAAATAATATGTTTATTCGGTGACTTTATTTTCCGCTTAATATTTCCTTTATATGAAGACACCGTTTTTGTTTTGATTTGCAACTTATCGGATATTTCAATCGTTCCGTTACCTGACATCCACATTCTTAACATGGCGGATTCTGAACGGCTGAGCATCACTGGTCTGATATCCAGCGCCGCACAACTTGCCGGATCCTGTGCCTGCGGCAGTGACGGATGATTCAGTAACTGCCGGAGTGTTGCTGCCTTAATTGATTTCGAGGTGATAATCACGTTCTTACGAACAAAAATATATTCTTCAAAATGGATACGCGTACGCGACATGAAGATAAAAAATAATGTTTCCGGGCAGTCAGTAATCAGTTCACCCAGCCGCTCTTTGTTATGCGACTGAGACAACATGCAATCCTCATTAATAAACACCACAGAGGGTTTGAGTCTGACGCATCCGGCCTGTAGCTGGTCAAAACTGCTGGCGTAACTGATCTCCTGTTCGCTGGTGAGTAATTGTTGCAAGCCCAGACGGGTATACCGGCATGGATCCAAGATTATCGTTTGCATAGTAAGTCCTCGTAGGACGTCCTTGTTCTGCATAATGATTGGATTCTTTGGTGTCAGCACAAAGCGCAAAGAATGCGCGCTGGTTCTACTTTTTGCATGAAAGTTGACCGGTTGGAAGTGTTATTTTCAACCACCCACAGACAGGGAGGTTTTTGATTAATTTGGTTTATGTCAGGATTAACTTTGTAACTGAACAAAAAAAGGAAACTAATTCGGATTATTCTTAATGGATGTAAGGACATAGAAGAAAGGCTTAATAACAGGCGTGTTACAGTAACACTCTGTAACACTTCGCAGGGAGATGATGATGCTGCTTATGCTTAAAAACAATTCACGAATGAAAAATGGCAACAAAAGCGGACGCAGCGTGTCAGCGCTGCGTCACTGTGATTACCAGTAGGATTGCCAGCACTGGGTCAGGCGCGTCAGGGCTTCAACATAAAAATAATCGCCCCAGCTGCAACACTCATCCACGCCTTTGCCGCTTGCCATGTGATACACAGAATGCTTAAGCAGTCCGTCACAATCTTCCTGCTCACCGGTCAGATAATTCTCAGTCAGTGAATCCATGATGCGAAGCGCCATTTCCTCATAACAGGCGCGTTTGACGTCCGTGGCGGGCAGGGTCGTTGCCAGACTCAGCAGGCCGCACACCGCAATGGCAGCGGCTGAACTGTCGCGAACGGCATCGGTGCCCAGCAGCGCCAAATCCCAGTGACACACATCATCTTCCGGCAGACGGTTAAGGAAATAATGTGCCAGGCAGCGTGACAGCTCGACCTGTTCTTCATCACCGGTATAACGGTAGCTGAGAAGGAATCCGTAAATGCCCCAGGCCTGACCGCGAGACCAGCAGGAATCATCGGCATAACCCTGATGAGTGTTGCCAAAACGCGGCTCACCGGTCACGGTATCCATGTAATACGTGTGATACGTCGACGCGTCCGGTCGCACAATATACTTCGCAGCCTGCTCCGCATGGGCTCGCGCCGCGTCGGCAAAGCGAGGTTCACCGGTTTGTTCACTTGCCCAGTACAGCAATGGCAGGTTCATATTGCAGTCAATAATCATGCGCCCGGCCTGTTCCGGATCCTTTAAATCCCCCCATGCCTGAATGATTTTTGCTTTGCTATTGAAGCGCTCCATCAGGGCTTCGGCCGCCAGCAGGGCAAATCCGCGTGCCTGACGATTGCCCGTCAGTTTAAAGGCGCTGACGCAGGACAAACTGTAGAGAAATCCGAGATCGTGCGTGGCGGTATCAATGCGGTTAGCGATGCGGTTACCAAATGACGTCACCTGTTTTTCTGCCGCCAGCCGGTAACGGTCGTCGCCGGTCATCTCATACGCCAGCCACAGCTGTCCGGTCCAAAAACTGGTGGTCCATTCCACATTTTCCGTCAGTTTGTAGTGGCCGTTTTCGCAGGTTTCTGCCGGAAACTTATCGCCAAACTTATCCAGATTGCGGGAAATTTTACTGAGCACCACCTGGCGTGCCCGCTCTAATTTTTGCGCGAAAGCAATTCTGTCCAGCTGGTTCAGTTCAACGGGCAGTAACTTTTCTTTCGTGATGTTAAGCGTCATAACGTCTCCCTTTTGCAGAGCAATAAATGTTTTAGAGTCATTGGATGGATTTCAGTCGGTCATTTCAGCGGCGCGAGTTCGCCGTTGTTTTCGGCAGGTTCTGCGGGGGCTGGCGTGCCGGAACGCAGGCTGTGACAGGCAGATAACGTGAAAGCAGAAATCAGCGTGAAGCACAGTGCAATGCCGCCCATCACCAGATACGTGTGTTCGAAACCAATGCGGTCATAGAAGTAACCGGCAGGCGGGGCAACCACGATTGAGCCAACATAAATCATTGCCTGATAACCCAGCAGGTACATGGTGGCGTTGACGCGTTTGCTGAAATGCTCAGCGATATATTTGAATACGGATACCAGCAGCAGGGCGATTTCCAGCCCGTAGAACGGTTTGATAATCGAGATAAGCAGCGGATCGCTGGTCAGTCCGGAAGCGATCAACCGTAATCCCACCAGCGCCCCGACAAACAGCAGGCCTTTCTTGGCACCGAAATAGTTCACCAGGAAAGGGATCACCATCATCATCAGGAATTCCATTCCGGACTGCAAGGTGCTGAGATACCCGTACCAGGCGTTGCCTTGCTCTTTGGTGTCGAAGAAGGTGACGAAATAGCGTGAGAACTGCTGTTCAGCGACAAACATCATCCACGCCACACCCGCGACATACATTGAGAACATCCAGAATTTGCGGTTTTTGAGCAGCAGAATAACGTCACCGAACACAATCTTTTGCGCAGAAATCACGTCATTATTTTTGAGTTCTTCATCACCAATTTTCAGCGACAGCAGAACCGCTAACATCACCAGCGAGGTGGCGCTGCTCAGACCGAAGTTCCAGGCCGGAGACAGATTAAACAGCACGCCGGAAAACGAGGCCGCCAGCGCCCAGCCGAGCGAGCCCCACATCCGCACCTGACCGAATTCCATGTGATACAGGCGACTGAAGCGGTCGGCGTAGGACTCCGAAGCCGCCACACCGGCGTACCAGCCAAGGCTCAGATACAGGGCACCGGCGATAATCCCAAACATCAGATGGCTTTCCAGCAGGGGCTGATAAACGTAAATAAAGAACGGCGCCATCAGCGCGGAAACCAGCACGACAAAATAGAGCAGGGATTTGCTCATGCCGATTTTGTCCATGATGTAGCCATAAACCGGCTTCATGATCACCGCGAACACGCCGTTGATGGCAAACACCGTGCCGATACTGACGCTGTCCAGGCCGGCCTTTTGGCCCAGCCACAGGGCATACAACCCGAAGCTGGAAGACCAGGTGAAGAAATACAGGAATATAAAGCTGCTCATTTTATAGTAAGCCGTTTTACTGGCAGTTTTTATGGCTTTCATAGTGACTCCTGAAACGGACTCTGACGGTTAACCTAACGTTATCTGGCCGCTGTGGCCGGGAGACTGCCAGCGCAGTTGCGCGCCCTCCAGACTGACTTCCGGCACGTCTTTGTTGCTGATATCACTGCTTGCCGACGCACATACGGCGGTGATCAGCCAGTGTGAACCTGCGGGAAGGCTGTTTTGCAACACCGGAATGACCGCCGTTTCGGCAAACATAATGCTGCTGTTCGGCGGTGTGATCACCACACCGGCTTCCCGCACAGCGTGACTTTCCAGGCTGACAATCCGGCTGATGCCGTTACGTGCTGTGACCGTTATCGCACGGCGATCGCCGGTGAATTCAGCTTGCGTGGAAGGTTCCTGAATGACCGCAAATCCGCCTTCGGCTGTATCAAGCGGACGCTGATTTTCGATGTGATGAACCCGCAGATGCCAGTCGCCGCAAGGAATAAGCCAGGTGCGGACGCAAACGTCATGCCACGGCAGCCAGCGGGAATAAATCATCGAGCCGGTGATGCGGGTTTCGGCACAGTCGCGACGTCCGCGAAAATATCCGTCGCCTTCAGAGAACATCAGCATCGAATCACAACCGGCGTGATTCAGCCCGTAACGGCCACGATCGAGTGTGAAACCGAACTGGCTGGAATAGGCGAATTTGGTGTACTTGGCTTCGGTATTTACAAAGTTATTCAGCTCAAGCTGCCCGGAGGTCAGCATCACCACATGCTCACCTTCGGCATCGCGGGTCAGGATCTGACTGGCATGAGGAATGCAGTGAGCGCGGGATAGTCCCGGCAGTGGTGCTTCGTCGGCCTGCCAGAACGCATCGTCCTGTGGCAGGGCCAGCACCAGAAACAGTTTGCACGCCCAGTAAGGAGAACCCGGCGCGTTATAGTCTTCGGCCATCACCAGATTTGGCGTGTGATAACCAATACTGAGAACGCCGTCACGGTCAAAAATAGGCTCTTTCAGCCAGTGCCGCAGATGACGCAGGATCACACCTTTAATGATGCCCGGCGTGAAAACGTCCAGTTTGCTGTACGCGGCGGCGCTCCAGAAAGCCGCTTCGGCGAAGCGATAGGTCAGGCTGCGGCCGAAAGGCACGGCCGCACCCTCTGCGGAGAACATGGTGATGAAATCCTGAGCGAAACGCTGCGCACGTTCACGAAGCATGGCGGCACGCGGAGCATCCGCATCCGCCATATTTTGTGCGTAAAGCAGCCCGTAATAATGAAACGCCATTGAAATGTAGTAATCACGCGGACGACCCGGACCATCGGAATACCAGCCATCGCCAAGATAATAACTTTCCATCAGTTCAAAACGGGCGCCTGCGGCAGCCTGATCCCAGGGCAGACCGCTCTTCTTAAAGCCCATCTGCACCATGATCGGGAAGAAATTCCAGTTGTTATTGGGAATGGTCGCATCACGCCCCTGATCCAGCCACGCCGCCAGGTTCTGCTGTTCCTGCGGGGTGAAATGCTGCAAGAGTTGCTTATTAAGGAGCGTCAGCCCGACACCGAAGGCGGCCATTTCTACACAGCGCTGATCGAAATCGCGGACTTTCCCCCAGTACTGCGGATGCTGCGGGTCGGTACCCAGGCGAATGGCATTCAGGTAGAACGGCAGATCTGCACATTCGCCGCCACCGGCCAGCAGCGGGAAAATCCCCCACAGCATGCGCGACAGCGCCTCCATTTTGGCGACCTCTTTACCGTAATGCGTGGTGGAGTTTCCCAGATCAATGCCGCTTTTACCTTCTTCTGTATAAGGCGACACCGCCGAGAGAAGTTCATTAAGCAGTTGCTGCACATCGTCGCGGGTACGCAACGGATTATCGATATTCACAATATTCAGGGTCATCAAAGTTCTCCCGGTGACTGAATGGGAACCAGAAAATAAGGGTTTATTAATTTGAAATATTATTTCAATTCTCTGCGCCGAGATTGAAATATAGAGAAGTGAGAAGTGCTGATTGTTAACTGCTTCACAGAATGGCGTGATTTTTAAAATTGTGGTTATTAAATGGCGGGTAAAAGGGCTTAAATTATAAAAAGCTGACTGAAAATTGTGTTTTGTTGTCCTGAAGAAAAAAGACGCAAAAATACACTGCGAGGAAACACCCAAATGCCCGCATCTGATTATCTCGAACGTATTGCCCTTAACGAACGTCAGGTCTCTTTTAACCGGATGAGCCGCGGCAGCGCCAATTATTTTCACTGGCATCAGTGCCTGGAATTACTTTTTGTCAGTCAGGGCTACGGCATTGTGATTGTCGATAATCAGCAATACACGCTACGGCCGGGTCGGATGTTTGTCTTCCCGCCATTCAAACTGCATAAAGTTTTTGTGGAAGCGGACGAGAAGAACGCGTATTTGCGCACCACCATTCATCTCGATCATCAGTTGCTGGATGGCTGTCTGCAATCATTCCCGCAGCGCCGCAGGCGATTCGCCAGTCTGTGGGATGCCGACCGTCCCGCGCCGATTTTTGATCTGAGCGATCATGCCAGCCATATAGAAGTGATCCTCGAACAGTTTAATCAGTTGCCCGAATCGCAGGCGGATCAATGGGAAGAAATCGCCATGCTTATCCTGCAACTGATGGTATTTATGCCTGCGGAAGACGGGCAGCCGAAAACCATCAGTCGCACGACGGCCTCGAAAGTGATGCAATGGATCGAAGAAAATTACGTGCAGAAGTTTTCACTGGCAGACCTTTCGGCTGCGCTGGGTCTTTCAGAAAGCTATATATCACGGGTATTCGGACAGGAAACGGGCGGCTCTATTCAGGATTATCTCGCCACGCGGCGGGTAAAACGCGCCTGTGAACTGCTGCGGTCAACCGACCGTTCGGTTGAAGAGATCGGGCTGCAATGCGGCTTTTCTGACGCGCCGTATTTTATCACCCGTTTTAAGAAAATGATCGGCAAAACGCCGCTGCAATATCGCAAGGCGGCGTTTTCATTATTACCGTGAAATCCTCACATTGACTGCCAGCCAGCGGGGGAGGAACCGAGCGGTGAAGCCGGTAAACCCCATTGCAGCGACGTGTTTTCCAGCCAGACTGGCGCAAGCAAACGCCGGGCATTACCCCAGACGGTGATTTCCGCCTCCGTAGAGAAGTCGGCTTGTTCTGCGGATCCAATCAGCGGTTCGTCGCTGGCGGCGGATGCGCCATTTTCCATCAGTTCCCGGGCGGTACGTGCCAGCGACAGGCGGAATTCGCTGCCCTGACCGGTCTCCACCCGTTGCGCTAAACCTTGCAAAACGGCTGCGGCCATCAGATAACCTGTGGTGTGATCAAGCGCCTGAACCGGCAGAGGCACCGGTTTATTGCTCCCAGACAGCTTCATTCCCTGTTGCGCAATGCCACAACTCATCTGCACCAGACTGTCGAAACCGCGGCGCTCGCGCCACGGCCCGCTCCAGCCATAGGCGTTCAGACAGACATCCACCAGACCCGGCGCAATAGCACGACGCTGCTCGCTGCCATAGCCGAGTTTGTGCAGCGCACCGGCACGGTAGCCATGAACAATCACATCTGCGTCACGCAATAATTCTTCGAACCGGTGCCGGTCCTGCGGGTTATGCAAATTGAGCCGCGCACAATGTTTACCCAAAGTGACATCGGCTTCCTGACTGGTTTCATCCCAGCCAAAGGGATCGATACGCAACACATCGGCACCCAGTCCGGCCAGAAAACGTGTGGCGACCGGCCCGGCGATGATCCGCGTCAGATCCAGAACCTTAATGCCTGCCAGCGGTTTTTCACGGGATAATGCCCATTGCGGCAGCATGGCTGCCGGTGTTAAGGAGCGCTGAAACAACGGCTCATTGTGCAGGGATTTTCCCTGAACATGCTGCTGCCATTGTTCCGGGCTGAGCATCTGCGCGGCGCATCCTCCCGCCTGCACCACGGCCTGTTCCAGTTCAGCCTTTTTCCACATAATGACCCGCTGTGCCAGTGCTTCGCGGCTTTGTGCTTTTCCGAGCAGCGTTTCCACCACTTTGCGGTGCGCAGGTGCATTGGTATGCAAACGGATCCAGCCATCTGCTGTCGCGTAGTCACCCGCCAGACTGTCCCAGGCGGGAGGAATTTCCCAGCCTTCTGGCCTGATGCTGGTTTTACACCAAAGGGACGCCAGCCGGCGGTCGACGGTTACGGTTTCATGTCCGCCATGTCTGAGCGCCAGTAACCGCGACAGCCCCATTCCGGCTAATGCCAATGATGCGGTAATAAGCGGGGTGACCGGATAATAAGACGGCAGATTTCCTGCGCCGTTAATATGAAGCGAACAGGAAAGTGAAATCTCGCCGGTGAGCTGAGCGTACAGCGCCCGAGCCTTCTTCTGAATAAGTTCATCTGACATGCGTTAACTCCGCTGTGAGGAATTTTGGCTTTACAAATTTATAACATCTATAAGACAGTGTGGGAAATTAATGAGTGACACTGTCACATAAAAGGTTTTAACTTTGCGCTAACAGAATGCTCCTAAAGTCCTCTGCAGTTGTTTCCCTTAAACAGGGTATTCTTTACGGCTCAATCCCTTGTTTCCAAAAACCCTCTCAGCCCTTGCCATACGGGGGATGAGCACAGTCATAAGCGCTCACTTTTTCAAGCGAAATATTAGCTGAATGCATTCAATTTCTTGTACTCGGCTTGTGAATTTTACGTTAGCCTTAGGGTCGAAAATTCTGAATACGCGGGGACTGCGTTTTTGTGACGAAGCCCCAGATTTTTTGCCCAGTACAGGAAACGATTCTGGCATGGAACGAAGAGCATTTATTAAAGCATCTATGGCACTCGCCGCCTGGTGTGGTGTGCCGGCAATGTCCACACTGTTCACCCGTTCCGCAGAAGCGGCAGAGGCGAATGTGGCAGACGGCGGCGAATTGCCGTTTGATTTCAATGCGCTGAAAAAAATGGCGAAAGATTTGGCGGACAAGCCCTACGGTGGCGCGCCTCAACCCTTGCCTAAAACGCTGGCTGAACTGACGCCGCAGGCTTACAACGCCATTCAGTACGATCATGCGCATTCACTGTGGAATGGTCTGCCGGACCGCCAGCTGGATGTGGAATTATTCCACGTCGGCATGGGCTTTAAGCGCCGTGTGCGCATGTATTCCGTGGATCCGGTGAAACATATGGCGCGTGAGATTCATTTCCGCCCTGAACTGTTCAACTATCACGATGCAGGTGTGGATACAAAGCAGCTGGAAGGCTTCTCAAACCTCGGATTCGCCGGTTTTAAAGTCAACAAAGCGCCGGAACTGACGCGTCGCGACGTGGTGTCTTTCCTCGGCGCCAGTTATTTCCGTGCGGTGGATGATACCTACCAGTACGGCCTGTCAGCGCGCGGTGTGGCGGTGGATACCTTCACGGATCAGCCGGAGGAATTCCCGGATTTCACCGCATTCTGGTTTGATACTCCGAAACCCGGCGATACGACGTTCACCGTTTATGCGCTGCTGGACGGCATGAGCATCACGGGGGCCTATAAATTCGTGATCCACTGCGAACCGACCCGCGTGGTGATGGAAATCGAAAACCACCTGCATGCCCGCGAGGACATCAAACAGCTGGGTATTTCTCCGATGACCAGTATGTTCAGCTGTGGCACCAGTGAACGCGGGCGTTGCGATACGATCCATCCGCAAATTCACGACTCAGATCGACTGGAAATGTGGACCGGTAACGGCGAATGGATTTGTCGTCCGCTGAATAACCCGCAGAGTTTGCAGTTCAACGCATTCAGCGATAACAGCCCGAAAGGGTTTGGTTTGTTGCAGCTTGACCATGATTTCGACAATTATCAGGACGTCATTGGCTGGTATAACAAACGCCCGAGTTTATGGGTCGAACCGGTCGGAGACTGGGGGAAGGGCGCGGTTAACCTGATGGAAATCCCGACGACCGGCGAAACGCTGGATAACGTGGTGTGCTTCTGGCAGCCGGAAAAACCGGTGAAATCCGGCGCTGAGTTCAGCTTCAGCTACAAACTGTACTGGAGTTCTGAGCCGCCGCACCGCAGCCCGCTGGCCAATGTGCTGGCGACCCGTACCGGTATGGGCGGTTTCCCGGAAGGCTGGGCACCAGGCGAAAACTATCCGCAGGTCTGGGCGCGCCGTTTTGCCATCGATTTCGTTGGCGGCGAGCTGAAAGCTTTTGCGGATAAAGGCATCGAGCCGGTCATCAACGTCTCTCACGGGAAAATCAAAAATATCGAGATTCTGTATGTGCAGCCGTTCGATGGTTATCGCATTCTGTTCGACTGGTATCCGGACAGCGATTCTGTCGCACCGGTTGAGTTGCGTATGTTCCTGCGCAACGGACAGACCGCCTTGTCAGAAACCTGGCTGTATCAGTATTTCCCGCCCGCGCCGGAAAAACGCAAGTACATAGACGATCGAAAAATGACGAAATAGTCCCCGTCATCCTTCAGGCCGCAGGTGCGCTGGCTGCATTCGCTCACCCGAATCACTGACTTTAGTCAGCTCATCGGGATTCGTTCGTTTGCCGCCTTCCTGCAACCTGAATGATTTAGGGGAGCGGTGATTAATAAATACAAAAAGCCCCGATAATTGGACTGCACCCCAAAAGTTGGACACCCAACTGAGTAAGGTGCAGTTTTTTATGGCGAAGCCAAAATATACCCTCGAAACCAGAGTGGCTGTGGTCAGCCATTACCTCTACGGCAATGACGGGACACAACGGACCGCAGAACGTTTTGGTGTCGAAAGAACATCCGTTCGTCGCTGGGTCAGAGCCTGGCAATTACACGGTATTGATGGCATTACCTGGAAAAATGACCGCCATTCTCCGGCATTCCGGATTGCTGTTGTCCGGACTGTTCTCGGTGAAGAACTTTCAATGCGCGAAGCTGCCGCACGGTTTAATATCTCAAACGAGACCGTCGTCCGGCACTGGGTTAATGTCTACAAAGACGCTGGTGAGAATGGACTTCTGAGCATAAAACCCGGCCGGAGCAAAGGCATGACAAAACCCAAAAAAGCATCCCCACTTACCGATGAGGCGCTGGAAAAGTTATCTCCCGAAGAGCTGCGGGCTGAGCTCCGTTACCTGCGTGCAGAGAATGCCTACCTAAAAAAGCTAAAGGCCTTAGTTCAAAGCGAGAAAAACGGCAAAAAGCCGCAATAATCAGTGAGCTAAGGCGTAATTATGCGCTTAGTGACCTTCTGCGTGCAGCGGGGATGTCCCGCAGTACGTGGTATCACAATATGAACGCGCTGAAGCGAGTGGACAGGCATGCCGGACTGAAAGACAAAATCAGAGAGATATACCACCATCATAAAGGGCGTTATGGTTACCGCAGGATCACGCTCTCACTGAGAAAGCAGGGGCTGCTGGTGAACCATAAAACAGTACAGCGGCTGATGGCAGAGGTGTCGCTCCGGTCGCTTATCAGGGTGAAGAAATATCGCGCCTGGAAAGGGGAAGCGGGCAAGGCAGCCTCCAACCTCCTGAGTCGGGACTTCAGTGCATCAAAAGCCAACGAAAAGTGGGTTACGGATGTTACAGAGTTCTCGATACAGGGTAAAAAGTTGTACCTGTCACCGGTTCTCGATCTTTTTAACCGGGAAATCATCTCATACAGCCTGTCGGAAAGACCGGTGATGGAAATGGTGAATACCATGCTGCGTGATGCGTTCGCAAAGCTCAGTCCAGAAGATGCCCCGTTGTTGCACTCGGATCAGGGTTGGCAGTATCGAATGGCAGCCTATCAGGCAAAATTAAAGGCAGAGGGCATAACGCAAAGTATGTCGCGTAAAGGAAACTGCCTGGATAATGCTGTAATGGAGAACTTCTTCGGTACGCTGAAATCGGAGTGTTTTTACCTGAGCCAGTTCGGGAGTCTCAGGGAACTGAGGGAGGCGATAGAGGGGTATATCCATTACTACAACAACGAAAGAATAAGCCTGAAATTAAAAGGCCTGAGTCCGGTAGAATACCGAACCCAGGCCCTGAAAGCCGCTTAACATGAACTGTCCAACTTTATGGGGTCAGTCCATAATTCGGGGCTTTTGCTTTTCTACATTATTATTTTTTGCAGGTGAACCAGACACAGGATCTTGCAAAATGCTTTAACGGGTAAAGCAAGGATAACGCACGGTACTCAACTGATGAAGGCCAGGATGGCAATCAAAACGCCTTCACCAGCATTCCGTTCTGCGGCTGTTGCTGAGGATTTCTCAGCGCAGCATCGAAAGATTTTTCGACTTCTTTCAACTGCTGTAAAAATTCATTTGGCGAAAAATCGTGTGGTTTGCTGCTCATATAGGCAAGCGCCAGTTCTTTGGCATTGTAGCGCTGAAAGTTATACATGCTGTTCCCTTATTAATGTTCGAAATATTAATGGAATGGCTAACAGCGAGCTGGCTAATGACCACTGCTTACGACGTGCTGCCAATGAAGTGAATAATACGTGACTGGCTGATAAGCGGAAGTCGCTTTTATTGATGTATTCAATAGATGAAAGCTAACACTCGACGGAATGAGTTTTGTGAGGAAATCATGCCGGTTTATATAATCATTTTGGGGTATTACGTGATCGGAGAATTATTTCCCTCAATATTTGAATCATCTTCATTATTTGAAAAATTTCTTTGCGAGTCATGCTGTTAATGTGAATTAAAAGGGTTGGGCTTCCTGCCGCGCTGCGTTACCCTCGGGGTAGTTATTCACGTATGCATTATCAACGAAAAGAGGTTTTTATCATGAGTAAATTTATCTTCTCTTCGCCAAGGAAATACGTTCAGGGCAGCGGTGTTCTGGATGAATTAGGGGATTATCTGCCTGCTCTGGGCGGAAAATCATTCCTGATAGCTGATGATGTCGTTTGGGGAATTATCGGTGGTCGCGTTAACGCGTCACTGAAAAAAGCCGACGTTGAATTCCATTATGAACGCTTTAACGGAGAAGCCTCGGCCAACGAAATTACCCGTCTTGCCGCCATCGCCCGCGATGCGGGAACAAAGGTGGTGGTCGGCCTCGGCGGCGGTAAAACACTCGATACCGTAAAAGCCATTGCCGATGAACTGAAGCAAAATGTGGTGATTGTGCCGACCGTGGCTTCCACTGATGCGCCGTGCAGCGCACTATCCGTTATCTATTCGGATGAAGGCGTTTTCGAATCTTATCGCTTCTACAACAAAAACCCGGATCTGGTACTGGTTGATACCCATGTCTGCGCACAGGCGCCGGTACGCCTGTTTGCTTCCGGTATTGCCGACGGTCTGGCGACGTTTGTTGAGGCGCAGGCTGTGCTGCGTTCACATTCTCATTCAATGGTGGGCGGCGACCCGACAATTGCCGGTATGGCGATAGCAGAAGCGTGCGAGAAAACTCTGCTGACTTACGGTTACAGCGCCTATACCGCGGTTGAGCAGAAACTGGTGACACCGGCGGTAGAAGCGGTCGTGGAAGCCAATACACTGCTTTCCGGTCTGGGCTTTGAGAATGCCGGTCTGGCGGGCGCACATGCCATCCACAACGGTTTTACCGCGATTTCAGGTGACATTCATCATCTGACCCATGGCGAAAAAGTGGCGTACGGTACGCTGACCCAAATGGTACTCGAACAGCGTCCTGACGAAGAGATCGCGAAATACGTTCGCTTCTACCGTTCCATCAAAATGCCAACCACGTTGAAAGAAATGCATCTGGAAAACGAATCTTTTGCCAACCTGGTGAAAGTCGGCGCGCTGGCAGGCGGCGAGGGCGATACGCTGGGTAACCTCAACCACACTCTTTCTGCCGAAGACGTAGCGAACGCTATTCTGGCGGTAGATGCATTCAGTAAATCTGTGAAGTAATTGCTGGCTGGTGCCTCCCCTGTGAAGGGGAGGCCGGAAGGGGATTAGGGCTAACGCTAAGGTAGTTTTGCGGGTGTTAAATCCGCGCCATCACCCACGGGAGCGCCACTGGCAGTTGCGAAAGCAGATACAGCGCAAGACCGATAAAGGCGCCGACGAGCGTGCCGTTGATGCGGATAAACTGCAAATCCTTGCCGATGTTCAGCTCAATTTGCCGCGACATATCACGCGGATCCCAGCCTTTTACCGTGTCGCTGATATGACGCGTCAGGAATTCGGCAAACTCCGGTGCGACTTTTTCCGCAATAGTTTCCATCTGCTGATTCAGCGAGAGGCGCAGTTTTTCATCTTGTGCCAGCGCATTGCCCAGCCATTGCCCGGATTCGGTGACTTTGGCGAACACCCGTGAATCTTCGCTTTCTAAATCGTCTTTCAGCCAGTTACGCATATCGCCCCACAGTTGCAACACGTAAGCATTCAGCTTCTCGTCATCTTTCAGGTATTGCTTGATGTCTTCGGCTTTCTGCGCCGTCGCGGGGTCATTTTGCAGCTTCCAGATAAAGTTCTGCACCGAGCGGTCAAACCCTTTACGGAAGGCGTGGGTTTTATCATTGCCCATATCGTCGAGCACTGAATTCACTGCATTGGACACTAAGTCCGCGCCGTTGCGTCCCAGCCAGCCGGTCGGCAGCAGTTTGGCGGTCAGCGGATGTTCCCGTTTCATCCAGCCGACAATCTGCGCAGAAATAAACTGCCGCGTGCTGTCTTTTGCCAGCAAGATTTCCAGCTGATCCATCGCCTGATCCAGCAGCTCCTGATGGCGTCCGTTTTTAGTCAGGCTTTCCAGCAGGGTGGCAATTGAGGCTGACAGGTCGATTTTGTCGATTACCCGATACAGCGCGCGGCGCATAAGCTGCGCGATGCGCTGATCGTCGGTGACATCCAGAAATCCGCGGATCATCTTCACGGCATATTTCGCAAACCGCTGCGCGTTATCGGGCGCATTCAGCCAGTCGGTCAGCATCCGTGCCGGATCATGCTGGCGGATAAGCGTGATGAGCGTCGCGGGGGCGAGGAATTTCTCCTGCACGAAAACCGCCAGATTATCGGCAATTTTGTCTTTGTTTTTAGGGATGATCGCCGTGTGTGAGGCGACGAACGGCACCGGCACACGGCGAAACAGTGCCACGACCGCAAACCAGTCGGCCATTGCGCCGACCATCGCGGCCTCGGAAATGGCTTTCAGCCCGGAAACCCAGAAGTTGGGTGGCAGGAAAAGGGTGATGACAAACAGGGCGGCGGCAATCAGCAGCAGCCCCAGCGCGTTACGTTTACTTCGGCGAAGTTCTTGTTCTTTATCCATTACCTCAGTTTAGGAAGGGTGCGGCGGCCTGTCAGCTTTTTTCTTGCGATAGCGCCACTTGCGGTGCTGTGTGCCGTCACCAGTTGCCGGAAAGCGGCCAGCGCCGGAGTTTCGCTGTCCTGCCGCCAGGCCATGTAAATCTCCGCGAAGGCATCGGGGTGGCTGAGCGGGCGGAACTCAATATCAGGAAAGCCAAGCTGGCGGGCGCTTTCCGGCACAATCGCCAGCCCGAGACCGGCGCGTACCAGCCCGAGAATGGTGTGGGTCTGGCTGCAATGTTGCACGTAATGTGGCACGACGTTGGCCTGAGCAAACAGCCCGGCCACGCAATCGTAAAAGTATTTGCCTTCAGTGGCGGAATACATAATGAACGGCTGACCAGCAAAGTCGCGCAGACGGATACGCGTTTTCGCCGCAAGAACGGAGGCCGCGGGAAGCGCCACGCATAATGGCTCGCGCAGCACACACTGATAGGCGAGGGGAAATAACGCCACCGGCTGGCGCACAAAGCCGATATCCAGCGTGCGCGCCGCCAGCGCCTGAAGCTGCGCGGAAGACACCATCTCTTTGAGCACCAGCGTAATTTCCGGCAGTTCCTGCGCCGCCAGCGCAATAATCTGCGGAATTTGCCAGTAGCCGCTGACGGCAGTGAACCCCAGCATCAGCCTCCCGATTTCCCCTTTCTCGACGCGTTTTACAGTTTCCTGTGCTTGTCCGGTGAACTCGAGGATCAGTTTTGCATCGCGCAAAAACGTCTTTCCCGAGGCCGTCAGGCTGACGTGCCGGTTGGTTCTTTCCAGCAAACACGCGCCAAGCGCATGTTCAAGTAACTGGATCTGACGGCTCAGCGGAGGCTGCGTCATAAACAATCTTTTCGCCGCGCGTCCGAAATGTAATTCCTCCGCGACCGCCACAAAACAGCGCAACTGGTTTAATTCAATCATTCAATTTTTGACTTGTTCCATTGTCTTTTTAACTTAGACCGTATCGTTAAATGTTTCTACTCTGTTAATTAATTTGGATTTTTTAGATCTAAATGGCGTGACCGGAACGGCAAAAACTGTGTCACCGGTCACAAAAAGCAAGGAATGCACTCATAAGTCTGGAGAGAAAACATGACGTCCCCTACAGATGTGTCAGATAACGCCAAACCGCTGATCCGCGAATCGGCTGCAGAGGCGGTGAAACCGGGTCATTTCCGTTACGTGGTCCTTGGAATGATTTTTGCCATCACGGTGATTAACTACGCCGACCGCGCCACGCTGTCGATTGCCGGTACGGAAGTGTCGCGGGTGCTGAACCTCGATCCGGTGATGCTCGGCATGGTTTTTTCGGCGTTTGCCTGGGCATATATGATCGGGCAGATCCCCGGTGGCTGGCTGCTGGATAAATTCGGCGCACGGCGGGTCTATGGTTGCAGCCTGATACTGTGGTCAGTGTTTACGATGTTACAGGGTACCGTTGGCTGGTTCGGCGTCAGCGGGATTTCGGCGGCTATCATGCTGTTCTTCCTGCGCTTTATGCTCGGTCTGGTGGAGTCTCCGGCATTTCCCGCTAATGCACGCATTGTCGCCTGCTGGTTCCCGACCAATGAACGCGGCACGGCGACATCACTGTTTAACTCCGCGCAATACATGGCGATTGGCGTATTCACGCCGATCATGGCGTGGCTGACTCACGCGCTCGGCTGGGAACATGTGTTCCTGTGGATGGGCGCGGTCGGGCTGTTCGCCGGGATTTTATGGTTCGCCTTTTATAAAGAACCGCACAGCAGTCCGCACATCAAACCTGCCGAACTCGAATACATCCGCGGCAACGGTGCGCTGGTGGATCTCGAACTCAACCGCCGTGCTTCGCGCCAGAAATTCACCTTCCGTGAAGTGATGCAACTTTTCCAGAGTCGCACGCTGTGGGGCATTTATATCGGTCAGTACTGCATTACCTCGATGAGTTACTTCTTTATGACCTGGTTCCCGATTTACCTGATCAAAGGGCGCGGGATGACGGTCATGCAGGCCGGCTGGGTAGTCGCGTTACCGGCGATTTGTGGCTTTACCGGCGGTGTGCTGGGCGGTGTGATGTCGGATTACATGATCCGCCGCGGCGTCAGTCCGTCAAAAGCGCGTAAAACACCGTTTGTGCTGGGTATGTTTTTTGCCGCCATGCTGGCGATGGCGAACTTTGTTTCCACTGATGCGGCGGTGATTGCGCTAATGACGCTGGCGTTCTTTGGCAAAGGTTTATCAGCGATTGGCTGGGCGGTGATGTCCGATACGGCACCGGAGAAAATGATCGGACTGAGCGGCGGGGTGTTTAACTGTCTGGGCAATGTGGCCGGGATTATTACGCCGGTAGTAATCGGTTATATCGTGGCAGCGACCGGTTCCTTTAACCTCGCGTTGTGGTTTGTTGGCGCACACGGTTTACTCGGCATGTTTGGCTATCTGGTGGTGGCGGGCAAGTTTGAGCGCATGGTGATCCGACCGGATGATCGGGAAAATGAGAATTGTTCTTGATATGACAAGATGTGTCATTAAACTGCGTGCAGCATCATTTTCCTGCATTCAGAACGAGAAAAATTCATGGAGTTGTTACGCGTTGTTTTTAAGCAATACCGTTGGCCGTTTTTAGGGGTGATGGCGCTGAGTTTGCTCAGCGCCGTTCTGGGCATTGGCCTGATCGCGTTTATCAATCTGAAACTGATTCAAACCACACAGGCTTCTTTAATCGTTCTGCCGGAATTTCTCGGGCTGTTACTGCTGCTGATGGCCGTGACGCTGGGTTCCCAGCTGGCCCTGACCGTGCTGGGGCACCACTTCATTTACCGCCTGCGCGGACAATTCATCAAACGTATTTTAGACACCGATATTGAGCGCATCGAGCAGATCGGTAATGCACAACTGCTTGCGAGCCTTGGCAGTGACATCCGCAATATCACACTGGCGTTCGTGCGCCTGCCGGAACTGGTGCAGGGGATTATCCTGACCATTGGTTGCGCCGGATATCTGGCGTGGTTGTCGCCGGAAATGTTGCTGGTAACGGTTATCTGGCTGGTGATCACTATTTTTGGCGGCTTTAAGCTGGTGTCTCACGTTTACCGCCATCTGGCGAAAGTGCGCGAGGCGGAAGACAAACTGCAAACCGATTACCAGAAAGTGATTGAAGGGCGCAAAGAGCTGGCGCTGAACCGCGAGCGGGCGCGTCATCTGTTCGACGAGGTTTACCGCAAAGATGCTGAAGAGTATCGCCACCACATTATCCGCGCGGATACTTTCCATCTGAGCGCCGTGAACTGGTCGAATATCATGATGCTGGGCGCAATTGGCCTGGTGTTCTTCATGGCCAACGGCATGGGCTGGTCTAATACCGAAGTGGCGGCGACCTATTCCCTGACGTTGTTATTCCTGCGTACACCGATGTTGCAGGCGGTCGGCGCACTGCCGACGCTGCTCAGCGCGCAGGTGGCGTTTGGCAAACTGAAATCGCTGAAACTGGCGGAATATAATGAGGCGTTTACGCCAGCCATTGCTGCAAAACAGTGGCAGACGCTGGAGTTACGCGACCTGGTGTTCAGTTATGAAGGCAAATCAGAGGGCGCCGGTTTTGGCGTAGGTCCGTTGAATCTGACCATTACCCGCGGAGAACTGGTCTTTCTGATTGGCGGCAACGGCAGCGGAAAATCCACCATGGCGATGTTGCTGACCGGCCTGTATCAGCCGCGTTCCGGGCAGATCCTGCTCGATGGCGTGCCGGTTACGGCAGAAAATGCTGAACAGTATCGGCAGATCTTCTCGGCAGTCTTTACTGATTTCCATCTGTTTGGACAGCTGATTGGCCCGCAAGGCGGACAGCCGGATCCGCTGGTCGTGGAAGACTGGCTGCAACGACTGAAAATGAAAGAAAAACTCCAGTTCAGCGGCAACGAAGTCACTAACCTGCAACTGTCACAGGGGCAACGTAAGCGCGTGGCGTTGCTGCTGGCGGCGGCAGAAGGGCGAGACTTTCTGCTGCTCGACGAATGGGCAGCCGATCAGGATCCGCAGTTCCGCCGGACGTTCTACCGTGAGCTGTTGCCACAATTGCGTGATATGGGGAAAACCGTGCTGGCAATCAGTCATGATGATCACTATTTTGAACACGCTGACCGCCTGCTGGAAATGCGGACGGGCAAACTGACAGAACTGCACGGGCAGGCGCGTATTGACGCCAGCCGTGATGCGGTCGCACAAATTGGAAGTCACTAAATTTTTCTGAAGGCAACGGATTATGAACTGGACAGAAGTGATGGTGTGGGGCATCGGCGGCGTGGTGGTTGGCTCGCTGCTTGGAGCGTTACACAAAAGAGGCAAAATCGGGCGCATCCCGGCGGTCGTTCTATTTCTGGTGCTGATTGTCGGCGGCAATATTTTATGGGGCGGTGTGATCAAACCGCGTCTGGCAGGCAACAGCGAAGAGCAGAAGATCGACCAGGCGCTGGAAGCTCTGCCGCTGTATAACACCATCAAAATGCAGGAACCGGCGCTTTACGCGCAAATCCGCAGCAATATTCTGAACATGAAGAAAGAGGGAAAATCGCAGCAGGACGCGATCGACACCGTGAAACCGATGGTGTCCGTACTGCTCTCGCAGCGTATTACCCATGCGCCGGACGCCAATGTGAACGAGGCGATGCAGGTCAATCTGGAAGAAATGCAGACGTTGCAGGCGCGCAAAGACGGCAGCTGCTTTAAATTCCTTTATCCGCAGGTCAGCGGCGGGATTAATACTGCGGAGGTTCTGCCACCGGCATTGTTCCATAAAGATCTCAACACCATGAATGATTTACTGCTGGCGACTGGCAGCGGGCAGACGACGCAGCCTCAGGCCGTCAGCACCGAAAAAGTGGTGCAGATGATGGCGCCGGTGCGTGAGGCGCTGGCGAATATGTACGGCGAGCAATTGCAGATGTTCAGCGACCTGACCAAACCGGATGTCGATCGCGAAAAAGTCTGTGAAATTTCCATCAGTCTGTATTCAGGCATTCTGGCTCTGCAACCGGCGGATTCCGCGGCGATCCTCCGCCAGATGCTGGGTAAAAACGACTAATCTGAAAAAGGGCAGCCCTTTCTGCGGGCTGTCCGTTTTCAGACAGTGAAACAAACAGACAATCCCTACTATTCTTCTTAATAAGAAAGAGTATTCTTCTCCCGCATTTCTAAAAAAATAATTTTTCGAGCTCCCGGAATCATCCTTCTATGCAAAAAATGTTAAGAGTGCCGCTGCTGCTGGCATTGTTGTCATGTTTATTCCTGACGCCTGTACACAGTTACGCGGACGACAGTACCGGTCAGCCTGACACAGCAGAACAACCGGTAAAAGTGAATGTCACCACCGCCTTACCGGCGTTACAAAAGCGTCTGGATCAGCTGAAACAGCAGGTTTCATCGGCGAAAACGGATAAGAAATATACCGGCCTGACCGATGCCGCACAGAAACTGGCAGAAGATGCCGACAAGCTGACTGCCGCGCTGACCCCTCAGCTGGCGCAGGTGCAGGCACAGCTGGACGTTCTTGGCCCGGCACCTGCGCCGGGCACGCTCACTGAAACTCCGCAGGTGATCAGCCAGCGCAATAAGCTTAACGCCAGCAAAACGCTGATGACCACACAACTCGAGCAGACCAAAGCGATTGCCGTTGGCGCACAAAATCTGTCTTCGCAAATCGCTGGCTTACGTCGTGACGCACTGAAAACCCAGATTGCGCTCAATACCGGCAGCATTCTTGGCAGCAATTTCTGGGCACCGCTGATTACACCAAACGATGATGATGCGGCACGTTTTGATGATTTTGGTTCGCAGGTTAAAGATGCCTGGACGCAGGCGTGGAGTGATGACTGGCGCGTCGGCACCGGCATTTATCTGTTCCTGGCGCTGGTGATTGGTGTGTTTGGCCGCCGCGTGCTGGATAAACCGATGAACTGGATCCTGCCGCGCTGGCTGCCGCAGGGGCGTTTCCGTCGCAGTTTCCTGGCTTGTTTCACCACGCTGAGCACCACGTTTACGCTGGGGATCAGCGTTCAGCTGCTGGGCTATATTTTCACCCGGCTGCCGGATACTTCGCCGTGGGTGACAGAATTCGCCGAACAACTGGTCGAGCTGACCTATTTCTCTGCGGTGATCGCCGGGCTGGGTATTGCGTTACTTTCCAATAACCATCCGTCATGGCGTCTGCCGGGAATTGCGGATCCGCTGGCGAAAACGCTGGCATCATTCCCGGTTTTGCTGGCGGGCTTTATTTTCCTGTTCGGCATTATTGAACAACTGAATAACCTGGTCGGTGCCAGCGTCTCTGCCACCTTATTTGGCAACGGATTAGCGGCGTTATTGGTGGCGCTCAACTGTCTGATTGCACCGGTTCGCGTGAACCGTATGCGCCGCAGAATGAAGGCAGAAGGCGAGCAGACCGAAGCGCGATCCACGCTGGCAGGGCTTATTCATCTGGTGATCAGCCTGACTGCTTTTGTCATTCTGATGGCGTTGCTGATCGGTTACATCCCGCTGGCGCGTTTCGTGACCTTCGAGCTGCTATGGATTGGTCTGGTGGTCAGCTGCCTGTACCTGCTGATCCACTTCGTTGTTGATCTCTGCGAAAGCGTGTTTTCACCGACCACGCACAGCGGCAAAATCCTCAAAGGCACGCTGAGCGTCAATGACCGCCATCTGTCTCTGGCTGCCACATTATTCTCGGCAATCGGTAAAACCGCGCTGCTGCTGATGGCCGCGATTGCGCTGCTTAACGGTACGTTCGGTACCACGACGCCGCTGGAATTGCTGGCAAAAGTGGTCGATATCTGGGGCGGAAAGGGCCTCGAAAGCATGAACATCATTCCGGCGCACGCGGTTAACGCGGTGCTGTGTCTGGTGGTCGGCTGGTATATTCTGCGCTCCGCACGCCGCTGGCTGGATAACGATTTCCTGCCGAAAACTATGATGGACCGAGGAATGCGCGCCTCGCTGGTGACGCTGTTCACCAACGTGGGTTATGTGCTGATCATCCTGCTGACGCTGTCGTCGCTGGGTATTGAGTGGAACAAACTGGCGTGGATCGTCAGTGCGTTGTCGGTCGGTATCGGTTTCGGTTTGCAGGAAATTGTGAAGAACTTTATCTCCGGTCTGATCCTGCTGACCGAGCGTCCGGTGAAAGTAGGGGATTTGATCAGCATCAGCGGTGTAGAAGGGGACATCCGTCGTATTAATGTCCGCGCTACTGAAATTCAGCTGAGTGATAAATCCACCGTGATTGTGCCGAACTCCCAGCTGATATCGCAGAACGTGCGTAACGCCACCATGGGCAACGCGCAGGGCGTGGCGACTATCGCACTGACATTCCCGCTGGATATCGACCCTGAACAGGTTAAGACCTTGCTGCTGGAAGCCTACAACCTGCACGAATCTATTCTGGAAAATCCACCGGCCTCGGTAAGTTTCAAAGAACTGGGCCCGACCGGGATTGTGCTGAGCGTGACCGGCTATGTGAACAGCCCGCGCATGGTCAGCGGCACGCGCAGCGATTTGCTGTACGAAATCCTCAAAATGCTGCGGGCAGCGGGGATCAGTTTGAGTCAGACGCAGACGATGATTTTGGAGAAACCGGCAGAGAGGGTTGCTCCGATGGAAGAGTGAAATGTGCGGGGTTGGCTACCCGCGCCCGTTTTTAACGTCAAGGTCAACACCGTGGGCATCGGCCCACACCGACTTGGGGGGCGGCCTATCGCCGCCACCCCCCAAGACCCCCGGGCTCTTTCACTGCGCGCTATCGCTGGGACGATGGACATGTTCCAGCACATTGGTGAGTGGCGCAAATCCAGGTGCTTCGCACTGCCTTCTCTCGGTCTTCGAGCCTATGGTCTCGAAGCCGCTCCGTTCAGCTGAATTTTGATCACGCCAATCAACTTTTCTAAAAGATGAAAAACAGTCTGTCTTTGAATTTAAGATCGTGCGGGCGATTCAGAAAGCTTGCTGAATGAGAGGTTGCAGACCATCGGCTGCAATCCCGAAATGAAGGCACCGCGCAGCGGCAAGATTTCCAGCCTGTAACAGAGGTACCTGAAACATGGCCAGCGAGCGAAGCGCGCAGTAAAAGAGCCCGGGATTCTCAAGGGGTGCGGCGACAGGCGCCCCTTGAGGCCAGTTTGGGTGGCAACCCAAGGTCTTGACCTTTGAGCTCGTGTGGGCGGCGAGCCCAAGGTCTTGATTTTAAAGCCAGCCGGATTTTTTCAGTTTCCAGTAAAGCCATCCGCAACCAACCACGGTGACGCCGAGTGTCAGCGGATATCCCCACCAGTCGTCCAGTTCCGGCATGTTTTTGAAGTTCATGCCGTACAGACTGAAAATCACCGTGGGGATTGCCAGGATCGCGCCCCAGCCTGCCAGGCGTTGCACCACTTCATTCTGATGCACGGACACCAGTGCCAGATTGACATGCATGGCGTTGGACAGCATTTCGCGCACGTCGTCGGTGGTGCGGACCACCTGATTGGCATGGTCCTGTACGTCGCGGATATAGGCGCGCAGGCTTTTGGGCATCAGCTCTTCATAATGATGGCTGAGCTGATTACAGATATCTTCCATCGGCACGGCGGCGTTGCGCAGTGACAGCAGATCGCGTCGCAGGCTGTACACCTGTTGTACCGCCTGCTGATTGAAAGTGTTCTGGAACATCATTTTTTCGATGGCATCAAACTGACCGGTGTACTGATGCAAAATTTCCAGATAGTTATCGACGATGGAATCGAGCACGCAATACAGCGCATAAGCCGGCCCTTTACTCATCATTTCCGGGCGTTCTTCGGCATGTTTACGAATTTCTTTGTAACTGGATGACGCGCCGTGACGCACGGTGATCAGGAAGTTTTTGCCAAGAAAAAGATGTGTCTCGCCGTACTCGATGGTTTCATTTACTTTCTGCGCAGTGTGCGTGACGATAAAAAGGGATTCGCCGTATTGCTCGATCTTTGGGCGCTGATGGGCGGTCAGTGCATCTTCAATCGCCAGATCGTGCAGGCCGAATTCTTCCTGAATGCTGCGCATGTAGGCATCTTCAGGTTGCCATAATCCCAGCCAGACAAACGTATCCGGTTCTTTTAGTACTTCGCTGATGTCTTCGACCGTCACATCCTGCAATCGCTTACCGTCGCGGTAGGCCACGCTGTTGATCACTGAATCACAGCTGGGTTTTTTATCTTCGTTGGAAATGGAGTTCATTGTTTTACCCGATTGTTATTCAGACGAAAATCCTGCCCGCAGGCAGGATGATTTCAGTGTCTGAACAGAATAGCGCAGTCTGATAGAAAAGCGCTGACCGGGAATCTTAAAAGATGAATCACTTTGTAACGGTTATCCTGACAGATTTTTCATTGCCTGCCCCGTCCACGCCGTCTGATTTTATCTCTTCGCATTAATCCTTTTGTATAACACCGGCGTTACGGTGTCACGCCGGACGTGGTTTGTACTTTCACATCTGGCGTCGCCGCCGGACCAAACACGGTATAGGTCGGCAAATCAACGTTCTGGTACGGTTCCCAGCCACCGCCCAGCGCTTTATACAATGACACCAGATCGGTGCTGGTTTTCACTTTCGCTTCAGCGGATTGCTGATGCGCCTGTGCCAGCTGGCGCTGGGCATCCAGCACGTTGATGAAGGTCGAAAGCCCCTGACGGTAGCTGTCGCTCGCCAGATCAAAAGCGGTCTGCAACGCTTCGGTGGTCTGATCTAAACCGCTGACCTGATCCTGATCGGTGCGGTAATTCACCAGCGCATTATCGACATCCTGCAACGCCGTCAGCACGGTCTGACGGTAATTCAGCGCTGCATTGGCCTGTTGCGCACGGGAAAGATGCACGCTGGACACCAGACGTCCGCCCTGGAAAATCGGCAGGGAAATCTGCGGACCAAACGAGTAGAAATGGCTGCTCCAGTTATCGAGATAACTCACGTCAGTATTACGCATACCGAACTGACCGGTCAGCGAAATACTCGGGAATAGCTGTGCGACGGAAACCCCGATATTGGCGGTTGCTGCGTGTAAATCTGCTTCGGCTTTACGCACGTCCGGGCGACGGCGTGCCAGCTGTGACGGCACGCCGACCGGTACGGCTGCGGGCAGGGCAGGCATCGGTTTCGGCGCGGAAAGTTCGGCATCCAGCGAACCCGGTGTCTGACCGAGTAAAACCGCCAATCCGTTCATCGCCTGACGTTCCTGAGCCTGATATTGCGGCAGCTGAGCGCGCAGCGAACCTAACTGCGCACGGGCATTCTCCACATCTAATTGCGGCGACAACCCGTTCTGCTGACGGTTTTGCGTCAGATCTAAAGTTTGCTGCGCCACGTCGATTTGCGTCTGTATGGCGGCCGTCACGCTTTGCGCGCCACGCAGTTGCAGATAAGCGCGGGCAACTTCGGCTTGCAGCGAGACCAGCGCATCGTTGCGCTGTTCGATAGAAGACTGAGTCTGCGCATTTGCGGCTTCGACCTGACGGCGTGTGCCGCCAAATAAATCCAGCTCCCAGCTGGCGTCGAAACTGCCCTGATATAAATTCACAGGTCGGGTGGCGGTATCAATGGCGCCGGACGCTTCCGGACCGAGTTCGTTGAGCTGCTGGGATGCGCCGCTGGAATCGAGAATACCTTTCAGGCCGAGCTGCTGACGCGTCATTTTTGCGCTGCCCTGAACTGACGGCAGCCATGCGCCTTCAGCCTGTTTCACCTGCTCACGGGCACCGGCGATACGCAATACTGCCTGTTGCAGGGAAATATTCCCGGCAATAGCGCGGGTGATCAGACTGTCGAGTTGCGGATCGTTAAACGCTTTCCACCACAACGGGTTCGGCTCAGAAGGCAGCGCAATCGATGCGCCGTCTTTGTCTTTCGGCTGCGTCATATCGTTGTACGCCGTCGGCGTCACCGGGTTTGGCTTCTGATAATCCGGGCCAACGGAGCAACCGGCCAGTGCAACCGCAATGGCCGACAGGGCAATAACATGAGTCTTTTTAAACTTCCGGGTCGTAATCAACTTAATGTGCTCCGGCATTACCTTCGCTCTTAACTGGCGAAAGCAGGAAACAAAACGGGATCAAAATAACGGCGACGATGGCGCAATAACCGAACACATCGATGTAGGCCAGAATGCGCGATTGCGAAATCATCTCCTGATACATGCGCACGGTCGCCAGCTGCATCGGGTCGCCGACGATGTGGGCAAAATCACGAATAGCCTCAGCGCTTTTACTGACCGCCTGATTAAACTGTTCATTGAGCGGCGACATGTTGTGCGCCATATGGGCGCTGTGCGCCTGCGTCCGCTCAGTCACACCGGCGGTTGCCAGCGAAATACCAATCGACCCCGCGACGTTACGGAACATGGTAAACAGCGCCGCTGCGTCGGCATTCATCCTTTGCGGAATGGTAATGAACGCAATAGTGGTCAGCGGTACGAACAGGAAACCCAGGCCGAGGGACTGCGCACTGCGATACATCACCAGCGTGGTGAAATCGACATCTGGCGTCAGCGTCGCCGAATAGATAAACGAGGCGGCCAGCAGGAAGAAACCAAACGCAATGATGTAACGCGTCTGCACGATGGGCATCAGTTTCAGCACCAGCGGTATCGACAACACAATCAGTATCGCGCCCGGCGACATCACCAGCCCGGAAAGCGTGGCGGTATACCCCAGCTGTTGCTGCGCGAGTTGCGGAATAACCACCGAACTGCCGTACAGAATCATCGCCATCCCGGCCATCAGCAAACCGGCCACTGCGAAGTTTTTATCTTTCATACAGCGCAAATCGACCACCGGCTTTTTGGCGTACAGCAGCCAGTAAATCGCCCCGACAATCCCGGTAGCGGCCAGCACAGCGAACGTCACGATAAAGCCAGACTTAAACCAGTCGTCATCCTCACCGCGGTCCATCATGACCTGCAGGCACCCTAAGCCCAGTGCAATCAGCCCGATACCGATGTAATCGATGCTGAGCTTGCCTTTGGCCTTACGTTCCCACGGTGGGTCTTCCAGCAGCTGATAAATCGCCAGCAGGGCGATAATGCCCACCGGAATGTTGATCAGAAACACCCAGCGCCAGCTGAAGTTATCGGTGATGTAACCGCCCAGCGTCGGGCCGACAACTGGCGCGACGATGATGGCAATGGAAGACAGACCAAACGCCTTACCGCGATCTTCCGGCTTAAAGTAATCAAGCAGAACCGATTGCTGAATCGGCTGCAAACCGCCGCCGAAAAAGCCTTGCAGGATGCGGAACAGAATCATCTGCCACAGTTCGGTGGCGACCCCGCACAGGAAGGAGCAGACGGTGAACATGCCGATACAAATCAGGAAGTAAGTTTTACGCCCCATGACGCGGCTGAGAAACGCCGAAATCGGCAGCACGATGCCGTTCGCCACCAGATAGGACGTCAGCACCCAGGTGGATTCGTCATAACTGGAAGACAGCGATCCGGCGACATGCGGCAGCGCCACGTTAACGATGGTGGTGTCCAGGATTTCCATGAACACCGCAATGGTTACAACGGCGGCAACTGCCCACGGATTGGCCTTGGGTTTCCAGTAGCTGCGATCTTCATTCATTCGACGGTCACCGTCGGTTCGACTGACAGACCCAGCGGCAGGTGATGATTTTCATCCAGCCCGCTGTCGATGACGATTTTCACCGGCACGCGCTGAACGATTTTCACATAGTTACCGGTGGCATTTTCAGCCGGGAAGGCCGAGAAGCGCGAGCCGGTGCCTTGCTGAATACTGTCAACGTGGCCGTGAAGTTTGATGTCAGGGAAGGCATCAACGGTGATTTCCACTTTGTTGCCGGGACGCATACGTTCGAGCTGCGATTCCTTATAGTTCGCCGCGATCCAGATATCTTTCGACACCACGGAGAACAGAGAAGTACCGGCCTGAACCAGCGTGCCGACCTGCACATTACGTTTGGTGACATAGCCGTCGAACGGTGCCCGAACCTGCGCATAGGAAAGATTCAGCGTCGCGGTTTCCAGCTGAGCTTTTGCCTGCTCAACCTGTTGCTGGCGTGCCTCAACGTTAGTTTCAGCCTGACGAATGTTCAGCTGCACCTGAGCGGCAACCTGAACCTGCGCTTTGGCATTTTCAAGATCGGCCGTTGCAGAACGCACCTGCGCATTGGACGTATCAATATTTTGTTGGGTGGTGGCACGTGGATCCACACCGCGCTGGCGGCGGAAATCAGCGGTAGCATTCAGCAAATTGGCTTCCGCACGGGTTTGCTGAGCTTTAGCCTGCGCCAGCTGCGCCGGATACTGCACTTTCGCCAGGTCGTACTGCGCCTGAGCCTGATGCAACTGGGCGACGGCCAGACCGAGCTGCGCCTGTGCCTGATCGCGTTGTGCGGTGGCATCACGCGGGTCGATTTCTACCAGCAGATCGCCTTTTTTGACGAACTGGTTATCTTTCACCGCCAGATTCGTCACATAACCGGCGATTTTCGGCGCGATGGTCACGGCATCGCCTTCGGTGAAGGCGTCATCGGTGCTTATCTGATCTTTGGTCATCAGCCACCAGACCAGTGACACGACCACCATCACCACCACGACAATTCCGAGGATGATCAGCGGCTTCTTGCCCGGACCTTTGCGCTTTTCATCGTTATCCTGATTATCGTTATCGGACTCTTTATCGGACCCTTTCTGGTCTTTGGTGTCTTGCTTGTAACCTTCTCCTGATTTGACCTGGCTGGAATCGAGTTCTGAGTGTGCGTCTTCAGACGCGGAAGGCTGGTTATTTTTTTCGTTTGTCATAATGCTCATCTGATTATCGGTGCGCGCGCGCCGGAACAAAGAAATCTTGTTTTAAGCTAGATTGTATTGATGTAAATGCAAGTAAATATAGGTCAATAAACCTCAGTGAGAGCACGAAGATCCAAACCATAGGGAAGGTCTTAAAATAACGAAATGGGTTATACTGCTGACCTGGTATTTGTATTTATCAAATAAATTTGATTCTTTGCTTCAGGAAATTCTTGTGATCACTTCCCAAAAATATCTGCTCCGCAGGAGCAAACCATGAGCCGTCCAGCACCGTCCTACAAAGGGCTGACACGTATTGCCTCGCTGGTTTCCCTATGTGTGGCGCTGGTTCTGGTCTGCGTAAAAGTCTGGGCATGGGCTGCCACCGGTTCGATTGCGTTGCTGACGTCAGCAGCCGACGGTCTGGTCGATGTGCTTGCGTCGATGGTGACGTTAATCGGTGTGCGTTACGCCATCCGGCCAGCAGATAAAGGCCATCGCTACGGGCACGGCAAAGCCGAAGCCGTTGCCGCCTTTGTTCAGGCTTTGCTGCTGGGTGCGGCGGGGCTGGTGTTGGGCGGTGAATCCATCGGCCGTATCATTAACCCGGAACCTCTGGCGCAGCTTGGTCTCGGGATTTGGGTCATCATCGGCAGCTCTCTGGCGGCCACCGGTTTAGTGCTGATGCAAACGTACGTGGTGAAACGCACCGGCTCGACGGCGATTGCTGCTGACCGCGCGCACTACGTGACGGATGTCGCGGTGAATATCGCTGTTCTTCTGGCGCTGATTTTCGAACGCTATTTCGGCTGGACGCGTTCCGACTCCATCGGCGCACTGCTGATTTCCTTCTACATGCTTTGGAACGCCCGCGGTATGGCGGCGGATGCGCTGAAACAACTGCTGGACAGGGAACTGAGTGCCGATGACCGTAAGCGCGTGAAAGCGGCAGTATTAAGTGTCGAAGGTGTACGCGGCGTGCATGACATTCGCACCCGCAACGGCGGCGACCGCGTATTTGTCGAGTTTCACGTTGAGGTTGATGGCGCACTGACGGTGGATATCGGCCACGATATCGGTGATGCCGCTGAAATGGCGGTAAGCAAACTGTTCAAGTCAGCGGATGTCACGGCACATCTGGAGCCGGACGGGATTGATGACGACAGACTGGATAATTTATTGCACTAAGGTTTAGGCATTGGGTTGCCATCCAAACTGGCCAAGACTTTGGGTTGCCACCCAAACTGGCCAAGACTTTGGGTTGTCATCCAAACTGGCCTTAAGGTCAAGACCGTGGGCGTCGGCCCACACCGACCAGAGACCCGGTAACGCGCGGGCCTCTGGACTCCGCGCTTTTTTCACTGCGCGCTGTCGCGGGTATGACGGACATGTTCTGATGCAATCGTGCGTGGCGCAAATCCAGGTGCTTCGCACTGCCTTCTCTCGGTCTTCGAGCCTCTTGTCTCGAAGCCGCTCCGTTCAGCTGAATTTTGAGCACGCCAATCAACTCATCTAAAAGATAAATCCATTCCGTTTTTGAATTTAAGATCGTGCGGGCGATTCAGAAATCTTGCTGAACGGAGCGGCCTGGAGACCAGAGGCTCCAGGACCGAGAGAAGGAACCGCGCAGCGGCAAGATTTCCAGCCTGTCGGTGCGATACCTGAAACATAGCCAGCGAGCGGAGCGCGCAGTAAAAGAGCCGGAGATCCTTAAGAGGCGCGGCGATAGGCGCCTCTTGAGGCCCGTTTGGGTGGCAACCCAAGGTGTTGACCTTTGGGCCAGTGTGGGCGGCGAGCCCACGACCTTGAGCCTAAGGCCAGTTTGGGTGGCAACCCAAGGTCTTGACCCTAAGGCCCGTTTGGATAACAACCCAAGGTTTTAGAATTTTAGGCTTTTGAAAAGCCGCCCAAATGCAGCGGCTATCCTACATTACTTGATCGCCATGGCATCCCGCATCGTATAGAACAAATCTGTCTGATCTGTCAGACCGACCACATTCCCCGCATGCGGCCCGAACGCGGCTATGCGCAGTTGAGTCCCGGTATGTCCCTGCGAATCATCTTCGGAGTTGCCGTAGCTGATGGTCATCGGCGCGCCGTCTTTGGTGGTCAGCGTCTGCGTCAGGCCCGGTGCTTTGGCGTCGGTTTCGATTATTTGGCTGGAATGGGCGTGGTCGGCGGTGACGATAACCAGCGTGTTGCCATCCTGACGGGCGAACTCCAGCGCTTTCTGTACGGCCTCATCCAGATCGACCGTTTCACCAAACTGTCCGCATGGGTTGGCGGCGTGATCCTGCTTATCAATTGATGCGCCTTCAACTTGCAGGAAGAAACCGTTCTGATTGGTTTTCAGCAGGTCGATGGCTTTTTCTGTCATCGCCGCCAGCGTCGGGATATCTGCGGTGCGTTGCGGATTGGCTTCACAGGTCACGGCAGGTTTATCTATATTACCGTGATAAGTGGCTTTCGGCCCCTGCCAGCGAACCGGCATGTTGCCTTCGGAAAACAGGCCCAGCACCGGTTTCTTCTGGTCTGCCTGCGTGATTGCGCTCAGCTGTTCAGCGTTCTCTACCCAGACATAACCCTGCGCCAGCGCCTGGTCTTTCAGTGATTTCCCCTGGAACTCACCGGCTTTCGCCAGCTGACTGAATGACTTTCTGCCGCCGCCCAGCGTGACATCCGAACGAGCCTGCAACAATTGTTCAGTGATGGAACCGCGTCCGCCGTTTTCCAGGGCGTTGCTGGCGCATTTCTCTGCTGTTTCTTCCGGGCCGTAGCATTTGCGCGAGGTGACATGGGCGATTTGCGCTGCCGGTGTGGCATCCTGCAATTCAGCGGTAGAAACGTTGCCGGTGGCTTTACCCGCCGCTTTGGCAATTTCGAGAATGGTCTGGTGATCCTTACCGTTTACATCCACGCCAATCGCACCGTTATAGCTTTTGACGCCAGTTGTCCAGGCAGTGGCGGAAGCGGCGGAGTCAGTCACATAACTCGGTTTCTGCGTTTTCTTGTCCAGAGAATAATGTGTGTACTGGCCAGTCAGCGGCAGGGCATCAATGCCTTTGAAATAGCCGCCTGCACCTTCGGCATAGTTACGCGCAGAGGTAATTTCAGAATCACCCATGCCGTCGCCAATCAGCAAAATGACGTTTTTCACCGTTTTGTCGGACAGCGATGCTTTCAGCGCGGCGGTCTGATCACCGCTCAGGCGGCGTGCGCCACCCGGTTCTGTCAGCACGCCTTTCGCGGCGCGGTCAGTCAGCGTGTCAGTTTCAGCGGCGAGGGAGGCGGCAGAGGCGGAAAGCAGCAGGGCGGCAGTCACTGCACGGGCGATCAGAGATACAGATTGTTGCATTGTCAAAACTCCTTTTTATAAACCGTCGGAAATAAAAAAACACATATAGATATTTTTTGTTACCGGAAGGTTAAGGGAGAGTTGTGACGGTTTAATGACAGGCACCGGGTTGGTGGTGAGACTGGGGGTTAACTTCAACTTCAACTTCAACTTCAAGGTCAATACCTTGGGTTGCCACCCAAACTGGCCTTAAGGGTGGCTTATCGCCACCACCCTTAAGAATCCCGGGCTCTTTTACTGCGCGCTCTGCTCGCTGGCTATGTTTCAGCTGCCGCAGTGACAGGCTGGAAAGCTAGCCGCTTTGCGGTTCCTTCACTCGGTCCTGGAGCCTCTGGTCTCCAGGCCGCTCCGTTCAGCAAACTTTCTGAATCGCCCGCGGCTTTTTAAAGAATGAAGTGAGTGAGGTTGTGAAGTAAAAGTCTGAGGCCGGTTCCAAAATTCCGCCGGAGGAGAGGTGGAAAACCGCGCGTCTTTGTGCGCGGGTTGTAACCCGAACGAAGGGAACCGCGCAGCGGCGGGATTTTGCGGCTTTCAGTGCAATTGAGAAACCGAAACTTTCTCGGCACAGCTTTTCAGTGCAACTGAGCCGCCGCCCTTTGCATCGGCACTATGCAAAAAAAAAGCCCCGAAGATCGGAGCTTTTTCACAAAGACATCAAAGACGCTATCAGTTGACCTGAACCGGCATACCGGAACGCATCTCGATCGCGCGCTGAACCACAGTCTGGTTAACCGCAGGATCCATCGCAACGCTGCTTGCGCTGCCGGTCAGAGTGATTGGCAGCGGTTGCTGGGAATCAAACTCTTCCTGGTTAGAGGACAGCGGGTTGTGGATCTCAATGTAACGTTTGCCGTCTGGCTCAATGGTGGCTTTCACCGGTTCGTTGATGAACTGAACGCGAGTACCTTGCGGCACGTTGTCGTACAACCATTTGATGTCAGCATCACGCAGACGCACACAACCGTGGCTCACGCGCAGACCAATACCGAAGTTGGCGTTGGTGCCGTGAACGGCATACAGACGACCCACGTACAGCGCGTACAGGCCCATCGGGTTGTCCGGACCAGCAGGGAAGACGGCTGGCAGGAATTCGCCACGTGCAGCATATTCTTCATGCATTTTCGCGGTTGGCGTCCAGGTCGGGCCGGCTTTTTTACGCTGAACGGTCGTTACCCAGTTCATCGGGGTGTCTTTGCCCAACTCACCGATACCGATTGGCAGAACTACTACGGTGTTGGTGCCTTTAGGGTAGTAATACAAACGCATTTCAGCACTGTTGATCACGATGCCATCGTGCGGAGTATCCGGCAGGATCAGTTGCTGAGGAATGGTCAGCACGGTGCCAGGAGTTGGCAGGAACGGGTCAACGCCAGGGTTGGCTTCGAGCATGTTGCTCAAACCCATCTGGTATTGCGCTGCGAAATGTTCCAGTGGCAGGCTGCTGCCCTGAGGAACAGTGACTGTGATGTTTTCACCGACCAGACGACCGTTATTGGCCGGAAGAGGGTAGACCACAGCAAAAGACGCCTGGCTATATGCAGCAACTGCCAAAACCAGGGTAAGGATTGCGCGAATGCTCATTTTCATATTTTCGTTGGTCGTTAATGCCACACTGGCAGTTGTTGTCAGGATGTTAATTCCCCCCCGACGCAGTCTAAACCGGCCGGAAAGATAGTGTACTTGCACATAGCACTTGAAAGGGACTCAGTATGTGTAACGAATCGCATTTCAGGGCCGCTAATTATAAGGATTTATTTCAAACAGGCCAAAGCTTTCTCACCTTGTTGGAAAAGTTCCCTCAGCTAAACGCATTTTTTGACGCAGGCTCCACATTTATTTACATTCGTCTGCTCATTTACGGCAAAACGGCACCATGATCAGGGCCGCCAGGAACATCCAGGCCATCACCTGAAAAATATCGTTAAAGGCCAGGGTAAGAGACTGCGCGGCCACTTTGGCGCCGAACAAACCTTTCGCCATCAGTAAGGCCTGCGCGGTGTCGGGCATGAGATGACCGATCCTTTGCGCCAGCGAACCAATCACTTCCTGCGCGCTGTCGCTATATTGTCCGAGACTTTCACCGAAACGCGCAGCATGTACCCGTGTCCAGTCCTGCAACCAGGTATTCACGGTAGCAATACCAATCGCGCCACCCAGATTGCGCATCAGGTTAAACAAACCGGATGCGTAACGCAGTTCCGGCCCCTGAAACGCGGTCAGCGCCATGTTCACGCTCGGTACGATGCACAACATGATAAATAATCCCCGCACGACCTGCGGCCAGAAAAACTGTTCCGATCCCCAGAATGTGGTGACAGCCGTGGTCAGCCACAGACTCAGTGCGAAACCGGATAATCCCACGGCGATCAGCAACCGGCGGTCAACGCGGTTGATTAATCTGGCGGCAATAATCGTGCTGAAAAACTGCCCGACGCCGACCACAAACACCGTCGTCCCGATTTCCAGGCTGTTGAAATCGCGGATGCGGCCAAGGAACACCGGGGTCAGATAGGTAGAGGCATACAGCCCGAACCCGACTACCAGATTGAACAGACAGGCGAAGGTGAACGTTGGGTCGCGAAAAGGCGTCAGGCGCACGATGGGGTTTTTGGAATAAAAGGAGCGTTCGAGGAACAGGACAAAAGCCACCAGCGAGAACCAGGCTGATATCTGGATCTGTGGATCGCTGAACCAGTTCTTGCGCGGACCTTCTTCCAGCACGTATTCCAGACAGCCAAGGGCTATCGCCATCGACAATAAATGCACCCAGTCAATGCGTTTAAGCATCGAATAATCAGCCTTATCAACATGAATGAACAGTACCGCACCGGTCGCCACCAGAATGCCGGGCAGGATGTTGATGAAGAAAATCCACCGCCAGTCGAGTAACTGCGTGACCACGCCGCCGACCGTCGGCCCGAGCGTCGGCGCTAGCACGCTGACCATGCCAAGGATCGCCGGGATCAGTGCCTGCTGTTTACCCTGAAACATGGCAAAACCGGTGGCGAAAACAGTCGGTACCATCGCGCCGCCGGTAAAGCCCTGCAAAGCGCGGAAGAAGATCATCGATTCAATATTCCACGACAATCCGCAACCGATACTGCTGAGCGTGAACAAGGCGGCAGAGGCACTGAACAGCCAGCGGGTGGAAAGCGCCTGCGTCAGAAACGCTGAGAAAGGGATCATCACCAGTTCGGCGATCAGGTAGGACGTTTGTACCCAGCTGATCTCATCGGGTCCGGCAGACAGCCCGGCCTGCACATCGTTTAACGAGGCGGCGACGATCTGAATGTCGATCAGCGCCAGGAACATGCCGAACGCCATAATACTGAAAATCAGAAACTTGCGTGAGGTCGGGTAATCCGCAGGCGAGAGCGTTGCGGATGGTGTCAGAGTGGCAGACATTTTTGTGAGATTCCGGGGCTTGTTTGTATGATGAGTATCATATTAATATGATGACCATCATGCAATGAGCGAGAATAAAAATGAATGAAACCACAGCAGGTGAAGGGATCGCGGTTCCGGCAAAAAAATCCGGTAAACGTTCAAAGCGGATCTTTGTGGTTAGCGGCATTGCGCTGGCTGTTGCCCTTGGCGGTGCTGCCTGGTTGCTGGCCGCGCCTGCATCGGAATCAACCGACGATGCCTATCTGACGGCTGATGCGACCACCGTCGCGCCAAAAGTGAAGGGGTTTGTGGCAAAGGTACTGGTGCGGCACAACCAGCAGGTTCATGCAGGGGATAAACTGGTCATGATCGACAGCGAGGAATTTACAGCACGCCTGAATGCGGCACGCGGCGATCTTCAAGATGCGCGGGCGCAGGTCGCCCAACAGCAGGCGGCATTGCTCAGCCAGCAGGCGCAGGAACAGCTGGCACTGACTCAGATTGACGCGGCACGCACGGCAATCCGTTCCTCCCGCGCCGAGCAGCAGCATGCCGAAGCCGAACAGCAGCGTTATCAGTCGCTGGCGGTCAGCGGCGCGACGTCACGTAATGATGCCGACCGCTATAAAACCACCGCCGTGACCGCTGAACAGACCTCGGCACACGCCGCTGCCATGCTGGATGTGGCGCAAAATCAGGCGGCAGTCACACATGCAAAACGCGCTGAGATTGAAGCCGCGCTGGCGCTGGCGAATGCGGCAGTCGTGAAAGCGCAGGCGGCGGAAGATCTGGCGCAACAGGATCTCAATCACACCACGATTTTTGCAGCCGTGGATGGCGTGGCGGGAAATCGTCAGGTGCAGGTGGGCGATTATGTCACGCCCGGTCAGCGGCTGATGACGCTGGTGCCGGAGCAGGGAATTTATGTGACAGCCAATTTTAAAGAGACGCAGACCGGCAGAATGCAACCGGGACAACGGGCGGATGTCCATGTCGATGCGCTGCCGGGTGTGACGTTTCGCGGTGAAGTCGACAGCCTCGCGCCGGGTTCCGGTTCGACATTTGCGCTGCTGCCGTTTGAGCCGGGCACCGGTAACTTCACCAAAATTGTTCAACGGGTGCCGGTGCGTATTCGTCTCGATGCCGGTCAGCCGGATTTAGCGGCGCTGCGTCCGGGATTATCGGTGGATGCCCGCGTTTCGTTAACCGATGCGGTCAGGTAAACTATGACGGCAATTTTCTGATGATCAGGGCCTGACTATGCGCTATGAAAGTGAACATAAACCTAAAATCCGCGAGCGGATCGTGAAAGAAGCGGCGAAAGCTATCCGCGCCAAAGGGCCGTTGCAGGTCAGCGTGGCTGGCGTGATGAGTAAAGCCGGGCTGACGCACGGCGGGTTCTATGCGCACTTTGCCTCGAAAGATGCCCTGATCGAAGCGGCTATCACACAGATGTTTAATCAGGTGATGGCGCGCTGGGATAAAGATAATCAGGGGCTGACCGCACAGCAGCAACTGGCGGGGTATATCGATTTCTATCTGTCGCCATGGCACCGTGATAACCGTGCGCAGGGCTGCCCGGTTTCAGCGCTGGCCTCGGAAACACCCCGTATGCCGGCAGCTTGCCAGGCGGAGTTTGCGCGGGGAATCGAACGGATCCGTGGGATGATTTTACGTCAGCTGACAGAGATGGGCGTTGAGGATCCGCACACCACGGCGATATCAGTCAGTGCAGAGCTGATGGGCAGCTTGTCGCTGGCACGTTGCGAACCGGATCGTGAAGCTTCGGATGCGTTGCTGGGAAATGCGCGGAAGACGGTGAAAGCGCGGCTGAATTTGCCGGAAGAATAAACTCTCAGAATCGCTCCCTCCCCTGCGAAGGGGAGGGTTGGGGTGGGGTATTAAGTTCTAAATCAAAAAGTTAAGGTTTTCTTAAACAAGGTGTTAGCCCTTAAAACCCCCTCCCAGCCTCCCCCTTCGCAGGGGGAGGAGCTGAAAAAATCTATCAGAAATCATAACCTACTGTAGCAACCACAGTACGTTCCTGACCCCAGTAGCAGTAGCTGGTGCCGTAACAGGCTGCGACATATTTCTTGTCGAACAGGTTGTTGGCATTCAGCTGCACATACGCGCCTTTCAGCTGCGGATTAAACTGCACCAGATTCATACGCAGTGATGCATCAACCAGCGTGGCGGAAGGCATATGACGGGTGTTTTCGTTATCCGCCCATTGTGTGCCGATGTAGCGCACGCCCGCACCCATATCCACACCAATCGGCGTGTTGTACTGACCCCAGATGGACGCCATTTGTTTTGGCGTCACATACGGCGTGTTGCCGTTGTTTTCGGCGGCATCACGGATACGCACTTTGTTATAGGTATAACCGGCCATCACGTTGAAGCGTTCGGTAACCTGTTTCTTGGCTTCCAGCTCCAGACCTTGTGAGCGGATTTTCCCTGCCGGCTCGTAATAGCTGCCGACCACCACGCGGTTACCCACGTCTTTTTGCGTCAGATCATACAACGCCGCGCTGTACATATCGGACGTGCCGACCGGCTGGTATTTGATACCGGCTTCGTATTGCTCGCTCTGCATCGGTTTCAGCAGGGTGCCATCAGCGCCCGGCAGGGCAGATGGGGTCATCGCCTGGCTGTAGCTAACGTACGGAGAAATCCCGCTGTCGAAGGCGTACAGCAGGGAAGCGCGGCTGCTGAAGTGTTCGTCTTTACGTTCGCTGTTGCTCTGCGTGCCGTAAATGCTTTCGTAGCTGCGGCTGGAGGTTTTCAGCGTGTCGTAACGGCCTGACAGGGTCAGATACCACTTGTTCCAGCTCATTTCATCTTGCAGATAAGTGCCCATCTGCTCATAACGGTTTTTACCGCGTGAATGGCTGTAATAATCCAGGGCATCGCCGCCCACACCGGTGTACGGGTTAAGTGGCTCAGCGGTGGCACCATCAGATTTCACGTCGTTGATAAAGTGGGAATAATCAAAGCCAAGAACCACTTTATGTGCCAGTTCGCCAGTGGCGAAATCGGCTTCCAGCTGGTTGTCGATAGCAAACGTATCCAGAGACGATTTCTCACCGGAATAGTAGCGATTCATCAGCGTACGGTCTGCGTTCCAGCCAGCCTGATACACCTGATCCAGTTCGGTATTGGAATGGGTGTAGTTGGCGTTCTGGCGGAATGACCATACGTCGTTAAACGCGTGCTGGAATTCGTAGCTGTAGATCTGCTCCCAGCGTTTGAACTGGTTGCGGGTGGTTTCGCCATCGAAGAAACCACGGCTCAGTTTCTGACCGTACAGGCTGCCGTCGGCAGGCACTGCGGCGTGATAACCGCCGGACGGATCTTTTTGCAGATAAGCCCGCAGTAAAAGGGAGGTGTTTTCATCCGGCGTCCACAGTAATTGCGGAGAAATCGCGTAACGCTCTTCTCGCTGGTGATCGTACTGCGTGTCGCTGCTGCGGGTCATACCGGTCAGGCGGAATGCCAGCTGATCGTTGATCGCGTTAGTGTAATCGAACGCGCCGCCTTTGGTGTTTTGTGTACCACCGGAAAGCTGGAAGTGACCTTCTTCAGCAAACTGCGGGCGCTTGGTGGTTTCCATCACCACACCGCCGGGAATGCTCTGGCCGTAAAGCGCAGAAGACGGGCCTTTCACCACATCAATACGTTCGAGGAACCACGGATCAACCTGAATGGAGTTGTAAGTTGCGCCATCGCTGAGAATACGCAGGCCATCAAGGAAGGTGTTGTTGACGTCACCGCCGTGGAAACCGCGCAGGGAAATTGTGTCATAACGCGTTGCGCCACCGGCAAAGTTGGTGAAGACGCCGGGCGTATAGTTCAGTGCAGCGTTCACCGTGGTGGCGTTCTGGTCGGTCATTTGCTGACGGGTCACGACAGACACGGCCTGACCGGTAGTGATCAGCGGCTGATCCGTTTTGGTCGCGCTTTTACTGGTTTTTGCACTGTAACCCTGCGTCGGGGCATCTGCGGTATCAGCAGGTGCGGCTTTGACAACCACCGTATCTTCGGCAGCCATTGATGCAGCCGGAACGGCCAGCGCCATGGCGCACATAAGCACCGAGCGTTTGAGGGGGAAAGCCAACAACATATTCATATTCCCTATAAATAACCTGATAAATCATCAGGTGATTAATTGATGCGTGTGAAATAGACCCAAAAAGCCAACAGGGTTCCGCGCGAAAGACGTGGTGCAATAACGCGGTATGGCTTAACGAAAACGAGACGAATGTTAAACTTAATGATAATTGTTATCATTATTATTTTACAAATTCATGGGGGGTTTCTTCTAAAAGTGTGAACTGGCGCAGGTTTATCATGATGAAAAGCAGGGGCTTTTTGATTGTTTTACGAACAACCTTACTCAGGCAATGGATATCGGATGTGCCTGCCGCATCGCTAAATCTGAAGAATTCCCTTGAAAACGCAGACAAAACCGCAGTTACGGATTAGCTTTAAGAGTGAGTTTATTAAAATCGAAAAAGTTCACGACCGAGATCGGGAAATAATGCAGTGAGGGACGGCGCGGTTGTCGATCCGCATAGCGACGACGCCCGTGTACAAGGCGTTCGCCGCTTTATTGAGATGATTGAGCAGGAACCCCGCTTATCTGCCACCGCGCTGCAAACCGTCGGCAGCAAAGGCTGGGACGGTTTTGTGCTGGCGAGGGTAGTCAGCTAAACGCGGGCGTTAACGCGCCAGACCAAAGCCAATGTCAAACAGCGGGTTTTCGCTGTCATGCGGCATATCCGACTGTTGTTTAAGCACGGCTTCCATCGATGACGGCAGCTCGAACGGCAGTTTGCCGGTATACGCTTCGCTGCTGGTCAGACGGCTAAACAGCACCGCATCGCTGACCCCGAAATTACCGATCACCGCTTTTGCTTTGTCATTCACGTTGGTCAGAATGGCAGGGCGGTCGAGGTACACCGTGACCACCGTGGGTACCGCTTTGCTGGCTTTTACGATGGCCTGATAATCGGCATTGTCATCGGTAAAGGCCAGTGAACCTTCATGGTGGCGTTTACCGAAGAACCATTGTTTATGCGGTTGTTCATAAGGTGCATGAGCGCGGATCAACGCGACATCGGCTTTTTCAGGCGCATCAACCACGGTGAAACCTGCGGCCTGTGCGGCTTTCGGTTCGATACCATACAGCCACACTTTTTTGCCTTTTTTCAGCGGTAACAGGTCACCGGTATTTTGCAGTAAAACAAGGGAGTGACGTTGCGCCGCATCGGCTTCTTTCTGCCAGTCTGCGCGTCCGACGGTTTTCACCGCTTTCTGAGGATCCACAAACGGATTTTCAAACAGTCCGGTGCGGAATTTCTGTTCTAAGATGCGCACCACGGATTCATCCAGCCGTTGCTGCGTCAGCTGTTTTTCTTTGACCGCATTCACCAGGAGTTGGGAGTCAGTCACGCCGCCAAACTGATCCACACCGGCCTTCACCGCTTTTACGAAACGCTGCTGTGGCGTCAGGTTTTCAACGCCCCAGGACATACCGCCAGGGACCGGTTCTTTGCCTTCCGGCGAACCGTTCAGGCATTCGTCTTCGCAATTGCTGGTGATTAGCCAGTCGCTGAGGATCACCCCTTTGAAACCATACTGACCACGCAGGATATCCGTCAGTAACTGATGGCTGAATCCGGCACCAACCTGTTCCAGCGGTTTGCCTTCAAAGGATGCATTTTTCAAAATGGAATAGGTGGGCATGACGCTGGCGACATTGGCTTCGAAAGCGCCGGTAAACGGATAGATGTGCTCTTTGAGATTATTGCCCGGGAACACCGCGTTTTTGCCGTAAACGTTGTGGCTGTCGTAGCCGTTTTCCGCCGCGCCGTAGCCGACCCAGTGCTTCACCACCGAAATCACGCTGCCCTGATTCAGGCCATCGCTGCCATTTTGCATCCCTTCGATGTAGCCGCGCACCATGTTATGCACCCGCGTCGGGTCTTCACCGAAAGTACCACTGATCCGCGCCCAGCGCGGTTCTGTTGCAAGATCGGCCTGCGGAGAAAGTGCCTCGCGAATGCCGACGGCCAGATATTCCTGACGGACGATATCGGCGTAGCGGCGGGTGAGTTTTTCATTGCCAATTGCTGCCAGCCCTAATGTTTCCGGCCACTGTGTGAATTTGCCGGAAGCCGTGCTCGCGCCAGTCAGATATTCAAACGAGTTGCGTGGATCACTGCTGATGGTGACCGGAATACCGAGTCGTGATTTTTCAGCAATCTGCTGCAGTTTATTGTTCTCTTCTGCCATCACCGCAGGGTCTTCCGCTGACAACCGGGTGATCAGACTGTTGACCTTCGCGCCGGAAATCATCTTTTCCGCCGCCGCCATATCATAGTGAGTCCCGGCGCCGATCGGACTGTTGGCCGTCGGTGCGGAGCCGTGCATCATCACCCCGGCTTTTTCCTCCAGCGTCATACGTTTTACCAGATCCGCCGCGCGTTCTTCCGGCGTCAGTCGCCAGTCCTCATAAGGTTCGAGTTTGCCGGAGTGATTGAGATCTTTAAATTGCAGGCCATCAATGGTCAGCAATGTCACTTCCCGCTGACTCAGTTCGGGCTGATCGGTATCAGCAAAAGCAGCCGGTGTGGAAAACAGAAGGGCAGAAACAGCCAGGTTCAGAGGTTTGATTTTCATCATCATCCTTAATTATTTTGTGTCTATAAAGAATTGATAAATATAGAAACTTAATGCTTAAGGAATAACCTATTTACCTGACTGATATTGCGATCAGGTTCTCAAATGCTATCAGCCAAGCACCATTCCCAGTAACGCGCCGACTGCCAGTACCCATAACGGGTGGATCCGCTTATTAAGTGCCAGTACGGTACACAGGGCGATCACACCCGCAAGTGACAGCGTGGTGGCTGAAGCTTTGGCGATCAACAGTCCGCTCGACACCACCAGCCCGACGGTGACCGGCACCAGTCCGCGCTGAATAACCTGACGCCACGGACGGTCTTTATAACGCTTCCAGCCCCCCATCACGATCAGCGTCACCACGGAAGACGGACCAAATTTTGCCAGCGAAGACACCAGCAGACCGGACCATCCCGCAACCTGCCAGCCAATCAGCGGCACGATCATCATATTCGGTCCGGGAGCGGCTTGCGCCAGCGCGAACAATGCACTGAATTCCTGCGCGCTCATCCAGTGATGCACCTGCACCACAGCACGTTGCATCTCCGGCAGAATGGTATTACCGCCGCCGAATGCCAGCAGGGAAAGCTCAGTAAACAGCAGGGCGAGTGAGAGTAAAACGGCCATCAGAATTTACTCCTGGCGCAGATGAAAATACTGACCGGAGCCAGCACCAGCATCACCTGCAGCATCGGGATGCGAAATCCTGCGATGGCAATGACGCCTGCGGCGACCAGCGCCAGTTGCAGCCATTTTCCCCGCAAAGGTGCCAGCATCTTGAGGCCGGTCGAGAGCAGCAAACCGGCCGCCGCTGCTGCCATCCCCGCAAACAAATGTTCCACCAGCGGTTCATTCTGATAGCGTGCATACACCAGTCCGAGCAGCACCACGCAAATCGTCGGTGCCAGGATCAGGCCGAGAATGGCTGAAAGCGCACCGCGCAGCCCGCGAAACTCCATTCCCAGCGCGACGGATAAATTAATGATATTGCCGCCCGGTAAAAACTGACACAGACCCAGCAGTTCGGTGAACTGATCGCCGGTCAGCCAGCGGCGTTTATCCACCAGCATGTGCCGCGCCATCGGCAGCACGCCGCCGAAACCGGTCAGGCCAAGAATGAAAAAGCCTTTAAACAGTTGTCCGCAATCAGGTTGCGGCGCTGTCCCATCTTCTGTATCCAGCATTAATTTATCCTGCGTTTGTGCCGACATTTTCACTCTCTCCCTCAAATATAATTCAAAGCCGCCAGAGGCGTAAATTCTGTTAAGGATCATGCGCGTGGATGTGCCATGATGTCTAATGCCTTTAATAATGATAAAAGATACCCTGAGGGTATGGATATGATTGAACTGAAACGTCTGAATGCGTTCGTCACTGTGGTGGAAGCGGGCAGCATTACCCGCGCCGCAGAACTGCTGTTTATCCAGCAACCGCCGCTGACACGCCTGCTTCAGGGGCTGGAACAGGAGTTTGGCGTGCCTTTGTTACAACGTTTGCCGCGCGGGGTGATCCCGACCGAAGCGGGCGAGGTGTTATTGCAGGAAGCCCGTGCGGTGCTGGCGAGGGCCGCTCAGCTCAGCGCCGCGATGCATCGTGCCGCACAGGGAGAACAAGGGCGCGTGCGCATCGGTTTCACCAGCTCGGCCGCGCTGCATACCTTTGTGCCCGCACTGTTGCGCCGCTACCGGGAGATTTATCCGGCGGTCAGCACGCAGCTGGAGGAAAGCGGCAGCGGTGAGTTACTGGCGTCTGTGGTGGCGGGCGAGCTGGATGTCGCATTTGTGCGTATGCGGGTCAAAGATATGCCCGAATTAGAAATGGAAAAAGTGCTGGAAGAACCGATGTGGGTGGCGGTTCCGGCCGGACACAAACTGGCATCGCGGACTTCCGCCAGGCCGCTCAAACTCGAAGAACTGAGCAACGAGCCTTTTGTGTTGTACCGTCGTCGTGCCGGGCAGGGATTGTATGACGCCATACTGGCAGCGTATGTCCGTGCCGGTTTTAGCCCGCACATCGTGCAGGAAGCGCCGCGGTTAACATCGTGCCTGAGTCTGGTCGGCGCGGGGCTGGGGATCTCGATTGTGCCTGAATCCATGACCCGCCTCGGCGGCGATGGCGTGGTATTTCTGCCACTGGATGCCGCCACGCAACTCAGTGCGCCGCTGTATCTCGCGCGGCGGGAGGACAGCCATTCATCGGCTATAATCAATACGTTTTGTGCGCTGGTGAAATCGCAATTAACGGTGCAGTGATTATCTGCGCATTAAAGATGTTGCTCAGAAATATGTTTCTGGGTGGATTCCAGCGTAATGCCGTCAGATTCGATGGCGCTGAGCAGCGAATCGAGCAGGCCGGGGAAGCGGGCGTCCAGATCTTCGCGGCGCAGTGAAAGCAAATTGGCGCGGCCATCCGGGCGCTGCCAGATCACGCCGCTGTCCCGCAATACGCGCCAGTGGTGAGTCAGTGTCGATTTCGACAGTCCCTGCAATAAGGTTCCGCAAGGATGCTCGCCGCCTTTTGCCAGCGTGCGCACCACTGCCAGACGTAGCGGATTGCCCAGCGCAGTCAGAACATTTTCGAGGCGGATCTGCCCGCGCTCAGGGTGGTTGGCTATCATCGGACTATCCTCTTAAAGTACAAAAATCAACGGCCGCGCAATATAGCCTATCCCTCTGCTGCTGTACAACGCGATGGCCTCTCACCAATTTCATCGATAGAATAAAATTATTGTACGAATATACACGTACAATTGTAGTATACTCTCCGCATTAAGAAGTTTAGTACTCATTACTTTGTGACGGGACGTGATAACCACTCTCCGCCAACTTAGCCATCAACCAGTAAGGACGTCATATGGCTCGCAAAACGCCAATCGAGCGCTACCGCAATATCGGTATCTCAGCACACATCGACGCAGGTAAAACCACCACCACCGAGCGTATTCTTTTCTATACCGGTATGAATCATAAGCTGGGAGAAGTGCATGACGGCGGTGCGACCACAGACTGGATGGCTCAGGAACAGGAGCGCGGCATTACCATTACGTCCGCTGCTGTCACCTGTTTCTGGCGCGGGATGGATCACTCATTCGATGAGCATCGCATTAATATTATCGACACTCCGGGGCACGTGGATTTCACCATTGAAGTGGAACGTTCCATGCGCGTACTCGACGGTGCGGTAATGGTGTACGACGCCGTCGGCGGTGTGCAGCCACAGTCTGAAACCGTCTGGCGTCAGGCCAATAAATACAAAGTGCCGCGTCTGGCTTTCGTTAACAAAATGGACCGTCAGGGCGCAGATTTCTTCCGTGTTCGCCAGATGATGGTCGATCGCCTGAAAGCCAATCCGGTGCCGATTGTCATTCCGATCGGTAAAGAAGAGCATTTTACCGGCGTGGTGGATTTGCGCAAAATGCGCGCCATTTTGTGGGACGACGCGACACAAGGGATGACCTTTACCTATGAAGCGATCCCGGCAGAACTTCAGGCGCTGGCGGAAGAATGGCGAGAAAAAATGGTGTCGGCCGCTGCTGAAGCCAACGATGCGCTGATGGATAAATATCTCGAAGAAGGCACGCTGACCGAGGATGAAATTACCGAAGGTCTGCGTCTGCGCACCATTGCCGGTGAAATCCAGCCGATGCTGTGTGGCAGTGCGTTCAAGAATAAAGGCGTACAGCGCATGCTTGATGCCGTGATCGAACTGATGCCGTCTCCGCTGGATATTCCACCGGTAGCGGGCACTGACGAAGACGGTAACGAAGTGTTCCGTCATTCCGATGACAACGAGAAGTTCTCGGCGCTGGCGTTCAAACTGATGACTGACCCGTATGTCGGCCAGCTGACGTTTGTCCGAGTTTATTCCGGCGTGCTGAAAAAAGGCGACAGCGTGTATAACCCGGTGCGCGGTAAGAAAGAGCGTATCGGGCGTATTGTGCAGATGCACGCGAATGACCGTATCGAAATTGATGAAATCCGTGCCGGTGATATCGCTGCCTGTGTCGGGCTGAAAGATGTGACGACCGGTGAAACGCTGTGCGATCCGACCGACATCATTACGCTGGTACGCATGGAGTTCCCGGATCCGGTGATTTCGCAGGCTATCGAGCCGAAGACTAAAGCCGACCAGGAAAAAATGGGGATCGCGTTGTCACGGCTGGCATCAGAGGATCCGTCATTCCGCATCCGTACCGACGAGGAATCCGGCCAGACAATTATTTCCGGGATGGGCGAATTGCATCTGGAAATCATTGTCGACCGCATGAAACGTGAGTTCGGTGTGGAAGCCAACATCGGTAAACCGCAGGTAACGTACCGTGAAACGGTGCGTAAAACGGTGAAAGATGTGGAAGGGAAATTTGTACGTCAGTCCGGCGGTAAAGGTCAGTATGGCCACGTGGTCTTCACGCTCGAACCCTTGCCGGCAGGCACTGGCTTTGAGTTTGTCGATGCTACAAAAGGTGGCGTAGTGCCGCGCGACTATATCCCTGCGGTAGAGAAAGGGGTCACGGAGGCGCTGAACAACGGCATTCTGGCCGGTTATCCGGTGGTCGATGTGAAAGTGACACTGACCTTCGGGTCATACCACGAGGTCGATTCCTCGGAAATGGCGTTCAAAATGGCGGCGATCTTTGGTTTCAAAGAAGCGGCTAAACGTGCAGATCCGGTGATCCTCGAGCCGATGATGAAAGTCGAAGTGGAAACGCCGGAGGAGTACGCCGGTGGCGTGATGGGCGATTTGTCCTCGCGTCGCGGTACAGTGCAGGGCATGGAAGAAATCGCGGGCGGCGGCGGTAAAATTATTAAAGCCGAAGTGCCGCTTTCCGAAATGTTTGGCTACTCCACCGTTTTGCGGTCGATGTCGCAAGGTCGTGCAACCTACAGCATGGAGTTCAATCACTATGCCGAGGCACCGCGCAATGTCGCTGAAAACATTATTGCGTCGCGTGGCAAATAAGCAATACCGGCGTAATCTCCGCCATTGACAAAACGGTCCGCAAGGGCCGTTTTTTTTGGTCGCAGAAAAGGATTTAATAGTTTATGACTTCATTGTGTGACACTCTAATGCGCATCTCAGGTGTGTATGAGGAGGGTGTTATGTCATCAGTAACAGGAAATAAAAAACGAACGAATGTCACGCTGAGTGCCGATTTACTAGAACAGGCCAAAGTGTTCGGCATTAATCTTTCAGCAACGTTTGATAAAGCGTTAGGAGAAGCGGTGAAAGAGAAGCAAAGGAAACTTTTCTTAGAGGAAAATCAGCAAGCAATGGATTCCTGCAACGCCTTTACTGAAAAGGCAGGACTCTTCTCTCAGGGACGTGGAGTGTTGTAATGGCGCAATTTGATGTGTACGAAAATCAGGGAGAAGGTAAAAATCTTTATCCCTATTTTATGGATATTCAGAATCCCTTATTTGAAAGACTTAATGAGCGGATCGTTGTGCCGCTAACTGCACTTAGCAACCTGAAACCCATCAGGCATCTTCATCCCCTTATCAGGATCCAAAATCATCAATACGTGCTTATGACTAATCTCCTGACCAGCGTAAGTGCGACGCAATTACGTCATGAACCGGTGTTAAATGCAGATATTCATCGGGCGGATGTTGTTGCAGCGCTGGACTTACTGGTGATGGGAATTTAAGGCGCAGAATTCTGCGCCTTATTTTACGCGGTTATCTAGCTGACCAGCTTACTGACGATGGTCGCCACGTGTTTGCCCTGATGCACGGCAATGCGCAGTTCTTCTGCGCTTGGCTGACGTGAGCCATCGCCACCGGCGATAGTGGTGGCGCCATAAGGTGTGCCGCCGCGAACCTGTGAAATGTCGAACAATTCAGGTGTGGTGTAACCGATGGGAACGATGATCATGCCGTGATGGGCGAGGGTGGTCCAGGTGGAGGTGATGGTCATTTCCTGACCGCCTCCGGTACCGGTGGAGCTGAATACGCTGGCGACTTTACCGGCCAGTGCGCCTTTGGCCCACAGGCCGCCGGTCTGGTCGAGGAAAGTACGCATCTGGCCAGTCATGTTACCAAAGCGGGTTGGTGTACCGAAAATAATGGCATCGTAATCGCCAAGTTCTGCGGGAGACGCAACTTCTGCCGTCTGACCGGTTTTGCCACCGGCAGCCTTAAAGGCTTCTTCAGGCATCGTTTCTGGGACGCGTTTTATCGTGACTTCAACCCCGGGAACGCTGCGTGCGCCTTCGGCAACGCTCTGCGCCATCGTTTCAATATGACCGTACATAGAGTGGTAGAGAACCAGTACTTTTGCCATTTTTAACTCCTGTTGAGGTGATGTTTTTTCCGTATCACGCGCTGGTTTAGAGCCGGTAATACGGGCGAAAAATTCGCTTAAAAATCCCACATTGACTCCTGCGCCTGCACGGCGGTTGTCATGAGCAAGAGTGTTCATCGTCCGCGCATAAGACGTGAGTTACAAACGCAAATTTTTGAACAGGCTCATCAATTAATTAGGGCAAAGGTGCAGAGAAGGTGGGTTTCGCACCTCTATATACTAGAACAGAAGTGCGGGACTGGCGGGAGAGAAGGGGGAGATATAAAACGTAGTCAGAGTGCATTATTCTCTTTCTTTTTCCCAACTGACCAGAATTGAGACTTCATCGGGTTGCGCGATGAATTTACTGAGAGTGGCGGTATGACCGTCTTTCATCATGACCGATACGGCAACGCCAGTAATGCCGTGATCCAGCGGGGTTTCTTCAACGCGCTGAAGCATTTTCAGACAGGTAAATTGCTGCTCCGGTGGCAGATGTTTGAACTGATCGGTGTGGCGTTTCTTCATATCGGCATCCTTCCGTAAATTTGGCCGTCACGCATCAAAACCAGCTTATGGGTGCGCTTGTAATAAATCGCTGTGAAAACACCTTTGCGATAGACCTGAGCATCCGCGTTATCTTCATCAAGGTATGCTGCAGTCCCTTCGATATATCCCTGCTTGTCAGCGGGAAAGATTTTGACATCAATCCCTTTAATGCGGGCGTGAACGACTTTTTTGGTTGCCTGTGCATACTGCTTCGCCGAGTTTTCCATCGCCTGCTTCAGCGCCACGCTCTGAATAGACGTCTGACGATTTTGCTCTGCCATGTAACACGTATCTTTTGAAACGCCTTGTGACTGACAGTCCGCCATTCTGGAGGCCTGAGTGGAGCAGCCTGCAAGGACGGTCAGCGCAGCAATGACTAAAAGTTTTTTCATTTTGATTTACCCGTATTGGAAAGATGGGGGACGAGTCCCCCCTGAATTTTTACCAGCCAACACTCACGCCAGCGCCGTAACCGAAGTTACTTTGTGAATCGTCTGAAACTGACATTTTCACGATGGTAGCGCGGCTTGCATGGAATGATGCACCGACGGAAATTGCATTCTGTGAATCGTAGCCACCGACACCGGCACCGACCGCGAATTGCTGAGATTCCTGCACCTGAGGAATGTTGGCCTGTGCCATGGCAGAAGCAGAACCTGCGGCGGCTTCTTTCTTATTGCCATCAACCTCAGATTTCAGGTCGTTGAATTTCTTGTTGGTATAGTCATTTGCCTGCCCCAGGGTTTGTGCATCTGCCACCGCTCGGCTGTGAGATTCAGCTAAGATTTCGCCTTGCTGTTCCTGCTGTGTTTGTGCCAGGGTTTGGATCTGCTCCCCGTAATACACGCTCTCGATTTTTTGTTGCTTAGCGGCCATTGCAGACTTCTTCTCTGCTGCTTGCTGTTGTTGAGCAACTTTCTGTTGTGTGGCATGAGCCGATGCATCGATCTCAGCCTGGGTCTTGGCCTGCACCATGCGCTGGTATTTATCACTCTGAACCATCTGTAACTGCTTAGCCGCACCTTCCGCTGTGTCTTGTGCTGTTTTTGCATCATTAGCAGCTTGTTCAGCCGTCCCCTTTACATCACTTAAAGCAGATTTATTTTGATCGATTTCGTCCTGTTCGACGTGAGAAGCAGCCAAGGTGGCGGCAGCATTCATGCGTGAATAGTGATCTTGAGTGAGGTCTCTGCCATTTTGACCCGCAGCGCCGGTATCGCCTTTAGCACCATCTTTACCATCTTTGCCGTCAGCACCTTTCGCTCCATCTGCACCTACTGGACCTGTTTGACCATTAGTGCCATCTACGGCAGCTACCGGAGAAATATGCTGTTGAGCAGTACGATCTCTGTTTGCCTGCTGCATTGCAGCGCCATCGATCTGAGCTTGCAGGTTATTATCGCTCACCAGACGTGCGGAAGTTTCTTTATCAATCTGCTGGCGGGCGTAATTAACGCCCATTGAAGCGGCTTTGATATCGTTATCCTGCTTGCCATCGATGCCTTGCTGGTCATCTTTATTCTGGTCAATCTTTGCGTCTAATACCGCTTCATTGTCCATTGCATTTTTATGCGCAGCATCAGCGCGACCTAGAGCAAAAGCCGCTGCTGAATTCGCCTGTTCTGTTTTCAGATCCTGACCTTCATCACGTGTTGTTTGTGCTGTTTTGATGCTGTTGATCTTCACGTCTTGTAACTGGTCGTACCCTGAGCGGGAGGCTAATTTTTCGGCAAGTGATGTTGTTTTGGCTGGTGTATTTAGAACAGGTGGTTCATCAGTCAGCTGACTATCAGTATGGGTGGATTGCGCATCTGATGGAGTGACAACTGGCTCAACCGGGGCAATGGGAGCGAGTGGGGTTTGTGGTTTTTGAGCATCATCCTGAGTCGGTTTGATTGGCAAGACCTGTACAACTCTGTCTCCATTGTCATAACCGGTGTAATAGCTATTTCCTTTCAGAGCATCATTAGCCTGTTGCAGCGTATCAGACTCATAAACTCTTGTGATCAATTCTGGTTTGAACTGTGCAATTTCAGGATTGGTTGAAAAATAGTTATCTGCTGCTGCTTTATCAGCCCCTGATAAAGCAGCTTCTGCATTATTTGGTGCAACAGCCGTACCTATAACTACACCAGCCAGCGCAGCAGACGTTAATACACGCCGGATTGTCGAGAGCGAAACACCGAAAATATTAGCAAGTTCGGTTTTGCTGGTTTGCCCTGCTGCGAAAACTGAAATTATTTGAGTGTTACGACTGCTTGAAGAATTCATCTGTTTTTTCCGGCCATAAAATAAGTATCTGTTAGCGACAAATAAGAAGCGTTATCAGAACGCTATTTTTGTCTCCTTACCAAAATCATACATGCGGTGAATGTGACTTGCTTCACGCATTCACCTAACGTTTGACTTATGTCAAGAAACGTAAAGTTATAGCGCTACATGAATTTGTTTCACTTAGCGCGCTTATTTGTCGCTAGTGGACACGAAATGGCGTATCTGGAATGTAAAAACCTAAGAATTTTCGTAGCGAATAGCGACAGGATGAATTCTCTACGGGATTCTTGTACAATATGCAGGGTTAAAGAAATTGGAGATAAGTGAATGGCAGATAACGCAAATGAGTTCCTGGACTATGTCCGGAGGCTGGATATTGATCAGCCCGCGTTGTGTATCCTGTTGGGACTGCCGCGCAGCACGTTAAATAAGTGGATCAACGGCACGGTGACGCAAATCCCACAAGTGGCCGTTACTGCTGTCAGAATGCTTTGGTTCATGCGCAACAGTGATGAAGCATTATTTGAAAAGTGGGCGATAGTGCAGGATTTTGGTGTGACTGCCGACTATGCCGTCAATGACAGAGTGCAGGAATTTTTGCATACGATTAAACGTGAACCCAGCCCGGCGATCAAAAAGCTATTGAACAAATAACGCAGCAGGCAGGATGTTTTGCCGCAGCTGAAGGGCGATAAAAAAGGCGATTAACCTTTCGGGTAATCGCCTTTTTTATCAGAAGAGCAGGGTGACTTATTCAGACAACAACTTCAGACAACAACGTCGAAAATCATCTTCACCGGTCCGATATTGGTAAAGTTCGCCACATCCGCAACGAAATCTGCAGCATTATCTTTCATGCCTTTCTCGAAGTCTTCCATTGAGTGGCAATAGATATGGCAGGCAGCAATGAATGGGGTCTCTGCCGGTGCGCCCTCGGGCATTTTGTCGATGGCATAAGAATGGCAATACTCGCCCATGCGGCGTTTGATCAGCGGTAAATGCACATCGCGGTAATAATCATGGTCGAAGGTTCCGCCTTTAATGTTCGGGTAAAGCACGCTGTATTTGATCACGTCGTTTCTCGTCTTGTTTACGGATAAAAATCAATTTTAGCGTACCGGTCACGGTCGCGCCTCGCCATTTGTGCCCGATGATATTTATCTGAAAAATCATTCATCTGCTCATATGTACTATGCTTAATAGATTGATATTTAGTATGGAATACGCATGGGATTTTTAGGTTGGACAGCGGCAGTCGGAGGACTGCTATTGATCATGTCACTGGCGTCGGGGTGGATTTCCCGCGGCCCGGTGACGACTTTTGGTTTATATCTGGCGGCGGGAATTGTCTGTGGCCCCTGGGTTCTGGATTTACTGCATATCGATCTGGTGGCCTATTCCACGCTCACCGCTCATTTCACTGAAATCGCCATGGCGGCGTCTCTGTTTATTACCGGGCTCAAACTGAGGTTACCTTTTCGCGCGCAAAGCTGGCGCGTAGGCGTGTTGCTGGCGTTTCCGGCTATGCTGCTTACTGTTTTGTGTGTCGCAGGGATTGCGCATTACATCACCGGTATTTCCTGGCCGCTGGCACTGGCGCTGGGTGCTATTATCGCGCCAACGGATCCGGTGCTCGCCAGCATGATTGCGGTGAATGATGCTAACGATGACGATGGTTTACGCGTTGCGCTTTCCAGCGAAGCAGGCATGAATGATGGCTCCGCACTGCCGATCCTGATGCTGGCGCTGATGCTGTTTACCGCGAATGAAGGACTGTCTTCGCAGGCCATCTGGCACTGGGCGTGGCGTGATGTTGTCTGGGCATTACTGGGCGGGCTGGCGATTGGTTATGCAATGGGTAAGCTGGTCGGGCTGAGTGCCACGCGTTTTCACAGCCGTCAGCGAACGGTCGCACCCAGTGATTTTCTGGCACTGTCGCTGATCGCACTAAGTTACGCCGCTGCGCAGAGTCTGGATGCTTCCGGTTTTCTCGCCGCCTTTGCCGCCGGTGTCGGGCTTCGCAGCGCAGAAGTGCGCGTTGTTTCCCTGCATCCGCCAGACGATGTGGAAGAAGGCTCGCGGCCGCCACCGGCGGAAGTGATGGTCAATCCGCATCAGCGCCACTCCATGCAGGCCGAAATGCCGCGCAATTCTATCGGGCTGATGGTCGGTGATGCACTCTCTTTTGGCGATACGATTGAACGTATCTTTGCGGCGGGTATCGTCATGGTGCTCGGTATCACGCTGGCCGAGCACTGGGAACCGATGGGTCTGCTGATTGCTGCGTTGCTGTTTATCGTGATCCGGCCGCTGGCGGTGTATATCACCACGCTTGGCGTGCATGTGCCGAAGGGACGGCGGCTGATGATTGGCTGGTTTGGTATTCGTGGTATCGGCAGTATGAACTACATCGCTTACGCCTGGACGCACGGTTTACACGGGGCAGAGGCCAACTATATGACCAATATTGCCTTTACCGTCATTGTGACCAGCGTAGTCATTCACGGGCTGACCGTTTCACCGGTGCTGAGCTGGCGTAAAGCGAGACAGGAGGCCGCAAGGGAAGAACGTGAAGCGCGGGAAAAAGAGCAGGAAAAAGAGCAGGAAAAAGAGGCTTAAAAAAACGGACGCTCAGGGCGTCCGTTTTTCTTTCTGATGTGGCGGTCAGGCAATCTGTTTTTTGCTGAGACTGAGCATAAACAGCGCGGCGGCACAGAGCACGACAGAAGGGCCTGCCGGCGTATCGTAAAATGCTGAAAATGTCAGGCCGCCGGTAACGGCAATAATGCCAATTGCAACTGCCACCATTGCCATCTGTTCGGGCGTTTTAGCAAAACGGCGTGCCGTTGCCGCAGGGATAATCAGCAGAGAGGTAATGATCAGCGCACCGACGAATTTCATCGCCAGACCAATCGTCAGCGCGGTCACCAGCATCAGAACAACCCTGGAACGCTGCAGATTCACGCCATCTACATGGGCCAGTTCAGGGCTGATGGTCATCGACAGCAAGGCGCGCCATTGCCAGCACAGCACGGCAATCACTACCGTAACACCGATGCCAATCATCCAGATGTCGCTGTAAGTCACAGACAGCAAATCACCGAACAGATACGCCATCAGATCAACACGAACACCTGACATCAGGCTCACCACAACCAGCCCGAGCGACAGGGCGCTGTGCGCCATAATCCCCAGCAGCGTATCGACGGCGAGATGCGGTTTACGCTCCAGCGCCACCAGCAATACGGCAAGTAATAAGGTGACGGCGATAACAGTATAAAAAGGATTGATATTGAGCAGCAAACCGAACGCAACGCCCAGCAGTGAGGCGTGTGCCAGCGTATCGCCGAAATATGACATCCGTCGCCAGACCACAAATGAACCCAGCGGTCCCGCAGCAATAGCCAGCAAAACACCGGCCAGCCAGCCCGGTAATAACAGCGCAATCATGCGTCACGACCTCCGGTATTACGCAAAATAATCTTTCCCTTTAAATCATGACGATGATTGTGGTTGTGACGGTAAATTGCCAGTTGCTCTGCACCACGGTTGCCGAACATCGCAATAAATTCGGGGTGCGTCGACACCACTTCAGGTGAACCGGAACAGCAGATATGTTGATTCAGGCACAGCACTTCATCGGTTTTCGCCATCACCAGATGCAAATCATGCGACACCATCAGTACCGCACAACCCAGCTCGCAGCGCAGGCTGTCGATCAGATTGTAAAGCGCCAGTTGTCCGTTGACGTCAACACCCTGCGTGGGTTCATCCAGTACAAGTAACTGCGGGCTGTTCATTAATGCCCGCGCTAAAAGGACACGCTGGTTTTCGCCACCCGATAACTTTTGCATCGGTTGATCCAGCAGATGCGCGGCCTGAACGCGTTTTAGCGCAGGCAGAATATCGCTTTTCTTCACGCCAGGTTTGAGACGCATAAAGCGACTGACGGTGAGCGGCATGGTCGGATCAAGGTGAATTTTTTGCGGAACGTAGCCGATACGCAAGCCCGGTTCGCGGGTCATGACGCCTTCAGTGGGCGCAATCAGGCCAAGCACTACACGGACTAATGTGGATTTCCCCGCCCCATTCGGGCCGAGAAGGGTCAGGATTTTCCCCGGTTGAAGGCTCAGCGAGATGTTAGACAGCACGCGTCGGGAACCGAAAGTCACTGATATATTTTGGAGCGTAGCTAATGTGGGCATGTCATAGGGTCTTGCAGAACAAATCGGATGTTATAATATTGCGTTTCGCGAAAAATAACCAGTTTCCCCCACACGAAGATGAGTTCACTCAGCATGATACAGAAAAAAAGCGTTAAACGGATGTTTCTGGCAGCCGCAATATTGACTTCAGGTGCGGTTTTCAGCGCGCAGGCCGACGTAGTGGCCTCCGTACGCCCGCTGGGATTCATTGCATCAGCGATTGCCGACGGCGTCATGCCAACAGAGGTCTTGCTGCCTGACGGCGCATCACCGCATGATTTTGCCCTGCGTCCTTCCGATATTGCACGCCTGCGCAGCGCCGATCTTGTGGTATGGGTTGGGCCCGAAATGGAAGCCTTCATGACCAAATCCGCCGCACAGTTACCGCCAAACCGTCAGGTAGAAATTGCGACATTACCGGCCGTCAAACCGTTGCTGATGAAAGGCGGTGAGGATGAGCATGACCACGATCATGCCCATGAGAACGACGGGGATGAGCACCATCACGGTGAGTACAATATGCATGTCTGGTTATCACCTGAAATCGCCCGTGAAGCCGCAATTGTGATCCATGACAAACTTGTGGAGCTAGTTCCGCAGAAAAAGCAACAATTAGATGCAAATTTGGCACGTTTTGAAGATGGGTTGACAAAAACTGACAAAAATATTGGTACTATGCTGCAGCCTGTGCAGGGTAAGGGATATTTTGTTTTTCACGACGCTTATGGCTACTTTGAAAAACACTTCGGCCTCTCGCCACTTGGTCACTTTACGATCAACCCTGAAATTCAACCCGGCGCACAGCGATTACATCTCATTCGAACACAGTTGGTTGAGCAAAAAGCGACCTGCATTTTTGCTGAGCCACAATTCAGGCCGGCCGTCATAACGGCTGTTGCCCAGGGAACAAAAGTGCGTATGGGCACATTGGATCCGCTGGGGAGCGGCATTGAACTGGATGCGGACAGCTATGTGAACTTTTTGTCACAGCTGGCGAACCAGTACCTGAGCTGCCTGAAGTAAGCTAAAAGGACAGAATTTAAGTGCAGCTGATAGCCCGATCTATCGCTCTGGCGTATAGCAACCTTCCACGGCCCCACCGCATTATGCTGGGGTCTCTTACCGTCGTCACACTGGCTGTGGCCGTATGGAAACCGTTAGCTTACCACCCGGACAATGACCTTTCTGATACCAGACCGCTGGTTAAAAATATCACCCTCGATAATCAGCAATTACGTTCTTTGCTTCCCGAAGCCAGCGAACCTATCGATCAGACCCCACCGGCTGACGATGACATCCCGCAGGATGATCTTGACGACAAAACGGCCAATGAAGCGGGCGTCCATGAATATGTGGTTTCGACCGGCGATACCCTCAGCAGCATTCTGAATCAGTACGGCATTGATATGTCAGAAATTGCCGCGCTGTCTGACGCCAACCGTGATTTACGTAATTTGAAAGTCGGTCAGCAGATTTCCTGGACACTGAATGATGCCGGGGATTTACAGCGTCTGACCTGGGAAAAATCGCGCCGCGAAACCTATACCTTTGACCGTTCCGGCAGCACCTTCAAAGCTTCTCTGGAAACCCTGAAAGGGGAATGGAAAGACACGGTGATTAAGGGTTCGCTGAACGGGAGTTTTGTCACCAGCGCCAGAGCCGCAGGGCTAAGCAGCGGTGAAGTCAGTGCTGTTATCAAAGCGCTGCAATGGCAACTCGATTTCCGTAAGTTACAGAAAGGCGATGATTTTGCGGTTCTGATGTCCCACGAAGTGCTGGATGGCAAAAACGAACAAAGCGAATTACAGGCCGTGCGTATGCGCACTGGCGGTAAAGATTATTACGCAGTTCGCGCGGAAGACGGTAAGTTTTACGACCGCTCAGGCAGCGGGCTGGCTAAAGGTTTCCTGCGTTTCCCTACCGGTAAACAATATCGCGTTTCTTCCAACTTTAATCCGCGTCGTCTGAACCCGGTTACCGGCCGCATTGCGCCGCACCGTGGCGTCGATTTCGCAGTACCTGTCGGCACGCCGGTTCTGGCTGTCGGTGACGGCGAAGTGGTGGTTGCCAAGAATGGCGGGGCGGCAGGTAACTATGTGGCGATCCGCCACGGTCGTCAGTACATGACCCGTTATATGCACCTGCGCAAAATTCTGGTCAAACCAGGTCAGAAAATTAAACGCGGTGACCGCATCGCCCTTTCCGGCAACACCGGTCGTTCCACCGGCCCGCATCTGCATTTTGAAATGTGGATCAACCAGCTGGCCGTGAATCCGCTGACCGCGAAATTGCCACGTACCGAAGGGCTGACCGGTAAAGACCGTGCGACTTATCTGGCCACCGTTCGTCAGGTTGTTCCTCAACTGAAGCTGGACTGACCGCTTAGGTTTTAATGATTAGCTGCCGTGATTTATTGCAAAATAACTCACGGCACTTATCATTAAGCCAGAATTTGATATAAGAGCCTGAGCATGCAGCCAGAAAAAGAAAAACGATCTTCCGTAGAATTTATTCCGCAATTTCAGAAAGCCTTCTACCATCCGCGTTACTGGGGCGTCTGGCTGGGCGTCGGTGCGATGGCTACTATGGCCTGTTTACCCGCGAAAGTCCGTGATCCGGTGTTAGGCAGTCTGGGGCGTCTGGCAGGTAAGTTTGCCAAAGGCGCCCGACGTCGTGCTCAAATCAATCTGTTGTATTGCCTGCCTGAAACTCCGGAAGCTGAACGCGAACACATCATTGATGAAATGTTTGCCACCGCGCCGCAGGCGATGGTGATGATGGCTGAACTGGCAATCCGTAATCCGGAAAACGTCATGCAGCGCGTACACTGGCATGGCAAAGAAATTATCGATGAGATGAAGGCGAAGGGGCAGAACGTGATTTTTCTGGTGCCGCATGGGTGGGCTGTAGATATTCCTGCGATGCTGATGGCCGCTGGCGGTCAGCCGATGGCCGCGATGTTCCACAACCAGAAAAACCCGCTGACCGATTATCTGTGGAACACCGTACGTCGTCGTTTTGGTGGTCGTATGCACGCACGTAATGACGGCATTAAACCGTTCATCAGTTCTGTGCGTCAGGGGTACTGGGGCTATTATCTGCCGGATCAGGATCACGGTGCGGAACACAGCGAGTTCGTGGACTTCTTCGCGACCTACAAGGCGACATTGCCTGCAGTGGGGCGTCTGATGAAAGTCTGCCGCGCCGCCATTGTCCCGTTATTCCCGGTGTATAACGGTCGTGAACAGCGTCTGGATATTTACGTCCGACCGCCGATGGACGATCTGGCCACTGCGGATGATAACTACATTGCGCGACGCATGAACGAGGAAGTGGAAATTCTGGTTGGCCCGAATCCGGAACAGTACACCTGGATCCTCAAACTGCTTAAAACCCGCAAGCCGGGTGAGCCTGAGCCGTATTCGCGTAAAGAGCTGTATCCGAAGAAATGACCGTCTGGATTTGAAAATAAGCTGAGGCTCACACCTCAGCTTTTTTTTATGCTTTTTTCGATGAGTGCTTTAAAAATGCCGCAATCAACATTGTGCCAGCCACGCCAGCGATAAGGCCTGCGAGCATGAAAATGCCGTTACCCAATGCAAAATACAGCTGTTTAGCGATTTCAATTCCGGCTGTAAACACCACGATAGTCATCAGCCCTAGTGCCGCCGCAACGGTGCCTTTTCCTGTCAGACTGGAAAATAGTGTCAGGCGATACAGACCCGCATTCACCAGTCCGGTACCCAGCGCGTAAAGACTCAGCCCGGCAGTCATCCAGAACCAGGCATGCGCCATAAACAATGCCGCGAACGCACTGACCGACAAACCGAGAATTATCGGTACAATCCCGAGCCAGACCGGTGTGCGGATATTCACTTTGCCGCTGATTCTGCTCAGGGTGATATTGCCAATAATCAGGCCGGTGAATACCGGAACCTGCAACCAGCCATATTGTAATGGCGTCATACCTGCGTCCTGGATAAGCAAAACAGGCGACTGTGCGACCCATGCCAGCAACGGCAGGGTGATCAATCCGATGGCGAGTGAGCCCATCACCACGCCTTTATTGGAGAACACTTCACGGTAATCGGCCAGCAGTCTGCGCATTGAAAAGCGGCCATCACGACCGGAAGCGGTTTCCGGCATACTGCGCCACAAGCCCCAGAACGCCAGAGCGGAGATGATGGAAAACAGCGCAAACATGGCTTTCCACGGTGCATAATGAATGAACGCCGCACCCGCCAGTGGCCCGAGCAGCGGGGCGATCAGCGTGATGTTCGCCATCAGTGCCATCAGTTTGACACTCAGCGTTTCGCTGAACGCTTCCTGGATCGCGGCGTAACCAACGGCACCGATAAAGCACAGGCTCATCCCTTGCAAAAACCGCATCAGAATAAACTGCCCGATGCTTTGGGTGAAAACGGTCAGCAGGCAGGTAACGGTGAAAAAGGCCACGCCCGCGAGTAATACCGGCCTGCGTCCGAGGCGGTCGGAAAGCGGACCCAGCAGCCATTGCAGCAGAATTCCGCCACACAGATACGCGGTCAGTGAGGTGGATACCCAGTCGGCGCTGGCGCTGAAATCACTGATTACCTGCAACATGCCTGGCTGGATCATATCGTGGGCGATATAGGTGGCGAACTCGAAAAGCACCAGCGACAGCGGGAACAGCCACTGGCGGGAATTCAGCCGTGAGGCGGGTTCAGAAACGGACGACATAACATTCACTCTCCGGTACTCAAAATCAAAAAAGCGCGGCCTGTAAAAGCCGCGCAACTATTTGTCGCATTAAAATTTCATCACATTAAAGCTTCATCACTTTAAAGTGTTGCTCAGTAGCGGTTAGCGTACGCCGCAATCGGGTTTTCCAGCGTACCGGCGAATTTCAGATTCTGCGCCGGATCTGACAGGTTGATCATCTGCTGGTTATTCGCCAGTTGCAGACGGTTCAGGCACGAGTGCGTGAACTCGGCGTCAAACATGTCATAGCGCGCAAATTTCCCGGCCAGTTCCGGATACTGAATCTGGTAATCACGCACCACTTCCGCCACCACCTGCCAGAACTGACCGGCCGGATAATTGCCGTTCTCTTCCAGAATACGGGCGATGAAGCGGAATACGCCGGCAAAGACGTCGGTGAAGATCGACAAAATTTTCAGGTCTTCCGGCACATCGACGGCCAGACGTTTGGCTTTCTCCGGCAGGTTAGCTTCGGGATTCATTACCGCAATTTCTTCGGCGATATCCTTCATGAAAGCATTCACCGGAATATTGTTTTCAAAACGCAGGATCAGGTTTTCGCCGTGCGGCATGAACACCAGATCGTACTGATAGAAACAGTGCAGCAGCGGGCTGAGGTAGGCGTGCATATAGCGTTTCAGCCAGTCACCGGTCGCCAGGCCGGAGGATTTGATCATCTCGACAATCAGCGCATCGCCATGTTTGTCGGTGTGAAGCAGGGCGGCCATGGTCATCAGTCGCTGATTCGGCTTTAACTGCGCAACCGGATTTTCACGCCACAAGGCGGCAAACATTTTCTTGTACGCGCTGTCGCCTTTAATCGCTTCTTCGAAGTAATGATTGTGATAACCAATAGAAGCGACTTCCTGCAAAATGCTGAAACCGGTGGATTGCAGATAGGAATCGTTTTCCACCAGTTCCGCCAGCCATTCGTTTATGCCCGGCGTGGTCGCCATGTAATACGGCGACAGCCCGCGCATAAAGCCCATATTCAGAATCGACAGAGCGGTTTTGACGTATCGCGCTTTGGGACGACTGGCGTTATAGAAGGTGCGGATTGACTGCTGTGCCAGATATTCATCATTGCCTTCACCGAGATAAATCAGGAACTGACGGGCAATATCCGGGGCGAAAACGGTCAGCAATTTATTCTGCCACTGCCACGGATGAACAGGCATGAAATAGTAATTTTTCGGATCCACGCCCATATCGACCAGCTTCTGCGTGAAGGTACAAATCTGCGCGTCGCCCAGTTCCTCGGCGATCAGTTTTTCATACGGCAAACCTTCAACACTGGCGAAATGTGCTTTGTCATGGTGAACCGCTACCCAGACCAGTTGCAGCGGATTGGCTGCTTCCGGCGCGTAACGCACATAATCACCGGCATCAAAACCGATGCGACCGTTGTTGGCGATGAAGCTCGGATGGCCTTCGGTCATGCTGGTTTCAACGGTCTGGAAATCGGCTTCTGACAGCTGTTTTGCCGTCGTGTGGTTATTCACCAGTTTGTAGGCGCTGCTGTAAAGCGTACTGCTGATTTCTTCCAGATAGGTCGGCAGCATGGCTTGAGAAATGCCGATTTGTTCAGCGAATTCAATGATGAATTTCACGGCATCCAGCGGCTGCGGACTGAGATTATCCAGGCGCTGAATGCTGTCGAGATCAATCATCCAGTCATTTAACGGCAACTGGCGCGCGCGGAAACGGTATTCGATTTCCGAGGCCGGTACTGCCAGCTGATAGTCCGTCCAGGTGCCGGTAGTTTCCAATGCCTGCGGGGCGAGCAGGCGCTCGTGCGTGAGTTCGGACAAACATTTGCGCAGCAGCAGGGCATTGGCTTTTGCCCAGACTTCAGGTTGCAGATGCTGGCCTGTTTGCATAGTGGATGGCGTCATACTGTTTTTTTCCTTCTTGCTGGCCTGAATAAAATCTTCACGCTGGCAAAATGCCAGCCATGCCGTTTTGTGTGTCAGCTGAACTTGTTTCTGATAACGGAAACCGGCGCGCTTGTTCAGCTTGTGAATTTTCTCGTTGCGCACATCGGGTTCGACCACCACGCGTTTTACGTCCGGCTGGCTGAACAGGTATTCCATGACTGCGGAAAATACCTGCCAGCTGAAACCCGCGACAGGTTTGTCAGCGGGAGAAAGCAGGATATGCATGCCCATATCGCCGGGCTGAACGTCGTAATGTTCACGCAGCGGATCGTCCTGAACCGGATAGCATTCAATCAGGAACTGCGGCTGGCCGTCGATTTCACCCATCAGCGCGGCTCGTGGGTTTCCCGCTGTCAGGTCGCGGTAAAACGCATCCACTTCGGCGACGGTACTGTTTTGCATCCCCCAAAAATGCGCGTAGGGCTGAATCATCCAGCCATGCAAAATGGCGGCATCTTTTTCCAGCGCAAGAGGGCGAAAGGACAGTTTTCCTGCGGCACGCTGGCAGGAAAATACGGAACTGGGAATAGCATCAGTCATCGGTAAATTCTCCGTTAGTTTCCGGCAAGGTTACGGGTGCAAAAGGTCTGGAAGGCGATGGATTTCTCCACCGGATACACTTCGCGCCCCAGCATTTCGCGGATAATCGTACTGTTGCGGTAGCATGCCATGCCCAGATCCGGTGTGACGAAACCGTGGGTATGCAGCTCGGCGTTTTGTACGAAAATCTGGTTATGGGCATCAATACTGTAATTGCGGTTGACGGCGTAACGACCGGCATCATCCCACTGAATGCGGTTGTAAATGCCTTCGACAAACTGCGGCGGCTGATAGCCGTATCCGGTGGCGAGGATCACTGACTCCGTGCGGTGCCGGTATTCCTGCTGCTGTTCGTGGTGCAGCAGGTTCATCTCCAGTTCACCATGGCGGTTGCGGGTCAGCGATGTCAGTTCTGAATGGGTGTACAAATCAACGTTCAGCGGGCCGTCGAGGCGCTTGATGTACATCAGATCGTAGATATCGTTGATCAGACTGATATTTATGCCTTTATACAGGCACTTCTGTTCACGGTTGAGCTGATCGCGTTTGGCCATCGGTAAATCGTGGAAATAGTCGATGTATTCCGGCGAGGTCATTTCCAGCGTCAGTTTGCTGTATTCGAGTGGATAGAAACGCGGTGCACGGGTCACCCATGTCAGATGGTAATCATGCTTATCGATATCAGAGAGCAGGTCATAGTAAATTTCCGCTGCGCTCTGACCGCTGCCGACGACGGTGATGGATTTGGAATTCTGTACCTGTTCTTTGTTCGGCAGATAGGCCGAAGAGTGATGCACGTTGTTGCCCGCATCACGGGCGCAGGCTGGCATCCACGGCGACGGGCCGGTGCCCAGCACCAGTCGTTTAGTGCGGTAAATCTGATTCTCGTTGCTTTTGGTCGAGCGCGTCTGAACCAGATAGCATTCGCGCGTTGCGTCCCAGGTCACCAGTTCCACACGTGTGGAAAATTGCAGGCTGGTTAGCTGGCTGCACGCCCACTGGCAATACTGGTTGAACTCTTTGCGCATCATGAAGAAATCTTCACGGATGTAGAATGAGTAGAGTTTTCCCTGCAGTTTCAGGTAATTCAGAAAGCTGTAAGGACTGGTCGGATCGGCGAGCGTGACCAGGTCGGCCATAAACGGCGTCTGCAAATGCGCACTTTCCAGCATCATGCCAGTGTGCCAGTCGAAGCTGTCATTCTGATCTAAAAACAGACCTTTCAGCTCTTTCACGGGTTCAGTCAGACAGGCCAGGCCGAGGTTAAACGGGCCGATGCCCACGGCGATAAAATCATACATTTGTTCGGTTGAATTCATATTCATGGTGCGGCTCCTTTTACCGGTTTTTGGCGGCGCTCAGCGCAGTGGCAGTCAGTTCTTTGCCGTAATGCGTGATCAGACTGAGCACATCGGCAACGTCTTCCGTGGTGGTGGTCGGGTTCAGCAAGGTGAATTTCAGATACTGACGGTCATGCACTTTGGTACCGGCAATCACGGCGCTGCCGTCGCGGAAAATCGCTTTACGGATACCGGCATTAATCGCGTCAATCTGCTCATGATTCATGGACATACGCGGCACGAAACGGAACACCAGCGTGCTGATCTCCGGTTTATGCAGCACTTCAATGTTCGGGTTCTGTTCCATCATCTGATGGGTTTCAGTGGCGCGTTCCAGCAGCACATCAAAGGATTCACCCAGCGCCTGCTGGCCCATGATGCGCAGCGTCAGCCACATTTTGAGGGCATCAAAACGTTTGGTGGTCTGAATACTTTTGTTGACCAGGTTCGGTGTGCCTTCGAGTTTTGCACTCAACGGATTCAGGTATTCGGCGTGGTGAGTAACATGCTCCAGATGGCTGTGATCGTTAACCAGGAACGCGCTGCAGCTGACCGGCTGGAAGAAGGATTTGTGATAATCCACGGTGACGGAATCCGCCAGATGAATGCCTTCGATGCGCTGACGATGCTGAGGCGATACCAGTAATCCGCAACCGTAAGCGGCGTCGGCATGCATCCAGATTTTTTCTTTGCAGCAGATTTCAGCAATTTCATTCAGCGGGTCGATACTGCCAAAGTCGGTGGTCCCGGCAGTGGCCACCACGGCGATCGGGATCAGCCCTTCTGCGTGGCAGCGCTCGATTTCGGCTTTAAGCGCGTTTATGTCCATACGGAATGCGCTGTCACAAGCCACCGGCACCACGGCGTCATAACCCAGGCCGAGCAGGGCAGCGGATTTCTGAATGCTGAAATGGCTGACCTGAGAACTGAAAATACGCCAGCGGTTAGCTTCCGGCGGCAGACCTTGATATTTAATGCTGTGTTGCGGACGGGTACGTTTGCAGTGACTGTCACGCGCCAGCAGCATCGCCATCAGGTTGGATTGCGTACCGCCGCTGGTGAAAATACCGTCGGACTGTGCGCCAAAACCTATACGGGCGAGAGTCCAGTCGATGACTTTTTGCTCGATTAACGTGCCACCTGCGCTTTGGTCCCAGGTGTCTACGGAGGAGTTAATCGCGCTGATAAAAAGCTCTGCCAGCTGGGACGGAATCACCGTCGGACAGTTCAGATGTGCGAGGTATTTCGGGTGATGAAAATAAACCGCGTGCTGAAGATATAAATCATCCAGTTCTTCCAGGGCCAGACGTGTTCCTGCAAGGGGTTTGGTCAGATCAATATGTCGAAATTGTTCTGCTAATTCAGCGGGAGATACACCGGAAAAAGGTTTTTCCGTGTGGTTAATGTGAGATTTAATTAATTCAATCCCTTGTTCAATCTGGGCCTGCCATTCCGGCGTGCTATTTTGATTGAATATATAACCCTTATTTTCACTTATTTTAGCCTGAGTGATGACGAGGTCTTTGGTGCTGTCCTGCATTATTTCCCAATTATTTATCTGGCTCATCTTGGACCCTTTCTGTTTTTCCGTTCCCTTTACTACGGGCAAGGGGAGGCCACCCGGTAAAGTCAGGAGATTTCAGTGAACGTGTGTATTAGCAGGCAGGGCTTAAGGCCACGCCTGTCAGGTGTGTAGTTTTATCTGTTTTCTTATCGCAAATAACAGCGTTTACGTCTTGTTTGATTTCCTTAGTGCGGACTTATACAAGGTTTTAACGAATGAGAATCATTATAAATGCAAATCATTATCATTCAACTACGGCATTGAACATTTGGATGATTGCTTCAGTTAAGCTTGTTTAATGTGATGCAAGTCACATTTATCAGTCGATTTGGTCATAAAAAGATTTGTTCACATGGGAGCATTCTGTATTTGTTATTCGTTTATGCGCGCAAATAACCGTTTCTATCAATATAAAAAGTTATATTAATACACACTAAATGAGGGCCTATTTCGTTTAAAAAATTTTTTGTCAGAGCAGGGCAGCAAATTATTTCGCCCAGATGGCAAAATAATGATCAAATTAAGACGGGTAAGTAACCAGGCTGTTTCAGGGGAAAATCATACAGAAGAGAAAATAAAAAGGCCGATCATAATGATCGGCCCTTAATACATATTTAATTACATATTGAGTTTAATCAACACGCAGCACACGGCTGGTATTGGTGGTACCGATGGTGCTCATGACGTCGCCCTGCGTGATAATCACCAGATCACCTGACAACAGATAACCTTTATCACGCAGCAGATTTACCGCGTCCTGAGCCGCCGCTACGCCGTCGTTCACGCTGTCGAAGAAGACCGGCGTAACGCCACGGTAAATGGCAGTCAGATTCAGGGTGTGCTCATGACGGGACATGGCAAAGATTGGCAGGCCAGAACTGATACGGGACAACATCAGAGCAGTACGGCCCGATTCCGTCATGGAAATGATCGCCGTCACCCCTTTCAGGTGGTTGGCCGCATACATCGCTGACATCGCAATGGCTTCTTCGATGTTATCGAATTCCACGTCCAGACGGTGTTTGGATACGTTAATGCTTGGGATTTTCTCAGCACCCAGACAAACGCGTGCCATTGCCGCAACCGTTTCTGACGGATACTGACCTGCGGCGGTTTCTGCTGAAAGCATGACCGCATCGGTGCCATCGAGTACGGCGTTCGCCACGTCCATCACTTCAGCACGGGTTGGCATCGGGTTGGTGATCATCGATTCCATCATCTGAGTCGCAGTGATCACTGCACGGTTCAGCTGACGGGCACGGCGGATCAGTTTCTTCTGGATACCGACCAGTTCAGGGTCACCAATTTCCACACCCAGATCGCCACGGGCGACCATCACTACGTCGGAAGCCAGAATGATGTCGTCCATTGCGGCGTCGGTGGCAACGGCTTCAGCGCGTTCAACTTTAGACACGATCTGCGCGTTACAGCCTGCATCACGGGCCAGACGGCGCGCATAGTTAAGATCTTCGCCGGTGCGTGGGAATGAAACTGCCAGATAATCTACGTCCATTTTGGCCGCAGTAATAATGTCTGCTTTATCTTTTTCAGTCAGGGCTTCAGCAGAAAGACCACCGCCCAGTTTGTTGATGCCTTTGTTGTTAGACAACGGGCCACCAACGGTGACTTCGGTAAACACTTTCATGCCCTGAACTTCGAGCACTTTGAGCTGCACGCGACCATCATCGAGCAACAGGATGTCGCCCGGTACGACGTCAGCAGGCAGACCTTTATAGTCGATACCGACTTTTTCTTTATCGCCTTCACCTTTGCTCATGTTGGCATCGAGCAGGAATTTGTCGCCAATATTGAGGAAGACTTTGCCTTCTTTAAAGGTAGAAACGCGGATTTTAGGACCTTGCAGGTCACCGAGAATGGCGACATGGCGGCCAAGGCGGGCGGCGATTTCACGCACTTTGTTAGCGCGAAGGATGTGATCTTCAGCAGTTCCGTGAGAGAAATTCATACGTACAACGTTTGCGCCCGCTGCAATGATCTTCTCAAGATTATTGTCGCGGTCAGTTGCCGGACCGAGGGTGGTAACGATCTTCGTTCTTCTGAGCCTTCTGGACATGCCTAACTCCGTTAACTGATGAAACATGGTAATGCAAAAAACAACGAGTCCACTTTGCCGGAGGTGTAATTGTAATACAAAAGAGTTTCACCTGTGTGACCCGCTGGCCTTATGTCTGGCTTTCGTCTTGCGCACGTTGCGCGAAGATTTCCGGCCAGACTCCCTATTAAATCAATGGTGCTTTATTCATTCGTTTGTTGAATGATTTATGCCTTTGCCTGTTGAACACGCTCACTCATGCAGGGTCGGGACGACTGTCCCTTTATCAAAGCGCGATTCTTTCAACGCTTCTTTGACCCGCTTCAGGTTATCTCTGAATTTTGCGCCACGGCGCAGAGTAAAACCGGTTGCCAGCACGTCGATCAACGTGAGCTGGGCAATTCGCGAAACCATCGGCATATAAACGTCGGTGTCTTCGGGAACATCCAGTAACAAAGCCAGCGTCGCTTCATGGGCCAGAGGTGTATTAAAAGAAGTGATCGCAATCACCGTGGCATCGTTTTCACGGGCGAGTTGGGCAAGTTCGACCAGATTTTTGGTGCGTCCGGTGTGCGAAATCAGTACCACCACGTCGCCTTCGCTGGAGTTCATACAACTCATCCGCTGCATGACGATATCGTCGAAGTAAACCACGGGAATGTTAAAGCGGAAAAACTTGTTCATGGCATCATGGGCGACCGCGGCGGAAGCGCCCAGGCCAAAGAAGGAAATTTTCTTAGCCTGTGTGAGTAAATCGACGGCACGATTGATGGCGGCGATATCCAGGGTATTCTTCACCTGGTCAAGGCTGGCCATGGCGGACTCGAAAATTTTACTGGTGTAAGCGCTGACGCTGTCGCTTTCATCCACGTTACGGTTCACATAAGGTGTACCATTTGCCAGACTTTGTGCCAGATGCAGTTTAAAATCCGGAAACCCTTTTGTGTCGAGACGACGGCAAAAACGGTTTACAGTAGGTTCACTGACGTCGGCCATGCGGGCGAGGGTGGCAATACTGGAGTGAATAGCAACATGCGGCGATGCCAGGATAACTTCAGCAACTTTGCGTTCTGACTTGCTCAGAATGTCAAGGTGAGTCTGGATTTTTTCCAACGTATTCATAAGCATGCCACTCATAGGTTTCAACGATTTCTTTGAAAAGAGGAAATCGGACTGATTTGATGAAAATATACTACGCGCTTAATGCCGTTGGCAGCGTCAGCCAGGCGAATTTACGGCTTTTTTTGTCAGAGTTTGACCGAGATCTAACTTTCAGTATGGTAAATTCTGTTCAGTTTTGTCATAAAATTACAGGATGTTGTGGGTTTTAACAGCACCTGAGAGACTTATGATAAAAATAAGGTTTTCCGCAGAGTTATTACCTTGTCAGATCATGGTTTACGGCTCACGGGCAATCAGAGTACATTGTTGCTGAAATAAAATTACAATATGTACCCGGGATAATTCGAGTTGCAGCTCCGGCGAAGCAACCAGAAATATGTCAGGTATTCCTGCATTGAGGAGAAGAACATGGCGGTAACTCAGACAGCCCAGGCTTGTGATCTGGTAATTTTCGGTGCGAAAGGCGATCTTGCGCGCCGTAAGCTGTTGCCTTCCCTGTATCAGTTAGAGAAAGCGGGTCACATTCACCCGGATACCCGCATTATCGGTGTCGGACGTGCGGAATGGGACAAAGCGGCCTATACCGAAGTGGTTAAAGAAGCACTGACCACCTTCATGAAAGAAAAAATTGATCCGGAACTGTGGGACAAACTCAGTGCCCGTCTTGATTTCTGTAACCTTGATGTCAATGATCTGAAGCATTTCAAAGTGTTGGGCAAGATGCTCGACCAGAAAAATCGTGCCACCATTAACTACTTTGCGATTGCGCCAAGCCACTTCGGGGCTATTTGCCGCGGTCTGGGCGAAGCCGGGCTGAACAAAGAGCCTGCGCGCGTCGTGATGGAAAAACCTCTCGGCCACTCGCTGGAGTCGTCTCAGGTGATTAACGATCAGGTTGCCGAATATTTCGCAGAATCTCAGGTTTATCGTATCGACCATTATCTGGGTAAAGAAACGGTACTGAACCTGCTGGCACTGCGTTTCGCCAATAACCTGTTCGCCAGCAACTGGGATAACCGCACTATCGATCATGTGCAGATCACCGTTGCTGAAGAAGTGGGTATCGAAGGCCGCTGGGGTTACTTCGATGATGCGGGTCAGATGCGTGACATGATCCAGAACCACTTGCTGCAAATTCTGACCATGATCGCCATGTCTCCACCGGCTGATCTGAGTACCGACCGTATCCGTGATGAGAAAGTGAAAGTACTGCGCTCACTGCGCCGTATCGATCAGTCTAACGTACGTGAAAACACCGTACGCGGTCAGTACACTGCCGGCTTCGTGCAGGGCAAGAAAGTCCCTGGCTATCTTGAAGAAGAAGGCGCGAAGAAAACCAGCAGCACCGAAACGTTCGTGTCTATCCGCGTGGATATCGATAACTGGCAGTGGGCGGGCGTGCCGTTCTACCTGCGTACCGGTAAACGTCTGCCGACCAAATGTTCAGAAGTTGTGGTGTATTTCAAGAGCCCGGCACTGAACCTGTTCCGTGATTCGTACCAGCAGCTGCCGCAGAACAAACTGACGATTCGTCTGCAACCGGATGAAGGTATCGAGATCGAAGTACTGAACAAAGTACCGGGTCTGGAGCACAAACACCGTCTGCAAACTACCAAGCTGGATCTGAGCTTCACTGAAACCTTCAATGAGCAACATATTGCAGATGCTTACGAGCGTCTGCTGCTGGAAACCATGCGTGGCATCCAGGCGCTGTTCGTGCGTCGTGACGAAGTGGAAGAAGCCTGGAAATGGGTCGACTCCATCATGAACGCATGGGCTGCAGAAAGCGAAGCACCAAAACCGTATCAGTCCGGGACATGGGGGCCTGTGGCTTCTGTGGCGATGATTACCCGCGACGGCCGTTCCTGGAATGAGTTCGAATAACGAATAATTTATTGAGTCATTACTCCCCAAAATGTTTGAGGTTGCAGCAAGGCGGCAAGTGAGTGAGTCCCGATGAGCTGACATGAGTCAGTGATTCGGGTGAACAAATGTAGCCAACGCCGCAGCGGCTTCAGACATGACGGGGAGGGTAGTATCGTCCAATCGGGTGTGGTCGGTTTCCAGTGATTTTTTCGTTGTGAAAAAATCACTGGTCCCTGTGGCAGGGGCGCGCCATCAATCACAACGGTGCCTGCGGGCATGAATGGAGAGCAAGATGAAAAACTGGAAAACAAGCGCGGAACAAATTCTGACCTCAGGGCCGGTCGTTCCTGTGATTGTTATCAATAAACTGGAACATGCCGTTCCGCTGGCCAAAGCGCTGGTTGCCGGTGGCGTGCGCGTTCTGGAAGTCACCTTACGTACCCCGTGTGCGATGGATGCGATCCGTGCGATTGCCAAAGAAGTGCCGGAAGCCATTATTGGCGCAGGGACTGTGCTCAATCCTGAACAACTGGCCGAAGTGACCGAAGCCGGTGCGCAGTTCGCGATTAGCCCGGGTCTGACCGATGCATTGCTTAAGGCTGCGAATGCCGGTTCAATCCCGCTGATCCCGGGTATCTGCACTGTTTCAGAACTGATGATGGGTCTGGATGCTGGTCTGCGTGAATTTAAATTCTTCCCGGCGGAAGCTAACGGCGGCGTGAAAGCGTTGCAGGCTATCGCAGGGCCATTCCCGCAGGTGCGTTTCTGCCCGACTGGCGGTATTTCACCGGCGAACTACCGTGATTATCTGGCGCTGAAAAGCGTGTTGTGTATCGGTGGATCGTGGCTGGTGCCGGCTGATGCACTGGAAAGCGGTGATTATGCACGAATCACCGAACTCGCTAAAGAAGCTGTAGCGGGTGCAAAAGCGTAATAAAGCATTACGCTGATAATAAAAAAACCTCCCGCGGGAGGTTTTTTTATGTCCGAAAATCAGTGATTAACGTGCAGCGATAATCTTGATTTCAATTTTGTATTTCGGATTCATCAGGTTGGCCTGCACGGTGCAACGTACGGGTGCATTGCCCGGCGATACCCACGCGTCCCAGGCTTCGTTCATGGCCGGGAAATCTTCTTTATTCACCAGAAACAGCGTGGCATCCAGAATTTTGCTTTTGTCTGAGCCCGCTTCAGTCAGCGCTGCGTCGATAATCGCCAGCGTTTCCGCCGTTTGATCTTTCGCATTCGCGTCCAGATTTTCCGGTACCGCGGTGTAATAAATGGTGTCGTTATGGATAACGATGTCGGACATCCGTGGCTCAGGGCGAATACGTTCGATGGTCATTTTTTAACTCCGGTTAGTCACATACTTATGATGGCGCTAAGGGTATCACAAAGGATGAATGCGTTGGATTGGCAGATGACGGTGGTAGTGAAGCCAAGGGATTGGCATAATCACTGCTGATCCGTACAGGTAGAGAGACAGAGTGACAGACGATTTCGCAACAGACGGCGCACTGGCGCAGAAAATTGAAGGTTTTAAACCGCGTGAACCTCAGCGTCTGATGGCGCAGGCTGTCAGCAAAGCCATCACCGGTAAGCAGGGGCTGGTGGTCGAAGCCGGTACAGGTACCGGTAAAACTTATGCGTATCTTGCTCCGGCACTGCGTTCCGGCAAAAAAGTCATTATCTCCACTGGTTCGAAAAACTTACAGGATCAGCTGTATTCCCGCGATTTGCCTAAAGTCGCCAGCGCACTGAATTTCAAAGGTCGTCTGGCGCTGCTGAAAGGGCGATCAAACTATTTGTGCCTGGAACGTCTGGAACAGCAATCACTCTCCGGCGGCGATCTCGCCAGCCAGGCGCTCAGCGAACTGGCACATCTGCGTCACTGGTCGAGCAGCACGGAAGAAGGCGATATCAGCACCTGCAACGTGGTGCCGGAAGACAGTTTTGTCTGGCCACTGGTGACCAGCACCAACGACAATTGCCTCGGCAGTGACTGTCCGCTGTATAAAGAATGCTTTGTCGTAAAGGCCCGCCGTAAGGCTATGGACGCCGATGTGGTGGTGGTTAACCATCACCTGTTTATGGCGGATATGGTGGTGAAAGAGAGCGGCTTTGGTGAGCTTATTCCCGAAGCGGATGTCATGATTTTCGACGAAGCCCATCAGATCCCTGATATCGCCAGCCAGTATTTTGGGCAGCAGGTGACCAGCCGTCAGCTGCTGGATATGGCGAAAGACATCACGATCGCTTACCGCACGGAAGTCCGTGATTCCGTGCAGTTACAAAAAAGTGCTGATCGTCTGAGCCAGAGCACGATGGATTTTCGTCTGGCGCTCGGCGAGCCGGGTTTTCGAGGTAATCTGCGCGATGTGCTTAACCAGCCCGCTATCCAGCGTGCGCTGTTATTACTCGATGACGCGCTGGAACTTTGCTATGACGTGGTGAAATTGTCGCTCGGGCGTTCTGCGCTGCTCGATGCTGCTTTCGAACGCGCCACGCTTTACCGCAATCGCCTGAAACGTCTGAAGGATGTGTCCATTCCCGGCTACAGTTACTGGTATGAATGTAACTCACGCCATTTCGTGCTGGCGCTGACACCGTTGTCGGTAACCGATAAATTCAGCGAAATGATGAAAGAGAAACCCGGCGCGTGGATTTTCACTTCTGCCACGCTTTCGGTGAACGATCAGCTGCATCATTTTACCGAACGTCTCGGGCTGGATGAGGCAGAAACATTACTGCTGCCAAGTCCGTTTGATTACGCCAAACAGGCGCTGTTATGCGTGCCGCGTTTTCTGCCTGAATCGAATGTCAACGGCAGTTCGAAGCAGCTGGCGCGTATGTTGCGTCCGCTGATTGAAGCCAACAAAGGCCGCTGCTTCTTCCTGTGTACGTCACACAAAATGATGCGCGAACTGGCTGAGGAATTCAGGGCCAGCCTGACGTTGCCGGTTTTATTGCAGGGCGAAACCAGTAAAGGCCAGCTTCTCGCGCAGTTTGTCGAAGCAGGTAACGCCTTGCTGGTGGCGACCAGCAGTTTTTGGGAAGGCGTGGATGTGCGGGGCGATGCGCTGTCTTGCGTCATCATCGATAAACTGCCGTTCACGTCACCTGACGATCCGCTGCTCAAAGCCCGTATTGAAGACTGTCGCTTGCGCGGCGGAGACCCGTTCAATGACGTACAATTACCTGATGCGGTCATTACGCTGAAACAGGGCGTCGGGCGTTTGATCCGTGATACCTCTGACCGGGGTGTTATGGTGATTTGCGATAACCGGCTGGTGATGCGTCCTTATGGCGAAGTTTTCCTTAATAGTTTGCCGCCAACCCCGCGCACGCGTGACCTGGCACAAGCGATCCGCTTTTTACAGGATGTCGAAGAGCAGAAATAGCCCTTTGTTTATGCTAAGATGCCGCCCCGAAAAAGGCTCTTATACCCGTCATATTTCAAATTGCAGATGCGTTGACTGCGCTCAATCACCCCAGTCACTTAGTTATCTAAGTTCCGTGGGATGCTCGAGTTTGTCGCCTTTCTGCAACCCGAAGTATATAGGGTACAACTTATTAATTTCCCCGCCTGAGGTCTGGCATGTCCACGCGAATTTTAGCAATTGATACGGCGACAGAAGCCTGTTCGGTTGCGCTTTATAATCAGGGCGAAACGCTCGCTCATTTTGAACTGTGTGCCCGCGAGCACACGCAGCGCATTTTGCCGATGGTTCAGCAAATTCTCGCCGAAGCAGGACTTTCCCTGACTCAGCTCGACGCGCTGGCTTTTGGTCGCGGACCGGGCAGTTTTACCGGCGTGCGTATCGGCATTGGTATGGCTCAGGGATTGTCGCTGGGCGCGGAATTGCCTTTGCTGCCAGTGTCTACGTTACAGACGATGGCGCAGGGCGCGTATCGCCTGACCGGTGCTGATAACGTTCTCGCAGCCATTGATGCCCGCATGGGTGAAGTCTACTGGGGTGAATTCAGCCGCAATGCGCAGGGCGTCTGGAGTGGTGAAGAGACCGAGAAGGTCATCAAACCAGAACAACTTCTGGCGCGCGCCGCTGAATTATCTGGCCGTTTTGCGACGGTGGGAACCGGTTGGGAGACTTATCCTCATCTGTTGGGTGAATCTCCGGTCGCTGAATTATTTGATGGCAAAATGTTACTGCCTCATGCGGAAGATATGCTGCCGCTGGCACTCCAGCTCTGGGAAAATGGCATCCGTGTTAATCCGGAAGAGGCCGAACCCACTTATCTGCGCAATGAAGTGACGTGGAAAAAGCTGCCAGGACGGTAAATGACGGTAAAGTCAGGCAACTTGTGCTCTGAAAAATGGTCAAAATGAAGAGTTTGCACAGGAGTCATCGCAATGCGTAAGTGGTCTGTAATTCAGCAGTTATCGGGTGAAACGGGTAAAAAAATGGCGCTGAGTGCGGTTGCACTGAGTGCTTTGGTGTTATCGGGTTGTGTCACGGTGCCGGATGAAATTCGCGGTACCACGGCCACCCCGCAGATGAATTTACAGGCAGTGCAGGGCGCACCGGGTCTTTATGTCGGTCAGGAGTCGCGTTTTGGCGGCAAAGTGGTCTCTGTGACCAATTTGCAAAACAAAACCCGCCTGGAAATTGCCACGGTACCGCTCGATGAAGGCGCAAGGCCGGTCTTAGGCGCAGCGTCGCGCGGGCGGATCATGGCTTACATCAACGGCTTTGTGGATCCTGTCGATTATCGCAATCAGCTGGTGACAGTCGTCGGGCCGATTGCCGGTGTGGAGAAAGGCAAAATTGGCCAGACTTCCTATGACTTTGTCACCGTTAACGTCAACAGCTATAAACGCTGGCGTATACAGCAACAGGTTGTAATGCCTCCGCAGCCGATTGGTCCGTGGGGTTATGGCTACGGCGGCCCTTATGATTCATGGGGGCGCGGGTTTGGACCCGGCTGGGGGCCCGGTTGGTATAACACGGCACCCGCACGGGTCGAAAGCGTCGTCACCGAATAGACCTCCGTCGCCGCATGGATCACCACCGCCACATTCTGGCGGGCACCCACCGGCGGCAATGAAACCGGCTCCGGCACATCCCGTGCCGCCGCCATCAAAGCAGTAACAGCAGTAGTTGTTGTAGTTGTTAAGGCGGCTTAATTGCCGCCTTTTTCTTTTAAGCCATGGATGGTTTGGCAAAGCAAGGGCGCAGAAAAAGTGACCCGCCTCTCAACCTCGACATTGTTTGAAACGCAACTGGTAAGCTGAGTTAAAATATTGTTAAAGACGTGATAAAACTCGTCGAATAGAGACGGCAACAGAACATGATTTCAGGAGTGATACCTTGGAAAAGGTTTGGCTAAAACGATATCCGGCAGATGTTCCTGAGAACATCGACCCTGACCGCTACAGTTCGCTGGTCGAAATGTTTGAAAATTCCGCGCTGCGTTACGCTGACAGTGTGGCATTCATCAACATGGGCGAGGCGATGACCTACCGCAAGCTTGAAGAACGCAGCCGGGCTTTCGCTGCTTATCTGCAAAACGAACTGGGTCTGCAGAAGGGCGATCGTGTTGCACTGATGATGCCGAATTTATTGCAATACCCGATTGCGCTGTTCGGCGTCTTGCGCGCTGGCATGGTCGTGGTTAATGTTAACCCGCTGTATACGCCGCGTGAGCTTGAGCATCAGCTGAATGACAGCGGCGCCAGTGCAATTGTCATTGTCTCCAACTTTGCCCATACGCTGGAAAAAGTGGTGTACAAAACGCAGGTCAAGCACGTCATTCTGACCCGCATGGGCGATCAGCTTTCTGCCGCGAAAGGCACGCTGGTCAACTTTGTGGTGAAATACATCAAACGGCTGGTGCCAAAATATCACCTTCCGAACGCGATCTCCTTCCGTACCGCATTACAGCGCGGGCGTCGTCTGCAATACATCAAACCCGACATCATTAATGACGACCTGGCATTTCTGCAATATACCGGCGGAACTACCGGTGTGGCGAAGGGCGCGATGCTGACGCACCGAAACATGCAGGCGAATCTTGAACAGGCAAAAGCGGCGTACGCACCCCTATTGCAGCCGGGACATGAGCTGGTGGTGACAGCACTTCCGCTATACCACATCTTTGCCCTGACGGTGAACTGCCTGCTGTTCCTCGACCTGGGCGGTAAGAGCTTGCTTATCACCAATCCGCGCGACGTATCAGGTATGGTCAAAGAGCTGGCCAAATATCCGTTTACCGCCATCAGCGGGGTAAATACCCTGTTTAATGCGCTGCTCAATAACGAAGACTTTCGCGAACTCGATTTCTCCACGCTGCGTCTTTCTGTAGGTGGCGGGATGTCCGTGCAAAAATCTGTGGCGGACAAATGGGAAAAACTAACGGGTAAACATTTGCTGGAAGGTTACGGTCTGACGGAGTGTTCCCCGCTGGTGGCCGGAAACCCGTACGATTTGAAACATTACAGTGGCAGCATCGGTTTGCCAGTGCCGTCGACAGAGGTACGTCTGGTGGATGATAACGGTCACGACGTTGCGCCGGGCGAGCCGGGCGAGTTGTGGGTACGTGGTCCTCAGGTCATGCTGGGTTACTGGCAGCGGCCGTCGGCAACCGATGAGGTGCTAAAAGATGGCTGGTTATCGACGGGCGATATCGTTACAGTGGACGAGCAGGGCTTCCTACGGATTGTTGACCGTAAAAAAGACATGATCCTGGTTTCCGGTTTCAATGTTTACCCTAACGAAATTGAAGAGGTAGTTTCACAACACGACAAAGTTCTCGAAGTTGCCGCCATTGGTGTGCCGAATGAGTCGTCGGGTGAAATTGTCAAAATTTGCGTGGTGAAAAAAGACTCTTCACTGACCAGCGAAGAACTCCTGGCACACTGTCGCCGGTTATTAACCGGTTACAAAGTACCTAAGATTGTTGAGTTCCGTGATGAATTACCGAAGTCAAATGTCGGTAAAATCCTCAGACGGGAACTTCGCGATGAACAGGCAAAACCAAAAGTCGATCCGAAGCAGGATGCAGCATAGCGGTTCACACGTTTGTTCAGTGATTGTCAGATTCTTAACGCCGGCGATGTCCGGCGTTATCACGTTATAACGTAGTAATGATTAAGAGAATTAAGATTTGAATTATCAGTTGATCACCACCAATGACGCGCTGGAGCAGGTTTGCCTTCAGGCCAAAGCGCACAGCAAAATTGCGCTGGATACCGAATTTGTTCGTACCCGTACTTATTATCCTCAACTGGGTTTGATCCAGCTTTTTGACGGCGAACAGCTCACCCTTATCGATCCTTTACCGATCACCGCATGGCAGCCTTTCATTGATTTGCTGGTTAATCCTGATGTCATCAAATTCCTCCATGCGGGCAGTGAAGACCTCGAAGTTTTTCTGAATGCTTTTGGTGTTATGCCTTCACCTCTGATTGATACGCAGATCCTGGCCGCGTTTAGCGGGCGTCCGCTTTCCTGTGGTTTTGCCCGTCTGGTGGCGGAAACGACCGGCGTAGAGCTGGATAAAAGTGAATCGCGCACTGACTGGATTGCCCGTCCGCTGAGCGAAAAACAGTGTGTGTATGCTGCTGCTGACGTGTGGTATCTGTTGCCGCTGGCCGATCAACTGATGCGTGAAACCGAAGAAGCAGGGTGGATGGATGCGGCTCTGGACGAGTGTCTGGCGCTCTGCCGTCGTCGCAGTGAAGTGCTGCAACCTGAGCTGGCCTATCTGGAAATCGGCAATGCATTCCAGCTGCGTCCGCGCCAGTTAGGCTGCCTGAAATTGTTAGCTGCCTGGCGTCTTAATCAGGCGCGTCAGCGTGACCTGGCGGTTAACTTTGTGGTCCGCGAGGAAAATCTGTGGCAGGTCGCCCGCTATCAGCCGACCTCACTGGGCGAACTGGAAGCGCTGGGCCTGAGTGGTCCGGAAATCCGCTATCACGGACGCACACTGCTGGCGCTGGTGGAAGAATCCAATGCGCTGGATGAATCTGAACTGCCGGCACCGATTTCGAACCTTATCGACCAGCCCGGTTATCGTAAAGTCTTCAAAGATATCAAGGCACTGATCCAGGCTGTGAGCGAAGAGAGCAAACTCAGCGTTGAATTACTGGCGTCACGTCGTCAGATTAACCAGCTGCTGACCCATCACTGGAAGTTAAAAGATAAAGAATCTCAGCCGGAATTAATCAGTGGCTGGCGCGGGAAATTGTTAGCTGAAAGGCTGAATGAAATTCTGAGCAATTATTGATCCCTTCGTTATGAAGGCATAGTCAATCCAAGAGTGAATAAAAAAGAGCGGGCTAATATCCCGCTCTTTTTTTATTCTTTGCTGACAAGACAACTGTGAATAACAAGTTAGCGGATAACAGATTGTCATAAATTATGCCGATTTAAAGCAGTCTATGGATATTAAATTCCAGCATGAATGAGATGAGTCTTAATCAAAATTTTGAGGAATAAATGGAAAAAGACGGGAAATGAATTCTCGGGGTGTGTTTATATACAGTGGTTATATAAAGGAAAAATAAAAATAACAGAAAGGAATGTGAAAAAGGCAGTGGCCCTCTGAGGAAACAGAGGGCGCTATGCTGAAAAAAGCACCTGTAAACAGGCTAAATGGACTGCTGTCATTTAGGCGCTTCTTCCGACTCTGGCAGGGTGACGTTAAGTTCCAGTACGGAAATATCGTCACCTTTTTGCTCGAACTGAACCTGTAACATTTCCGGGTCAATCTTAATGTACTTACAGATGACCGCGAGAATATCGCGTTTCAGTTCAGGCAGATACGACGGTTCACTATCCCCTCGACGCCGTTCGGCTACGATGATCTGTAGCCGTTCCTTGGCTATATTGGCTGTCGATTTTTTGCGGGACAGAAAGAAATCTAACAATGCCATGGTTTATCCCCCAAAAAGGCGTTTCAGGAAACTCTTCTTCTCTTCCTCAATGAAACGGAATGCACGTTCTTCCCCAAGCAGACGGCTGACGGTATCGTCATACGCTTTCCCTGCATCGGATTCCTGATCCAGAATGACCGGCTCGCCCTGGTTGGACGCACGCAGTACAGACTGATCTTCAGGGATAACCCCGATCAGTGGAATGCGCAGGATTTCCAGCACATCTTCCATGCTCAGCATGTCACCACGGCTGACACGGCCCGGGTTATAACGGGTAAGAAGCAGATGTTCTTTGATAGGCTCCAGTCCTTGTTCCGCACGACGGGATTTTGATGACAAAATACCCAGAATACGGTCGGAGTCGCGAACGGAAGAGACTTCCGGGTTCGTGGTGATCACGGCTTCGTCGGCGAAATACAATGCCATCAGCGCGCCGGTTTCGATACCCGCCGGGGAGTCACACACAACGAAATCGAATTCCATCTCGGCTAAATCGTTCAGGATTTTCTCCACGCCTTCACGAGTCAGCGCATCTTTATCGCGCGTCTGGGAGGCCGGAAGAATAAACAGGTTTTCAGTGCGTTTATCTTTAATAAGCGCCTGATTCAGCGTGGCATCACCCTGGATCACGTTAACGAAATCATAAACCACCCGGCGCTCACAGCCCATAATCAAATCGAGATTACGCAGACCGATATCGAAATCGATAACAACGGTCTTTTTGCCTTTTTGAGCTAAACCGGTAGCAATGGCCGCGCTTGAAGTGGTCTTGCCAACGCCCCCTTTACCCGATGTAACAACTATGATGCGTGCCATGAAAGGATTCCTTGTCAAAAGGGCTTAGTTTAAAGGTTGTATGGTTAACACATTATTTATCAGGCTGAGGCGTGCTGCCTGACCGAGATAATCGGCCGGGATTTGATCACTCAACCAGTATTGCCCTGCGATAGAGACTAGTTCAGCGCCTAATTGCGTGCAAAAAATCTGACAATTTGCATCGCCTGCGGCGCCTGCCAGTGCTCTGCCTCGCATCATGCCGTAGATGTGGATATTGCCATCGGCAATCAGTTCCGCACCTGCGCTGACACTGCTGGTCACGATGAGGTCGCTGTTACGGGCATAAATTTGTTGGCCGGATCTGACCGGGGTACTGACAATGCGTGTCTTGGCCGGGGCATTGTCGGGCACGACAGGAACCGGTGGTTCAGCAGCGATACGCTGGGCACGACCTTCACTGAGCAGCGGTAAACCGGTGCGGGAAAGTGCGCGTTTTTGCGCTTCGTCTTTACAACCACTGATGCCAACAACGCGAAAGCCTGCAGAAGCGACAGCCTGTTGAATGTCTTTCCAGTTTGCTGCACCTGTGAGTGAAGCAACGTTGATAACAACAGGGGCATTTTTCAAAAAGGCCGGAGCTTGCTCCACTTTTTCCTGTAATGCCTGATAAATAACCTCTGGTTGTGAACTATGTAAATGAACAACCGATAAGGTAAAACTGCTGCCTTTTAGTTCTATTGGCGATTGTGACATCTATCCTGACTCAGTCTCAGCAACTCTAAATCCCCGGAATACCACTCGGGGGGCGATATTCCGATGTACGATAAGCATGTTATAGTTACAGTTATATCTAGGCAAGCCACCGTTTCAATAAAATAGAGTTAAAAAAATGCTTTGTGTGATCTATAGAAGTACTAAACGTGACCAGACTTATCTGTATGTCGAAAAAAAAGACGATTTTTCCCGTGTGCCTGAAGAATTACTCAAAGGTTTTGGCGTGCCTCAGTTCTCAATGATGCTAAATCTGGCCAACCGTGAAAAACTCGCCACTGCGGATATTGTCAAAGTACGTCAGTCTCTTGAAGAGCAGGGTTATTATCTGCAGGTTCCACCTCCGGTAGAAAGTTTATTGAATGTTCATCTGAACGACGCCAGTAAATAACGCATTCCAGACATTTGTTTCGGCAATCCTCGAACTTTCGGACGTCATGACTTGCATTCATCGTTGTAGTGCTCAAAGCTTAGAACGATGAATCACTTGCAGAAGTCAAAAGGAAGAAATTGATGAAATTGTCGGCACTGGCCGTGTTAACACCGCTGATCATCCTCAGCGGTTGTGCAGCGCAAAAAGTCACCTCAGGGCAAACCACCACGCCATCCACTGCGGCAACACAGCCTGCTGCTGCCGCACCGGCAGCGCCTTCAGGCAAAACGTCTCTGGCAGAACAGGGACGGGACCCCGCTGAATTCCCGGCTTATGTGGAGCAACTCAAAGCGCAAGCGCTCTCTCAGGGGATCAGCCAGCAGACTATCGACAGCACCTTTGCGAATATTCATTTCGTCGACCGCGTGATTAATTCTGACCGCAATCAGTTAGAGAAGAAAATTACTCTCGACGATTATCTGACCCGCGTGCTGCCTGAATGGAAAATCAAACAGGGACAAGAGCAGTTGCAGAACAATTTGCCTGCGCTGACAAAAGCCAGCGACCGTTATGGCGTACAGCCGCAGTACATTGTGGCGCTGTGGGCGATGGAGAGCAGCTTCGGCAAGATTCAGGGGAAAGAAGATGTGTTCTCTGCGCTGGCGACGCTGGCCTTCGAAGGTCGTCGTGAAGCGTTCTTTACCAAAGAATTTATGTCGGCGCTGAAAATCGTTGATTCAGGTAAAGCCACCAGCGACATGATGAAAGGTTCCTGGGCCGGTGCGATGGGGCAGTCGCAGTTTATGCCAAGCTCTTATCTGACCTACGGCGCTGACGGTAATGGCGACGGCAAAATCGATATCTGGAAAAATACCGACGATGTCTTTGCCTCAACGGCCAATTATTTATCTAAAGAAGGCTGGAAGGGCGACCAGGGTTGGGGTCAGGAAGTAAAACTGCCCGCTAACTTTGACGGTAATCTGGCAGGATTAAAGAATAACCAGATGCATCCGGCCCGATACTGGCAGCAACTTGGCGTGACGCAAGCAGATGGCAGCCCGCTGACATCCACGGCCACCCGCGCATGGATTATCACTCCGGATGATACGCAAGGTCGGGCTTTCCTAGTTTACGATAATTTCCGTACGATCATGCACTGGAACCGTTCAACCTATTTCGCGCTGAGTATCGGCATGATGGCAGATGGCGTGGCGGGTGCGCAAACACCGGTAGTTTCCGGCGAGGCAGCACCGGCGTCTTCAGCACCTTTAGCGCCGGCACCTCGTAATCCGTTCAGCGGCTGATATTCCTCATATCAAGGAGTGGCTGTATGTACCAACACAGAGACTGGCATGGCGCATTACTCGATTTTCCGGTGAACAAAGTGGTGTGTGTCGGCAATAACTACGCCGACCATATCAAAGAGATGGGCGGTCAGCGATCGGCTGAGCCGGTCGTGTTCATCAAACCGGAAACGGCGCTTTGCGATATCCGTCAGCCTGTCGCTATCCCGAAGGATTTCGGCGCTGTACATCATGAAGTCGAACTGGCGGTACTGATCGGCACTCCGCTGAAACAGGCAACAGAAGATCGCGTTGCGAATGCCATCGCCGGTTACGGGCTGGCACTGGATCTCACGTTGCGGGATTTGCAGACCCGGTTTAAAGAGTCCGGACAACCCTGGGAAAAAGCCAAAGGGTTTGACGGATCCTGTCCCATCAGCGGGTTTATTCCGGTCAGCGAATTTGGCGATGCGCAGCAGGCTGAGTTGCTGCTGGAGATCAATGGGCAAACGCGTCAGTCAGGCAATACCCGTAACATGCTGACACCGCTTTTGCCGCTGATTGCCTATATGAGCCGTTTCTTCACTTTGCGGGCAGGTGACATAATTTTGACCGGTACACCTCATGGTGTCGGGCCGCTCCACGCTGGCGATGAAATCTTAGCTACACTCAATGGTAAGCAAGTGACTACCCGCGTGATTTAGCGCAACGCAATGATGTCGCCGGAACAGCTTTCCGGCGGCTTTACTTGCATCTGACGGCTAAAGCGTCTATATAAGCACCCTCATTTTATTTATACCGGATGCACATCATGACTGAACCCGCTTTTTGGCAGCAAAAAACGCTGTCTGAAATGACTGACGAAGAATGGGAAGCATTGTGCGACGGCTGCGGACAATGTTGCCTGCATAAGCTGATTGATGAAGATACGGACGAGATTTACTTCACCAACGTCGCCTGTAACCAGCTCAATATTAAATCCTGTCAGTGCCGCAACTACGAACGTCGTTTTACGCTTGAAGAAGACTGCATCAAACTGACGCGTGAAAACCTGACCACTTTCGACTGGTTACCGCCTACCTGCGCATATCGTCTGATAGGCGAGGGCAAGCCTTTGCTCCCGTGGCATCCGCTGCTGAATAAAGCATCCAAATCTGCCATGCATACGGCGCAGATCTCCGTGCGTTACATCGCTGTGCGCGAAGACGACGTCGAAGACTGGCAGGATCACATTATGAATAAGCCAAGCTGGGCGAGATAAGCTCGCTTCTCTTTCAGGATATGAAATGAAAAAGCCCCGGCAAATGCCGGGGTTTTTTTTATTCCAGGATTTGATATCAGATCTCTGAATCAGGCCGGACAGCACCCAGCGCATTCAGCGCTTCGGAATCCAGCTCCGGATCGGCCTTGTCGATAAATCGCGTCATTTCAATCAGTGCCTGAAACTGTTCAAACAAAATTTTGGCGTCGGATTTAAGGACTTCGTCATCGGAGTCGAGCACAGAGTTAATGGCTTTATTAACGCTTTCGATGATTTCCTGCGGCCCGCCATTTTTCCCAACAGTGATGAAAATAGCCCCGAGAAGGAGTGACTGCGCCTCAACCTGAGCGGTAAGCTGTTTAGTGTCTGCTTCCATACGGGAGATTTTTGCGATCATACCTAAAATGATATTTTTCATTTATTACCCCTGCAGATCGATAGTGTAAGTTGCCATTTATTTCTACGCCAGGTTCTGAAAACTGCATAATCATATTTGGTAAAACTGGGCGGTTTGTAGCAACCGCCCGTTAAACTCAGACCGACGATAACGATGCGCGGATTGGGCATTTAGAGAAAATGCCCTGCGTATCATGTCTCCGGGTGATTTTTACCTTCCTCAATGAAATCTTCGTCAATCTCATCGGTATTGTTACGATGGTCACGCCCGGAAAGGATGTTCCAGCAGGCGATAAACAATGCCGCAATCAACGGACCAATCACAAAGCCATTAATGCCATAAACTTCCATGCCACCCAGCGTGGTGATAAGGATCAGGTAATCCGGCATTTTGGTATCTTTGCCAACCAGCAGCGGGCGTAAAACGTTATCCACGATACCGATAACCACCACGAAGAAGACCACGATAAAGATCCCCTGCCACAACATTCCTGAAGCGAAGAAATAGATGGCAGCCGGTACCCAAATAATGGCTGATCCAACCGCAGGGATGATTGACAGGAAGGCCATCAGCGCGCCCCAAAGAAGGCTGCCATCCACACCCGCGATGTAAAATGCCAGCCCGCCCAGTGCACCCTGAACGATTGCCACCACCACCGTACCTTTAACTGTCGCACGGGATACCGCCGCAAACTTCATAAACAAATGATGTTTAACGTGGCGGGAAAGCGGCAGGGCTTCCAGCGTCAGATTGACCAGATAAGCGCCATCTTTCAGCAGGAAGAACAGGATGTACAGCATGATGCCGAAACCGACAACAAAGCCGAACGTGCTCTTACCAATGACAAAAACACTACCTGCCAGATACTGGCTGCCTTGCAGCGCGACATCAGAAAGCTTTTTCTGAATTTCAGTTGTGCTGTCCAGATTATGCTCTGCAAGAAAATGTCTGGCCCATCGTGGTAAATGGTGGATGGTATCGGTCAGCATTGCCGGCAACTGGGAATCATTCGCCTGAAGCTTGGTGTATACCGCATTGAATTCGATCGCCAGCGAAGAAGTAATAATTGCCAGCGGTGTGAATACAATCAAACAAATAATCAAGACGGTTAATAAAGAAACGACACCGTTGCGATCACCGACAAATTGTTTAAGCCGGTTTTTCAGCGGATTGAAAATCACCGCAAGAATAATTGCCCATAGTACGGAAGAATAATAAGGCCTCAATACATCAAAAAAAGCCAAAGTAACGATTAAAAGAATCGCGATGAAAAACCCTTTTGAAAACCCTTTTACAACCATATCTGTTCCTCTGATGAACCTTTTTGCCCTCGTAGCATAGAACTCATTGAGGTTTTTACAAATCCAGGTCTTTTTTTGCACAGTGTAATGAGCGAACCTGCCAGCTGATTCTCGCCAGGACAGGCCGTCAGCGTAGCTTTATCTGAACAAGCCATAAAAAATAAAACCGACTACGACCCAGAAAAGGAGACAGGCTCCGACGGAGATTATCCAGACCAGCCCGACAGGGAGATTTTTCATTGCAGATTCCAAATTAGTCATGTAAATCATTCTGATTAAAAAGTCTGCATTCCCTGCATGATGATACTGAAGGTCATAGAAAAGGCGCCGGGAGGCGCCTTTATGAATTCAGTTTACTGAAATTAACGACCGAACAAGTCACGTCGTTTAGGTTTTACGAACTGTGCCAGCAGCACCAGAATCGCAATGACCATAAACACGCTGAAAATGACCACCAGCCACTGCGGCATACCGAGTGACAAGAATTCCCACTGTTTTTCCGCGCAATCACCGCTGGCAATAAACATCCACGGGAACCATTTGTCCAGTGGCAGCCAGGTCGGGAAGCGGGCAGCAAAATCACAGGTCGCGAACGGAGAAGGATGCAGCTGGATCATGGTGTGTTCCCATGACAAACGGATCCCTTCGTAAGCACTGTAAATCCAGATAAGTATACCGGCATAACGTAACCAGGTGGAAGGTGCAATCGCCCCGACCAGCCCGGCAGCCAAAATACCCATCAACGCACAGCGTTCATAAATACACATGACGCAAGGTTTAAGAAGCATCACGTGCTGAAAATACAACGCAACCAGCTCAAGAATCAGAGCTGTCAGAGCCATCAGAAGCCATGCACCGCGGCCTTGTGAACAGCGGTTAAGATATTGCAACATAGAAAATTTTCCCTGCAGTTAGCTACTGATACGCAGTGTAAACCAATTGCTCCCTGCTGCCAGCCTGTCAGAATAAATAATAGGTAAATAATTAATATAAACCGGACAATTCGACTTTAATTTCGATAATTTTCTGGACTATGGAGCAGCCAGAGAATGACCTACACGAAGTCGGTGTCTCAGTGAGGCATGAGAACTTCACTGGCGGGTGGCAAGCTCAGCCATCCCATATCCGTAAACCACTGCGTCATATCCGGCAGCAGATATTGCACGCACAGCAAACCCACCAGCGTCATGACCACCGTGTAAGGTAGCGCCATCCACACCATTCTGCCGTATGAAAGACGGATAAGCGGGGCGAGGGCGGAAGTCAGCAGGAACAGGAACGCCGCCTGACCATTGGGCGTGGCAACCGACGGCAGGTTTGTGCCGGTATTAATCGCGACCGCCAGCAATTCAAATTGCTTCAGGTCAATCACGCCATTAACCAGTGCAGATTTTGCTTCATTGATGTAAACAGTGCCGACAAAAACGTTATCAGACACTGAAGAAAGCAATCCGTTGAAAAGATAGAATAATGACAGCTGGTTTGATGGCGCTGACTGAAGCACAAAGTGAATGATTGGAGTGAACAGATGCTGTTCGACAATCACGGCAACGATAGCAAAAAAGACGGTCAGCAGGGCGGTGAAGGGCAGAGAATCCTGGAATGCTTTACCAATCGCATGTTCATCAGTGACGCCACAAAATGCGGTGGCAAAGATAATCACTGAAAGACCGATCAGTCCGACTTCTGCCAGATGGAAAGCCAGGGCAATAATCAGCCATACACCAATGACGACCTGTACCGCCAGCTTAATGCGGTCTTGCTTCGTAATGTTTTCACTGTTTTTCTGATCGTACTTTTTAAGAACTTCATAAACCGGATGCGGCAGTTTTGCGCCATAACCAAACAAACGGAAACGCTCCACCAGCGCGCAGACAATGAAACCGCAGATGAACACCGGGACGGTGACCGGAGACATGCGGATCAGAAAGTCGACAAACTGCCAGTCTGCACTTTTAGCGATGATCAGGTTCTGCGGCTCGCCCACCATGGTCATCACGCCGCCGAGCGCGGTACCCACGCCGGCATGCATCATCAGGCTGCGTAAGAAGGACCGAAACTGCTCAAGAACGGCCTGATGTTGCTGATTGCCTGTAAACGAGCTGTCGTCGGTTACATCCGTGTTTTCACTCTGATTAGAGGCGACGTTGTGGTAAATCGAATAGAAACCGACTGAAACGCTGATCACCACAGCAATAACGGTCAGGGCATCGAGGAAGGCAGAAAGGAAAGCGGCAGCAAAACAAAAGGCCAGTGACAGCGCAATTTTATTTCTGAGATTCAGCAGCAGCTTGGTAAATACGGTCAGCAGCAGTTGCTTCATAAAATAGATGCCCGCCACCATAAAAATCAGCAGCAGGAGCACTTCCAGATTGGCCGAAATCTCTTCACGGATACGCTCTGCGCTGGTCATGCCAATCATGACCGCTTCGATAGCCAGCAAACCGCCAGGCTGAAGTGGATAACATTTGAGCGCCATGCCCAGGGTAAAAATGAACTCGATGATCAGCAACCATCCGGCTAAAAACGGACTGACCAAAAAGAAAATCAACGGGTTAATAATCAGAAAGGCCAGAATGGTAATTTTGTACCAGTTAGGGGACTGCCCTAAAAAGTTTTTTATAAATGCGCGACTGTAGCTTGTTTCCATATTCCCCAGTTCTCCTTTATCTGTAATTTATAGTGGTATCAAAAGCATAGGTCAGTGTAATTGTCTGACAGAAATTTTTCACCGGAACGAACAATCCTATAAGCCATTAAGAAATGTGAAATTCTGCAAACCCCTGCACAGTTTCAACATTTGTTCTGACTGACGGCTATAACAGGCGTTTTTCATCTGGTATGATGAGCTGAACTATATCCCTGATAAAAGCCCCACACGGAACGACAAACACATGGTTATTAAGGCACAAAGTCCTGCCGGTTTTGCCGAAGAGTATATCATCGAAAGTATCTGGAACAGCCGCTTCCCTCCGGGCTCAATTTTGCCTGCAGAGAGAGAACTTTCCGAACTCATTGGCGTGACCCGAACCACATTGCGTGAGGTGTTACAGCGGCTTGCCCGGGATGGCTGGTTGACAATTCAGCATGGAAAACCGACCAAGGTGAACAATTTTTGGGAAACGTCGGGTCTGAATATTCTGGAAACTCTGGCGCGTCTCGATCACGACAGTGTTCCACAGCTCATTGATAATTTGCTGTCCGTGCGTACCAACATCGCAACAATCTTTATCCGTAAAGCGATGCGAACCAATCCTGAAGAAACCCAGCAGGTACTGGCTAAAGCGGCGGAAGTTGAAGATCATGCCGAAGCCTTTACGGCGCTCGATTACGGCATTTTCCGTGGTCTGGCATTTGCCTCCGGCAACCCGATTTACGGTCTGATTATCAACGGACTGCGAGGTCTTTATACCCGCGTCGGACGTTATTACTTCTCCAATCCTGAAGCGCGTAAACTGGCGATCACTTTCTATAAAAAGTTGTCTGATATCTGCCACGAGAAAAGCTACGAGCAGATTGTCGATTGCGTGCGTAATTATGGCCGTCAGAGTGGTGAAATCTGGCACAGCATGCAGAGCGCGATGCCGGGTGATCTGACCGAACAAAAACACCGTTAATTCCCTTCATCCTTCAAACTGTCTCATCGTTGACTGCCTTCATGAACCCCGGTCACATACTAATGTATGCTCCCGGGGACGCACTCAGTTGCCGCCTTGATACAATTCGAATGATTTCGGGAAGCAACAATAAATACAGGGCGCTTAGCGCCCTTTTTTAATGTCTGAATATGGGAGGTTTATAGCGGAGTCGGACGCGGCGGGCAGCGTTCGAGTAATTCAACGCTGCCGTCTTCGTTGAGCTGCTCGATAAAGACATCGAAGCCCCACAGACGATGAACATGTTTCATCACTTCACGGCGGCTCTTATCGAGCGGTGCGCGATCTTGCGGGATATAACGAAGCGTGAGCGAGCGGTCACCGCGCAAATCGACATTCCAGACCTGAATGTTGGGCTCGTGATTACTCAGGTTATACTGCGCCGATAACTCCTGACGAATGGCACGATAACCTTCCTCATTATGAATCGCCGCGATTTCCAGATAGTTATTATGGTCGTCATCCAGCACGGTAAATAACCGGAAATCACGCATCACTTTCGGCGACAGGAACTGGCTGATAAAGCTTTCATCTTTGAAATCACGCATCGCAAAATGCAGTGTTTCCAGCCAGTCTGAACCCGCGATATCCGGGAACCAGTAACGATCTTCCTCCGTCGGTTCCTGACAGATACGTTTGATATCTTGCATCATCGCAAAGCCCAGCGCATACGGGTTGATACCGCTGTAATACGGGCTGTTATAAGGCGGCTGATACACCACATTGGTGTGGCTGTGCAGAAACTCCAGAATGAAACGGTCGGTGACTTTTCCTTCATCATAAAGATGATTAAGTATGGTGTAATGCCAGAACGTCGCCCAGCCTTCATTCATCACCTGAGTCTGTTTCTGCGGATAAAAGTACTGGCTGATTTTACGCACGATACGCAAAATCTCCCTCTGCCAGGACTCAAGCAGAGGCGCATTTTTTTCCATGAAATACAGCAGGTTTTCCTGCGGCTCAGAAGGGAAGCGTCGCGCCTGTTCAGGTGCATCAACGCTGTCCTTGCGCGGCAACGTTTTCCACAGCGTGTTTACCTGGCTTTGCAGATATTCCTCACGGCTTTTCTGCCGCGCCAGTTCCTCCTGCAAGGAGATTTTTTGCGGACGTTTGTAGCGATCGACGCCGTAATTCATCAACGCATGACAGGAATCGAGCAACCGTTCAACCTCATCGACCCCGTAGCGTTCTTCACATTCGCTGATATAACGTTTGGCGAATAACAGGTAATCGACGATCGAACTGGCGTCAGTCCAGCTTTTAAACAGGTAGTTATTTTTAAAGAAAGAGTTGTGGCCGTAACAGGCATGAGCCATGACCAGCGCCTGCATCGTGATGGTGTTTTCTTCCATCAGATAGGCGATACACGGATTAGAGTTGATGACGATTTCATACGCCAGACCCTGTTGTCCGTGTTTATAAAGTTGCTCAGTTTCAATGAATTTCTTACCGAACGACCAGTGAGTGTAATTAATCGGCATGCCGATGCTGGAGTAGGCATCCATCATTTGTTCGGAGGTGATGATTTCGATCTGATGGGGATAGGTTTCAAGCCGGTAAGACTTGGCCACCCGGTCGATCTCCGCAAGATAGGTCTGCAATAACTCAAACGTCCAGTCCGGTCCGTCGCTGAGACGTTTGTCCTCAGTTTTTTGCTTCTGGGTCACTGTTGTCATAAGCCGCACCCTCATTCAGTTATGGACGCTACAGAGTGTTTGATTCACAACCTTTTCTTAAGATTTCGCACGTCCATTGATAATCGTAGCTCAATCTGAGTGTGCTGTTAGATAAACACCATGGATCCCTTCCTGATTAACTCTATATCCTCATGGCTGATGGCTGTCAATTTCCCTTATCAGCCAGGTTTGTGTCATAAAATGCCGCTGATGAGAGTGGCATCCGTGTTATCAGTCCCATGTCTCGTTTTTCACCCCTTTATAAAAACCCACTCGCCCTGAATCGCAAAAATTCTCAATCCGTGAGGTAATATCACTACTGTGAATTTTTGTGGTTTTTTATTCTGGTTTAATGGCTTTATTGAAGAATAAAAACCTTTCCATAAACCGGCTTTGATGCGCCCCCTGATTCGTGACATCAGTGCAGTCATTGCTATCATAAGACCATAATTTTCTTTCCCGATGGATGAAATGTTGCGAGATATCGTTATTTATTTCACCCTATTGAAATAAATGCCGTCATGAACGATAAATAATTGTGAAAGACCTCACGGTTATGAGTGACTGTGTTGGTGATTTTTCTCAGTCAGGTTAATTTCCTGTCATCAGAATATTATGCTTTGTTTGGGTGTGGAGTGGAGTTGATATGCGTGTGGTCATTTTAGGCAGTGGTGTGGTCGGTGTCGCCAGTGCATGGTATCTGGCAAAGGCGGGTCATCAGGTTACGGTCATTGATCGTCAGTCCGGTCCGGCTGAGGAAACCAGCGCGGGAAATGCAGGCCAGATCTCTCCGGGTTATGCCGCACCGTGGGCGGCTCCGGGTGTTCCGGTGAAAGCGGTAAAATGGATGTTCCAGAAACATGCACCGCTGGCAATCCGTCTGGACGGCACGCAGTTCCAGCTCAAATGGATGTGGCAGATGCTGCGCAACTGCGACATGAACCATTATCAGACCAACAAAAGTCGTATGGTGCGTCTGGCGGAATACAGTCGTGACTGCATGAAGGCACTGCGTGACGATACCGGCATTCAGTATGAAGGTCGTCAGGGCGGAACGTTACAACTTTTCCGTACCGCGCAGCAGTTTGAAAGTGCATCCAAAGATATTGCTGTTCTTGACGATGCAGGTGTGCCGTATCAGCTGCTGGAGTCCAGTCAGCTGGCCACCGCAGAACCTGCGCTGGCGCAGGTCGCACACAAGCTGACCGGCGGTCTGCGTTTGCCGAATGATGAAACCGGCGACTGCCAGATGTTTACCCGCAAGCTGGCGGACATGGCGCGTCAGGCGGGCGTTGTCTTCGAATTTAACCGCACGGTGGATAAGCTGCATGTAGGAAACGGCGAAATCACCGGCGTGCAGTGCGGCGATCAGGTGGTGAAAGCTGATGCTTATGTGGTGGCATTTGGATCCTATTCCACAGCGTTGTTGCGCGACCTTGTGTCCATCCCGGTCTATCCGCTGAAGGGATATTCCCTGACCATCCCGATTACCGATCCTGCTTCCGCGCCGGTTTCAACTGTACTCGATGAAACCTACAAAATTGGCATCACCCGTTTTGATAACCGTATTCGTGTCGGTGGCATGGCGGAAATAGTCGGCTTCAATCTGAAACTGGCACAGGCGCGACGTGAAACGCTGGAAATGGTTGTAAGAGATCTCTATCCGAATGGCGGAAATGTCGGACAGGCGACGTTCTGGACCGGTCTTCGCCCGATGACACCGGACGGTACGCCGATTGTCGGACGCACGCGCATCAAAAATCTGTATCTGAACACCGGCCACGGCACACTGGGCTGGACGATGGCCTGTGGCTCAGGGCAATTGCTGTCAGATATTATGTCGGGCGTGACGCCGGCCATTCCGTCTGATGATTTATCGGTTGAGCGTTACAGCCCGGATTTTATCGCGCGTCCTGCGGGGCCGCATAAAATGCATCCGGTAGGCTGAGTCTGCTGACATTATTTCCCATGCAGTGCCTGACGCTGCATGGGCATTACTTTGCTAATTACCGGAGCCGGTATGCCTCGCCCGATTTCTGCCACATTATCTCTTTCTGCATTAACCCAAAATCTGAACATCATTCGTGCGTTTGCTCCTGACAGCAAGGTCTGGACTGTTGTCAAAGCCAATGGTTACGGCCACGGAATTTCGCGCATCTGGCGCAGTTTGTCCTCCACGGATGGCTTTGCATTACTTGATTTCAACGAAGCTATTTTGCTGCGTGAAGCCGGCTGGCAGGGGCCGATTTTGCTGCTTGAAGGGTTTTTCACTCCTCAGGATTTAATGATCGTTGATAAATATCGCCTGACGACTGCCGTACACAGTGACTGGCAAATTAAAGCACTGGCTGAAGCACAACTGACTCAGCCGGTTGATATCTACCTGAAAGTGAACAGCGGCATGAACCGTCTGGGATTTTCCCCTGAGCGGGCGGGTGCTGTGTGGCAACAACTGCGTGAACTGAAACAGGCAGGCGAACTCACCCTGATGAGCCATTTTGCCACCGCCGACAGTGTTGAAGGTGTTGATGCCCAGATGGCGGCGATTAATCTGGCCGGACAAAATATCCGCGGGCCACGGTGTCTGGCGAACTCGGCGGCGACCTTGTGGCATCCGCAAACCCATTATGACTGGGTGCGCCCTGGCATTATTGTTTATGGTGCGTCGCCAAGCGGTGAGTGGAAAGATATCGCTGATACCGGTCTGCAACCGGTGATGACGTTAAAAAGCGAGTTGATTGCCGTGCAGGAACTTAAAGCGGGTGACCGCGTGGGCTATGGCGGCCGTTATCACGTGAGCGGCCCGGAGCGCGTAGGGGTGGTCGCCTGTGGCTATGCTGATGGTTATCCGCGCCATGCGCCGTCCGGAACGCCTGTGTGGGTGGATGGCGTGCGCACAACGACGGTGGGGACGGTATCCATGGATATGCTGGCTGTTGATCTTACGCCGTGTCCGCAGGCGAAAATCGGTTCACCGGTCGAGTTATGGGGCAATCATTTGCCGGTAGATGATGTGGCGACGGCATGCGGTACGCTGGGCTATGAGCTGCTGAGTGCGCTGGCACCCCGCGTACCGGTGACGACAATCGATTAAAGAGACCGTTTATTGTTCCAGACGGGTCAGACGGCCCGTCGATTTCTTACTGGCGCGACGTGCCAGCATCGCCAGACATCCTCCCGCCAGCATCACCAGCGCCAGACTCAGCTTTGGCTGCAACGGCAACGCCATCGCAATAAACCCCAGCAACGCGCCACCGGCCATCTGCACCGAACCGACCAGTGCGGAAGCCATACCTGCTTCGGCAGAGAACGGTTCCAGCGCATAGCTGGTTGCAGGCCCCATCAGGAACGCCAGACCGGCGCAGGCGCTGGCCACCGGCAACATATACAACCAGGTTGCGGTCTGTTCAGCAGGCGGAACCAGCGTTATCCCGGCAATCAGTCCGAGACAGCCGATAAACATCAGAATCCCACCCGTTTTCAGGCATACCGGACGTCCCACTTTGCGGATAATCCGGTTAGCGATAAAACTCATCCCCATGATCCAGAATCCATTTGCACCGAACACCAGGGAGAATTCCAGTGGGGTCAGGCCGGCAATATTCATCAGTACCGTCGGTGCCAGCGAAACGTACGTCAGTGCCATACCCATTGCGCCGGCATTAACCAGTGCGAAAGTGATAAAGCGGGCATTAAACAAGATACGAGCGTACTGACGGAACGGCAGTCCGGTATTGTTTTGCGTTCCTTCGGGACGGGTTTCTGGCAATTTGAAAATGACCAGCAGCATAACTGCCAGCGTATACCCCGCCAGCGCCCAGAACGGCGCACGCCAGCCATAATATTGGGCAATCAGTCCGCCAATCAGCGGCGCCAGAGCCGGGATGATGTTGAGCGTGCCATTGAGAAAACCGTACGCGCGGGCGGCATCGTTGCCGCTCATCCGGTCACGAACCCCGCTGAAAATCACCACCGATGTACAACAGACTGCCAGCCCCTGAATGACGCGCGAGAGCAGAAACATCCACGGTGCGATGGCTGTAGCGGCGACGATCGCGCCTGCCAGATAAATCACCACGCCGATGATGGCGATGGGACGGCGTCCGAATTTATCAACCAGCGGCCCGGCAACCAGCTGGCCGAGGCCCATCACCAGAATGAAAAGTGAAATTGAGGACTGAATGACCGCCTCGGTGCTGTTCAGACCCAGAGCAATCGCCGGGATCGCCGGAAGGTAAAGGTCGATACCCAGAGGGCCAAGCAGTACCAGGCTCAGCAGCAGGAAAAGGAATTTTTGCATTGAAAACATCACTGTCAGTCATCCGAAGGGAGGCTAAGGGTAATGATTTAGTTAAAGAATGGAAAGTAGCTTGTGATAATCGTGCGGGAAGGACTTGTGAAAAAAAACGGACACCTGTCAGTGTCCGTTAACGCAGAGATACCGGAAAGATTATTTTTTCTTCCAGAAATCATCAAACACCGTGACCGGTGGCTGGCGTTTGTGTTCTGTACGCAGATACCAGCCTTCGATAATCGTGGCATATTTATCGTCGACTTTTTTGCCTTCGAGATAATCGTCGATCAGCTCGTAGGTCACGCCAAGAGCAACTTCATCCGGCAAAGCAGGGCGGTTCTCTTCCAGATCCGCCGTCGGGGCTTTGGTATACAAATGTTCCGGGCAACCGAGCTCTTTAAGCAACGCTTTACCCTGACGTTTGTTCAGACGGAAAATCGGGTTAATGTCAGTACCGCCATCGCCGTATTTGGTGAAGAATCCGGTCACGGCTTCTGCCGCATGGTCGGTTCCGACCACCACACCTTTTTTCATTCCGGCAATGCTGTACTGCGCTTTCATGCGTTCGCGGGCTTTTTCATTACCTTTAATGAAATCACTTAGCTCAATACCAATTTCGCGCAATGTCGCTTCGCTTGCCAGTACGGCATTCTTAATATTGACAGTCAGAACCTGATCAGGCTGGATAAACGCGATGGCATCCTGACAGTCGGATTCATCAGCCTGCACGCCATACGGCAAACGGACAGCGATGAACTGATAATCGGCTTCGTGAGTTTCTGCGCGTAATTCGCTAATTGCCATTTGGCAAAGTTTGCCGGTGAGAGTAGAATCCTGCCCGCCGCTGATACCCAACACCAGTGTCCTGATGAACGGATGGGCCAGCAGATAACTTTTGAGAAAATCGACGCTAACACGGATTTCCTGTGCGGCATCGATATGCGGTTTAACGTGCAGAGCCTGAATAATCTCTTTTTGTAAAGCCATGACCACTCCTCCTGAAGGCTGCCTTCGAGGAACCCGAGGCAAAAATAAGACGTTATCAGGATAAAACTACCCCGCATCGCTCAAAAGGACAAGATTCAGCGAAGAGTTCGGCGGAAATCTGTACGCTGCCGGCTCGCAACATTTCGAACCAAAGCGGCAGGAAAGAAGTAAAGAGTGGCACACGATGAGTAATTACTGACCGGCGTTGAAAATAAGAGATCAATGAAGGGAAATGTAATGATTCCGTATATTTCTATTGCAGGAAATATATGTCATTCGGAACTATCTAAAAAAGCCGCTTTATTAAGATATCCTGGGCTGAGTGCGTTATATTTGTTGCGGTAGAAATATGTGTATGCATGTGCCATCGAAATGGAGTTGCCAGGCTTGATTAACGGATCCTAATTAATGGCATACATCGTGTGGTTTTAATGTCGTTATTTGCCTTAAGTCTTATTGGGGAAACAAAATGTTTTTTCGGGTTGTACGTCGTCTACCAGCTTGTGCCATCGTCTGTGGTGCAGCGCTGTTCAGTATCTCAAGCCTTGCAGACACCACCATCTTCACTGCGTTAGATGACCCTGCTCAGGCGAAAAAGCCTTTCGAGGGTAACGTTCAGGCGGGTTACAGTGCGCAAACTGGTAACACCAGCAACTCCACGCTGAATGCTGATACCACCATGACCTGGTTTGATACCAACACGGCTTACAGCCTGTGGGGTTCTGCGCGTAATACTTCTTCTTCCGGTGTGCGTTCATCCGAGAAGTACCAGGCCGGTGGCCGTACCCGTTATAACCTTGATAACGCGAACTATGTTTTCGGTCAGGGTAGCTGGCTGAGCGACCGTTATAACGGTTACCGTTCACGTACTGTCGGTACATTGGGTTATGGTCGTCAGATCTGGAGCGGTCCGGTTCACACGCTGAACCTGGAAGCGGGTCCGGGTGTTCGTCATGATGAATTTCAGCAGGGCGGTAATACCACCCGTGCCCTGGCTTATGCTTCAGGCACTTACGGTTATCAGATCAGCGACACTGCGCGCTTCACGCAGGGCGTTTCAGTTTTAGCGAACGATGAAACCACGCTGAACTCTGAAACTGCGCTGACCGTTGCGATCAACTCCCACTTCTCCCTGAAAGTGGCGTATGACGTAACCTATAACACCAAACCACCAGCCAGCGCGCCGGATAAAACCGATACCGTGACGTCTGTAAACCTGGTGTACGGCATGTAATTTCCCGTTTGGGAAATAATGCAAGAAAGCCAGAGGGATTATTCCTCTGGCTTTTTTTATGGGATATTTTCTGTGTGACGTGCAGGTTTTTGCGCAAAAAAAACCACGCACTCTGGCGTGGTTTTGTTATTTCTGAGCAGTTATTATTTCTCTGCGTCTTTATATACTGTGGCTATCGCTTCAAAGTTCGGGCCTTTCTGGCCGGCAGCGATGATATGGTAATATTTACCGCCTTTCTCATCCGCTAACTTTGATAACTCTTCGTGCAACTCGCTTGGAGAACCGACTTTCCCGCCTGATTCAGCCACCTGAATGTTGCCGATTTTTACCAGTTTATAGTGGGCGACTTCTTCTTTGGATACCTGATCGGCAGCCAATGCACTGAAAGTACTGAAAGAAAACGCAGAGATCAACAGGGTAGTAGCTAAAGTAATTTTTTTCATATACAGCGTCCTTTTGTAGAGGTAAGTAATTGCTTTGCTCTTCTGAAGTTTAGACGGTATTTCAAAAAATACCCCAAGTCTGATGAGATTTTATAAGAGATAAAAAAACAGCGGGTCATTAATAAACAATCCGCTGTTTTAAAAAGCTAAAGATTAGTGATCCTGAACCTGCTTATGGAACAGCTCCCTGAACACCGGATAAATATCTTCCTGTTCGCGGATATGCTGCATGGCGAAATTATCGAATTTCTCCTGCAACACTTCGTATTCACGCCACAGCGTCTGGTGGGCGCGGCGGGTGATTTCGATATAACTGTAATAACGCACCAGCGGTAAAATCTTCTGTGCCAGAAGTTGGTGGCACAGAGGGGAGTCGTCAGCCCAGTTATCACCATCGGAAGCCTGCGCCGCATAAATGTTCCACTGCGCCGGATCGTAACGTTCCTTTATGACGTCATCCATCAGTTTCAGTGCGCTTGAAACGATAGTCCCGCCGGTTTCCTGTGAGTAGAAGAACTCCTGTTCATCCACTTCTTTGGCTTGTGTATGGTGACGGATATAGACCACATCGACGTTTTTATAGGTTCTGCTCAGGAACAAATAGAGCAGGATATAGAAACGTTTGGCCATGTCTTTGGTCGCCTGATCCATCGAACCGGAGACATCCATCAGACAAAACATCACCGCCTGGCTTGATGGCTCGGGGCGACGCTCATAGTTGCGATAGCGTAAATCGAAGGTATCAATGAACGGTGTTTTGGCGATTTTCGCCCGCAACTCGGCGATTTCTTTACGCAACCGTTCTTCTTCGAGTAACTGTGCCGGTTCGCTGTGCTCGACCTCGGTCAGCGTCGATTCCAGCTCACGCAGCTCCCGTTTTTTACCCGCGGTCATCGCCGTGCGGCGGGCCAGCGAGTTTTGCAAAGAGCGCACCACACTGATATTCGCCGGTACGCCATTAGACGTATAACCGGAGCGGTGGGTTTTGAATTCGTTCAGCTGTTTATGCTGGTTTTTACGCAGGTTTGGCAGCGCCAGATCCTCAAACAGCAGATCGAGATACTCGTCTTTGGAGATCTGGAATGAAAACTCATCTTCGCCTTCACCGTCCTGACTGGCTTCTCCCTGACCACTGCCGCCGCCACCGCCCCCTTGCGGTCGTTCGATGCGGTCATTCTGCACAAAGTGGTCATTGCCGGGGTGAACACGGTGGCGTAAGCCACCGCGACCCTGATGGAACATGGGTTCGTTGATATCAGCATTGGGGATCGAAACCGACTCCCCGCTGTCCACGTCGGTAACCGAACGCTTGTTGATGGCCTCAGCAATCGACTGTTTGATTTGCGACTTATAGCGGCGCAAAAAGCGCTGGCGGTTCACCGCGCTTTTGTTTTTGCCATTCAGTCGACGGTCAATGAAATACGTCATATTTCCCCCAAACGACGTTGCCAACGATCCTCTGTTACGAGGATTTTCTTACGCGCAGGTACCATTCACACAGCAAGCGAACTTGTTTGCGTGTATATCCTTTCTCCATCATTCTGTCGACAAAATCATCATGTTTCTTCTGTTCATCGGTCGACGTCTTGGCGTTAAACGAGATAACCGGCAGTAATTCCTCGGTATTTGAGAACATTTTTTTCTCAATGACCGTGCGCAGTTTTTCGTAACTGGTCCAGTTTGGATTGCGGCCGCTATTGTTAGCGCGGGCACGCAGCACGAAGTTGACAATTTCGTTGCGGAAATCTTTTGGATTGCTGATACCGGCCGGTTTTTCAATTTTCTCCAGCTCAGCATTCAGCGATTCACGGTCGAACAGTTGTCCGGTATCCGGGTCGCGATATTCCTGATCCTGTATCCAGAAATCAGCGTACGTCACATAACGGTCGAAAATGTTTTGTCCGTATTCTGAATAGGATTCCAGATAAGCCGTCTGGATCTCTTTGCCGATGAACTCAGCGTATTTCGGGATCAGATAGCCTTTCAGGTGCTCCAGGTATTTTTCAGCGATGTCCTGCGGGAACTGTTCGCGCTCGATTTGCTGTTCCAGAACATAGAACAGATGAACCGGGTTGGCGGCCACTTCTGCATGGTCAAAGTTGAAAACGCGGGACAGAATTTTAAACGCGAAACGCGTCGACAGCCCGTTCATCCCTTCGTCCACACCCGCATAGTCGCGGTATTCCTGATAGGACTTGGCTTTCGGATCGGTATCTTTCAGGCTTTCACCGTCGTAAACCCGCATTTTGGAATAGCTGCTGGAGTTTTCAGGTGTTTTCAGCCGCGATAAAATCGAGAAGCGCGCGAGTGTTTCCAGAGTTCCCGGCGCGCACGGAGCATGGGAAAGTTCACTGTTGCTGAGCAGTTTGTCGTAGATTTTCATCTCTTCAGACACGCGCAGGCAGTAAGGCACTTTCACGATGTACACACGGTCAAGGAACGCTTCATTATTCTTATTGTTACGGAACGTCACCCACTCAGATTCGTTGGAGTGCGCCAGAATAATGCCGTTGAACGGCAGGGCGGAGATCCCTTCGGTACCGTTATAGTTACCTTCCTGCGTTGCAGTCAGTAACGGGTGCAGCACTTTTATCGGGGCTTTGAACATCTCGACGAATTCCATCACACCCTGGTTTGCACGGCACAGCGCACCGGAATAACCATAAGCGTCAGGATCGTTTTGGGCGTGGTTTTCCAGTTTACGAATATCCACTTTCCCGACCAGCGCAGAGATATCCTGATTGTTTTCATCGCCCGGTTCCGTTTTGGCGATGGCAATTTGTTCCAGAATAGACGGCCAGACTTTCACCACTTTAAACTTGGTGATGTCACCGCCAAATTCATGCAGACGTTTTGCCGCCCATGGCGACATGATGGTGCCGAGATAGCGCGGAGGGATGTTGTATTCTTTTTCGAGAATATGCGCATCTTCCTGCGGGTTAAACAGACACAAAGGATGATCGTTTACCGGGCTGCGTTCGCCATTGGCGCTCAGCACATAAATCGGTACACGTTGCATCAGGGATTTCAGCCGTTCGGCCAGTGACGATTTACCGCCACCCACCGGGCCCAGTAAATAGAGGATTTGTTTCTTTTCTTCCAGGCCCTGCGCGGCGTGTTTCAGGTAGGAGACAATCTGTTCGATAGCCTCTTCCATGCCGTAAAACTCTTCAAATGCAGGGTAACGTGCAACAACACGGTTCGAGAATAAACGCGACAGGCGTGGTTCAAGCGCGGTATCTACCATCACTGGTTCACCGATTGCCATCAACAGACGTTCCGCCGCATTGACATAAGCACTGCGATCTTGCCGTGCAATGGTAAGAAATTCCTGCAGTGTGAACTCTTCGTCCTTGGCAGCCTCATAGCGCTGGCGATAGTGGTCAAATATGTTCATACGATGCCCGTCCTTCGTTATTTTACCCTTCGTCCTTGGAACCGCTGTTTGACCGCAATTCCAATGAGTTGGATATAGCACAGGTTAATGAGAGCTTTTTCAGCGCTCCCGGAAGAAAGATCTCCCACCTGAATTACAGCAACCCTTATGCCAACTTGCAGAACCCTTCAAAGCCGACAGTCACGATGATTTGTTAACTGTCAGACCCGGTGGGACGGGCAACCGTTCAGACTAAGTCTTTCATCTATTTATAAGCGTAGTTTGGCATTAAGAAAATTTCCTCTATGGGTTGGGCGTTTTTTAAGCCATATCAATGACTCAGTTGTCGGCAATGCTCTGGAAAGCCTTACAGGGCGTGCTTTGCAGCGCGGATGTTGTTTCTTTAGTCATTTTTATTTCATATTTTGCAGATAAATTATGCGATCGCCTCTGTTTTACGTAATGAAACCGGTTCAGGACATTCTGAAAAACTGTAAATGCTAAGCGCAATGTTTAACGTTCATTTACACTAGCGACGATTTTTTACTTAATGGAATTAAGACAATGAAAATTTCAAACCTTAAAACACTGTCCATCGTGGGCGCGGCAGTGCTTTGCAGCCATGCAGCCGTGGCTGGCACCTGGTCACTTGGCGCATCAGCATTGGGTGACGTCAACCCGTATCGTGGATATGACAACAAAGTTTATCCGGTACCGCTGGTGTCTTATGAGGGTGATGATTTCTATTTCAAATCACTGACTGCGGGTTACTACCTGTGGAAAGACGACAGGAATAAGTTCAGTGTTACGACGACATACGTTCCATTTGGGTTTGACCCGGATGACAGCGATGATCATCAGATGAAACATCTGAACAAACGTCGCGGCACGTTATACGCTGGTCTTGCGTATTCACATATTGAAGACTGGGGTACGCTGCGCGCGACCTTCAATGGTGATGTACTGAACAACAGTAATGGTCTGGTCGCGGACGCTGCTTATCTGTATCCAATCCATCAGGATAACTGGGCGCTGGTGCCTGGGTTCGGTGTGATGTTCAACAGCAGCAATCAGAATGACTATTACTATGGTGTGACTAAAGGTGAATCACGTCGCAGCGGTCTGAGCAGCTATTCTGCTGATGATAGTTTTAGCCCATACGCTGAGCTTTCTGCTCGTTATAATTTCACCCGTGACTGGCAGGCATTCTTCACTGGTCGCTATATTCGTTTAGCGGATGAAGTTAAAGACAGCCCGATGGTCGATAAGTCATATTCGGCGATTGTCTGGACAGGTGTCACTTACACCTTCTGATGCAATGCACCGCTACGGTGCTGACATTGCACATCAATGGGGCGTTTCGCCCCATTTGCACATTTATGGCTCATTAACTATATCGACAAAAAGACTCACGACCCGACCGGAGGAAACAGATGAAAGCGAAAACCGTGCAATTCCCATACGGGAAAACTGTACCCGCAATCGGACAAGGCACCTGGTATATGGGGGAGCGAAGCAGTGATATTCGCGCTGAAGTGAATGCGTTAAGACAAGGGCTGGATGCCGGTATGACGCTGATCGACACCGCAGAAATGTATGCAGACGGTGGCGCGGAAAGAGTGGTCGGCGAAGCGATAGCAGGGCGGCGGGATGATGTGTTTCTGGTATCCAAAGTCTATCCGCACAACGCCGGTGGCGCGAAAGCCATAACAGCTTGTGAGCAAAGCCTCAAAAGATTGCAAACCGATTGTATAGACCTTTACCTGTTGCACTGGCGTGGTTCGATACCGCTACATGACACGGTTTCCGCGATGGAGAAATTACAAAAATCAGGCAAAATCCGCCGCTGGGGAGTCTCCAATCTTGATACTGACGACATGCAGGCGCTGTGGAAAATTCCCGGTGGCGAACAATGTATGACGAATCAGGTGCTGTATCACGCGGCTGCGCGCGGTATTGAATTCGATTTGCTGCCGTGGTGCGAAGAACACAGTGTGCCGGTGATGGCCTATTGTCCTTTGGCTCAGGCGGGAAAGTTACGCCACGACGTGCTGACGTCACCGGTGATGCAGAACATCGCGCAGGAGCGTGGCGTCAGCAGTTCACAGATTGCGCTGGCCTGGGTGATCCGCTCGGGTAACGTGATTGCGATCCCAAAGGCCGTGCAACCGCAGCATGTAAAACAGAATGCCGCAGCGATGACGCTCGATTTGTCTCAGGAGGAAATAGCGCAAATTAACGCCGCTTTCACCGCCCCTGATCATAAAACGCCGCTGGATATGGTCTGAAATCTCCCATTCATATCATCCTGCATCAGACAGCAAAAAGGGGCCTTTTGGCCCCTTTGTCATCTATGCTGCAATCTCAAAGCGATTATTTGCGGATGGAGAACGTCACCGCCAGGCGCGCTGGTGCAGCATGTGTAGAAATGTGTTTGTCTGAAACCTGCGCAGTTTCAACGCAGACCATGGTTTTGTAGCCGTCGTCTGGCATATCCGCCATGCTGACAGACAATTCAGAACCTGGGTTCCAGGCAACAACGTCAGAGTTGTTTTCGTGTGCAACAACCAGCGTGCGTTTCAGCACCGGATCGACGATTTCACTGGTAGCCTGCGGCTGGGTATAGATACGGTCAGTCTGGCCAGTGAAGGTCAAATCACCTTCGGTCTGCTTAGCTTTTGCGCCATCGACTTTATCGATAAAGCTGTTGCCAAGACCTTTGACAGACACACTGGCAATATCACCGATATTGAAATAAGTGTGAAGGGCGCTGTTAGCGTCGAAATCACCGGTAGATTCCAGTTCGATATGGCAGGTTGCGCCGAGCGTGAAGCGTGCGGTCAGCGTAAATTCGTGCGGCCACAGAGCCAGTGTCTCAGGAGAACTTTTCAGCGTTAAGGTCAGAACAACGCCTTCGTCAGTTTCCTGATGATCCGTCAGTTCCCATGGCATGTTACGGGCGAAACCATGTGAGGGTTTACCTGCCGGACCGAACCATGGCCAGCAAATTGGAATACCGCCACGAATAGCGACGCCTTCTTTAAACGCACTGGCGCTGCTCATCCAAAGCACAGGTTCTTCACCTTCAGGCTGCCATGACAGCAGATGCGCGCCTTGCAGGGCAATTGCAGCACGAACTTTTGGATGGGTAACAACGAGCACCGGCAGTTCGTCGATAAGACGCTGGCTGACGGAGGTAGTGATCTGGTTTACGACTGGAAGAGAAAAGAGTTGTTCTGTCATTATCTAAAGTCCTGTCAGGGTTAAAACTTCTAAGATTTTGAACCAAGACTACACATGAACCCAATCCCTCTGTTTGATCGCACTCATGTGCTGATAAAAAAGTGCATCCGACAGAAAGCAAAAGGGCGACTTGCGTCGCCCTTCAATCAGTTCATTCACATTGCCAATTATTTGGAAACGTGAGCGATCAGATCCAATACTTTGTTGGAGTAGCCAGTTTCGTTGTCGTACCAGGAAACCAGTTTCACAAAGTTGTCGTTCAGAGCGATACCTGCTTTCGCATCGAATACGGAAGTCAGTTTTTCGCCATTGAAGTCGGTAGATACTACGTCGTCTTCGGTGTAACCCAGAACGCCTTTCAGGTCGCCTGATTCAGAAGCTGCTTTGATTACTGCGCAGATTTCTTTGTAAGACGCTGGTTTTTCCAGACGTGCAGTCAGGTCAACAACAGAAACGTTAGGGGTAGGAACGCGGAACGCCATACCAGTCAGTTTACCGTTCAGAGCTGGGATTACTTTACCTACTGCTTTAGCAGCACCGGTAGAAGAAGGGATGATGTTCTGGGATGCGCCGCGGCCGCCGCGCCAGTCTTTGTGAGACGGGCCATCAACAGTTTTCTGAGTTGCGGTAGTTGCATGCACAGTGGTCATCAGCGCTTCAACGATACCGAAGTTGTCGTTGATAACTTTAGCCAGTGGTGCCAGGCAGTTAGTGGTGCAAGATGCGTTAGAAACGATTTCCTGACCTGCGTATTCTTTATGGTTAACGCCCATAACGAACATTGGGGTGTTGTCTTTAGAAGGACCAGTCAGAACAACTTTCTTAGCGCCTGCAGTGATGTGCTTACGAGCAGTCGCATCATCCAGGAACAGACCAGTAGCTTCAGCTACAACGTCAACGTTAACTTCGTTCCATTTCAGGTTAGCTGGGTCACGCTCAGCGGTAACACGGATGGTTTTGCCGTTAACAACCAGGTGACCGTCTTTAACTTCAACAGTACCGTTGAAACGACCATGAGTTGAGTCGTACTTCAGCATGTATGCCATGTAGTCCGCGTCTAACAGATCGTTGATTGCTACGATCTCGATGTCAGAACGTTCTTGAGCAGCACGGAAAACAATGCGACCGATACGGCCAAAACCGTTGATACCTACTTTGATAGTCATATATTCCACCAGCTATTTTTTTAGTGAATAAAAGGTTGGTTGTAAAATTACAAAAACCTTGCTGAGCGTCAAGCGGAATCGTGTCAATTATTGCTGTAAGTCAAAGCGACGACCTACTATTGCTCGCTTATTGCACGTTCCGTTTTCTTAATCGGCTTACAACCACATGGGGGCGAAAAACTGAATATAAAGTACCGGAAGATCAGGAGTGTGATCGCCATCACAAGTTGCGAGTCAGGTAACGCTGATGCCATACAGTTTAGGCCAAAAGGGGCAGACCTGTTGTTAATTTTTTGTTATTATAAACTGTTATTTTAGTTGATTTTTATATTCGTCAGAGAACGATAAACATGAGCATCATAACCAAATCTTCCCCTGCACCCGAGCAACTCACTGAAATTCAACGTTATGTCACGCAAGATCACGGAACAGAACCTCCTTTCTCCGGAAAGTTACTGCACAACCGCCGTGAAGGCATTTATCATTGCGTAGTCTGTGGAACCGCGTTGTTTTATTCCGATACTAAATACGATTCCGGCTGCGGCTGGCCAAGTTTTTATCAGCCAGTACAACCTGATGCGATTAAATATCTCACTGATAAAGCTCATAATAAGCAGCGCGTTGAGATACGCTGCTCAGGGTGTGAAGCGCATCTGGGGCACGTTTTCCCGGATGGTCCTAAGCCGACAGGCGAACGTTACTGTGTGAATTCGGCCTCAATGCGATTTACTGATGGTCAGAGTGGTGACATAACCGCCGGGTAGAGTGCCTTAAAAGTACGATGTAATTTACCCGACAAAATCGATTCAGCTATTATTCAAAACCGTTTGAATAATAGCGTGGAGCTGAGGGCTCAGTCAGATGGAAATTAATCAACTCATTGATGTAATGACACCGGAAATCTATGCACGCCTGGTGCAGGCCGTTGAACTCGGCAAGTGGCCAGATGGCGTGGCGCTGACGCCGGAACAGAAAGACCACAGCCTGCAGGCCGTGATGTTGTATCAGTCACGTCACAACGTCGATGCCCAGCACATGAGCATCGGCACTGACGGGCAGATCGTCACCAAAAGTAAGCAGGAACTGAAACAGCAGTTTGCGCAGGAAACGCTGATAAAGCTGAAACCTGAGTAACGACTGCTTCAGCAGAATAAAAAAGGGCGCGACAAAGCGCCTTTTGAAATTGATGTTACCTTCAGATAATAAAGGAATAAACGCTCAATTTTATCCCAATATGGACATCAATTTAGCTGGTTTTATCCCCGCACTACTTCCCGTTGCACTCTCTCCCGGCGCAAGTTTTACGCTTGCCATGAACAGTGCGCTGTCAGGCGGACGGAAAGGGCTTTTTAAGACGCTCACCGGAACCGCTCTCGGCATTTATACCCATGCAATTCTTATCGGGCTGGGCATTACCTCTTTGCTGGTGGCATCCCCGATGCTATTCACAATGCTGAAAATTGCAGGCACGGCCTATCTGCTCTGGCTGGGGATCCAGCTTATCCGCAGTGGCCTCAATGCGCGTGAAATAGTGTTCGACAGCAGCGGGTCAGCGGTAACATTAAAAGATGCCTGGCTCGCGAATGTACTCAACCCAAAAGCCATTATGTTTTATCTCACCGTGGTGTCGCAATTTGCCGGCAGCCAGGGTGAAATCAGTCATTATATGATTCTGGCGACCGTGCATATTGCGGTGATGTCCGTCTGGCTTATCGCTGTCAGCAGGGCTCTTATTTTCTCTGCGAATAAGATAAACACCGTTACCCTGAAAAAGGTCGTGAATATAGCAGGTGGGGGATTACTGGTTATTTTTGCGCTGAGTAGTTTTCTGCTTTGAAGTGGCGGGCGGGTTAAAGATTTCGCTGTTCTTTATCGTCCTGCTAATCCTTTAGCAGGACGACAAAATTCACGCCGTTACCGCTACGGACGTACTGACCTTCACCCCTGCAGCCCGCATCGCTTCAACCGCTTGTGCGCTGTCTTCCGGCTGTAAGTTCACGCCACGACAACCATCGGTCAGCAACGTCACCTGATAGCCCAGTTCCAGTGCGTCGAGCACAGTGAATTTTACGCAGTAATCGGTGGCCAGTCCCATCACGTACAGATGCGTTACATGCGCCGCTTTCAGCCAGTCGTTTAGCACAGTTGCTGCGCGGTGCCCGTTATCGTAAAAGGCGCTGTAACTGTCGATGTCCGGATTTGTGCCTTTTTGTACGACGAAGTCTACCAGCGGCAGGTTCAGGGCAGGATGAAACTCAGCCCCGGGTTCCTGCTGAACACAGTGAACCGGCCACCAGACTTGCGGCAGCCCGTTCAGTTCGCCCGATGTCCAGGCCTCTGCGTGCGAGTTAGTGGCAAAACTGCGATGGCCGGCAGGATGCCAGTCCTGTGATGCCAGCACCGGGATGCCATGGCTTTTACACCACGCCATCATCTGATTAGCCACCGCCACCGTATCATCGCCGTCCGTGACCGCCAGCGCGCCGCCGCGACAAAAGTCATTTTGCAGATCGACCAGCAATAAAGCAGATTTCATATCGTCCCTTATTTATTCGGTCAGTTCGCCACGCAGGTTCTGCTGCATCAGTTCGCGGATTTCTTCCGGAGTGTGTGTCTGGCTGAGCAGATAATGCAATTTGGTCAGCGCCGCTTCGACGGTCATATCAAACCCGCTGATCACGCCGGAATGCGCCAGCGCATTACCGGTCGCATAGCCGCCCATATTGACGCGCCCTGAGATGCATTGCGTCAGATTAACCACCACGATGCCGCGTTCAGACGCGTCTTTCAGCACTTTCAGCAAATCGCCTTTTTGAGGCGCGTTACCGACACCGTAAGAGCGCAGGATCAGGGCTTTCACCGGTTGCATCAGGAAGTTCTGCACAACTTCTGCGGAAATGCCCGGATAAATCGTTACCACGCCGATAGGCTGCGGGGTGATGTGATGAACTTTCAGCTTTGCGGCGGGAGCAACAGGCAGCGACGGCGTAGAAAGGCGGCGGATGTGGATCCCGGCTTCCAGCAGCGGCGAAAGGTTCGGTGAGGCAAAGGCATCAAAACCATCTGCGTGTGCTTTGGTGCTGCGGTTCCCGCGATACAGACGGTTGTTGAAGAACAGGGTGACTTCGTTGACCGGATGGTTCGCCGCGATGTAAAGCGAGTTCAGCAGGTTGATCTGCCCGTCGGAACGCAACGCTTCTAGCGGGATTTGTGACCCTGTCACAATCACCGGCTTGCTGAGATTTTCCAGCATGAAAGACAGCGCAGAAGCGGTGAACGCCATGGTATCCGTGCCATGCAGGATGACGAAACCGTCGTACTCGTCGTAATGCGCCTGAATATCATCGGCGATATGCTGCCAGTCTTCCGGCGTCATGTCGGAAGAATCCATCAGTGGCGCATATTCCTGAATGGTGAATTCAGGCATTTCAGGACGATGGAATTCAGGCATTAGTGCCAGCTGACGCTGTAAATGTCCGGAAACCGGAATGTAACCTTGTTCAGAACGCTGCATACCGATTGTGCCGCCGGTGTAGGCAACGTAAATAGATTTTTTAGTCATCGACGATGTTCTTTTTTAGAAAGGTGAAAGCAACTGCGCTAAGTATAAAGGCTTCGCGACGGGTGTCCCACCATAAAAAAGCCCGGAGTTCTCAGTGAGCACTCCGGGCAGTGAATTAGGGTGGATCTTTATCCGACTTTATTCCGCTTAATCCCAAAACGGAACGTTACTTCACATCACCACAGGTCAGGCAAAGTGCGTAACGGTTTTGCGGGTCATTCATGTTGCTAAACAGGTCAGCCTGGGATTTCAGCTCCATCGCCATTTTGCCCACCGGCGCAGGCAGATAAGCCTGAATCGCTGCTGGCAGCATGGCATGAACGGATGCACTCACTTGTGAGAACACCAGGTCGCTCAGGCTTGGCTCGCTGACATACCAGTTCAGTTGCCATTTCGGCAGCTTCGCCAGATCAGCGGCTTTTTTCACGGCGTCATCGAAATCACCCAGCTCATCCACCAGGCCGTTGGCCTTGGCGTCAGAACCAATCCAAACGTGGCCTTGCGCAATCTGGTCGATTTCTTCAGGCGTTTTGTGGCGTGAGTCGGCAACCAGACCTAGGAAGGTTTTATAACCATTCTCGATGTTCAGCTGCATCATCTGCGAGAACTCAGGTGGCAGCGCTTTGGTGGAGGCAATATCCGCCAGCGGCGATGTTGCCACGCCGTCAGTGTGAACGCCGGCGTAGTCCAGCGTGTTCTGATAGGTGTTGATCACGCCAAAGATACCGATGGAACCGGTGAGGGTGCTCGGGCTGGCGATGATGTAGTTCGCTGGCGTTGAAATCCAGTAACCGCCGGATGCCGCCATACCGCCCATGGAAACCACCACTGGTTTGCCTGCGGCTTTCGCAGCAGCCAGTTCAGAGCGGATCACTTCAGAGGCACTGACGCTGCCGCCCGGGCTGTTAACGCGTAAGACAATCGCTTTCACTTTCGGATCCAGACGGGCATCACGAATTTGCTGCGCGGTCGTGTCGCCACCGACTGCACCCGGTTGTTCTTCACCGTCATTGATCGCACCGGTCGCGAAGATTACCGCGATTTGTGGCTCGTTATTGTCCGGTTTTGGTTTCGGCGAATAATCGTAGATGCTGGTGTAGTTAAAGTCTTTGGTGTCTTTATTCCAGCCAAAGGCTTTCACCATCTCGTTATCCGCTTCGGTACGGGAAGCCAGCGCATCCACCAGTTTTGCTTTCAGCGCGTATTGCGCCATATCGCCGCCGGTTGCCTGCATACCCGCTAATACACCTGCTGCGCCAGGGAACAATTGCTCAGGTGTGATCTGACGGTTTGCCGACACGGTATTGAGATAGTTGGTCCACAATCCACCCACCCAGCGACTGTCTGCTTCGCGTGCTGCAGGGGACATATCGTCACGGATCAGCGGTTCAACGGCGGATTTATAGGTTCCGACGCGGAAAATGTTGGTCGTGACTTTCAGCTTCTCAAGCAGGGATTTGTAATACAGATTGTTGGTCGCAAAACCGTGCAAGTCCACCGCGCCTTGTGGCGACATGTAGATTTTGTTGGCGTAGCTCGCCAGATAATATTGCGACTGGTTATAGCTGTCGCCGATGGCGTAAACCGGTTTGCCCGCGTCACGGAACTCACGCAGCGCCTTGCCAATATATTGCATAGAAGCCTGGTCAGTGCCGGTGAAATCGGTCAGCTGCAAAACAATGCCGGTGACGTTTTTGTCATCTTTTGCGGCGCGCAGGGTATCGACCAGATCAAACAGGGAATTCTCCTGCAAACGGCTGCTCGACGTGCCCAGTAATTCGCGGCCCCACTGACGGACTTTATTATTCACCGAAGGCTTATCCACCACGGAACCACTCAGGTCAACCAGCAGCGCGCCTTTGGTGGTGTCGACGGGTTTGTCCTGCACGGCGTACCAGATGCCCACGCCAGCCAGAATGATCAGAATAAGGAAAACGTTGAGAATGAATTCTCTGACGAAATTAAGAAGACGCCAGGTCCACTTAAAAAAACCGGCGATAATTCGCCACAATGTGCGCATGGTCTCTCCAACAAGACAGTTAAGTATCGCTATCCTAATGACACGCCGGAAAAAAGTCAGCTTTAAATCATGTCAGGATTTGGCAACGACGCATTATTTGAAAGCGCCTGATGCGTTGGAAAAAGGCGTAGCGGCTATGTTAACGTAAGGTAAATAGCAATTATTCTCAGGAGATTAAAATGGACGCTTTGGACTTGTTACTTAACCGCCGTTCCGCTTCCCGTCTGGCTGCTCCTGCGCCGGCTGGCGAGGCGCTGCAAAACATCATCAACGCCGGTATGCGCGCGCCAGACCACGGTGCCTTGCAACCTTGGCGTTTCGTGATTGCAGAGAACGACGGGCTGACCCGTTTTAGTGAAGTGTTGCGTGCTGCCGCCATTAAAGATGGTGCGGATGAAAAAGCCATCGAGAAAGCCACGCAGGCGCCATTGCGTGCGCCGCAAATCATTACCGTTATCGCGGCCTGTAAAGAAAGCCCGAAAGTGCCGCAGTGGGAACAGTTGCTTTCCGCCGGTTGCGCTGTTCACGCCATGCAGATGGCGGCGCTGGCGCAGGGTTTCAACGGCATCTGGCGTACCGGCGCATGGACTGAACATGCGGATGTGCGCAAGGCTTTCAAGTGCGTTGAAAACGATAAAATTGTCGGTTTCCTGTATCTCGGCACACCGCAACTGAAAGCGAATTTGCAGGTCATCCCGGCTGACAGCACACCTTTTGTGAGCCATTTTTAAAAATTCATCCGTTCGTAAATTAACCGGTTTACATCGGCCTTTTCCGATAAAACCGGTTTTTGCTGCCTATTTGAGCGACCATCGCTGCGGATCCTTCTATCCGTCTTACTAATTGCGCCGCCAGCGGCTAACATAGCCACCTCTGCATGATGAGGACGTAGTGAAATGAAGGATGGGATAATGGAAATTTTTACAGCGATCACCCTGCAGGCAGGTACGGCCTGATGCGTTTGTTCATTGCGGAAAAACCCAGCCTTGCCCGCGCCATTGCGGATGTCCTGCCAAAACCTCATCGCCGCGGCGACGGGTATATTGCCTGCGGCAACGATCAGGTTGTTACCTGGTGCGTCGGCCACTTACTCGAACAGGCTCAGCCCGACGCTTACGACAGCCGCTTTGCGCGCTGGTCGCTGGCAGATTTACCTATTATTCCTGAAAAGTGGCAGCTTCAGCCGCGTTCTTCCGTCGCCAAACAACTCAATGTCATTAAACGCCTGTTGCTGGAGGCGACGCAGGTCGTCCACGCCGGTGACCCGGATCGTGAAGGGCAGTTACTGGTGGATGAAGTGCTGGATTATCTGGAACTGACGCCGGAAAAACGTCACGCGACCCAGCGCTGTCTGATAAACGATCTCAACCCGCAAGCCGTCGAACGTGCCATTGACCGCCTGCGTGACAACCGCGATTTTATTCCGCTGTGTGTTTCTGCGCTGGCCCGTGCCCGCGCGGACTGGCTTTACGGCATCAACATGACCCGCGCTTATACCATTCTTGGCCGCAACGCGGGCTATAACGGCGTGCTGTCCGTCGGGCGTGTGCAAACTCCGGTTCTCGGGCTGGTGGTGCGCCGCGACGAAGACATCGAAAACTTCGTGCCGAAAGATTTCTTTGAAGTGAAAGCGCATATCGTCACGCCTGCCGACGAGCGTTTTATAGCGCTGTGGCAGCCGAGCGATTCCTGCGAGCCGTATCAGGATGAAGAAGGGCGTTTGTTGCATCGTCCGCTGGCCGACCACGTGGTGGCGCGTATTGCCGGACAACCGGCGATGGTCACCGGCTATAATGATAAACGTGAGAATGATATTGCTCCGCTGCCGTTTTCGCTTTCGACATTGCAGATTGAAGGTTCGAAAGCCTTTGGTCTGAGTGCTCAGCAAATTCTTGATATCTGTCAGAAATTGTATGAAACGCACAAATTGATTACGTATCCTCGTTCGGATAGCCGATATCTACCAGAGGAGCATTTTGCCGGTCGTCATTCTGTCATCAACGCCATCGGCGTTCACCGGCCGGATCTGATGCCGCAACCGGTGGTGGATACCGATATACGCAACCGGTGCTGGGACGACAAAAAGGTTGATGCTCACCATGCGATTATCCCGACTGCGCGCAGCAGTAACGTGAATCTTACCGAAGACGAACGCAAAATTTACGGTCTGGTGGCACGTCAGTATCTGATGCAGTTTTGCCCGGATGCGGTGTATCGCAAATGCGTTATCGATCTGGATATCGCGGGCGGAAAATTTATCGCCAAGGCGCGTTTCCTGGCGGAAGCGGGCTGGCGTACTTTGCTGGGCAGTAAAGAACGCGACGAAGAAAACGAAGGCACGCCGCTGCCGGTGGTCGCCAAAGGTGACGAACTGTTATGCGAGCGCGGGGAAGTGGTTGAGCGACAAACTCAGCCACCACGACCGTTTACCGATGCCACACTGCTTTCTGCCATGACCGGGATTGCGCGTTTTGTGCAGGATAAAGAACTGAAAAAAATCCTGCGTGCGACGGACGGTCTGGGCACAGAAGCCACGCGTGCCGGGATTATCGAGCTGCTGTTCCGTCGTGAATTTTTATACAAGAAAGGGCGCTATATTCATTCCAGCGATACCGGACGCGCACTGATCCACTCGCTGCCGGATATTGCAGGGCGGCCAGATATGACCGCCGACTGGGAATCAACGCTGACGCGTATCAGTGAAAAGAGCTGCCGTTATCAGGATTTCATGCAACCGCTGGTCGCGACGTTGCAGAATCTCATCATGCAGGCCAAAACGAACCGGGTGTCTTCGGCATTCCGCAGTCTGCCTTCCAAACCGGCGGCCGCTGCGGCGAAAGGCAAAAGCGCCCCCAAACGCCGTAAAGCGAGCACTAAAGGGAAGGAAGCAAACAGTGATGAATAATGTACTGGTGAGAAATGTGCTGATGGTGTTACTGGCCGGTTCCGCGCTGCTGTCTGCACCGGCGATGGCAAACCGCAGTAATATCGGTAACGGCGCAGATATCGTGGTGCCGTTGCCGCCGCAAATCTGGGAAAACAGCGGCAGCAGCAACAATAACAGTGCGCCGACCTGCCATAACTGCTGCATCTACAATAACCAGAGTTACAGCGAAGGCGCGGTAGTGACGGCGGACAGCGTAGTGTTGCAATGCTCACGCGACCCGAATGTGGTTGGTACCAATGCACTCAAATGGGAAGTGTTGAAGAAATAAGACTTTCTTAAAGCTTTTGATTTTCTCAAGACCTCTGATTTTCTCAAGGCTTCTGATTTCTCAATACTTCTGACAAAGAAAAGGCGCGGACTGTTTCCAGTTTCGCGCCTTTTTGTTTGAAGGGTTGATACAGCTACACGGCGAATTTCGCCAGATACGCCTCGATCAACGGAATATCCGCAGGTGCCAGATCAAACGACAGCACGTCGTCGGGCGCAACCCAGTGGATTTCAGAGTGACACCGTAACGTAATCGTCCCCGTAAATCCGCTGACCCGCCAGCCGTGCAAACGAATCAGCCTGGCGGGTTGCTGTGATTCGCTGGTGGTGATGAATTCTTCCACCGTGGCCTTGATACCCAATTCTTCCTGCAACTCGCGCACCAGAGCAGAGGGCTGACTTTCTCCGGTTTCCACTTTCCCGCCGGGGAATTCCCATAAACCAGCCTGATCGCTGGACGCATCCCGACGGGCCAGCAGCAATTTGCCCTCGCACTCAATCAGGGCGGCGACCACGTCAATCATCTTCATGGTCGTTATTTCAGGTCAAACGTCGCCCAGATTGGCGCATGGTCAGACGGCTTTTCCATGCCGCGAATGTCGTAATCGATGCCAGTCTCAGTGCAACGTGCCGCCAGCGGCGTACTCGCCATGATAAGATCTATACGCAGACCACGGTTCTCATCGAAGCCGCGTGAACGGTAATCAAACCATGAGAATTTATCGGCAGTTTCAGGGTTCGCGGCGCGGAAAGTGTCAATCAGACCCCAGCCTTTCAGGCGTTCCATCCATTCACGCTCTTCCGGCAGGAAAGAACATTTGCCGGTGCGCAACCAGCGTTTACGGCTGTCTTCACCGATACCGATATCCAGATCGGTCGGGCTGATATTCACGTCACCCATCACCACTACCGGATTATTCACGGACAAACTGGTGGTCAGGTAATCCTGCAAATCGCGATAAAACTTCTCTTTGGCCGGGAACTTGGTCGGATGGTCGCGACTTTCGCCCTGCGGGAAGTAACCGTTGATCACGGTCAGAATGCCCTGTGGCGTTTGGATGTCGGTCATGATGATACGGCGCTGAGACTCTTCGTCATCACCCGGGAAACCACGGCGTACAGCCACCGGTTCCTGCTTCGTCAGCATGGCAACGCCGTAATGGCCTTTCTGGCCGTGATAAAACACGTGATAACCGTACTGACTGACATCTTCCAGCGGGAACATGTCGTCATGGACTTTGGTTTCCTGCAAACCGATCACGTCAGGCTGGTGTTGTTCGATAATTGCCGCAAGTTGATGCGGGCGGGCGCGCAATCCATTGATATTAAAGGAGACGAACTTCATAGTCGGGAACCATTTGGCGATGAAATCAGAAGCGCGATAGTAGCAGAAAAAGGGCGTAATGGCGAAATCGCGATGAATGACAATCAGGTTTCAACGCCAGAATAAACGTCTGTAAAAGCACAACGTCTGCCTGAAATTTATGGCAAATGGATTTCATTCGGAGAATTATTTTGTCAACTTTTCGTGACAGTCTCTTCTTCCCGTGTACATGAAAGAGTATTATGCCTGTAGCGATTTCCGCACCGGCAGAAAAAGGTCAACACTGATGCGTCTGGAAGTTTTTTGCGAAGACCGCCTGGGTCTCACCCGTGAACTCCTCGATTTACTGGTTTTACGCAGTATTGATTTACGTGGTATCGAGATTGCCTCGATTGGCCGCATTTACCTGAATTTTTCCCAACTGGATTTTGACACTTTTCGCGCCCTGATGGCTGAAATTCGCCGTATCGAAGGCGTGACGGATGTCCGCACCGTCACGTTCATGCCTTCCGAACGCGAACATCGGGCATTACGCGCTTTACTGGTTTCCATGCCGGAACCGGTTTTTTCCATTGATATGAAGGGCAAAGTCGAGCAGGCCAACCCGGCTGCGATGGCTTTATTTGAACTCGATGAAGATAAAATCCGCAACGTGACGGCGGCGAACCTGATCACCGGTTACAACGTCACGCGCTGGCTGGAAAGCGAAAATGCACAGCCGCACTCAGAACGTATTGTGATCCGCAGCCAGGATTTCCTGATGGATCTCACGCCTATCCATATAGACGATGAGGATGGTAAAGGCGGAATTGCCGGAGCAGTGGTGATGCTCAAATCAGCTGCCCGCATGGGCCGTCAGTTGCAGGACTTAACGGTTAACGACGACAGTGAATTCGACCACATCGTCGCGGTCAGCACCAAAATGCGTCATGTACTGGATCAGGCGCGCAAACTCGCGATGCTGGACGCGCCGCTGCTGATTGTCGGCGATACCGGCACCGGTAAAGATTTGCTGGCTCACGCCTGTCATGTGCGCAGCGCACGCGGTAAAAAGCCATTCCTTGGCCTTAACTGTGCGTCGCTGCCAGATGACGTGGTGGAAAGCGAATTGTTTGGCTATGCCGCCGGTGCCTATCCGAATGCACTGGAAGGTAAAAAAGGCTTCTTCGAACAGGCTAATGGCGGTTCGGTGCTGCTGGATGAAATTGGTGAAATGTCACCGAGAATGCAGATTAAACTGCTGCGTTTCCTCAATGACGGCACGTTCCGCCGTGTGGGCGAAGAGCATGAAGTGAAAGTAGATGTTCGCGTCATGTGCGCCACCCAGAAAAACCTGGTGGAACTGGTGCAGCGTGGCGAGTTCAGGGAGGATTTGTATTACCGCCTGAACGTGCTGAGCCTGACGCTGCCGCCGCTGCGCGAGCGTCCTGCCGATGTGATGCCGCTGACCGAACTGTTTGTGGCGCGTTTCTCCGATGAGCAGGGAATGCCGCGGCCAAAACTGTCGTCCCAGCTGGCGAATTACCTGACGCATTACGGCTGGCCGGGCAACGTCCGTCAGCTCAAAAATGCGATTTACCGCGCACTGACGCAGCTGGAAGGCGGCGAACTGCGACCGCAGGATATCGTTCTGCCGGACTTTGACGCAGAAGTGACGATTGGTGAAGAAGCGCTGAACGGTTCACTCGACGATATCAGCAAACGTTTCGAACGTTCCGTGCTGACCCGTCTTTACCGCACTTATCCGAGCACACGTAAACTGGCGAAGCGTCTGGGCGTATCGCATACGGCCATCGCCAATAAACTGCGTGAATACGGGCTCAGCAGCCGTCGCGGTGAAACGGGCGAAAGCGAAGAGTAATTTTCTTCTCAGGAACTGCGCCCAATAAAAAAGCAACGGTTAGCGCCGTTGCTTTTTTTTCATCTGTTGCCTGTGAAAGCAGAAATTACTTCAGCACAGCCAGCGCAGATTCATAATCAGGTTCAGTGGTGATTTCGTTCACCAGTTCGCTGTACAGCACGTTGTCCTGACCATCCAGAACCACAACCGCACGGGCAGTCAGACCAGACAATGCGCCATCGGTGATACCCACGCCGTAGTCAGATTTGAAATCACCGCCACGCAGGGTAGACAGCGTAACAACGTTAGACAGGCCTTCCGCACCGCAGAAACGCGACTGCGCGAATGGCAGATCAGAAGAGATGCACAGCACGACTGTGTTCTCGATTTCACCCGCCAGCTGGTTGAATTTACGCACGGAGGTGGCGCAAACGCCGGTATCAATGCTTGGGAAAATGTTCAGGACTTTACGTTTGCCTGCGAAGCTGCTCAGGCTGACATCAGAAAGGTCTTTTGCGACCAGGCTGAAAGGCTTGGCGACGTCGCCTTTTTGTGGGATTTTGCCCGCAACGGTTACCGGGTTGCTCTGAAAGTGTACTGTCTGGGTCATGATTATTTCCTATGTCCATTGGAGTCAAACGGCTTTCAGTTTAGGGTAACAATGCTATGTTGGATATAGAATATTTGTTAATTACTTGTATCTATTGATTGTATCCCGCAAGGCGCATTTCACTATTGGAGACGCTATGAGAAGTGTTCGCTTTTATCCGGAAGCCTGGCCGTTACATACGCCGTTTGTGATCTCCCGCGGAACCCGCACCGAAGCCCGCGTTGTGGCAGTTGAAATCGAAGAAAATGGTATTCGCGGCATTGGCGAATGCACGCCGTATCCGCGTTATGACGAAAGCGAAAGCTCCGTGATGGCACAAATCGCCAGCGTGATAACAGCCATTGAGCGGGGCGCCAGTCGCGAACAGCTGCAACATCTGCTGCCGGCAGGCGCTGCGAGAAACGCGCTCGACTGCGCGCTGTGGAATCTGGAATCTCAGACCCGCGGCCTGAATTTATGGCAACTGACTGCTACCGAACCCCTGGCTTCAATCAGCATGGCGCAGACTGTGAGCATTGGCACGCCGGAAGCAATGGCACAAGCCGCGCTGGCGCTGCAAAAGCAGGGCGCAACATTGCTGAAAATAAAACTCGACGATCGTCTGATCGCCGAACGTCTGGTGGCTGTTCGCGCCGCCGTTCCGAATGCTTCGTTAATTGTCGATGCCAACGAAGCCTGGCAAAGCGACGGACTCGCGGCACGTTGTCAGCTGCTAGCCGATCTGGGCATTCTGATGCTCGAACAGCCACTTCCGGCAGGTGAAGATTCCGCGCTGGAAAACTTCATCCATCCTCTGCCGATTTGTGCTGATGAAAGCTGTCATACCGTGGAGGGTTTGCCTGCCCTGAAAAATCGTTATGACATGATCAACATTAAGCTGGACAAAACGGGCGGTCTGACTGGCGCACTTCAGCTGGCGCAGGCGGCGCGTGAAACGGGATTCGATATCATGCTTGGCTGCATGTTATGCACTTCGCGCGCGATTCGAGCGGCACTTCCGCTGACCGCTGGTGCAAAATTTGTCGATCTCGATGGCCCGACCTGGCTGGCGCAGGATGTCGAACCCGCACTGAAATTTCATTGCGGCGGCATTGATATTGCCGGTTCTGCCTGAATTTTATCCCCAGATAATGCGGTTTTGTGCGCGAAGGCAAATCTGTAATGATTTCTTATAGGGGATTACGGCAGGTAATGATAAAACTCCTGAATGTTTCAGGGCGCAGCCCTTTGTCCGTTCAGGAGAATTTATGCCGCAGGGAAAATCATTTCCGCTTTTATCTTATTCCGTATGCGCTGCGCTGGTGGCGCTGACTTTCGGTCAGGCTAACGCCGCTCAGGTTCCCACCGGTACCCAACTCGCCGCAAAACAGGAAATTGTCCGTCACATTAAAGACGAACCCGCTTCGCTTGATCCTGCCAAAGTGGTGGGTTTACCTGAGGCGCAGGTCGCCCGCGATTTGTTCGAAGGGCTGGTAAATCAGGACGCAACCGGTAAAAGTATTCCGGGCGTCGCCGAAAGCTGGCAAAACCAGAACAACCAGGTCTTCCTTTTCACCCTGCGCAAAGATGCCAAATGGTCGAACGGTGATCCGGTCACGGCGCAGGATTTCGTCTACAGCTGGCAGCGTCTGGTCGATCCTAAAGGTTCCGCGACCGGTGCCTGGTTCGCTGCGCTGGCCGGAATTTCTAACGCCGATGCCATCATCGCCGGAAAAATGCCGGTGGATAAACTGGGCGTGACCGCCGTCAGCCCGACGCTTTTACGTGTCACGCTGGATAAACCCGTACCGTATTTTGTCAGCCTGCTGGCGAACTTCAGCCTGTTCCCTGTGCATAAAGCTACGGTAGAAAAGTTTGGCGATGACTGGACTAAACCGGGCAATCTGGTCGGTAACGGCGCGTATGTGCTGAAAGACCGCGTGGTGAACGAAAAACTGGTGCTGGAGCCCAATCCGCATTACTGGGATCACGCGCACACCGTGCTGACCAAAGTCACTTTCGTGCCGATCAACAAAGAATCCAACGCGACCAAGCGTTATCTGGCCAACGATATTGATATCACCGAATCCTTCCCAAAAGACCAGTACAAAAAGCTGATGCATGATTTACCGGGCCAGGTTTACACGCCATATCAGCTTGGCACTTACTATTACGCTTTCAACACGAAGCGCGCACCGACAGACGACGCGCGCGTTCGCAAGGCGCTTTCCCTGAGTATTGACCGTAAAATCATCGCGGAAAAAGTACTGGGCACAGGCGAAAAACCGGCGTGGCGTTTTACACCCGATGTCACCAGTGGTTTCAAACCGGCCGAAAGTGAGCTGCAACAGTATTCGCAGGAAGAGCTGAATGCACAGGCCAAAAGCCTGCTGGCGGCGGCAGGTTATGGCCCGTCAAAACCGTTGCATCTGACGCTGCTGTACAACACGTCTGAAAGCCATCAGAAGATTGCCATCGCCGTCGCATCAATGTGGAAAAAGACGCTGGGTGCGGACGTGAAGCTGGTGAATCAGGAATGGAAAACGTATATCGACAGCCGTAATACCGGCAATTTTGATGTCATTCGCGCTTCATGGGTCGGAGATTACAACGAAGCCTCGACGTTTCTTTCGCTGCTGACCTCCACGCACAACGGCAATATCAGCAAATTCAGCAGTGCGGATTACGACAAAGTCATTGCCGATGCCAGTCGTGAAACCAGCGAAGCACGCCGAAATGACGATTACAATAAAGCCGAGCAGATCATCGCCACAGAAGCGCCGATTGCGCCGATTTATCAGTACACCAACGGGCGCCTGATTAAACCGTGGGTGAAAGGATACCCGATCACCAATCCGGAAGACGTCGCTTACAGTCAGGAAATGTACACCCTGAAGCACTGACAGATATCCGGAGTAGCTAATATTCGGGGTTAAAGTCAGGGTAAATTTCCGTCATAAAAAGCGCCCGCTGCACATAACAGCGGGCGCTTTTATTTTATCTCACTGCTCAGCTTTTGCGGCTGATCAGACGAACCAGTAACGCGGCACCCGCGGCGACGGTCGCCAGCAGCACCACGCCTGACCAGCCGCCGGCTTCCAGCGCTTTACTGCCGAGCGCCGCGCCCGCTGACATACCGATAAACACTACGGTGAACAGCAGGGCGTTCAGTCTGCCACGTGCCGCCGGCTCAAGGCCGTAGACCAGTGTCTGATGCGCAACCAGCGTGGCCTGAATACCTAAGTCAAAACCGACAGCGCTCAGCACAATCAGCGCCAGCTGAGCGTGTGGCGACAACAGTGGCAGCAGGAACATCGCTGCGAAAGACATCATCACCAGCGCGGAACCCATCTGAGTCACACGTGCAGGGCCTTTCTTATCGGCTAACGCACCGGCCAGTGGCGCCGCTAATGCACCGGCAGCGCCCGCCAGTCCGAACGCACCGGCTACTGCGCTGCCCAGATGGAACTGTTCATTCAGCATAATCGCCAGCGTGGACCAGAAGGCACTGAATGCCACCGATAGCAAACCCTGAGCCAGTGCCGCATGGCGCAGCGTTTTGTAGTTCTTCCACAGGCCAAACATCGAATGCAACAGACCGGCATAACTGATGCGCGTATCCGGTGTGAAACGCGGCAGAACCCGCCACAGTGCCACGCCAATCAGTGCCACGCTGAGTGCCGCCAGCTGATACATCACCCGCCAGCCAAAATACTCGGCGACAAAACCGCTCAACACCCGCGAGAGCAGGATCCCGACCAGCAGACCGGTCATCACCGTACCGACGGTTTTACCGCGCTGCGCGGGTGGCGCAAGGTGCGCTGAGGCGGGGACGATATCCTGCGCCATGGTTGCGCCAATGCCGGTGACCAGACTCGCCACCAGCAGCCCGTGAATACCCGGCACAAACCCGCAAAGCAGCAGGGCGACAGCCAGTAAAATACTTTTCAGCAGGATAATCGTGCGGCGGTCATGACGGTCGCCCAGGGGAATGAGAAACAAAATGCCCAGCGCATAACCGGCCTGTGTCAGCGTCGGGATCAAACCGACTGATGTGGTGCTGGCGTTCAGATTGCCACCCATGATCCCGAGCATCGGCTGACTGTAATAAATCGAAGCGACGCTCAGTCCGGCACCGGCAGCCAGAGTAAATATGATCTTGCCGGAAAGTGCTGAGCCGCTAACGTCTGATGTACTGGTGAGTTCTGACATAACGTAATTTCCTGATGAATGAGTTTGTGAGGTGGTGCGCGCTGAAAGCATTCTTCACGGAACTGGTTATAAGTGGTAGCCTGCATAAATGTAAAACAGTTATACGTGAGGCGTATGAACACATCTATCCCGGCGACCGTCACCAGCGGCATTGATCGTATCGACCTGATGCAAACTTTTGTGCGCATTGTCGAAAGCGGCAGCCTTTCCGCCGCCGCCGTACAACTGAGCACCAGCCAGCCGACGGTCAGCCGCCGTTTGCAATCACTCGAACGCCTGCTTGGCGCGAAGCTTATTCTGCGCACCACGCACGCCATGAAACTTACCGACGACGGTGAGCGCTGCTATGAACAGGCAAAACTCGTGCTGGAGCGCTGGGCAGCGCTGGAAGATCAACTAAGCGGTGCAGGGGATGAACCGGTCGGCATTTTGCGTGTACGTGCGCCGCACGCGTTCGGACAGGATCAGCTTATCGCACCGTTAACCCGTTATTTGCAGCGTTATCCGAATCTTTCGGTGGACTGGATGCTCAACGACCGCACGCCGGATTTTATCGCTGAAGATATTGATTGTGCGATCCAGGTCGGGAATGTGCCGGATCCTTCTATGGTGGCCATCCTGCTGGCGGAAGTTCCGCGCATTGTGGTCGCGACTCCGGGATTATTGCAGCAACATCCGGTCAGACAGTTCAGTGAGCTAAAAGACTTACCCTGGATTTCCCTGAGTACTTTTTATCGTAACGACGTTACGCTGCGTCGTGATAATGACGGACATATGGAAAGTTCTCCCATCGTGCCGCGTCTGGCGACGGACAGTTTATACGCGGTGCGTAAGGCCGCGCTATCCGGACTGGGGGCGGGTATTGTCTCCGCATGGGTGGTGAAAGAAGACCTTGAAGCAGGGCGTTTGCAGCGCGTATTGCCCGGCTGGAACGCATTGCCATTGCCGGTGTATCTGGTGTATCCGTATTCCAGCTATTATCCGGCCCGGTTACGTAAATTTCTTGAAATGATGCGCAGTGTGATGCCGGAACTGGCAGAAATGCAGGCGCCGGGCGGATAGAAATATTCTGCTATATCACGAAACACTAAACCTATTAGCCTTAACACTTTTTTCCAAATCCGGTGGCATGATCTTGCAATGTTTCAGGAGAGTGAATTTCACCTGAACTGACTTTTTGAATTTCAGTCACTTAACGCTAGACTTAAAAAGATAACGCAGAAAAAGCGAGGAATGTCGTGGAAGTTATTAAGGGAAAAGAATTACAGGTTTCAGATGCGGTCTACGCCTTGCAGATGGACGGTCAGGGCGGGGTGAATAATATCAGCCCGCAGTGCGTCGCCAGCGAAGAAAAACCCTGCTGGCTGCATCTGGATTACACGCTGCCCGCCAGTGAGCAGTGGATTAATAACACGCCGGTGCTGCCCGATACCGTCCGTCAGGCGCTGGCCGGTGACAGCGTACGTCCAAAAGTAGTGCGCGTGGGCGAAGGCACGCTAATCACCTTGCGCAGCATTAATCTCAATGCGGATTCGCGTCCCGATCAGCTGGTCACTATTCGCGTTTATCTCACCGATAAAATGATCGTCTCCACCCGTCACCGTAAGGTGTTTTCGATGGAGGAAATGATTGGTGATATGAAATCCGGCAGCGGGCCTAAGAATACCGGACGCTGGCTGGTTGAGATTTGCGATGCGCTGACCGATCAGACCAGTAATTTTATCGAAGATTTGCACGATAAAATCATCGATATCGAAGATGATCTGATGGAACAGCAGGTTCCGGAGCGCGGTCAGATGGCGTTGCTGCGTAAACAACTGATCGTTTTGCGCCGTTATATGGCGCCGCAACGCGATGTGTTTTCCCGTCTTGCCAGTGAACGTCTGCCGTGGATGAATGACGATGACCGCCGTCTGATGCAGGAAATCTCCGACCGCCTGGGGCGCGGGCTGGATGATCTTGATGCCAGCATTGCGCGCACGGCGGTGTTGTCGGATGAAATCAGCTCACTGATGGCTGACTCCCTGAACCGCCGCACCTACACCATGTCTTTGCTGGCGATGGTTTTCCTGCCCGCGACATTCCTGACCGGCCTGTTTGGCGTTAACTTAGGCGGCATTCCGGGAAACACGTCACCCTTTGGTTTCGGGATTTTCTGCGCCTGTCTGGTGGCATTAGGCGGTGGCGTAGCGTTGTGGATGAAGAAAAGTCGCTGGTTATAAAGCGCTAACTGGCTGAAAAAAAGCAAAAAAAAGCCGGTCATAAGACCGGCGTCGTTCGAATTAAATTGTGCTATGCATTAATTCTAAAAATTTGGAAATAAGACAATATGGAGCACAACGCCCATCGCTTGACGTTGCATTCACCTGCGAAATAGATATTGCACCGATTCCGCGATTCTAATGTTGATTTCGCTCAATCTTTTTGAGGTTTCTCCTCTGTGAAGGGCATCATCAGGCACTTTCGCCGGATTGCGCTCACTTTGGGACAAAACAGGAGTTTGCTTTGCATACCCGGGAAATGATTCAACAGGCATATCAAAATACCAACAGTAAAACGCTGACTATATGGAATGAGCATCCGGAAACGGGCGCGGTGAGAACGGAACCTTTTTATCATCCTCACCGTCTGGCTATCACCAGCGGCAACCGCGCAGGCCCGTCGATGAGCGGATTGCTGGCGGATATCGCAGCGGCGGCGCAGGGCGATGTGTTGGCGGATGTCGCACCGGTGGAGGGTATGCATTTTACTTTCTTTGCTGTGACGCAGGCGCTGTACGACCGCCCTGAAGATGCGGAAAATGCTGGCGAACTGACTGAGATTTTCAATCAGTATTGTCGTGGACATATTATGCGTATCAGCGATTTGCGACTGATTGCATTGCCGGATCAGTTGCTGCTGGCGGGATTTCCGGATGAGGAAAGTTTGCGAGTTCGTCAGTCCTTGGTGGAACACCTTCTCAGCACGCAATGGGCGGGTAAAATACGTGAGCGGTTCCCAAATACCGAGATCCCCCAAATCTTCTGGCACAGCACGCTCATGCGATACGGTGCGCAATATTTGCCGTCGTCTTTGCGGGAATTCTTCCTGCAGAACCAGAACAAAAACTTTGGTTCACTCTGTCTGCCGGTGAAACTGGTCATGACCAACTACAACTGGACTGATACTTTTACGCTGGCCTGAAAACCTGAAGCTCTGGTCTTAAAATCTGAAAATAGAAAAGCCCGCTTTTAAGCGGGCTTACGAGATGCAAAGCGCAGACGTGGAAATTATTTAATTTCTAACACATTCAGACGTTCAACCGGCGCAACGGTTTCATCGTCCTCCGGTTGCCAGCCGACAGGCTGCATCGGAATATCTTCGCGATCAAAGGCCAGATCTCCGCCGTCAATCACTTCACCACCGTGTTTAATTCCTTTGAAATCAAAAAGATTCATGTCATTGAGATGGGAAGGCACCACGTTTTGCATCGCGCTGAACATGGTTTCGATGCGTCCCGGATATTTTTTATCCCAGTCTTTGAGCATGTCGCCGATAACCTGACGTTGCAGGTTAGGCTGCGAACCGCACAGGTTACATGGGATGATCGGGTACTCGCGCGCAATCGCGAAACGCTCGATATCTTTCTCGCGGCAGTACGCCAGCGGGCGGATCACGATGTGTTTGCCGTCATCACTCATCAGTTTTGGTGGCATGCCTTTCAGCTTGCCGCCATAGAACATATTGAGGAACAGGGTTTGCAGAATGTCATCGCGGTGATGGCCGAGTGCAATTTTGGTACAGCCCAGTTCGGTGGCGGTGCGGTACAAAATCCCGCGACGCAGACGTGAGCACAGAGAACAAGTCGTTTTGCCTTCCGGAATTTTATCTTTAACGATGGAATAGGTGTCTTCAGTGACAATCTTGTATTCCACGCCCAGCGTTTCCAGATATTCCGGCAGGATGTGCGCCGGGAAGCCTGGCTGCTTCTGATCCAGATTAACCGCGATAAGTGAGAAGTTCACCGGTGCGCTTTGTTGCAGATTGCGCAAGATTTCCAGCATGGTATAGCTATCCTTCCCGCCGGAAAGACATACCATAATGCGGTCACCTTCTTCGATCATGCCGAAATCGGCGATCGCTTTCCCCACGTCACGGCGCAGGCGCTTCTGTAATTTGTTCAGATTGTACTGAGCTTTTTTATCAACTGATTGAATTTCTGACATTAATAATAACTCTGACTCAAAAAGGGGCACCAGAAGGGGCTGGCCGACATAGCGCGAGTTCAGCATTTTACATTTCTGTCTGCCCGCTGCTCATGTCTTCCGCCCGGACGGCGTTGTGGCGCGTATGATACGGATTACGCCGCCGAATGTCAGCGCGTTTTATAGCTGTCCCTCGTCTAAGCTGATTGCGAAAAGGAGCAGCAAAAGAAAGGCAAAATATTTGCCGGTCAAATAAAGTGAGATTTACAAATCTTCCCCATCCTTAAAATTGCTAGCTTTGAAGGGCTTTGCCGCCAATTTTACCCTGAAACATAAGGTAAAATGATCTGTTCGGATATTTCCATACACAAAATTTCTGCTACCCTGATGGTCTTAACCAGATCCTTTTGGAACAGCCCGATGCTTTTAACCCTCGTTTACCGCAGCCACATTAGTGAACATGTACAGTCTGGTTCACTGGTCGAAATGGTGTCGCAAGCCAAAGTAAACAACGAACTTTTAGGCATTACCGGGATCCTGCTTTTTGACGGGATGCACTTCTTCCAGCTGCTGGAAGGGGCGGAAGAGGCAGTGGATGCCCTTTACAGTGAGATTTGTAAAGATCAGCGGCATCACAACGTGGTGGTTCTGATGCGCGACTATGCGCAGTCACGCCGTTTCGGCAATGTCGGTATGGAGCTTTTTGACCTCAGACATCATCACGAAGATGAGGTGCTTCAGGCAGTGCTTGATAAAGGAACGTCTAAATATCAGCTCACTTACGAAGACAGGGCGCTGCAATTTTTATGTACCTTTGTGCAGGCTCGTGAGAAGGAAAATTATCTCGAAATCCTTCCGGCGGATTCCTGGTCTTTCATCGCTGATGAGTCCCTGAAACCAGAAGTAGAATTTATCTTTCCTGAAATGCAGGACTACAATTTTGCATTCCAGCCGATAGTCGATCCGCTGAGTCGCGAGATAATCTCTTATGAAGCGACAATACGCGGGCCGGAAGGCGGTTCAGCGATGGAGTATTACTCCCGGCTGTCCGGAACAACAATCTACGAGGCAGATCTCAAATCCAAAAAGCTGGCTTTTGCTATGGCGCAGAAAATGGGGATCAGCGACAAAACGCTTTCTATCAAGCTTTTGCCTATGACACTGGTGATGGTGCCAGATGCTGTGGAGTCTCTGGTTAATGACATCACCGCGAGTGGCCTGGTTCCTGAACAGATTGTGGTGGCCATCACCGAGAACGGCGTCATTACCCGTGAAGACAAGTTTTCTAACGCGATGAAACAGCTGAAAGCTTCAGGAATGCGTCTGGCAATTGACGATTTCGGGGCAGGTTCCGCCGGATTGCTGCTGCTGACTCAATGCCAGCCAGACAAAATTATGATTGATCGCAATATGATTTGTGACATCCATACCAGTGGACCTAAACAGGCCGTCGTTCAGGCAATTATCAGATTCTGCTCTTCGTTAGAAGTCTCAGTCATCGCAACAGGTGTTGAAAAACCAGAAGAGTGGATGTGGCTGGATGCGGCAGGAGTGTGTAATTTCCAGGGCGAATTGTTTGCTGAGCCAAGACTGAAGGGGACGCCGGTAATTACCTGGCCGGAAGTCACCTATGAATACCAGTCGGGCAATCAGGCTCTCTGAGAACTTGTCAGCAGCGCATAAGTTATAAATGAATGAGCCCGGCAAATGATATTTGCCGGGCTCATTTCATAATACGTTGCTGTTAATTTATAAAATATCATCATCAGGTGTGCGGTAGACGACATATTCAAGTGCTTCCAGGTAGACATCCTGCTTACCTGCATCACTTTCCTGCTCAATCTTCTGAATCAGACAAAGAATAATATCTTTATGAGTAACTACTTCTTTTTGTTTTTTTAAGTTTTGATAAAGACGGATGACCGTTTCGTTTTCAACCAAAAGTTCAGGGTCTTCTGCCAGAATATAATCAGCCAATGTTACATGAGTATAAGACACATCTTGCATTTTAATACCCTCCGCGTTTGTTCTTCAGAACCTGTTATTTGAAAGATTCCGCGCCCGTCTGTGACTACTAAGACTGAGCGCGAAGCGAATAATAGAGTAGACCCTTGTTAAGGAATCAGAACCCGGCATCATCGGGCGTCATGCCCACGACCATTTCCAGTGCGCCGCGCAGAATATCCAGTTGCACAACATCTGATGTGGTTTCAAGCTGATTGATCAGATGCATGATGATGGCTTTATGGGTCACCGTACCTTTCTTCGCCAGAATCAGACGAATTGCGGCACCCAGAACTTCGGCTTCACTGGAGTAGAGTTCGCTCACGTTAGAAAATTGTTGAAAAATCCCTGTTTGATTGACTGCGTCTGTCATCGACTGAGATGAGTTTGATACCATCGAGTCGTTGTGGCTCACGGCACACTCGTTTGATGTATCAATGTTTTTTCTGGTCATCGGACGGCCCTTCAGTATTGAAAAAGTGTCGTACATTGTCGACGTCCCGTACTTCATAACTGACACGCGCACGCTTATCAGCCTGATCGTGGCGCATCTCATTTATGATCTGCTCCAGGGCGCTTTTTCGAGTTAAGTTCTCAGCATTTACAGCCATAAACTGTAACTGCTTAATGAGTCTGTCGATTGAAATTGGACTTTTAGATTTAAGTAAGGATATTACTGCCTCACCAATCAGCTTGTCCGTTAACTTTTCTTCATTACTTCTATACATATTATCAGCCTCTGAATATACGCTGACCAAAGGTCTTGGGCAGATTAGCTTCAGGTTCAGAGTTATTACTTCAAACCACCAGGAACAACAACATCGGGAATAAAGTATTGGTAGGCTATGAATTAATCAAGCCCGCATAATATGTCAAACCGAAATTCTATGAAGCCAATCTTTACTTAAATCTCAACAAATCATGAGTCACGCTCAAGAACCAGACGGATTAGCTTCATATAGTGCTTTTCCTCTTCTTCGCTGCCAGCGGATTCAACACGATTCAACAGTTTTGAACACAACGCCTTGCGATTAAGGTTCTTGCCTGCTTCCAGAATTTCAACCACAACGCGTCCCATTGTTTCCTCTTTAGAAAAACCCTGACCATATAAAGAAGGGGAGGTCTCCGGAGACAATCCATCGTGCTTGTTCTGACGCATGACATATCCTCTTGTTAATGTGTGCGTAGTTAATGATTACTTGTGTGACTATAAAGTTATACAAGATGCACAAAGTTGTACAGGTATTTTTAGGAATAATGGATACTAATGCAGAATATTCTTAAGCGGTTTTTAGCTGAATCGGGACAGTTGTCAGTCATCAGAGGGGGGAATGGGTACTCATCCGTAAACAACAACTCAGAAAGCATTATGGTAAAGGTTGGGTAAAAAAGGGCAACTTTTTCCTGACTCTGCCGTTAAACAATGTGTGTCTTTTTTTGGGTGTTGAAGGGAGTGGCGGTGGAAAATTCAAAAATGGCCTTTGAGGAAGCCTGCCGTATGGTGGGTGAGTGCTGTCTGATGTTTGCGCAAAACGGCCAGGAAATTAGCCGTGAGCGACTGGCATTATGGCTGGGTCGCGCTCAGGAAGAGGCGGTTGATGCCATTGGCGAGCCTAATGATGCGCTGCAACTGGCCATCGAGCGCCTTAAAGGTCGCTGATAAAACAGTCAAAAAACTTCCGTTTGTCCTATTTTTCAAGGCCTCCCGAAAGAGTGACTATACTTACTAAGCTAATTGTTAAGTCAGAACCCTTTCAGGAGGAAATGTATGAAGAGGAATAACCTAATCGCCGCATCGCTGGCCGCCGTTTCAATTTTGTTTGTGGCGGGCTGTGCATCGAACCAGGCTATTAAAACGACGGACGGAAAAACCATCGTGACGGACGGAAAACCTCAGGTAGATGACGATACAGGTCTGGTGTCCTATACCAATGCGGAAACCGGTAAGACCGAGCAGATTAATCGCGATCAGGTTAAAAACATGAGCGAACTGGATAACTGATTTATCCGGAAACGTATAACGAAAGGAGAAGATCATGAAGATCATGAATAGGACATTACTTTTACCCTTAGCAGCTGTGTTATGTGTCGCTGCGCTGTCGGGCTGTACACGCACAAGTTATGCCATCCAGACGAATGATGCGCGAACCATCATCAGTGACGGCAAACCAAAAGAAGCCGATTCCGGCTTGCTGGAATACACCGATGCAAACGGTGTGAAACAGCAGATCAGCAAAACTGAAGTGAAACAGGTAACAGAACTTCCGAAGTAAATCCGGTGCTCTCTTTTTTGTCTGACATTAAAACCCGCTGATAAAGCGGGTTTTTTATGATCGGTATCGCGGGCAGAAACGGTGATTTATGGTACTTTCTGGCTCGATGATAAACCGGAACTAAGGAAAGTCACTGTGCGCCAGAGAACCATCGTCTGTCCGTTGATAGAACATGAAGGAACGTATCTGCTGTGCAAAATGCCATCCGGCCGTGGTGTGTTTCCCGGTCAGTGGGCGTTGTCAGGGGGAGGCGTTGAAACGGGAGAAACCATAGAACAGGCCTTGCTGCGCGAAGTGCGGGAAGAGCTCGGTGAAGCGCTGGAACTGACGCATATCACACCCTGGACGTTCCGCGATGACATTCGCATCAAAACCTATCCGGATGGACGGAAAGAGGAAATCTATATGATTTACCTGATCTTCCATTGTCATGCGAAGAATACTGCCATTACCCTGAACGATGAATTTGAAGCTTTTGCGTGGGTACGCCAGGAAGACTTAGGCCGATATGATCTGAACGACGCCACGCGCATTACGTTAAAACAGCGCGGACTGCTTTAAATCACGTTGTGAGTAAAAATGCAGGAGTTCCGGGGGAAATCCTGCATTTGTATTTTTGACCCGATAACCCTATCTCTGTGACGTCGCCACATTCCTCTTCAATGCTTTTTCAGCCTGTGCCGCTTTCATTCCTTTCTCTGCGCTGCGATGTAAAATCCAGCCGAAAAGCAGAATGGACAGGGCGCACAACAGGAATAAAATACGTCCCCACAGCGGATTCGGCACCAGCACCATCAGCAGTAAACCCGCACCCATGTACATCGAAATGCGGCCGATTTTATCGCGCTGTAACCGGTCAAACTCATCCTGTTCGTGGTCGGCATAGACCGTCGTTTCCATATCAGTGAAGAATTGCTGACGCTGGGTATTTCTCGCCGAGGCGTTCTCGCGATAAAATAGCGTCGTCAGGCAGAAGAAGCCGCCTGTAAACACCAGATGGGCAAAAATGTTCCACATGATGGCGACGTCCAGCAGTTCGCGTTTGGTCAGTGTGATGCCCAGCAGACGGGCGACGTCCGGCGCGGTGAACAGGTTCGCGACCACGTAAGACACGCATAAACCAAACAACACGGTGACCCACGCCGCCCAGTCAGGCGTTTTACGGATAAAAACGCCGAGGAACAGGGGCACGACAATGGGTGCCTGCATCAGCGTGCCGACTTTCATCATCAGGTCGAACAGGCTGACGGTCTGCATGGTGTGCATGTATTGCGCCACTAAAATGACCAGCACGCCATTCACCACGCAGGCAATCTGACCCACGCGCAGCTGGTATTTATCGCTGCGCTCGCTGTTACGGTTAATGATTGGCGTCCAGAAGCTGCGCACGAAAATCCCCGAGTTGCGGTTCAGCGCGCAGTCCATCGAAGACATTGTTGCGGCGAACAAGCCGGCCATCAGCAGACCGACGGTGCCCACTGGCATCGCGCGTTCAGCGAAAATCAGATACACCGCATCGGTGGCGTTTTTGCCCAGTTCCGGATGTGCCGTAGCCGCGTCAGGATAAAGGATCGCCACCGCCCACGGCGGGATGAACCAGATAATCGTGCCCACCAGCATCAGTACCAGCGCAAACAGCGCTGCTTTTTTGGCATTAAAGCTGTCTTTGGCATTCAGGAAACGGTAGGAATCTTGCAGGTTATTGATGCTCTGCACGTTCTTGATAAAGAAGAACAGGAAGCAGGCTACCAGCAGTGAAATATAATGCGGGCCGACATCCGGACCGGTAAAGAAGCCGGAAGGGAATTCTGTCACCAGCTTCACCGGGCCACCGACTTTAAACAACGCCACCACCGCGCAGGCAATGGAGATAATCGCCACTACCAGCGTCTGCACAAAGTCACTCGCCACCACGCCCCATGCGCCGCTCAGCAGCGAAATCACCAGCACCACGATGCCCGTCACCCATAACGTCAGTGTAATGTCATGCTGGAATACTGCACTGGCAAACACGGCCAGACTGTTCAGCCACACGCCCGCACTGAGGATACTCAGCGGGATAATCATCCAGGTGAAAAATTGTTCGTTACCTTTGCCAAAGCGATGGTTAATCGCCTCTGTGGCAGTATCAACCCGTAACTGACGCAAGCGGGCGGCAAACCACCACCAGGCGACCAGATAGCCGAACACGTTACCGGCGAACACGCTGACGACATTGAACCCGTAGCGGTAAGCCTGTCCGGCCGCACCGGTAAACGTCCAGGCGCTGAACTGGATCATAAAGGCGGTCGCGCCGACCATCCACCAGAGCATTCGCCCGCCGCCGCGAAAATAGTGGCTGGACGAGCCGGATGCCATCTTTTTGAACGCATAACTGATGGCAATCATTAAGACGAAGTAACCGATCATGACCAGAACGTTGATATCCATTGTCGTGACTCTCTCGTTTGTAGGGTGAGATGTTTTTGGTTATGTATTGAGCAAGCGTAGAAGAGGTAAATGAAATTAAAAGTCGGACAAATAAGAAATGCTTAGTTTGTTATCAAATTGTGATTCCGGTCACTTGTCAGGCGTAATGTGGATATTTAAGTCAATTCTGACTGGCGAAACTGAACGTTCATTGCTTTATTAGTATGACTAAAGCGTGAGATCTCATCGGGGCAATGGCGCGGAGCCGGGAGAAAACATGAAGTTAATGCAGGGCAAAAAGGTGAAAAGAACCGTGAACAGAATCACGACCGGCGCAACGCTGCTGCTGGGGCTGATGACGGGTTCTGCGGGCGTACTGGCCGCTGAACCGGCGTTTCTGAATCCGGCGCAGATGGCCGTTGTCCGCCAGCAACTGCGTGACCACAATGCCGCGCCACAAACCACCGACGCGTATCAGCATCTGCTGGCGGCGGCGGATTCCGCGCTGAAAAAGCCTGAACTGAGCGTGACCGACAAAGGTATGACGCCGCCGGGCGGTTCGAAACATGATTATCTCAGCCTGAGCGCGTACTGGTGGCCGGATGACAGCAAACCCGATGGCCTGCCGTGGATCCGTAAAGACGGTCATGTGAATCCCGCCAGCAAAAATGATCAGAGTGATGGCGTGCGGCTGGCTGATTTTACCGCCCGGGTGCAGAACCTGACGCTGGCCTGGTATTTTTCCGGCGAACAGAAATACGCGGATAAAGCCGCCAGCCTGCTGCGCACCTGGTTTATCACCCCACAAACGCGAATGAACCCGAATCTGAATTACGCGCAGGGCGTGCCGGGTATCTCGCCCGGGCGCAATGCCGGAGTGCTGGATGGCCGCTATTTCTCCACCCGGATTGTGGATTCTCTGGTTCTGTTACGGGGTAATCCGGCGTGGACCGGCAACGACGAACAGCAAATGCGCGCGTGGATGCAGGATTATCTGACGTGGTTGCAGGGCAGCAAAATCGCTAAAAAGGAAGGACGCACGGAGAACAATCACGGTAACTGGTATGTGACGCAGGTTTCCGGTATTGCGTGGTATCTGGGCGATAAAGCGGTGATTGGCGAGATGGCGAAGCTGATGAAAAGTAAGCTGGATGTGCAGCTGAAACCCGATGGCACGCAGCCCGCTGAACTGGCGCGGACGCGATCGTTTCATTACAGCTATTTCAATTTGCAGGCGATCAGCATGATGGCGGTGCTGGCGCAGAAAAATGGTATCGACCTGTGGCATTACCGCACGTCGCAGGGGGGCAGTGTGCTCAAATCGCTGGATTTCATGGCGCGCTTTACCGATCCGGCGCTGCCTTGGCCGTACAAATCACTTGATCAGATCCGCGTTCGTCCGGTGCCGTTACTTTCCTGGGCGGATAATGCCACCGGTGAAAAACGCTACGAGCAGCAAATTCGCAGCGCAACATTCACTCTGCCGCGAGCGGTGAAACCCGCTTCCGGCGGCTATCACGAAGACGTTACCCGCGGTGCAGTCATGGAAGCTGAAAGAGAAACCTGGCTGCTTTCACTGCCTTCCTTTGCGACGGGGTACGTCGCGCCACAGGCGCCGGAGGATAAAAAATGAATGACTGGCAGCCGTTGCTGATAAGCGTCAGTGAAGCGGAGAAACTGCGTGAACAGATTAACGCGGATTCCCCTTTGGGCGCGGCGCTGCGTGCGCACATCGTCACACTGGAACAAATGCTCGCGCAACCGCTGAATATTCCCGGTCACGGCGAAGCGGGCGGGCCTGAGCATACGCAGCACAAACAAAACTACCAGGCGATCAATCTGGCCGGGCGTTTATATCTGATTACCGGTGAGCCGCGTTACCTGGATTATGCGCTGGCGCTGCTGAACGGTTATGCCGCGATTTATCCGTCGCTGGGCAGTGCCATCAGCAAAGACAGTAATTCGCCAGGCCGTTTATTCCATCAGACGCTGAATGAAAACATGTTCTGGCTGTACGCCGTCGAAGGCTATCACTGCCTGGTCCCGGCGCTCAGCGAGGCTCAGCGGGAAAATATTGAAACAAACTTGTTTCAGGTGATGGCGGATGACGCGCTGAACCGGCATACCAAAGATTTCGATATCGTGCACAACCACGGCATCTGGTCGGTGGCGGCGGCGGCAATCAGCGGTTACGTGCTGGGCGATTCAGTGCTGGTGGAAAAGGCGCTATACGGACTGCAAGGCGACAGTGAAAGTGGCGGTTTTTTTGCCCAGCTGAACCAGCTTTTCTCGCCGGACGGATATTACATCGAAGGCCCGTATTATCACCGTTTTGCGCTGCGCCCGCTGCTGTTGCTGAGTGAGACCATCGAACGTCGCCAGCCGGAACTGGAGATTTATACGTTCCGCGGGCAGATCATCAGGAAAACTTGTGAAGCCCTGATGCAGACCGCTTTCCCCGACGGAACCTGGCCTGCGCTGAATGATTCCTCGAAAACCATCAATATCCGTGATGATGGCGCGGTGATCGCCGCCAGCGTCTGTTATTCCCGTTACGGCCACAATCTGCAGTGGATTGCCGTCGCCCAACAACAGCACACCGTTTGGGTCAGCGCCGCCGCGCTGGAATTATCCGCCGCGTTGCAGCAATCGCCCGCGCGGCCTGTGAAGTGGGGCAGCGTCCAGTTGCGTGATGGCCCCGAAGGGACGCAGGGCGGCATCGGAATTTTGCGGAGCAATACAGAAAATCAGGATATGGCGCTGATGTGGTACGGCCAGCACGGCAGTATTCCGCGCCTGCATTCGGCACTCAATCACGGACACTTTGACGGCCTGCATCTTAGCCTGTTCAGCCGCGGACGTGAGTTCCTGCGTGATTACGGTTTTGGCCGCTGGGTAAACGTCGAGCCGAAATTCGGCGGACGATACATCCCTGAAAATAACAGCTACTGCAAACAAACCGTCGCGCACAATACAGTGGTGGTGGACGGGCAAAGCCAGAATCATGGAGACAGCCTTGAGGCTGAAAAACGCTGGGGCGAACTGCATTTCTTCGTGACGGATAATCCGGAAAAACAGGGTATGAGCGCCCGGCTGAAAAACTACACGCCGGGAGTCGACCAGCAACGGACGGTGCTGATGCTCAGCCTGCCGGAACTTTCATCACCGCTGATGGTGGACGTTTTCCGCCTGACCAGCGCACAGCCACATCGTTACGATTATTCGCTGCATCATCTCGGTCAGTTTGTCCGTACAGACGCTGCCCTGGAGGTGCCCGGCGAGCTGAAACCCCTGGGCAAAGATCACGGTTATCAGCACTTATGGGATTGCGGGCGCGCTGAAATCGCCGCGGGGGATTCGGCACTGTTCAGCTGGCTCGATGGCGACAGTTACCGCACGCTGGTCAGCGCTTTCCCTGAAGGCGGCGAACTGATTGTCGCCCGTACCGGTGCGAACGACCCACATTTCAACCTGCGCTGCGAACCGGCATTACTGCTGCGTACTCACGGCACGAATGCCATTTTTGCCAGCGTATTTGAAACCCACGGTTTTTTCGACGAAGCCACCGAAACGTCTGTTGATGCGCGCGGTAAGGCCGAACGCATTATCGTGGTGAGCCATGACGATGAGCAAACCGAACTGAATATTTTCTTTGCCAATAATCGCACATTGAACGTTTGCATCAGTAACCGTGCCGCACCGGCAGCGGAAGACGCGTTCAGCGTGGCGTGGCAATCCGTCTCACCTCTGAACATCCCTGAATCATAAAGGAGTCATTATGTTTAACGATTTGAAAGGTCAGCGTGTTTTGATTACCGGTTCAACTAAAGGCATCGGTCTGGCGGCGGCGCAGGCATTTGCGGCGGCGGGCGCAAAGGTTGGGATTAACGGCCATCGTCATGATGCCAGCCTCGATGAACTGGCGGCTGACATCGCTAAAAATGGCGGCGAAGTGGCGTACTTTGGCGCGGATGTCACGAAATCTGCCGAATGCGAAGCGCTGGTGGCGAACTTTGTCGAACGTTTTGGCGGAATAGATGTACTGATTAATAACGCCGGCGGTCTTGGCGGGCGTCAGGGGCTGGAAAACATCGACGACGATTTTTATGACCATGTGATGGATTTGAATGCCCGTTCGGCGCTGATGGTCACAAAATTCGCCATTCCGCATTTACGTCATGCGGCGAAACAAAGCGGCAAAACTACGTCGGTGATCAGCACCGGTTCCATTGCAGGACGTGAAGGCGGCGGGCCGGGAGCGAGTCTGTACGCGGCCTCAAAAGCCTGGCTGCACAACGTTCACCGTAACTGGGTGAAGGAATTCACTAAAGACAATATCCGTTTCAATGTTATCGCGCCGGGCACTATCGACACCGTGTTCCACGCGGATAAAAGTGCAGAAGTGCGTGAGAAAATCGCCGGCTCTATTGCGATGGGACGTTTCGGTTCGTCGGAAGAGCTGGCACCGTCTTACCTGTTTTTCGCCTCGCACGCCTGTAGCGGTTACATCACCGGCCAGATATTAGACATTAATGGCGGTCAGATGGCGCCGTAGCGCACAGTTTGGGTGTCTTAGTGCGACGGCAGCATGCAGCGTGCCGTCGCCTGAACTATGATGTCGGCAATCTGCACAGTAAAAAGGGAAGAGCATGACGTTGCAGTTTGAAACCGCCGCAGGCATGACCCGTGGCCTGAATACCCATATCGCACGTGATATTGCACGTAAAATCCTGTCGGGCGAACTGGCGTCGGGAGCCATTTTGCCAAGTGAAATCGAGCTGGGCGAACAGTTTGGCGTCAGCCGTACCGCACTGCGCGAGGCATTGAAACTGCTGACATCCAAAGGGCTGCTGGAGTCGCGGCCTAAAATCGGCACCCGGGTTAAAGAGCGCGCACAGTGGAACATGCTGGATCCGCAGTTGCTGGAATGGATGCAGGGCATGGAAGCGACAGAAGAAATCTATCACCAGTTTCTGGAATTTCGCAAAGCCATTGAACCGCACGCTACCGCGCTGGCCGCCGTGAATGCCAGCAAAGAACAGCGCATCGAACTTTCGCGGATCTACCGACAGATGTGTCATGTCGCTGAAAATTTTGATGCTGAGCAGTGGGTGGATATCGATACCAAATTTCACCGGATGATCTTTATTGCCTCCGGTAACTGTTTTTATGTGCCGTTCGGCAACGTGCTGACCACTATATTCAAATGGTTTTTTGAGTATTCCTCAAAAGAAGGGGGCATGTGTCTGAATGAACATAAGAGGATTTACGAAGCCATTATGGCCGGGGATGAAGGTGCCGCTTTTTCTGCGTCGCTGAGCCTGATGAAAGGGCATAAGCACCGGTTGCATCAGACATAACGGTTTGTGAACCGTTGCACTACGTTTTACACAGCGCAGATTTTCTGCGCTTTTTTACGTCTGTCGATCCTGAAATGAGATTTCTGATACAAAAATGAAACAAATGTCACGGGCGCTTACGCCACAGTGCCAGTGCATCGTATAGACTTGTCATAATTATTACGGTCTAATCTTTTCATCGACACGATATATTTAAATGACCCGATAAAGTTACAGTGAATTATATTAATCATTAACTCGGTGAATGCATGAAAATACTCAAGGTCAGTGATTTCTTTCTATCAGAACATCATGCTTTCAGTTTATTCGATATGAACCGACAGTCGATGGAAGATGTACACGTGCATGAATTTGATGAACTGGTTATTGTCCGAAATGGCAGCGGCTTTCATATCATCAACGATCAGGTGGAGTTTATTCATAAAGGCGACTTTTTTATCGTCAGCGCACACGATGTTCACTGTTATGAATCTACTAATAAGTTGTCAATAATCAATATTCTGCTACATAAAGAACGACCTTTTCATTTTATCAATAACATCGCTGAACTGACGGCGGGGATCAAAGAATATACCGGGTCGATGAAGAAACGTCGTACGGGATTATCGGATGAAGAATTGGCCAGAGTGATTGAACTGACGGATAAAATCACCCGGCAATCTGATGCCCGATATGATAACGCCTACTTTGCGACCGCAGAGTCTTATTTATTATCGATGATAGTGATGCTTTACCAGTGTGCCATGCGTAAAGAATGTCGTGCCAGTGAGACAGAATCTGGGAAGCGCCATCTTCTGAATCATCTGCGCGAAAATTATACCTGCACGATTAACTGGGATTATTTATGCGAAGAAAGTGGTGTCGCTAAAAGAACCATGTTCAGGTTTATAAAGGAGATCACCGGCTTTACACCGGAAAGGTTCCAGCAGCGCTACCGTTTATTAAAAACGCAGGAGTTGTTACGCACCTCGGATTTAAGCATAGGGAAAATAGCCACGCTGTGTGGATTTTCCACCACATCCCGCCTGACGGAAGCGTACAAAAAACAGTTTCAAAGAACACCCTCTCAGGAACGGACGAGAGTCAGTAACAGTGTTATTTCAACCACGCATTAATAACCTGTTCCGTTAATCTAAAGCAGTAATTTAAAGAAACAATTTAAAGCAATAGTTCAAAGTAATAATATCAAACCATAATAACAGTAAACAGAAAGGACCTCTCAAGGATCATTTAATTCACGTACACCTCTGAAGGACATTATTATGTCAACCACTAAACAACCTAATCCCTGGTACGTCGGGGTGGTTTCCGGCATGGCGTCATATATTGATTCTGCTGCTATAGTTTCAAACGGAACGGCTCTGGTTATTTATCAGAAAACGATCGGCACCACGGTAGTTCAGATAGGAATACTTTCAGGAATACTCACGCTGAGCATTGCGCTGGGGGCATTGACGGGCGGAAGGCTGGGCGATTGTTACGGCAGACGCAAAGTGTTTATTGCCACCATGATAATGATCATTATCGGCACGTTGTTTCTGGCATTCGGCGACACTTTTGCGCTGCTGCTGGCGGGAACATTGCTGGTCGGGCTGGCCACTGGTGCAGATTTACCCGTTTCTCTGGCGACAATTGCCGAAGCGGCAACAGACAAAAACCGCGGCAAGATTATCGGCCTGTCGAATCTACTGTGGTTCTTAGGGATTGGCAGCACGATGGCAATTTCTGCCGTCGTAGGGGGTTGGGGGCGGCCCGGTGCGCAGATCATGTATCTGCATGTCTGCGCCGTGGCCGTCGTTTTGCTGGCGTTGCGCTGGACCATCCCGGAATCCCCATTATGGCTGATCGCGAAAAACGAAAGGCGTGCAGGCATTGTGACGGTGCGGGCTCAGAAAGCCTCATTTAAAGATCTCATCCACGGAAAATATTTGTGGCCGTTTATTGCGCTGTGTTTGTTTTATGCTTTCACCAATCTTGCCGCGAATACCGGTGGTCTGTTTGGCACCTATATCGCGGTAAATGTGGTGGGTATTTCCGTTGAACAAAATTCGCTGTGGAATCTGCTGACCATGCCGGTCGGTGTATTCGCCGGGATCATGTTTATGCGCTTTGTTGATACGCCGAAACGTATTCCCGCATTTATTCTGGGGGCTATTTGTTTCGCGGGCGGATTCTTCCTGCCGGTATTATTTAATTTCTCACCTGCCTCCTGGTTTTGTTGTCTATTCTTTACTGCTATAGGCAGCGGACTGGCTTTCGAAGGAATCATGAAAGTCTGGTCACAGGAATCGTTCCCAACCATGCTGAGGTCTACGGCGCAAGGTATTATTGTCGCTATCTCCCGGTTGTTATGCGGTGTGCTGGCCTTTATTACGCCGCTGTTACTGGAAGCCGGACCGCAGGTGCTTTATACCCTGTTATCCGCGACAGTGGCTTCCGGATTATTGATCGGCTGGATCTGTTTTCACAGTAAACAACGAAACGAATTTAACAGTGAGGCCGAAGTGCTCATAAAAGATACAACGCCTGAATATCCGGCATCCGCTGTTAAACAAATTTAGTTATCTATTTCACCGAAATTACGAAAGGAGTCACGAATTATGCTCGCAGTAACCAGACTTACACTGAATCAGGAATCCGCATTATCAGGCGTGCAGGAACTTCCTGTATTGGGTTGGGAGATTGAAAGCCACAACAGAAACGTCCGGCAAACGGCGTATCGGATTCAGATTAGCCATCAACAGAGTTTTGATAATGTTCTGCTTCGCGGCGAATGGCAGGAAAGTGATTGTTCAAATAATGTTCCGTTAATGGAATTAATGCTTACCTCTTCCCAGCATTATTTTATTCGTGTGCAGGTGCGTGATAATTATGGCGAGACCAGTAACTGGAGTTCTCCCGCAGAGATGATATCAGGGGTGCTTTATTCTCATGAATGGCAGGCTGATTTTATTTCTGCTGAAACACCGGCAGATAAAGATCAGTCCGCGGGCACATTACTGAGAAAATCGTTTGTCCTCAACTGTAGTGAAGATATTCAGTCAGCCTTTATTCATGTCAGCGCGCTCGGGCTTTATGAATTACATCTTAATGGCCAGAAAGTCGGAGAAGATGCCCTGACGCCGGGCTGGACGAGTTATCACAATCACTTACTTTATCAGACCTATAATCTGACCAGCCATCTGGAAAAGGGTGAAAACGTCATTGGCGCCATTGCAGGTGCAGGCTGGTACAAAGGCGATATGGGGTTCAGCCGTCATCGTAACTATTACGGCGAGCAAACTGCCTTTATTTCGCAACTGGTCATCAATTACAAAGACGGTTCTCAGGAGGTTGTGGTCAGTGATGAAAGCTGGAAATGCCACGACTCCGCCATTCTTTTTTCAGAAATCTATGACGGCGAAATTTATGATGCGCGCCGGGAAATACCCGGCTGGTGCGCGAAAGGTTTCTCTGACAATGCCTGGCGGCCGGTCAGTCGTGTGGCGCATGAAAAATCCACGCTGGTCGCGCAGGGAAGTAACACGGTCAGAAAAATGGAAGAACTTAAACCGGTTGCGCTTATCACCACGCCGCAGGGTGATACGGTCATGGATTTTGGTCAGAATCTCAGCGGTTGGGTGGAGTTTACGGTCCGGGGTAAAGCGGGCGATAAAGTGGTGCTGCGCCACTTTGAAGTGCTGGATGCGCAGGGCAATGTGTATCTTGATAACCTGCGTTCAGCCACGCAGCGCACTGAGTATGTTCTCAAAGGTGAGGGCGAAGAAACCTGGCATCCGCATTTCACCTGGCAGGGATTCCGTTTTGTGAAAGTAGAGGAGTATCCGGCACCGCTGGATCTGAATAATTTCACTGCGATTGTTTTGCATTCCGCAATGGAACAGACCGGCTATTTCGCCTGCTCAAATCCTGAATTAAATCAGTTGCATCACAACATTTTGTGGGGCCTGAAAGGTAACTTTGTTGATGTGCCGACGGACTGCCCGCAGCGTGACGAAAGGCTGGGCTGGACGGGCGATGCACAGATTTTTTGCCGCACGGCGAGCTATCTGATGCAAACCCGCAATTTCTTCGCCAAATGGCTGACCGATCTTCGTTATGACCAGACACCGGAAGGCGGCGTGCCGCACGTTATCCCGGATATCCTTACCGGCTATTGTGGCAAAGACCGTTTGCTGTCGGAAGGTGGAACTCATTCCGCATCGGCGTGGGCGGATGCGGCGGTGATCAATCCGTGGACGATGTACCTGATGTATGGCGATACCAACGTGCTGGAAAATCAGTACGCCAGCATGAAAGGCTGGATTGATTTCATGACTGACCATGCCGAAAACCATATCTGGCGCTACAAATTGCAGTTCGGCGACTGGGTGGCGCTGGATGCAAAAGAGGGCAGTTACTTCGGTGCTACGCCAAACGACCTGACCTGTACGGCGTATTACGCTTACTCCACGCAATTGTTCGCCAAAACCGCCAAAGTGCTGAAACGCAACGCAGACTATGAGCATTACATTGCCCTGCATCAGGCGATTGTCGGGCGTTTTCAGGAGGAATTCTTCACACCGTCCGGGGGGCTGACGGCCAGAACGCAAACCGCTCATATTCTGGCGCTGTATTTCAATCTGGTACCCGAGGCGTTTCGCCAGAAAACGACTGATACGCTGGTTGAACTGCTCGAAGAACACGACGGCCATCTGGTCACCGGTTTTGTCGGTACGCCGTATTTCTGCCATGCACTCAGCCAGAATGGCCGCGTCAAAGAAGCGTGGAATTTGCTGCTGAAAGACGATTTCCCGTCATGGTTGTATCAGGTGAAAGCCGGTGCCACCACCATCTGGGAACACTGGGATGGCATTAAACCGGACGGCAGTATGTGGAGTGCCGACATGAATTCCTTCAATCACTATGCTTACGGCGCAGTGGGCGAATGGCTTTACCGTGTGGCGGCGGGAATTGAAGCGGACGAGGAACAGCCCGGATTCAAGCATTTCGTCATCAAACCGCTGACCGGCGGTGGCCTGAACTGGCTGGAAACCCGCTATCAGTCGGTTTACGGCGCTATAGGTGTGCGCTGGGAAGTCAGTGGTCAGGACGTGAGTCTTTGCGTGAATGTTCCGGCAAATACCTCAGCCACTCTGGTGCTGACGGGCGCTGAAACTTTACTGGAAGCCGATGGCGTGAAATTTATCCGTAATGCAGAAGGGTTTACCGCAGAGGTTGGCTCTGGCGAATACCGGCTGAAATATCACGTCGCGGAATGAAGTGGTCAGGTAGCAGGTCGTTGAAGAACACCTCCTTTGCGAAAAGGAGGTGTTTTTTACAGCTGAATTACAGATGAATTACAAATAGCGATTTTCGAGATGCGCGCGGAAGAACGCAGGATTCAGCGTTTCGCCCGTGGCATTTTTGATCAGCTGATCGGTTGAGAAACGGCTGCCGTGTTGCCAGATATTTTGCTGCAACCACTGGAACAACGCCGTCAGGTCGCCGCGTACAATATCGTCCTGCAACGTAGGGATCGCTTTGTTGGCCGTCTGGAACAGTTGTGCGGCATACATGGCACCCAGCGTATACGTCGGGAAATAACCAAATCCGCCGTCGGTCCAGTGAATATCCTGCATACAACCGTCGCGGTAGTTCCCGACGGTATTGATGCCCAGATATTCCTTCATCTTGCTGTTCCACAAGGCCGGAATATCGTCAACTTCAACGTCACCTTCCATCAGTGCTTTTTCGATTTCATAACGCAAAATCACGTGAGCCGGATAGCTCAGTTCATCGGCGTCAACACGGATGAAACCAGGCTGAACGCGCTGGTTCAGTTTCATAAAGTTGCTTTCATCCAGCCCTTCGCGATGGCCGAATTGCTCGATTACCAGCGGGTAAACTGACTTCAGGAACGGCTCGCTGCAACCTAATTGCATCTCAAACAGCAGGCTTTGAGATTCATGCACGCCCATTGAGCGTGCGTTTGAAACCGGCTGACCGAGCCATTCTTTCGGCAGATTCTGCTCATAACGCGCATGACCCGTTTCATGGATCACACCCATCATGGCGCTGAGGAATTCATCTTCGTTATAGCGCGTGGTGATACGCACATCCTGCGGCACGCCGCCACAGAACGGGTGCGCGCTGACATCCAGACGACCGGCGCCAAAGTTAAAGCCCAGACGTTCCATCACTTTCAGCCCGAGCTGGCGCTGTTTTTCGATGTCGAACGGACCCTGCGGCGCGATGCGGGTTTCAGATTTTTGCTTTTCGACCACGGTCTGCAACAAATCCGGCAACCAGGTTTTCAAATCGCCAAACAGCACGTCGAGTTTCTGCGAGGTCATACCCGGTTCGTACAAATCGAGCAGGGCATCGTAGCGGCTGATGCCCGCGGCTTCTGAACGCAGCTGCGCTTCCTGACGGCTCAGTTTCACCACTTCTTTCAGGTTATCAGCGAAACCTTCCCAGTCATTGCTTTTGCGCTGAATGCGCCATGCCTGCTCGCAACGCGCGCCTGCCAGTGATTTTGCCTGCACCAGACTTTCCGGCAACAGGGCGGCCTGCTGGTAATGACGACGCATCTCACGCAGGTTTGCCTGCTCCACGTCGTTGAGCTGTTCGCCGCCCGCCTGCTCCAGCCATTCACCAACCTGTTTCGCGGTGAGGATCTGATGCGTCAGCACGCTCAGTTCGGCCAGTGCTTCCGAACGGGCTTGTCCGCCTTCCGGTGGCATCATGGCGGCGGCGTCCCAGCCTGCAATTGCCGATAAGTGGCCAAAGCGGGAGAGGCGGGCGAAGGTGTCGTGTAGTTTTTTATAAGCGATGGTCATTGTGGCTCCCTTCCTGATTTTCGTTATTAGGCTGCTCAACAGCCAGATTAAATGTCGGTTTTACCGGCCAGCTGAAACGCAGACTGGCACCGCCCAGCGGGCTGCTGTCAACGGCGATGCGTCCCTGATAGGCCACGGCGATGGAATGTACGATAGCCAGCCCCAGCCCGCAGCCGCCGGTAGCGCGATCGCGGCTTGGGTCCAGACGCACGAAAGGTTCGAAGATCCGCTGACGTTCTTCCTGCGGAATGCCCGGCCCGTCGTCTTCGACTTGCAGGCTGGCCAGTTCACCGTCCAGCCACAGGCTGACGCGCAGGGTTTCCTGTGAATAACGCAGCCCGTTATTGACCAGATTATCCAGCACGCGCTCCATCAGGCGTAAATCCACGCCGCCGAAATCGCTGTTTTGCGGCGCGTCATACAGGATCGTGCGCTCGGTGATCATGCGGAAATCATCGACTTTGTCTTCCAGCCATTCTGCCAGATTCACTTTTTCAAGATTCAGCGTCACCTGCGGCCGGTCAAGGCGCGCATACGTGAGCAGTTCATCGATCAGCGCTTCAAGCTGCCCGATATCCCGGTTGATGGCGATTTGCTCCGCCTCGGGTAAATTTTCGCTGATCGCCAGCCGGTAACGCAGGCGAACCAGCGGTGTACGAAGCTCATGCGCAATGCCGTCGATCAGCAGTTTTTTACTGGCCACCAGCGTGCTGATATTGTCCGCCATCTGATTAAATGCCACACCCAGACGGTTCAGGCTGGAGGTCGAATCAAAATCAATGCGCTCGTCAAGATGCCCGTTACCCAGGCGCAGCGCCGAGTTCTCCAGACGCAGCAAATCCTGCCAGTGCGGACGCATCCACAGGAAAACGGGTAAAGCGAGCGACAGGCCGATGAACATCAGCAGAACGAGATCAAGCACGCGCATCTCGTGCATGTAAAACAGATACGGGATCGGACCGACCACCAGCACGTAATGGCTGCGCGGCACCCGCTGGATAAACGTATATTCATCATCGAGCGCGACAATTTCGCCGTCTTTCAGGCGCTGATCGAGCAGCGGACTGAGTTTGCGTTTGCCCAGAGGTTCAATGTGCAGTTTGAAAGACAGATTCAGATCCAGCGTATTAATGGTCTTATTCCAGTCTTTGATCGGGATTTCCCTCAGCTCACTGCGCATTAAATAGAGCGAACTTTTCATCAGGTCGTTCATGGACTGCCGGCCGGTTTTCTCCGCGGTCACTTTATAGACCAGCCCGACCAGCATCGCCATGACCATAAAGCAGACCAGCAGTAACAAAAAGAACTGGATGAAAAGCTTTTTCATTCCTGCAGTGACTCCCAGGCATTAGGGGCAAACAGATAGCCTTTGTTACGCACGGTTTTAATGCGGAAGGGCTCAAGTGTGTTGTCATATAACTTGCGACGCAGGCGGGAAATCGCCACATCGATACTGCGATCCAGCCCGTCATAGCTGACGCCACGCAGATTTTTCAGCAAAGCTTCGCGATCCATAATGCGGCCTGCGTGGGTCGCCAGTTCCCACAGCAAATCAAAGTCGGAAGTGGAAAGCACTATAGTTTCATCCACCAGCGTGACTTCGCGGTTCACCGGATCGATACATAACTGGCCAAAGTGCAGGGCATTGCCGCTTTTCAGGGTCTGAACCGGCTGTTCGCTCTGCAGGGTCTGCGCCGGACTCTGGCGTAAATGCAGGCGCAAACGCGCCAGAAGCACTGCCGGTGGCGTCGTTTTCAGGATGTAATCGTTAGCGCCCATTTCCAGCGATAAGATGTGGTTCATGTCGCTGTCGAGCGAGGTCAGCAATACGATGGGCCCCGGAAATATCGGCCGTAAATCGCGGCACAACGTCATGCCGTCTTTGCCGGGAAGCATGATGTCCAGCAGGACAAGATCGGGTTTTTCTTTCTCAATGCGCGCCTGCGCTGTATCGCCACGCGGCTCAACCAGAACATCAATATCGTGTTTACCCAGATAGGCGGCGATCAGGTTGCCGACTTCTACATCATCTTCTACAAAAACGATTTTATTCATTGGCTTGCTGCTTTAAGAAATCCGGTGATTAGGATAGCGTGACCCGGCTGGCGACGCCATCCTGCGAGCGTAATAGAACATGTCAGTTTTGCGGCGTAAATTCCATATACGCGAAATACTTTCGATAAATTCTGAAATGATAAATTTTGTCTGATCAGGCAATAATTGCTCAAACTTAAGCACCCGAACCGACTGGCAAAGTATCGGTGAATTATGCCATTATATAGGTGAATATCTTCATCGTTACAGATTGATTTACCTAATTGATTGACCCTGACCAGGAAGAGGAATAGGGGATGAATGAAAACCGCCTGGTACCTGATGCGCGCAGTCAAAAAGCGACCTTTGACTATATGGAGTATTTGTCCGCATCCTGCAAAAAGAAATGGAGCTTTGTTGACGCGATTTACGGTGTGATGCCGTTCTTCGGCATGGTACTGAAATCCCGCTCTAAAAAAGAAAATTCCCGGCAGGAAGCCTTACGCGCACTGGCTTTACAGGTGGTATCCACGCAGGTCAGCGATGAAACCAATATCGTCCGGCTGATTGAACTGGCAGAGCAGCAAAATATGTACAGCATTGATATTAACCTGCCGTACTCACTGACCGAAGAACAGCTCACTGCGATTAAAGTGGAATGCAAACATCTGGTGCAATTAAGTCAGAATAACGATCATCTGTTAGTGCAGATTATGCAGATGCCTTCCAGGCACTGATTTATCCGTGATGCTTGTAAAAAGAAAGGCCGCTTGCGCGGCCTTTCTCATTTTCAGATCATGCTGAATGCGCAGTTTCCTGCTTATTTCTTCAGTTCTGCACGCAGGTCTTTCACGTCTGAGGCTGACACCGGCGCAGCGGCATTTCCCCAGCTGTTACGGATATACGTCAGCACGTTCGCCACATCGGCGTCACTCATGTTGGCATCAAACGAAGGCATAGACGGCGCCGTTGGTTTGCTGTCCGTTGCGACCGGACGGCTTCCCGTCAGCACTACGCGGATAAGCGATGTGGCATTGGTCTGATTAATCAGCGCGGAATCAGCCAGACGCGGGAACAGTCCATCCTGACCTTTGCCGTCCGGCGTATGGCACGCAGAACAACGGTCAGCATAGATGTGCTTCCCGGCCATCATGGCGTTATCTTCCGCTTTCACCGGCGCAGGGGCTTTATTCCCGCTGTCGTGACCACTGTCTTTCAGATAAACCGCCACGGCTTTGAGATCCGCATCCGTCCAGTGCTGTGAAGAATTCGTTACTTCTTCAGCCATCGGGCCTGATGCCATATCGAAGCGGTTAGAACCGGTCTTCAGATACTGCATCAGATCTTCCTGCGTCCAGTTGCCGATACCGGTGTGTTTATTGGTAGTGATGTCCGGAGCAACCCAGTTTTCCACCACGGCGCCCTGCAGGAACTCGCTGTCTTTATCGCCGCCGATCATATTTTTCGGCGTGTGGCAGGTTCCGCAGTGTCCCAGGCCTTCAACAATATAGGCGCCGCGATTCCATTCAGCAGACTTATCCATCTGCGGTTTGAATTCGCCTTTGTTGAAGTTCAGCCAGTTCCAGCCCATCAGACTGGTACGGACGTTGAACGGGAACGGCAGCTGGTTGGTTTCGACTTCGTGATGCACCGGTTGCAGGGTTTGCAGATAAGCCCAGATGGCGGCGTTATCGTCACGGGTGACTTTGGTGTACGCCGTGAACGGCATCGCACCATACAGACGTTTTCCGCCGTGACCGATGCCTTCGGACATCGCGCGCTGGAAGTCGTCGAAGCTCCATTTACCGATACCCGTTTCCGGATCCGGCGTGATGTTTGCGCCGACCAGACGGCCAAATGGCGTTTCAATCGGCACGCCACCGGCGAAAGGTTTGGCATCCGGCGTTGAGGCCGTATGACAGGCCGCGCAGTCGCCCACGGTGGCCAGATAACGCCCGCGTTCTACCTGATCGAAAGAGCCGTCACCCGCGGCATGTGCCAGACCGGGAACGCTCAGTGCCAGTAATCCGAGTGAGAATGACGTTAATTTCTTCATGCGATCATCTCTCCCGGTTTTTTCAGATAGAAGTTACGGATGGCATGGGCAGCTTTAAACGCCAGCGCGCCAACGGTGCCGGTCGGGTTGTAACCCGGGTTTTGCGGGAAGGCGGAAGCGCCGACCACAAACAGGTTAGGTACATCCCAGACTTGCAGGTGTTTGTTGACGGAACTGGTGGAAGGATCCGCGCCCATCACAAAACCGCCGACCACGTGGGAAGACTGATACGGTGTACCGTTCCAGTGACCTTTCATCGGGTTAGCAACCAGCTGGCGCGGGTTCATTGCCTTGGCGATTTCAGCGACTTTACCGGTGCAATACGCGGCCATCTTCAGGTCATTTTCCGGGAAGTCGAAGGTCACACGCAGCAGCGGACGACCCAGACGATCCTTATAGTTTGGATCGAGCGACAGATAGTTGGTTTTAGTGGTGTAACTGCTGGCCTCACAACCGATCGACATAGAACTGAGGTAGTTAGCGACCGTGGCTTTTTTCCACTCGCTGCCCCATTTCGGCGTTCCAGGCGGAACAGGGCGGTAACCGATTGGCGCGCCACCGATTGGCGTCACGCGGATACTGCCGCCGCCGAAGAAACCCAGACCGCTGTGGTCAAAGTTGTCATTGTTAAAATCATCAATGCCCATACCGACCGCGCCTGCGCCGATGAACGGGTTGAAGTTTTTGTCATCAAAGAACAGCTGCACGCCGTTGGCGGTCTGATAAGCATAATTACGACCCGTGGTGCCGCTTAACGTCACCGGATCGTACGGTTTGCCGATACCGGAAAGCAGCATCAGACGCACGTTTTCAAAGGTGAATGCGCTGACAATCACCAGATCTGCTGGCTGTTCCCACTCGTCGCCGGAAGAATCGATGTAAACCACGCCGGTGGCGCGTTTGCCGGTGGAATCGGTCAGCACCTGCATCACTTCACAGTTGGTGCGGGCTTCGAAATTCTCTTTGCGGATCAGCGCCGGTAAAACGGTGGTGATGGCGCTGGCTTTCGAGTAGTTTGCGCAGCCGTAGTTAGTGCAGAAACCGCAGTAAGTACACGGCCCCATTTTCACGCCGAGCGGGTTGGTGTAAGGCTCGGAAATCAGCGAAGAGGGTACAGGGAACGCTTTGTATCCCATGTTGCGCGCGGCTTCAGCAAACAGCGTCGGACCATAAGGCTGATCCATCGGACGGGTCGGATATTCAATCGAGCGCATCCCTTCATACGGGTTACCGCCATCATGATGTTCGCCTTTCACATTGCTGGCTTTCCCGGAAACCCCGGCAAGGCGTTCGAAAGACGCGTAATGCGGTTCCATTTCATCCCAGTCGGTGCCCCAGTCCTGCAACACCAGTTCTTCCGGGATAGCGTTAGCGCCGTAACGTTCGGTCAGATGGCTTTTAAGACGGAATTCATCCGGCTGGAAACGGAAGGTGATCCCCGCCCAGTGGTTGCCTGCGCCGCCGGTGCCGTTGCCCGGATGGAAAGAACCCCATTCGCGCATTGGCAGGGCAGTTTGCGCCGGATTGTTACGGATAGTGATGGTGTTCTGGCGGGTGCGCAGCATCAGTTCCTGACGGCTGTTGTAGCGCAATTCGTCGGTGACGGTGGCTACGTTGAAATCACGGGCGGTATCGCGCCACGGGCCGCGCTCAATCGCCACTACGTTGAGGCCTTCGTCGCATAATTCATTGGCGATGATTGAACCGGCCCAGCCGAGCCCGATCACCACCACATCAGTTTTAGGTAATTTCTTTGCCATAATGTTGTTCTGCCCTTAGCTTTTCATTTTCCATGCGTCGCCGCCCGAAATACTCAGCGGTTCCAGATCGAGTTTCTGGTTATGTTTGCCGACATATTCACGGTAGTCGTAGCGTGCGCCAGGGAAGCCCAGCATTTTCCACGACACCATATTGCGGTTACCGCCATAAATCGGATCGGCAAAGAATCCTTCCATGGTGTTTTTCAGCGCAATGGCGAAGAACAGTTTGGAATCGATCCCATCGAGGGCTATTTTTCCGTTTTCCAGACCGGACAGGATTTGGTCCTGCTGGTCACCGGGCAGGTCTTTGAACAACTTCTGATGCTGAGACTGGGTATATTTATCCAGTGCGGCCAGGCCAAGACGGTAGCGTTGCTGGGGAACCAGCGGAGACTGATCGCCTTGCTCCGGCGTGCCTTCCTGGAAAGGCCCTTCCATATAAAGGCGGGCGTAGGTGCCGTAGAAACCAGCCAGCTGGCGGTCGATAAACACAGCGCAACCGGCATCTTTGCCGCCCACACTCAGATTATCGGCAGGCACCAGCCGGTCAACGATGGCTTCCATTGCGGCGGCTTCAGCGTCGGTGAAGAACGCCCAGCCATCGATGTCAATTTGCGGTGGCGGACTCGCATCGAAGGGGCTCCACACGGGCGTACCTTTGAGCGTGACTGCGTTTGCGGCTTTGGCTGCGCCCAATACCGCTGAGGCTGCCGTGAACGAGAGAATCTGCCGGCGTGTCACACCGGGCAATGTTTTTTTGCTCATTTATGTTCCCTGTTTTTTAGAAGGGCTATGTGTTGCAACAACTGGCTATAAATGGCGTTGGTCCTGCCTGTTACCGGCGGATAAAACTTCCACGGAAAAACGCCATTATGATTTGAGATACGCTCTGCTAAAGCAGTCGGGTGGCATCAGAAATCGTTAACCTGCTAAGGATAAATGAAAACAGACTGTAAAGATAAATGGTTAGTGTGTTAAAAATGTTATGAAATGTGTGTGAATTGATTATTTCGATGTAATTTTAGATGAGATTTTGTGATCTGATGACACATCATCCATGTATTCATCAAGGAAATGAATTCAAATGATTTCACTTAAGGAGAAGGGTTGTGTGACCTTTTGTGGCATGAAGGTTGAATTATGCTGCTCGTGAGGTAAGATCGAATATTACCTGCAAAATGTGTAAGGCATGACAAACGTCACAGATTTTTTTTCTGATTTATTGAAGCGTTGCGCGGTCCCTGCCATTCTCGCAGGGGGAACTGCTCTCTATGCTGTAAGCGCCAGTGCGCTGACGGCAGACCCTGCCGAATACGGCGGCCTCAGCTATAAACTTACCGGTTTCCTGCCGGCCAGCGATAATCATTCAACGTTTAATACCGGCACTGCGCCGCAGACTAATGTTCTGCCGAGTCTGGGCAGCCAGTACATAAAGAATGATACCGGCCCGAGTGCCACTGAAAAACAGCTGGCAACCACCCTGAAAGAACTGGGAACCACCACCACTGACAGCGACGATCCGCTGCGCATACAGGCCGAAACGCTGGCGCTGACTCAGGCCGCCAAACTGGTGCAGAAAGAAACCAGCAGCTTGCTTTCGCCGCTGGGCACGGTCAGTACCACGCTGGATGTGACCGGCCATAATCTTGATGGCAGCTCCGGTCAGCTTTTCAGCCCGTTATACAATTCTGAAAACAATCTGGTCTACAGTCAGATCGGTCTGCAAAGCGCGGCTGACGCCACGGTCGGTAACTTCGGTTTAGGGCAGCGCATCAATACCGGCCCGTGGATGCTGGGCTACAACGCGTTTATCGATAATGATTTTGACCGTCAGCTGACGCGGGGCAGTCTGGGTGCGGAAGCCTGGACAGACTATCTGCGATTCTCGACCAACTATTATCAGCCGTTGTCCTCCTGGAAAGCCGACAGCATTACGTCGACGCAGTTGCGCCGTCAGGCTCGCGGTTATGACATCTCCACCAAAGGGTATTTGCCGTTTTATCGCCAGCTGGGTGCGTCGCTCAGTTACGAACAGTATTTTGGCGATCAGGTCGATTTATTTGGTAACGGAACGCGCCAGAGCAATCCGTCGGCGGTGTCGTTCGGACTCAATTACACGCCGGTTCCGCTGGTGACGGTGATGGCGGAGCATCAGGCGGGGCAGGACGGCGATAATCAGGATCTGGTTAAACTGACGCTGAACTACCGGCTGGGCGTGCCGCTGGCTCAGCAGTTGTCACCGCAGAATGTGGCGGCAGCGCGATCGCTGCGCGGCAGCCGGATGGATATGGTCGATCGCAATAACATGCCGGTGATGGAATTTAAGCAGCGCAAAACGTTATCGGTGTTTTTAGCCACGCCGCCGTGGTCATTACAGCCGGGCGAAACAGTGCCGCTCAAACTGCAATTACGTGCGATGAATTCCATCGTGGCGCTGAGCTGGCAGGGTGACACGCAGGCACTGAGCCTGACGCCACCGGCGAATAACCGTAACCCTGATGGCTGGAGTGTGATTGTGCCGCCGTGGGATAACTCGCCGGGTGCGACCAACAGCTACCGGCTTTCCGTCACGGTCGAAGACAGCAAATCCCAGAAAGTGACATCGAACTGGATTACGCTCACTGTCTCCCCGCCGCTGACCGCACAACCGCAGTACGGTGACGATGCGGGGCTGAATTTTTAGCTAAGGCAGAAAGGCGAATTGCTTTTGCTCCTCCCCCTGCGCGAAGGGGGAGGTTGGGAGGGGGTTTTTAAAGGCTAACGACTGTCAAAGCACATTACTCTGCAATACCCACACTGCGGCTTCGACGCGGGATTTTAGCTTCATTTTTTTCAGCAGATGTTTGACGTGAACTTTCACCGTACTTTCGGTGATATTCAGACGGCGGGCGATCATCTTATTCGGCAAACCTTCTGCGATCAGTTTGATGATGTCGCGCTCGCGCGGCGTCAGAGACTGGATATCGCGGTCGCCGCTCGGGCGGCTTTCCCGCAGGCTGGCGGCCAGCACTGGCGTCAGGGCTTCACTCAGTACCATTTTTCCGGCGGCGGCGTTGTGCAACGCCGTCAGCAAATCCTCCGGCTCCATATCTTTGAGTAAATAGCCGTCTGCGCCGCGTTTAAGTGCCGTCACCACGTCATCTTCATGATTCGATACGCTGAACACCACAATGCGGCCGGAAAGCGAGGTCTGACGCATACTGTCGAGCGTATCAAGGCCGTTCATGCCCGGCATGTTCAGATCAAGCAAGATCAGGTCGGGATCGAGCTGTTTCGCCAGTTCCACTCCCTGTTCGCCGTTGCTGGCTTCGCCAATCACCTTCAGGCTGGTATCCAGCGCAATCAGCTGTTTGACGCCATTGCGCAGCATCGGATGATCGTCAATCAGCAAAATAGTGGAAGGGGTCATGTCGTTCATACTTGCTCCTGGGGATTAATGGGCAGTGCTTCCGGACGAAAACGGACTGTCACTTCTGTGCCGCCGTCCGGGCGTCGGGCAACCCGACATTTACCGTGTAAGGTGCTGGCGCGATCCTGCATGATGATCAGACCATAATGATTTTGTCGTTCAACATTCGGCGAAATACCTTCGCCGTTATCGCAAATGCGCAGCGTGATTTCACCGTCGACGCAATGCAGTGAAAGCGAAACCTGCGTGGCGTTAGCGTGCTTATAGGCATTGTTCAGCGCTTCACGGGCGATATGCAGCAGGTGAATGCCCTGATTGGCCGGCACGGAACGCGGCGGGATCTGGTAATCAAAATCTATCGTCAGTCCCATGCGGCGTGAGAATTCATCGACCGTATGTTGCAGCGCAGCCCGCAGGCCGGGAGTATTGAGCGTCAGGCGGAACGTGGTCAGCAATTCACGCAACTGACGATAAGCCGTACTCAGTTCATCGCGCATTTGTTGCAGCACATTCTGATCTTCTTCGCTGAAAGCAGCAGCGTGCATTTGCAGACAGGCGACCTGAATTTTCAGGCAGGAAAGCGACTGCGCCAGCGAATCATGCAGCTCGCGGGCAATTGCCGAACGTTCTTCCATCAGCATCAGCTGTTGCTGATGTTCGGCCTGACGCGCCAGCATCAGCGTGCTGGTCAGTTGCTCAAGCAAGGTACTTATCAGCTGCTGATGTGCATCATTCAGATTCTTGCCCGGCGGCAGTTGCGCCAGTAACACGCCGTAATTTTCACGCTCATCACGCAGACTCCAGCTCAAAGACTCGCCACCGTCATTCGCATGTTCCCCGACTTTCGGACTGACAGGCTGACGTGGTGAAGCATTGCTGAATTCGTTGAACACTTCGGCGCTGTTATTTTCGTATTGCCGCAGTTGCACGCCACTCAGCGGAGTCAGCGACTGCAATTCTTTCAGCACCGGTTCCATTCGCGCTTCGAGCGGCTCGCTGGTGTGAAGCTGACGGCTCACGCGATACAGATAATCCAGCATCTGATTTTTCTGCTGTAAATCAGCGGTTTTCTCCGCCACACGCTGCGCCAGATTATCGACCAACTCCGCCAGCGCCAGGGACATGCTGTTCAGCGAGTCGCCGAGAATATCCATTTCATTATGTGCATCACCATTGGCAACCCGTTTGCGCTGATAACGATGGCTGAAATCACCGGCGGTGATGGCACTGGCCTGTGAGAGCAGACTTCTCCACGGGGCCAGCAAATGACGGCGCAGAAACCAGATGGTCAGCGCCAGCAGCAGAAGCGTTACAGCGACCAGACCGCGCTGGATAAGCGAAATCTGCTGTAAGTGGTATTCAGTTTTATGTTCCAGTTCGGCGACCAGCACATCAAGCTGACCCACGAAGACCGCGATATTGGCCGAGACGTCCTGCGGATGCTTCGCGGTCAGAATCTGATCCCGCAGCGTTGTTTGCCAGTAATTACGCAGTGCCTGGAACTGCGGTTGCAGGTTTTCGCGCTCTACCGCCTGCAGCAAATCGACACTGTTCTGGTCGGCTTCAATCTGGCGAATATACGCGGTGTTTTTCCCTTCGAGCGGCACTTCGGACAACAACCGGTAGCTTTGCATACGCAGCGAGCCGGCTTTATTAATCGCGTGGGCGTTGCCTTCGATACTACCCGCCATCCACGCTGCCATACTCATTCCGCCAATACCCAGCAGGCCGAGCAGCAACATCAGTAATGTTGTCTGGCTGACCAGCGAAAGAGAAGGCAGAACACGTTTAAGCATGAATCGAATTCCTGGAATTTATCGGGATAGTTAAAAGTGTGGATCGCCACAGTCCTGTACGGAGTGGGCATTTTTTATGATCACAGGGCGTTTCCCTATACCTCTTTATGATTACTCCTTTATTTCCATGTGGGTCTTGCCGGTAAAAATGGGGCAGGGAACTCTTTACCAACTTTATGAATATTAGCAGTTTATTGGAAACTCGCCGAATACTCATAAAGGATTTGTGGTCATTTTCTGGCCATGATCCACCTGCTGTTGCGTTGATTTGTATCAACATCGGGAGGCGGGGCTCTACCTAGTGTGTGCGACATAACTTAATCATTACAACAACAATGCGTTGCCACCCGAGGTAAACATGTCACATACATCAGCTTCACCGGCGGAAAAACCGTCCCGCCTTTTGCAGGACTGGCGTCCGGAAGATCCGGAATTTTGGGAAAAGACCGGGCATAAAGTGGCCAGCCGAAATTTGTGGATTTCTGTTCCCTGTTTGCTGCTGGGTTTTTGTGTCTGGATGCTGTTCAGCCTGGTTTCTGTCAATCTGAACAAAGTCGGTTTTAACTTCACCACCGATCAGCTGTTCATGCTGACAGCGATCCCGTCAGTTTCCGGCGCACTGCTGCGCGTACCTTACTCCTTTATGATCCCGCTGTTTGGCGGTCGTCGCTGGACAGCAATCAGCACCGTTTTCCTGATCCTGCCATGTGCATGGCTGGGCTTTGCGGTGCAGGATACCAGCACCTCTTATAACGTCTTCCTGATCATCGCGCTGTTGTGCGGCTTCGGTGGTGCAAACTTCGCCTCGAGCATGTCCAACATCAGCTTCTTCTTCCCTAAAGCGAAGCAGGGCGGCGCACTGGGTATTAATGGCGGTCTGGGTAATCTGGGCGTGAGCGTGATGCAACTGGTTGCTCCGCTGGTGATTTCCCTTGGCGTTTTCGCGGCGTTCAGTGACAAACAAACGCTGGCGAACGGTTCAGACATGTGGCTGCAAAATGCGGCGTGGATCTGGGTGCCTTTCCTGCTGATCGGTACGATTGCAGCATGGTTCGGCATGAATGATCTGGCGTCATCTAAAGCGTCAATCCGCCAGCAGTTGCCGGTGCTCAAGCGCGGCCACCTGTGGATCATGAGCGTGTTGTATCTGGCTACGTTCGGCTCTTTTATCGGTTTCTCTGCCGGTTTTGCCATGCTGACTAAAACTCAGTTCCCTGAAGTAAACATTCTGCAATTCGCTTTCTTCGGCCCGTTCTTCGGTGCGCTGGCGCGTTCTGCGGGCGGCATGTTGTCTGACCGTCTCGGCGGTATCCGCGTGACGCTGGTGAACTACATTGTGATGGCGATTTTTGCAGGTCTGCTGTTCCTGACCCTGCCGGTTGGCGGCGTGGGCGGTAACTTCCCGGCGTTCTTCGCCGTATTCATGGTGCTGTTCCTGACGGCCGGTCTGGGCAGTGGTTCCACCTACCAGATGATTGCGGTGATCTTCCGTAAACTGACTACCGATCAGGCTAAAGCACGCGGTGCTAGTGATGATGAAGCATTGCGTGAAGCGGTGACGGATACTGCTGCGGCGCTCGGTTTTATCTCTTCAATCGGCGCGATTGGCGGGTTCTTTATTCCTAAAGCGTTCGGTACTTCACTGGCGATGACCGGTTCACCGGCTGGCGCGATGAAAGTCTTCCTGGTGTTTTACGTGGTTTGTGCGCTGATCACCTGGCTGGTGTACTGGCGCAAACTGAACAAAGGTTTTGCGACCAAACAAAGCAATAAATAATCGCACTTTGCTAAATGACGGAAGGGGCTTCGGCCCCTTTTTTGTATTCTGATCAACAGTAAATACTGAACCTAATCAGGTATAAGCCATAACGATTCAGACTTTTTAAAACCGGCGGATGGCGTTATAAATAACGGGATAAATAATTTCTCACAGGGTTCCCGCAATGAAAACTGCCCATCTTGTTGACCCCGAGCTGCGCCCGTTGCTGGCAGATATGCCGGATCGCGTGCTTGAAGCCTCCGATTTACCCGCCATGCGTGAGCAGCGTCAGGCGGCGGCACTGGAAAGTCTGTTACATGATGACGGATTGCCGGTGACGGTGACTCAACATCACATTTCAGCAGGTGAAGATTCGCCCGCAGTGCGTGTGGTGGTGATTTCGCCGCAGCATCAACGGAAAGGGCGGATGGGCATCCTGCATATTCACGGTGGCGGCTATGTGCTCGGCAGTCCGGAACAGTCGATGCCACTGACGCGCCCGACGGCGGCGCAGCAGGATTGCGTGATTGTCTCGGTAGATTACCGGCTCGCGCCGGAAACGCCTTTCCCCGGTCCGCTGGAAGACTGCTATGCCGCGCTGGTCTGGATGACCGCACAGGCAGATGAACTTGGCATTGACCCTTCGCATATCGGCGTCATGGGCGACAGCGCGGGTGCCGGTCTGGCAGCGTCGCTGGCATTGCTGACCCGCGACCGTGGTGGCCCAAAGCTGGCGTTTCAGAACCTGATGTACCCGATGCTCGACGACCGTACCGTCACCGATCCCAACCCCAATCCGGTCACCGGCGAGTTTTCGTGGACGCGTCAGGACAACCGTTTCGGCTGGCACGCGTATCTCGGGCATGAGGCGGGTTTGCCTGAAATTTCCTGCTACGCAGCCGCTGCCCGCGCGGAAGATCTCGGCGGATTACCTCCGGTCTGGATGGGTGTCGGTTCGATTGATTTATTCCTGGATGAGAATATTGAGTATGCCCGCCGGTTAATCCGCGCTGGCGTGCCGGTAGAATTCAGCATCTATCCGGGCGGATTCCACGGTTTCAATGGCGATCCGGCGTATGCTCTGGCCCGCCGTGCCCGTAAACAGCGTCAGGATGCCTTAGCCGGTTTTAATCCGCTGCGTCATACCCATGACTTTGGCTTATAATAGGCAACACTCAATCAGGCAAAACTACCGGCTGAATCAGACACTCAATTGGATATCAAACAACTTATCTATCTCTGTAACCTCGAGCGTGAACGGCATTTTGGCAGGGCGGCGGAAGCCAGCTTTGTCAGCCAGCCGACGCTGTCGATGCGTCTCAAGAACCTCGAAAAAGAACTCGACCTTAATCTGATCAATCGCGGTAATAACTTTGAGGGGTTTACCGCTGAAGGGCTGCGCGTCCTCAGCTGGGCGCGTGAAATCGTCGCCGTCTATGAAGGCCTGAAACTGGAAGTTGAATCGCTGAAACAGGGCATGAGCGGCACCTTGCGTATCGGCGTCATGCCGCAATGCAGCGTGTCACTGGCGCAACTGATCAAAGCTGTCAGCGAAGCGCATCCGGGGCTGGATTACCGTGTTTCGGAAGTCAGCGCCGATCAGCTGATTGAAGCGCTGAGCAGTCATTCGGTAGATGTGGGGATCGGTTTCTTTGAGTTCTCGACGCTAAATGAGCTGCGTTTCCAGCTGGTGCCGCTCGACGATGGCGGTGTTGACGTGGTGTATCACCCGGACCATTTCCCGCAGTTGCAGGACATTGAACTGATGACTGCCGAACAGGCGATTGCATTGCCGTTATGTCTGTCTGAACCGAGCCGTTATTTCCGGCGTTATCTGGATAATTTCTTCCGCCAGTCCGGGCTGGAATTGCATCCGACGCTGGAAAGTACCTCTATTTTCCAGCTGATGCAGGGCGTTTTTGTCGGTATCGGCTGCGCGCTGGTACCGCGCGGGCATCTGATTGATGAAATGCATCCTGCGCTGAAACGTTGTCCGCTGGATATCACCCCGATGAGCCGCCACGCCGCGCTGGTGGTCGCCGAAGGGGGAAGAGCAACGCCGCTGGCGCAGCATTTCTTCACCGCAGCGGGTGCCTGGCTGGCGCAGCAGCAAATGCAGAAGTCCGCGAAATAAACATTTCCGGCCGTTTCTCTCCGGTATTCCTATTGATGTCATGAAACTTTAAGCCCAAGATTTGCCGCAATACTTATGTGAAATGGATGGAGTAAGACATGAAAACTTTGAAAGCGGTTATTCTGGCGATGGCCTCTGCGGGAATTTTACTTTCTGCAGGCGCACAGGCCTCAAATAATCTTCTGGGACAACTGCAGCAGGCTGCCAGCGACGGACTGAATGGCACCAGCAAAACCGGTTCAACGGGTACCACCTCTTCGCTGACATCCCTGCTCAGCGGCGGCGACAGCGCCCTGACCTCGACCAGCGCATCCAACGCGGCGGGTGTGTTGCAATACTGCGTGAAAAATAATGTGCTTTCCAAAGCCAGCACTGAAAACGTGAAAGACCAGTTGCTGAACAAACTGGGGATCCAGAGTGCTTCCGGCGCAGAAAGTCAGGATTATCAGCAAGGGCTGGGCGGTTTACTGAAAACCGGTAAAGATCAGAGTGTGGATCTGAACAATCTCGGCAGCGGCCTGACGCAGGTAAAAGAGAAAGTAAAAACTAAAGCGTGTGATGTGGTGCTGAAGCAGGCGAAATCATTTATTTGATTTTGACTTTCTCCTCCCCCTGCGAAGGGGGAGGTCGGGAGGGGGTTTAGCAGATAAAATAGCAGTCAAAGCAAACTTTAACTCTTTGATTTTTATTTAATACCCCACCCCAACCCTCCCCTTCGCAGGGGAGGGAGCAGACCGAGTTGCCAATCCATATTTTTAAAAGATAAATTCCTTCTGCTTTTTGAATTTAAGATCCTGCGGGCGATTCAGAAAGCTTGCTGAATGAGAGGTTGCAGACCATAGGCTGCAATCCCGAAACGAAGGAACCGCGCAGCGGCAAGATTTCCAGCCTGTCGCTGTGGTTGCTGAAACATAGCCAGCGCGCGGATCACGTGTTTGAAAAAGCGAGGGGAGTTCAGAGGGGAAAAGCCTTTCCCCTCTGGTCGGTTTCGGCACGAAAGGCCATGTGATAACCGTAATTGAAAAACCGAAATTTACTCAATTCTATTTAAAGCTTTTAAAGCCATTTAAAGGGATTCAAAGGGAAGCCCTTTCACTCCGCATAAACCTTCTCTTTACTCTCACACAAATCTTCAATCAGACAACTCCCGCACCGCGGCTTGCGCGCAATACAGGTGTAGCGACCATGCAGGATCAGCCAGTGATGGCAGTCGAGCTTGAACTCGGCGGGCACCACTTTCAGTAATTTCTCTTCGACGTCATCGACAGTTTTCCCCGGTGCAAACTTCGTCCGGTTGCAGACGCGGAAAATGTGCGTATCGACGGCGATGGTCGGCCAGCCAAAAGCGGTGTTCAGTACCACGTTGGCGGTTTTACGGCCTACGCCCGGCAGGGCTTCCAGAGCAGCGCGATCTTCCGGCACTTCGCCGTTGTGCTTTTCCAGCAGGATACGACAGGTTTTGATCACGTTTTCGGCTTTAGCATTAAACAGGCCGATGGTCTTGATGTATTCCTTCACGCCGTCCACGCCAAGCGCCAGAACGGATGCAGGGGTGTTGGCGACCGGATATAACTTTGCTGTCGCCTTATTTACGCTGACATCCGTGGCTTGCGCGGAAAGCAGAACCGAAATCAGCAGCTCGAACGGGGTGGTGTACACCAGTTCAGTGGTCGGATGCGGGTTGTTATCCCGCAAACGGCTGAGAATTTCGATGCGCTTTTCCTTATTCATGAACACTTCCCTTTGGCAGACTTTCTTCAGCCGCGACATGCTGCACGGCTTTGCGCGCTTTCATGCGCTGATCAATCAGGTATTTGGCGGCCAGCAGCAGGCCGAGGCCGATAAATGCGCCCGGCGGTAACATCGCCAGCAGGAACGGGTTGTCCAGATGCAGCACTTCCACGCGCAGCACTTTCGCCCAGCTGCCGAGCAGCAGATCTGCGCCGTTGAACAACACGCCACTGCCGAGAATTTCACGCATCGAACCAAGCACAAACATCGCACAGGTCGCGCCCAGACCCGTCATGGCACCGTCGAGGGCAGCCAGATGGACAGGGCTGCTGGCCGCGCAGGCTTCGGCGCGTCCGACCACAATACAGTTGGTGACGATCAGCGGGATAAAAATCCCCAGCGCCTGATACAGACCGAACGCGTACGCATTGATCAGCATCTGCACGGTACTCACCACCGAGGCAATAATCAGCACGTAAATCGGGATGCGGATTTCATCTGGGATCCACTTACGAAACGCGGAAATCATGGCGTTGGTACAGGTCAGCACCAGCGTGGTCGCCAGACCTAAACCCAGGGCGTTGGTGGCGGTGGACGTCACGGCCAGCAGCGGACAAAGCCCCAGCAGCTGAACCAGCGAGGAGTTATTGGTCCACAGACCCTGAACGATTATCTTTTTGGCTTCACTCATCACGGGCTCCACAAGGGGTGAGGTGGGAAAGCTGAGACGGTACCGTCCCGATAAATAATGCAGTGCGTTTTACTGAACGCACAACGGCGCGCGGCGTGATCGTCGCACCCGTGAACTGATCAAACATACCGCCATCTTTCTTCACCGCCCAGCGTTCGTCGGTCGGACCGTTAATGGTCTGATTGGCAAAATGTTTGATCCAGTCGGAAATGCGCACTTCGATTTTGTCACCCAGTCCCGGTGTTTCATGCTGTTCCAGCACGCGGGAACCATACACTTTCCCATGAAAATCAGCGGCAACCAGTAACTGAATCGCCCCGGAATAGCCGTCAGGCGCGGTGGTTTCTACCACAGCCGCCACCGGCTGACCATTTTTGCGCGCCAGATACATGCGGTGCGGGGTGGCGGTGCCGAGTGATTCATCGGTGACGTTGTAACATTCATTCTGCATGTCGTTATCGTAGACGCTGGCCGGGATCACCTGATCAAACAGGGATTTTTGCTGTAACAGCGCCTGATGTTCAATCGTCGGTTTGGTCATCAGATTGACCAGCGCTGTCATGCCGGTCATCAGTGCGCCAAAAAAAGCCAGGATCAGGCCGTGGCGTCGCATTGTAGCTAACATAATTCTTCCTCAGCGATGCCCGTAAACACGTGGTTGTGTGTAGTGATCAATCAATGGCACGGTGATATTCGCCAGTAAAACCGCAAAAGCGATGCCATCCGGATAACCGCCGTAACTGCGGATAAGCCATACCAGCAAACCAATCAGCGCACCAAAAATCAGGCGGCCTTTCGGCGTGGTAGATGCCGTAACCGGGTCGGTCGCGATAAAGAACGCGCCCAGCATGGTCGCACCGGAGAACAGCCCGACCAGCGGCGAGGAATAGCTTTCTGGTGCCAGACCCCACGCGATACCCGCGCAGAAGGCCAGCATACCCAGCATGGCAACCGGAATGTGCCAGCTGATGATTTTGCGCCACATCAGGAACAGGCCACCGGCCAGGAAGCCGAGGTTAATCCACTGCCAGCCCAGACCGGCCAGCGTGCCGCTGAACAGCGGGGTTCCGAGGATCTGATCGGCTGTATGACCGGAACGCAGACCGGTTTTAAACGCATCCAGCGGTGTCGCCTGCGTGACGCCATCAACGTTCATATTCAGCTGATACGCGGTCAGATCCTGACTGTTATGCCCTGTGAAAATGGTCAGCAGCGTGTCGGTGAATCCGACGTGATGATGCTGTAAAACATCCGGCGGCAGCCAGGTGGTCATCTGCACCGGGAACGAAATCAGCAAAACAACGTAACCTACCATGGCCGGGTTAAACGGATTCTGACCCAGACCGCCATAAAGCTGTTTGGCAATGATGATGGCGAAAATCGTGCCGAGAACCACCATCCACCACGGACCCAGCGGCGGCAGGCTGACGCCCAGCAAAACCGCAGTCAGCAGGGCGCTGTTATCGCCCAGACGTTTTTTTACCGGCTGTTTGCGCAGCTGTAAAACCGCGCCTTCCGCCAGCAGGGCAATCACGATAGCCAGCGTCAGCTGAACCAGCGTGCCGTAGCCAAAAAACCAGACCTGAGCGATCAGGCCGGGAATACACGCCAGAATTACCATCATCATGATGGTGCTGGTGTTCTGGCGGTTATGCGTAAAAGGTGAACTTGCGATCCTGAAGGCCATTTATTCCTCGTTCGACATTGTCTGAGCGGCTTTACGGGCCTTAACTCGTGCGATCGCAGCAGCCACAGCGGCTTTGCGTGGATCGCTTTCTTGTTGTGATGTTTCTTTTTCTTCCGGTTCAGCGTCCTGCGCTTCACTCAGTGCAGCAGCTTTTTTTGCTTTAGCACGGGCAATCGCCGCGGCAACAGCGGCCTTGCGTTTATCGTCTGCGGAGGGCTCGGCAGGTGACGCTGTCACGTTTTCTTCGCCATTTGCAGGTTGTGCCGCAGCGGCCTTTTTGGCTTTCACACGGGCAATGGCCGCGGCGACAGCGGCTTTGCGATCATCCTCTGCCGGCGCCTGCGGGGCAACGGCCAGTTCGCTTTCTTTCGCTTCGACCACAACGCCGCTGTTGCCGGCTTTCTTCGCTTTCACACGGGCGATAGCCGCAGCCACGGCGGCTTTGCGGTCGTCTTCCGCAGAAGGCGGAGTCTCAGGCACCGGCTCAGAAGCCACCGGGATTTCCTGCTCAGCGGCGGCTTTTTTCGCTTTCGCACGAGCAATAGCCGCAGCAAGCGCCGCTTTACGCGGATCGGCTTCGGCAGGCTGCTGTGCCGCTGTTTCAGCAGATGGCGCTTCTGTTGCCGGTGCTTCGTCCAGTTTCACTGCCGCTTTCTGGTGTTTCTCTTCACGCGCTAACTTCTCGCGTTCCATGCGCGCCTGTTTGGCTTCAAAACGTGCCTTGGCTTCGGTGGCGCGGGCAGTCTCTGCATCGATGGCGCGGATTTCGGCCTTTTCCTGACGGTAATACTGCACCAGCGGAATATTGCTCGGGCAGACGTACGCACAGGCACCGCATTCGATACAGTCGAAGAGATTATGCTTACGCGCTTTCTCGTGTTCTTCGCCTTTGCTGAACCAGTAAAGCTGTTGCGGCAGTAAACCGGCCGGACAGGATTCGGCGCAAAGGCTGCAGCGGATACAGGCTTCTTCCGGTTCCGGTTCACCCAGTTCGGATTGAGACGGTGCCAGCAGACAGTTGGAAATTTTGACCACCGGGACATTCAGCGATGGCAGGGTAAAGCCCATCAGCGGGCCGCCCATAATCACCATCTTTTTGTCGCCCTGCGGCTGCAATGCGCCTTCACGCATCAGATGTTCAATCGGTGTGCCCAGACGCGCCCAGACGTTGCCGGGTTTTGCCATCGCTTCGCCGGTCAGCGTGACCACGCGTTCTATCAGTGGTTCGCCGTCGATAATCGCGCGTTTGATAGCAAATACGGTGCCGACGTTTTGCATCAGCACGCCGATGGACGACGAGTGATGGCCTTTCGGCACTTCAAGGCCGGTCAGGATTTTGGTCAGCTGTTTGGCACCACCGGAAGGGTATTTGGTTGGGATTACCCGCAGTTCAATGCGCACACCTTCAGCCTGTTCAGCTTTGATAGCGTGTTTAAAGGCGGTAATGGCTTCCGGTTTATTGTCTTCGATACCGATCAGCACGCGTTCCGGTTGCAGCATGTGGCACAGAATACGCGTCCCTTCGAGGATTTCCGCTGCGTGCTCCTGCATCAGCCGGTCATCGGCGGTGATGTAAGGTTCGCATTCGGCAGCATTGAGAATAAGCGTGCGGGTAGACGTCAGGCCGCCTGCCAGTTTGCTGGCGGTCGGGAAACCTGCGCCGCCCAGTCCGGCGATACCGGCCTGACTGATGCGCTGATTCAGTTCATCGGCAGAAAGCTGGCGATAATCGGCAATGAATTCACGCTCGCACCAGGTGTCCTGGCCGTCGGCTTCAATCAGCACACACAGTTCTTTCAGGCCGGAAGGATGCGCGGTGATATGCGGCTCGATGGCGGTGATTACGCCGGATGTCGGCGCATGAACCGGCACGGTGCGGCCACGACCTGTGGTCAGCGGCTGACCTTTTAATACGCGGTCGCCAGCTTTCACGCACAGCTCGCCTTCTGGGCCAAGGTGTTGCTGAAGAGGAATGATAAAGCGCTCAGGCAGCGGCACGTTGCGCAGCGGAACGTGGCTCGACTGATTCTTCATTTCCGGCGGATGAATACCGCCGTCGAAGTCCCAGACTTTGTCTTTTTTGAGCGCGGCAAACAGATTAAACATGTTACTCCGCATGGATGACCTGAACCGGAATGGACTGTAAATCCCATTTCCAGTTTGCGGTGGTGGTTTTTATTGGCAGCATTTCGATGCAGTCCGTCGGGCACGGTGCGACGCACAGGTCACAGCCGGTGCATAAATCGGTAATCACGGTATGCACGGCGCGGGTGGCACCGACAATGGCATCAACCGGACAAGCCTGAATGCACTTGGTGCAGCCGATACAGTTGCTCTCGTCGATGTAGGCGACTTTGCGTACTGGTACTGCCGCAGCGGCGTCTTCGCCCATTGGCTGCGGTTCGACGTTAAGCAGGGTCGCCAGTTTGAGCATCACCGCTTCGCCGCCCGGCACACATTTATTGATGCTGTCGCCATTGGCAACCGCTTCAGCGTAAGGCTTACAGCCGGGATATCCACATTGCGCGCACTGGCTTTGTGGCAGGATCTCATCGATCTGATCGACAACCGGATTGCCTTCGACCGCAAAACGACGCGAGGCGTAGCCCAGCAGCAGGCCAAAAACCAGCGCCAGAGCGGTCAGCGCGCCAATCGCTTCCCATAATTCAAACATTAGAATTTCACCAGACCTGTGAAGCCCATAAAGGCTAATGACATCAGGCCAGCCGTGACCAGCGCAATCGAAGAACCTTTGAACGGAGCAGGGACGTCAGCCACCACCAGACGTTCACGAATGGCGGCGAACAGCACCATCACCAGCGAGAAACCGAGCGATGCGGCAAATCCGTACAGCGCGGACTGCATAAAGTTGAACTGCTGGTTGATGTTCAGCAGCGCCACGCCGAGCACGGCGCAGTTGGTAGTAATCAGCGGCAGGAAGATACCCAGCAGGCGATACAGTGACGGACTGGTTTTACGCACCACCATTTCGGTGAACTGCACCACAACTGCGATCACCAGAATAAAGGCCATGGTGCGCAGATACACCAGTCCCAGCGGCATCAGTATGAAAGTGTTGACGATCCACGAGCAGATATTCGACAGGGTGATGACGAACGTGGTCGCCAGCCCCATACCAATAGCGGATTCCAGTTTCTTGGAAACGCCCATAAATGGGCACAGGCCAAGAAACTTAACCAGTACGAAGTTATTTACCAGCACAGTGCCGACAAAAAGTAATAAATAAGAGGTCATGACAATTGCCCGGACATAATAAACATTAAAAACCTCAGGGTTATTCCGTGAAGGTTTCTTTTACCCGCAATGAGCGCTTGAAATAAGGCACAAAGACGGCGGCGGCCAATAAAGGTAACAATAAGTTACGCACGGCCAAATCATCAGTAACTGGCGAGAATGCAAAGGCTTTTACCGCCAGAAGCACCGTACATAATAACCAGATAATATACATTTTCGGTAAGGCTCTTGCGCGCTTACAGAATTGCCACAATACCGCGACGGTAAATGCCCCCATCGCCAGCGTGGTCACCACGGAGAAATACCATTGCAGGGTAAATGCCTGCGAGTTGGTGAATAAGTATTCACGCGATTCCGGCACAAATAATGCCATTGAAAACAAAAATAGCATTAATACGACGCTCAGCAGCGTCACAATCAGATACGCCATCGGGGCCAGTAACCACCCGCCAATACGTTTATAGCCCGGATTATTCGACATAAAAGCTTTTCTCACGCTGGTTTCGCCATCAAATCAGCACGGGGAGAGTTCCCCGACCTTCAAGGCGCAGTAGCTTAACCCGTGAGAGGCATTCTCGTTATCGTATTTATGTGATCAATACCTTAATCCTTCACGCCGTCTCTGCGTTGGCTGTCTTCACTCACCCCGGTCACATACTTTTGTATGCTCCCGGGGACTTACTCAGTTGCCGCCTTGATACAGCCTGAATGTTTCAGGTATTAAAATCGGGGAGGTTTAATGCACCGGCACCAGAATTTCGGTGGCGACGATCACCACGATCAGACCGACCAGCACGGGAACGGAGGTACGTTTAACCACTTCGAAAGGCGAGATTTTTGCCATACCGGCCACGGCTACCACGACGCCGGAAACCGGAGAAATAGTGCGGCCGAGGTTAGACGCCTGCAACATCGGGATGACCAGGTATTCCGGGTTAATGCCCATTTTTGCCGCCAGTTTCGGGATGAGTTCGACGAACGCATAGAACGAGGCATTACCGGAACCGGTTGTCATGGCGGCAAGCACGGTGATCACCACCAGAACCAGCATCATCACAATGCTGCCTGAACCAAAGTTTTGCGCCAGTCCGATCAGGCTGCTGATGAATCCGACGGTGCTCAGTCCTTGCGCGAATACGCCGGCCGCGACCAGCAGCATCACCACGTTGGCGAAGGCATCCGCCATGCCGCGATAAGCGACGTCCAGACCGGCGAAGACGGCTTTGCCGTTACGGTTACGCAGCGTTTCTATAATGGCGGTCAGCAACATACAAATCACCAGGATGGTGATGATATGCAGATTCGGGCCCCATTTACCGTCGAAAATCAGCACACCGATAATCGGCGTGAAAGGCAAAATGGCGTAGAAAGCGGGGGCATTCGTTTCGACCACATCGTCTGCATTGGAATCAACGGCATCCAGCTGCGTGGTGGTATCGCGTTTATCCAGATAACGTTGCCAGAAGAAGTGCGCGACCGCCATTGCCACAATGGCCGCTATGGAAATCGGCAGGGTGACTTTAAAGGCGAAATCCACCAGCGGCATATTCGCGGCCTGCGCGGCCAGCACGACATCACCTGAAGTCGGAGAAAGAATAATCGCCGCAGGGGAAGCACAAATCGCCGCCGCCGCACCGCGACTGATGCCGACGTTAACCATAATCGGGAACAGGGTAGCCATCAGCAACACGCCCAGACCGGTCGCCGAAGACACTGCCAGAGACATCAGGCACGCCAGAATATAAGCCGCAACCATCAAAATGTAAGGCGAGTTGATCATCTGTAACGGACGCGACGCCAGCTTAACTACCACATCATTGGCGCCGATATGGGTCATATAGGCCGCGAAACCGCACAGCATCATGATCATCATGCCGAGATCGCCACCACGGCTCATCAGCAGAATTTTGACGTACTCGACGATATCCGTCGCGTTCCAGCCGGTACTCTTAGTGCCTTCCGGCAGGATACTGTGACCCATGATTGCGCTGATAATCAGCAGCAACAAACCACCGACCATCAGGACGCCGGTGGGCGAATAGCCTTTGATGATATAGCGCCCGACAAACACGGCGACCACCAGTCCGATCAGTAATTCCAGCATGATTGTATTCCCCGAGATTAAATGTGGATCCAAGTGAAAGGCGGGAACTTTGCCGAAATAACGGTACGGGCGTAATGACGCTCATCAATTATGGGTGATGAAAGGCGGGGGGATATTTAAATTTGTGATGATTGATGGGGATCACGGGGGCGTACCAAACAATCTTCAACTTCAACTTCAACTTCAACTTCAACTTCAAGTTCAAGACCGTGGGCGTCGGCCCACACCGACTTGGGGGCGGCCTGTCGCCGCCACCCCCCAAGACCCCCCGGGCTCTTAACTGCGCGCTGTCGCAGGTACGACGGACATGTTCCGGCGCATTGGTGAGTGGCGCAAAATGTCATCGCTGCACGATTCCCGAATTTCAGGCTTCGAGCCATAGGTCTCGAACCGTTCATTCGGTGCCATTTTTGATCACGCCAGTCAACCTTTTTAAAAGATGAAAAACAGTCTGCCGTTGAATTTAAGATCGTGCGGGCGTTTCAGAAAGCTTGCTGAATGAGAGGTTGCAGACCCAAGGCTGCAATCCCGAAATGAAGGAACCGCGCAGCGGCAAGATTTCCAGCCTGTCACTGCGATACCTGAAACATAGCCAGCGAGCGGTAGCGCGCAGTGAAAGAGCCGGAGATTCCTAAGAGGCGCGGCGATAGGCGCCTCTTAGGGCCAGTTTGGGTGGCAACCCAAGGTGTTGACCTAGACCTAGATCTTAAGGCCAGTTCGGATGGCTAACCCAAAATCAAAGCTTCGGGATTTCCCGATAAAACCCGACTCCGATGAGGCGTCCAAAAAGGAATGGTATAAATTTCCGCCCGCGCAGCCACATTTCCAGCCGTGAAGGGGCGCGCTTCCTTTGTTTCTGTCCTGCTTTACTGATCATAATCTGTAAAGCCTGCGTCGCCCACGTCGGGAACGTCCGGCGGCGCTGGATGCGCTTCAAATGCCGCAGCGTAAGACGTCCGGCTTTCAGCGGTTCCGTAATGATATTCGCCGTCGCAACCGCATCCTGAATCGCCAGATTCACCCCGACGCCGCCAATCGGTGACATCGCATGGGCTGCGTCGCCGATGCACAATAGCCCCGGTTTTGACCACTCTTTCAGGCGGTCGATGCGGATCACCAGCAGGCGGACGTCGTCCCAGCTGAGAATATCGTCGGCTAAACGCGGGCGCTCAAATGGTGACACTTCCGCCAGCAGGTCGAGAAAAGGCGCGATGCCTTGTGCTTTGAGTCCATCCAGGCTGTCTTTCGGGATCGAATAACCGCACTGCCAGTAATCGCCGCGGTCGATCATGATGAAGTTTTTCTTCGGGCCACGATGTCCCATCGACCACTGCGGATCGTCTGGGCGCTTGTTGATTTTCAGCCACAGCACGTCACGCGGTGCACCATAACGGCGGATTTCCATCCCGGCCTGTTCACGCACGATGGAATTACGGCCATCACAACCCACCACTAAATCAGCGTCGAAATGCTGCGTTTCGCCGTTCACTTCTGCAAGAACACCGGAAACCTGACATTTATCTTCCCGCAACGACAGCACCTGCGCGTTGTGGATCAGATGAAAGTTCGGCAGTTGTGCGGCCTTGCTTGCGATGAAATTAAGGAAATCCCACTGCGGCATAAACGCGATGAATTTGCACTGCGTGGGTAAATGGCTGAAATCTGCCAGCGTGGTTTCTTTGCCATTGATTTCGCCGTACAGCTTTTCCGCACGCTGATGCGGCAGGGCGAGGAATTCATCAAGAAATCCCAGTTGCCAGATGATGTCGAGCGTTGAAGGATGGATGGTGTCGCCACGAAAATCACGCAAAAAGTCGCTGTGTTTTTCCAGCACGGTGACGTCAATTCCCTTACGTGCCAGAAGATATCCCAGCATTAATCCTGCGGGACCGCCGCCGACGATGCAGCAGGACGCTGCTGCGGACTTTGTATTCGGTGCCATTACAACCTGCCTGACGGTATGAATTTACATGATAACAATTATCATTTGCGCCGATGTGCGTCAATTCCTCCCGTGCTACATCACAGAACATTTCCTGCCCAGCGTTGTAACAAAGCTTTTTTTGCCAGAGCCGTGGCAATGGGGCGGCTTTTAAATTCCACTTCAACTTCAACTTCAACTTCAACTTCAAGTTCAAGGTCAACACCGTGGGCGTCGGCCCACACCGACCAGAGACCCGGTAACGCGCGGGCCTCTGGACTCCGCGCTTTTTTCACTGCGCGCTGTCGCGGGTATGACGGACATGTTCTGGTGCATTGGTGAGTGGCGCAAAATGTCATCGCTACGCGATTCCCGAATTTCAGGTTTCGAGCCATAGGTCTCGAACCGTTCATTCGGTGCCATTTTTGAGCACGCCAATCCACTTTTCTAAAAGATAAACATCAGTTTGATGTTGAATTTAAGATCGTGCGGGCGATTCAGAAATCTTGCTGAACGGAGCGGCCTGGAGACCAGAGGCTCCAGGACCGAGTGAAGGAACCGCAAAGCGGCAAGATTTCCAGCCTGTCACAGTGGTCCCTGAAACATGGCCAGCGAGCGGAGCGCGCAGTAAAAGAGCCGGAGATTCCTAAGAGGCGCGGCGATAGGCGCCTCTTAGGGCCAGTTTGGGTGGCAACCCAAGGTGTTGACCTTAGGGCCAGTTTGGGTGGCAACCCAAGGTGTTGACCTTAGGGCCAGTTTGGGTGGCAACCCAAGGTGTTGACCTTTGGGCCAGTTTGGACGGCGAGCCCAAGGTATTGATTTTGATTTTGAAGTCGAAGTGGATTTAAAAACCGCCCCTTTGCAGCGGCCTCTGCACACAAAATGGCATTAAGCGGCTTTTGCCTCAGAAAGCCGCATCAACCGGAACCCAACACCCACGCCAACAATCAGCATCAGACTGATAAACCCGGTAATCCCGTACCATCCGTACGCATGCCAGAAGAAGCCGCCCAGCGTCCCGGCGACGCTCGATCCCGCGTAGTAGCTGAACAGATATAAAGACGAAGCCTGACCTTTAGCACGGCGCGCACGACGGCCAATCCAGCCGCTGGCCACAGAGTGCGCAGCGAAGAACCCGCCGGTGACCAGGATCATGCCGATGAAAATCAGCCATACCGGCGAAAAAGCGGTGATCAAAATTCCCAGCAGCATGATGGCTGTCGAGCCGATCAGAACAGGGCCGCGGCCATAGACGCCGGTCAGTACGCCTGCCTTGGGCGAACTGTAAGTCCCCATCAGATAGACGATGGAAAGTATCCCGACAATGGCCTGGCTCAGGTTATAAGGCGATGAAAGCAGACGATAACCGATGTAGTTGAACATGGTCACGAAACTGCCCATCAGCAGGAAACCTTCGGCGAAAAGTAACGGTAAACCGCTGTCACGCCAGTGCAGCTTGAAGTTGATCAGCAGTTTGCGGGGCTTGAGCGAGCTGGCGCGAAAATGCTTAGAAGGCGGCAGAATGCGCCAGAACATAATCGCGGCGGCGAGGGCGAAGAAACCGACGACCGCGACGGCGATACGCCATGAAAAGAAATCGGTCAGCACGCCGCTGACTAAACGGCCACTCATGCCGCCGATCGAGTTCCCGCTGATGTATAAACCCATCGAGAAGGCGACTACGCTCGGGTGGATTTCCTCACTCAGATAAGTCATTGCTACCGCTGCCACGCCGCTGAGCGATAAACCGATCAGCGCGCGCATGATGAGAATGCCGTCCCAGCTCTGCATAAAGGAACAAACCAGCGTGCAGCCTGCGGCGAGCAGTAACGCCACCACCATCACCGATTTTCGCCCGACGGCGTCAGAAACCGGCCCGGTAAACAACAGCCCAATTGCCATCAGACCGGTCGATAACGACAGCGACAGGCTGCTGGTGGCCGGTGATACGCCGAAATCATGAGACAACACCGGCAAAATCGGCTGCACGCAATACAGCAACGCAAATGTCGCCAGACCCGCAGAAAACAGAGCCAGCGTAACGCGGATAAATTGCGGCGTACCACGTTTGATAAAAGGAGTTTTCAGACCGGAGCGGGCGACAGGCGAGTCAGGATTTAATTCGTCGTCATTAACAGAATCTTGAGCAGGTGCAGCGGAAATCCGCCGGGAGGTTTTCACTGGAAATCCTTAATACGATGGGCTGTAAAACTAAATTTTAAAATGTATGAAAATTTTAACAGTAGTCGTTGTATTGTCTAATATATTAATCAATCGAAAACGATATGTTTAAAGTATCAATCAGGAACAACCGGACATCGTTATGAGTCACATTGAGCTGCGTCATTTACGTTATTTCATCGCGGTTGCGGATGAACTGCATTTTGGCCGGGCGGCGGAGCGTTTGCATATTTCCCAGCCGCCGCTGAGCCAGCAAATTCAGGCGCTGGAAGCGCATGTCGGCGCGGCACTGTTTTATCGCAGTAACCGCACCGTGCGGCTGACGCAGGCGGGTCAGGTGTTTCTGTCAGAAGCGCGTCAGATTTTACAACGTGTGGATGAGGCCTCGGCGCAGGCGGCGCGTATTCACCGCGGGGAATCCGGGAATCTGACACTCGGGCTGACGTCTTCGGCGCCGTTTTTACGCCGGGTTTCAAGTACGTTGCATCGGTTTCGCCTGACGTATCCTGACGTGAATATCCGCATCGAACAGCTCAACAGCAAACAGCAAATCGAACCGCTGCTGGAAGGAAAACTGGATCTGGGGATGATGCGCAACGGCGAGCTGCCGCCGGAACTGGAACATCATCTGGTACTGACTGAACCCCTGATTGCGGTAGTCCATAAAGACCATCCGCTTAATGCGCTGGCCGAGGGCGAACTGACGTTTCAGCATCTGGCCGATCAGCCATTTGTGTTCTTCTCTAAAGATGTCGGTACATCGCTGTACGACGATATTCTCGGGCAGTTGAAAGCGCAGGGCATTACGCCGTTTATCACCCAGGAAGTCGGGGAACCACTGACGATCATCGGGCTGGTGGCGGCAGGGCTGGGCGTATCGATTTTACCGGCGTCTTATTTGCGGATTCAGGTGGAAGGCGTGCGCTATCTGCGCTTCGGCAATTTGCATGGCACGACGCAATTATGGCTGGTGAATCATGCGACTCGTCCTCTTACGGCGGCGACCCGCGCGTTTATGGCATTGTTGCTCCACGATGACTGACGGATTTCTTATTGAGAACATGCTGTTTTTCCAGTCAATTCTGAGGGTGTTTTCACGCAATTTGTGCACCAAATCACATAACGAATCAAATAGTTGACGACATATAACAAAAACTCCAACATACCCCTAATCTTTATTTTGAAGCGCGAAAATAACAGGAGCTCCTTGAGTGATCCCCGACGGGCAACCAGGACATATCGACCAGATTAAACAAACCAATGTCGGTGCTGTGTACCGCCTGATAGATCAGTTTGGTCCCATTTCGCGTATCGAGCTTTCGAAAAAAGCACAGCTGGCTCCGGCCAGTATCACCAAGATTGTCCGCGAGTTGTTACAGGCTCATCTGGTGCTGGAAACGGAGTTTCAGGATCCCGGCAGTCGCGGGCGTCCGGCCATTGGTCTGGCGCTGGATACGCAGGCCTGGCACTACCTTTCTGCCCGTATCAGTCCCGGAACCGTGACCTTAGGTTTGCGGGATTTGAGCAGTAAACTGGTAGTGGAAGAAGTGCTGCCATTGCCGGTTCAGGCTCCGGAACCGCTGCTCAAACGTATTATCTCTGAAATCGATCAGTTCTTTATCCGTCATCAGCGCAAACTCGAACGCCTTACCGCCATCGCCATTACCCTGCCGGGGATGATAGATGCACGCAGGGGCATTGTTCACCGTATGCCGTTTTACCATGACGTGTTTGATATGCCGCTTGGCGACACGCTTTCCGTACATACCGGTCTGCCGGTTTATGTGCAGCACGATATCGGTGCGTGGACGCTGGCGGAGTCGCTTTATGGCGCCTCCCGTGGCTGTAAAAACGTCGTTCAGGTAGTGATTGATCACAATGTCGGTGTGGGCGTTATCACCAGCGGACGCGTTCTGCATGCGGGTAGCAGCAGTGTGGCGGAAATTGGTCATACGCAGGTGGATCCTTACGGCAGGCGGTGTTATTGCGGCAATCATGGGTGTCTGGAGACGGTGGCCAGCACGGACAGTATTCTCGAACTTGTACGTCAGCGTCTGACGGTACCGGTTCCAGCCAGCTTACTGCATGGGGTTTCGCTGACCATTGAGGCCGTATGCGACGCCGCTAACCGTGGCGATCAACTGGCGCGCGATGTGATTATCAGTGTCGGTCAGAGCGTAGGGCGAATTCTCGCGATCATGGTGAATCTGTTTAATCCGGAAAAAGTGCTGATCGGCTCGCCGCTTAATTTATCTCAGGATATTCTCCATCCCGCGATAATGTCCTGTATTCAGCAGCAGTCACTTCCTGCATATAGCGAGAATATCAAACTCGAATCGACGCAATTCTATAATCAGGGAACTATGCCCGGTGCGGCATTAGTCAAAGACGCGTTATACAGCGGCTCCCTGATAATAAAATTACTGCAAGGCTAAGTTTTATATAACGTTAGGTTGTTTATCTTAATAAAATAGCTATAAGCCTTCCGGCATTTTTGCTCACCGAGTCGACAAAACATTGCGCTAACGCAAACTGCTCTCATCTCGCATCGCCTAGACTTTCTGTCGATACTTTGTCTCTGGTGGTGTTTTCTTACCGGCGACTATCTTTCAATAAGACGGAGAGATCCCGGAGCCTGAATTCCATGTTAACGCACTTTTTCGTCACGGGTACGGACGCCCGTGTAGGTAAAACCATTGTCACACGTGCCTTGCTTCAGGCCTTAGCCGCGCAGGACCGCTGCGTTTTAGGCTATAAACCTATTGCAACAGGCAGCCAGGAGTTGGCCGACGGGGTTCGAAATAAAGATGCGGTAACTCTCCAGCAGTCATCTTCTATTTCTTATCCTTTTAATAAAATAACCCCTCTGGCGTTGGCGGATGAAGATATTTATGCCAGCCAGATCCCCGGGAATGTGTTTGAAATAATGACCAATGGTCTTAATTTCATGCGTGAAGAGGCGGATTCAGTGGTTGTTGAAGGATGTGATGGCTGGAGAACATTGATTACTCCGCATCTTTTTTATTCTGACTGGGTACGCCAGCAAAATATGCCGGTGGTATTAGTGGTCGGTATTCAGGAAGGTTGCGTCAGCCATGCATTATTAACAGCGCAGGCAATTATTGCTGATGGTTTACCGTTGATTGGCTGGGTGGCAAATCGCATTAATCCGTGCCTGGCTCACTATCAGGAAACGATTGACGCGATAAGCGCCAATATTTCAGCACCGCTTCTGGGGGAAATTCCGTATTTACCCCGCGCTGAAAGCCGCGATATGGCCAGGTATATCGACCTGTCCAGCTTCAATCTCAAAACAATGACCCACGCCTGACGGTGACGTTGTCACAAAATTTTGCCAGTTCGGAGGCTCTGAGTGCAAAACCCGGAGCCTTTTTTACGTCTATAATTTGAAATCTGCCTGAGTGCATTCATCAACACAATTCTTAAGAAAACAAAGAACATGGCCGTCAATCATTCTGAAGTCCAAACATCTGCTGTTAAATCTTCCCACCGTCCGCTGATCCTCATTGCCTGCATGTTGTCGATGTTTATGGCCGCGGTAGAAGTGACCATTGTCGCGACCGCGATGCCGACCATCATCGGCGATCTCGGTGGTTTTTCACTGCTTGGCTGGGTATTCGCCGTCTATCTTCTGACGCAGGCGATTACGGTGCCCATTTACGGGCGGCTGGCGGATTTGTACGGCTGCCGGAAAATGTTTTTCATCGGCACCACCTTGTTTCTTATTGGTTCGGTTCTGTGCGGCTTCGCGCCGTCGCTGGGCTGGATGATCGGTTTTCGTGCGTTGCAGGGGCTGGGCGCTGGCGCCATTACGCCCATTGCCACGACGCTGATTGCCAATGTCTACGGTCCGCAGGAAAGGGCGAAAGCGCAGGGGTATTTGTCCAGCGTTTGGGGCGTGTCGGCGATAGTCGGCCCGCTGATGGGGGCGTTTATTGTTTCCCATTTTCCGTGGGCGGTGGTGTTTTGGGTGAACGTGCCTATCGGCCTGGTGGCAATGGCGATCCTGATCAAATACCTGCCGCCGGACGGTCAGCGTAAACCGCATCAGCTGGATCTTGCCGGAACCACTTATCTCACGCTCGCCGTCGCTTCCTTATTACTGGCGCTGTTACAGGCCGAAGCTCTGGGCTACTGGGCGCTGGCGTTGCTGGCGTTTGCTGTTGTCAACGGCGGATTACTGGTGCGTCAGGAGCGTAAAACGCCTGAACCGCTGTTCCCGCTGGCGCTGTGGGACAGCAAAGTAATTATTGCCGGTAATGTCGGTGGTCTGATTATCGGCGCGACCATGATGGGGATCAGCGCGTTCCTGCCGACTTACGTTCAGGGCGTTCTCGGCGGAACACCGCTGGAGGCGGGCACCACGCTGGCGCTGATGTCCATCGGCTGGCCGCTGGCAAGCATGTTCAGCAGCCGCATGATGCAGGCAACGTCGTATCGGACCACGGCGGTGACGGGGGGATTGCTGCTGGTGGGCGGAAGTCTGGCGCTTTTATTGCTTTCGCCGTCGTCGGGATTGTGGATGGCGCGCATCGCGGCGTTTTCTATCGGCGCAGGCATGGGGCTTTCTAACACCACATTTATCGTTTCAGTGCAGAACAGCGCAGAACCGGCGATCCGCGGCATTGCTACCGCGTCGACGCTGTTCACGCGGATGCTTGGCTCAGCCATCGGCACGGCGGTATTGGGCGCGACGCTGAATCTTAATCTGGAATACCGGCTGCCGCAGGTGAACGATCCGGTTCAGCAACTGATGGAAAAAGCCACGCGCAGCGCGATGGACGCTGGACAGCTGAATATGCTGACCGACAGCGTGGCCGCTTCGCTGCACTGGGTATTCGTGGTGTCGGCGGTGGTTTCAGTGCTGGCGGTCGCCGCCGGTTTGCTAATCCCGTCTGGCGACCGCCCGCGCCGTGAAGCGCAGCGGGAAAGTTAAGACGTCTGACGCTGCTGTAGCCTGAATGCGATTAACATCAGCGTCAGGCTCAGCAGTACGGCAATCGACGCCATCGCCATCCCGTCGCCCACCGAACCCTGTTCAAACTGCCGCCAGACATACACGGAAACCGTCTGCACACCTGCCGGTGACAGTAACAGCGACGTCACCAGTTCACGCGACGCTACCGCAAATACCATCATCATTGACGCCAGTAAACTCGGGAACACCAGCGGCAGCAGGATCATCCGCAATGCCTGCGCGGCAGTCGCGCCGTGTACCCGTGCCGCCGCATCGAGATTACCGCCAATCTGCTTTAGCGCCGCGCTGACATAACGCACCGGATAAGGCAGCAGCAGACAGCAATATGACAACAGCAGGATCCCCCAGGTGTTATACGGCGTCACGGGCCAGAAACTGCGATTCCAGGCCAGGATCAGCCCGACACCCACCACGATACCCGGCAGCGTTGCCGGAAAAAGCGAAAGTCCGTCAATCAACGCCGCCCCGCGAATTTTGCGTGCCACCACCAGCCATGACGCCAGAAATCCCGTCGCACCGGCGATCAGCGCCGTGCCCAGCGCCAGACTGAGACTGGTCGACAGCGCACCGAGCGCATCGCTATGCGCAGCAAACAGATTGCCAAAGTGCCGTAATGTGAAATTGGAAAGCGTCAGTCCGCCGGAAAGGGTGCCGGAAAATGCCGTCACCAGTGTGGAGACAATCGGCAGCGCCACCGCAATAAACGCCACGACGGTAAATAACGCCATCACCGGCAACGTCCAGCCTGCCAGCGATTTCTGTGTCACATCAGCCGGTTTGCCGGTCATGCTCTCGACATTTTTACCGGCCAGCACCGCGCGTTGTACGCTGTAAGCGCAAAGTGCGATCGCCACCAGCAGCAGCGATAGCACCGCAGCTCCCGGCATATCAATCGGCCAGTCGGCAAGACGCTGTTCGATACCGGTCGTCAGCATCAGAATGCCGCTTCGCGAACCTAACGCGCCGGGCACGCCGTATTCTTCTATCGACAGGGTAAACGCCAGCAGCAGACTGGAGGCCATGGCCGGTAAGGCCATCGGCAACGTGATGCGGATAAATGCCCGCCAGGGGCCTGCGCCATGAATACGCGCCACATCCGCCAGACGGCTGCCGCTGGCGGCCATGCTGCGCGAGACAGCAAAATAGACCACCGGAAAAACGTTGAGCGTCATCACTGCCACCATACCCGGCAGTGAAAACAGAAAATCATTCAGATGCAGCCACGGCAGCAATTGCTGTACGTAACCGTTGGTTTGCAGCGCCAGCATCCACGACAGCGCAGCGATATAAGGCGGTATTAAAAAAGGGATCAGAAAAACCACATCCCACAGAACGGCGCCGGGCAGGGCGAATAATCCGCGCAGCGCGCCCAGAGGCACGCCGATCAGCGCGCTGCATAACGCCACGCCCAGTCCGACTTTCAGCGTGGTGGCAAACAGTGCCTGCAACGAAGGTTCGGCAAAAACGCGGGTAAAAGTGCTGAATGGCGCCGAATAACTGCCGGTATCCAGATGCGGAAAAACCGCCTGCAAGACCACAAATGCCACCGGCACCGCGACCAGTAACAGCAGCGCGATGCCCGTTACGCCCGGTAAAAAAGCGTTTCTATTCATTGATCAAATCTCAGAAGCGGGCTGTTTTAGCGACAGCCCGTGAAAGGATTATTGCTGGCCGAACAGCTTCGCAAAACGCTCGAGAACGTCTTTACGGGATGCTGAAGCCTGTGAGGCTTCTGGCAGCAATTTCAATGTTTTAAACAATGGGCGTTTGGCATCAATGTCCGTGCGTGCTGGCATCAGCCACGCATCGGCGACCAGTTTCTGGCCTTCAGGCGAGAGCGCGTAATCTATGAATGCTTTGGCTTCTTTCTGCTGCTGGCTGGATTTGAGGATCATCATCGGACGCGGCGCGATAACCGTGCCGCTGCTTGGGAAAATCACTTTGACTGATTCGCCGTCCTGCACGCTGCCATAAGACACATAATCCACTGCGCCGAATACCGCGGCTTTTGCCCCCTGCAAGACCGGCGTCAGCGCCTGCGCATTCGGACCAGCGATAATCATGCCGTTGGCTTTCAAATCTTCAAACAGCTTCCAGGCCTGCTGTGCATGCGCATTTTGTAACCCGATCAGCAAATCTAAAGAAGCACCAGAAAGCGACGGATCCGGCGTGGTGACTTTGTCTTTGAATTCCGGTTTGGCTAAATCGCCCCAGTCTTTTGGTTCGGTAGTACCGCTTTTGGTGTTCCACACGATACCCAGCGCGGAAATACCCTGCGCGACGTAATACGGCGTTTTGAATTGTGCCGGAACCTGTTCTGCATTCGGGCTTTGATATTCCAGCAGCCAGCCACGTTGCTCGAGGTCGGTTGCGGTATCCCAGGACGCTGAAATTAAGACGTCCGCGCGCGGATTAGCCTGTTCGGCTTCCAGCCGCGCCATGACTTTGCCGGTTGTTGCCTGGAACACATCGACTTTTACGCCGGTTTGTTTTTCATAGCCTGCTGCCAGTTTTTTTGCCAGTGAACCCGGCCCGGCGGTGTAGAGCGTCAGTGCCTGAGCACTGCCGGCTGCCATTGCGAGAGAAAGAGTCATTGCTGTCATTACGCCTGTTTTGGTACGGGAAAACGTTTTTGTCTGTGTGTTGTGTGTGGGGTTCATCATTTTCATTCCATCAAAGGTTAAGCAACAAAAGGTGAAACAACGGAAGGGTCAATCTGGTCGATGCTGGCGATGGCGCCTTTGTCCATGCGCGCAATGCGGTGAGCGAGTGCATGAGCTTCGTGCTGATCGTGGGTGACATACACCGCCGTGGTGCCGAGCTGGCGCAACAATGTCGCCATTTCTTCGCACAGGCTTTCGCGCAGGTCGCGGTCAAGATTTGACAGTGGTTCATCGAAAAGCAAAATACGCGGCTCGGCGACAATCGCCCGTGCCAGCGCCACGCGCTGCTGCTGACCACCGGAAAGTTCAGAAGGGCGGCGCGAGACAAAATCCGCCAGCCCGACGCGCTCCAGCGCGGCCATTACTTTCTCGTGTTGAGCTGCGCCACGGATCCCGCGCATTTGCAACGGAAACGCCACGTTCTGGCGCACGTTCATGTGCGGCCACAGGGCGTAATCCTGAAACGCCATCCCGAGATTGCGTTTTTCCGGCGGCACGCTGAGTTTCCCGCTGGCGACGATTTCGCCATCAAAACTGATTTGCCCCGACGCGGGATGGAGTAGCCCCGCCAGCATTTTCAGCAGCGTGCTTTTCCCGCAGCCCGAAGGGCCAAGCAGGGCGAGGATCGTACCTTCCGGCACGGATAAATTGACATGATTGAGTACCGGGTTGCTCCCAAAGTAATGGGACACCTGATGAATAGCGATGGCAGGGGGAGAAGACATGCGCGCAGGCGCATTCCCGCCGGTATGAGCTGGAATGATCATGGTTGGTACTATCCTCTTTGGGATTTATTTGTGGGGGTGAGCGTAAAGGGGGAATGTGACGGGGAAATGACAGTTTCTGTTCGTTCTTGTCGAGGATGCGTAAGAATTGTGAAGACTGGCTGGGGCGACTCCCTCCCCTGCGAAGGGGAGGGTTGGGGTGGGGTATTAACGAAAAATCAAAGAGTTGAAGTTTGCTTTTACAGAGTGTTTGGCTTTAAAACCCCCTCCCGGCCTCCCCCTTCGCAGGGGGAGGAGCAAAGAAAAAAGGCTCTTTGAAGTGGAGGAGCAAGCAAATCAACGACTGCAAAGTTTGTAATACACCTCATTCCACCGGATCTGATTCTTAAAGTCCGGCAGCGTCGTCTCGTTATCAATCACCAGCAATTCAATATTGCTCAGCTCCGCATATAACCGCAGCGCATCAATATCCAGTGCCTGTGAGAACACGGTATGGTGCGCGCCGCCGCCAAGGATCCAGGCTTCTGCCGCTGTCGCCAGTGAAGGCTGGGCTTTCCAGATAGCCCGGGCGACGGGCAGTTTTGGCAACGGATGCGGTTGCTCGACGGTATCCACCAGATTGACCAGCAGACGGAAACGGTCGCCCATGTCGATGACGCTGGCGTTAACCGCAGGGCCTGCCGGCGTGGAGAAGATCAGACGCGCCGGATCCGCTTTGCCACCTATGCCGAGATATTGCGCATCGAGTAACGGTTTTTCTTCTTTAGCAATCGACGGGCACACTTCCAGCATGTGTGAACCGACTACCAGGTCATTACCCGGCTTGAAGTGGTAGGTGTAATCTTCCATGAACGACGTGCCACCTTTCAGGCCGCTGGCCATCACTTTCATGATGCGCAGCAGTGCCGCAGTTTTCCAGTCGCCTTCGCCGCCAAAGCCGTAGCCTTTTTGCATCAGACGCTGTACCGCCAGCCCCGGCAACTGTTTCATGCCGTGCAGATCTTCAAAGTTGGTGGTGAATGCGCCGAATTTACCGTGCTCCAGGAAATGCGTCATCCCCAGTTCGATTTTCGCCGCATCCAGCAGGTTTTCACGACGTTCGCCGTTAAGTTTAACCGCATCGGTCAGGCGATAAGTGGCTTCGTATTCTTCCACCAGCGTGTCGATATCGCCTTTGCTGACTTCGTTGATGACGCTGACCAAATCGCCAATGCCGTAAGCATTGATGCTGTAGCCGAACTGGATTTGTGCGGCCACTTTGTCACCTTCTGTCACGGCAACTTCACGCATGTTGTCGCCAAAGCGCGCCACTTTCAGATGCTGACTTTCGTTTTTCGCGGCAGCGACGCGCATCCATTGGGCGATTCGGCGATGTGATTCGCCATCCTGCCAGTGACCCGCGACCACAGTGTGTTGCTGACGCATACGGGCACCAATGAAGCCAAACTCGCGGCCGCCGTGTGCGGTCTGGTTCAGGTTCATGAAGTCCATGTCCATGGTGTCCCACGGAATTTCAGCGTTGAACTGTGTATGGAACTGCAACAGTGGCTTATGCAGAATGCTTAAGCCCGCGATCCACATTTTGGCCGGAGAGAAGGTGTGCAGCCAGGTGATGATCCCCACGCAGGCATTGTCGTAGTTGGCGTCGCGGCACAGCGCCGTGATTTCATCCGGCGTGGTGACCAGCGGTTTAAGCACCAGTTTAACCGGCAAACCGGCTTCGCTGTTCAGGCTACTGACCACCTTCTCGGCGTTCTCTTTTACCTGACGCAATGCTTCCGGTCCGTACAGATGCTGACTGCCAATGGCGAACCACACTTCGAGATGTTTAAACGCGTCCATTTATTACTCCTGAATATCGTAGGTGTGAAATAGCAATTTATGAGACAGACATTAATGTGCCGGTTTCGCTGCAAACAGCGGTTCAGTGGTGGCACACCATTGCTGATAACGTTCATACAGGCGCTGATATTGTTCGACGCGCTGTGGATCCGGCAGCAGCGTACGTTCTATGCTGCAGGCCATTTTTTCCTGTGCGGCCGGAACGTCGCTGAATTCCCCGGCGGCGACGGCAGCAAAAATTGCCGCACCCAGCGCGCAACACTGATCGGAGGCGACGATTTGCAGCGGACGGTTCATCGCGTCGGCGCAAACCTGCATGATGACCGGTGATTTACGTGCGATACCGCCGAGCGTGAGGACGTTCTCCACCGGAATATCCTGCTGTTCGAAACATTCCATGATGGCGCGTGCGCCAAAGGCGGTGGCAGCGATAAAGCCCCCGAACAGTTCCGGCGCTTGCGTGCCCAGATTGATATCGGTGATGACGCCTTTCAGACGCTGATTGGCAAACGGCGTACGGCGACCGTTGAACCAGTCGAGCACCAGCGGCAGATGATCGAGTTTCGGACTGGCCGCCCACGCTGCGGTGAGATCGGACAGCAGATTTTTTTGCAGGCTGGTCAGTTGCGGTGCCATTTCAGGATGCACTTTGGCGGCCTGAATCAGCGGCCAGCTCAGCAGACGGCTAAACCAGGCATACATATCACCGAAAGCGGATTGTCCGGCTTCCATCCCAATCATGTCCGGCACCACGCTGCCTTCGACCTGACCGCAGATCCCGGCAATCGCGCGGTCGTTTACACGCTCTTTGTCGGCGATCAGAATGTCGCAGGTGGAAGTCCCGATCACTTTCACCAGCGTATAAGGCTGTGCGCCCGCGCCGACTGCGCCCATATGGCAGTCGAATGCACCGCCGGAAAGCACCACGGAAGCAGGCAGACCAAGGCGTTCTGCCCATTCAGAGGTCAGCGTACCAACTGCCTGTTCAGCGGTAACGGTGTCAGTAAACAGCGGATACGGCAGGTTTTCGACCAGCAAAGGATCGAGAGCAGCGAAGAAATCTTTTGGCGGCAAACCGCCCCATGACGGATGCCAGAGCATTTTGTGTCCGGCGCTGCAACGGCCACGCACCACTTTGTCCGGCGCGGTGGTACCGGAAAGCAGGGCAGGCACCCAGTCGCACAGTTCAACCCAGGAAGCCGCGGCTGTTTTAACGGCAGCGTCCGCGCGGGAAACATGCAGGATTTTTGCCCAGAACCATTCAGAGGAGTAAACGCCGCCGATATAGCTGGAATAGTCGGGGAACTCACCGCTGCGGCACAGGCGGTTAATTTCTTCGGCTTCTTCTATTGCCGTGTGATCTTTCCATAACACGAACATGGCGTTCGGGTTTTCGGCGAACTCAGGCGTCAGCGCCAGAATGTTGCCTTCATTATCTACAGGAGCAGGCGTGGAACCGGTGGAATCCACACCGATCCCTACCACGCGCGCCGCCCGTTCACTGCCCAGACGTTGCACGACGTTTTTGATTGCCTGCTCCATCGCTTCTATATAGTCGAGCGGATGGTGGCGGAACTGGTTTATTGCCGCGTCACAGTAACGGCCTTCAGTCCAGCGCGGATAATAAACCACGTCAGTTTCCATCTCCGCACCGGTCTGACAATCCACAGCCAGTGCCCGGACAGAATCGCTGCCAAAATCAAGACCAAGAGCAATCGCACCTTGCGTCATTCTTTCTCACTCCTTCAGGTTTGCCGTAGTCATTACGGCGGCGAATCGAATTGCTCTAACAGTAGGAGGATGCAAAAAAGTGAGTGAGGAGGCGTTAGCTGGAAGTATGCACAAATCTGCTCCCAATGATGTTTCTGTGAGGTTGGTCAAATGTTAGCGTTTGGCTAAAATCGCTATATCTATGTACAAACCTGCTGTTTTCCCGCCGTGTGATAGCGCTCTACATTCCGCTGCAAAATTACCGCTAAAACTTAACCCGTCTTACAAGAGAGTGTGACGTAAATCCGCTACATACCGGACTTCGCCGCACTTTCACTTTGTTTCTTTACGCTACTGATAACGTTTTCATGATTGCGGCAAACCAACAGATATGAGACTGCGATTGTGAAAAACAACAATAAAAGTCGGAGAACATCATGCATAAATTCACTAAGGCATTAGCGGCGGTAGGGTTAGCAGCCGTTATGTCACATTCAGCTATGGCAGCCGAAAATCCAAAGCTGGGTTTCCTGGTTAAACAGCCCGAAGAGCCGTGGTTCCAGACTGAATGGCGCTTTGCAGATAAAGCCGGTAAGGATCTGAACTTTGAGGTCATCAAAATTGCTGTGCCAGACGGTGAAAAAACGCTGAATGCCATCGACAGTCTGGCGGCAAACGGTGCGAAAGGTTTTGTTATCTGTACGCCGGATCCGCGTCTGGGGCCTGCCATCATGGCGAAAGCGCGCAGCTATGACATGAAAGTTATCCAGGTGGATGACCAGTTCGTGAATGCCAAAGGCAAGCCAATGGAAGAGGTGCCATTAGTGATGATGGCCGCCACCAAAATCGGCGAACGTCAGGGACAGGAACTGTATAAAGAAATGCAAAAACGTGGCTGGAAAGTCGCAGATACCGGCGTGATGGCGATTACCGCTGATGAGCTGGACACTGCACGCCGCCGTACTTCCGGTTCAATGGACGCGCTGAAAGCTGCCGGTTTTCCGGAAAAACAAATCTATAAAGTTCCGACCAAATCCAACGATATTCCTGGCGCACTGGATGCCGGTAACTCCCTGTTAGTCCAACATCCTGAAGTGAAGAACTGGCTGATCATCGGTATGAACGACAACACCGTTCTCGGCGGTGTGCGTGCAACAGAAGGTCAGGGATTCAAAGCCGCTAATGTGATCGGTATCGGTATCAACGGTGTGGACGCCGTGAATGAGCTGTCAAAAAGCGCGCAAACCGGCTTCTACGGTTCCCTGTTACCTAGCCCGGATATCCACGGTTATAAAAGTATCCAGATGCTGAACGAATGGGTCACCAAAGGCGTTGAACCACCGAAATTCACCGAAGTCACTGATGTTGTCCTGATCACCCGCGACAACTTCAAAGAAGAACTGAAGAAGAAAGGCTTAATGTAATTTCCTCGTCATCCTTCGGGCTGCAGATGCGTTGGCTGCGTTCGCTCACCCCGGTCACTTACTTATGTAAGCTCCCGGGGATTCACGAACTTGCCGCCTTCCTGCAACCCGAATGATTTAGAGGAATAGCGAGTTAAACGAGCATTAGATAACGCTGCTGCAGAGTGGACGACAGGAAGTTTTACGAACTGTTTTCTGCTGTGCAGTGGCGTGCATTCAACTTTACTTAATTTCCAGGTAGCCCCTATGACTCAGCAATCTTCAAACAAGACGCCTTTGCTGACACCGTCACTGACGGAGTTTGATGCGGCCACGCCGTATCTGGAATTCCATGACATTGGCAAAACTTTTCCAGGTGTGAAAGCGCTGGACGGGATTTCTTTCAATTGTTATGCCGGGCAGATCCATGCGCTGATGGGCGAAAACGGCGCGGGTAAATCGACGCTTCTGAAAATCCTCAGCGGCAACTATCAGCCTTCACAGGGCAATATTCATATCAGAGGGCAGCAGGTCGCTTTCAATAACACCACCGATGCGCTCGATGCCGGTGTGGCGATCATTTATCAGGAATTGCATCTGGTGCCGGAAATGACGGTGGCAGAGAACATTTATCTCGGACAGTTGCCCAGCAAACACGGTTTTGTGAACCGCAAATTGCTGCGCTATGAAACCAAAATTCAGCTCGAACACCTCGGGCTGGATATCGATCCCGATACCCCGCTGAAATATCTCTCCATCGGCCAGTGGCAGATGGTGGAAATCGCTAAAGCGCTGGCGCGTAACGCCAAAATCATTGCTTTCGATGAGCCGACCAGTTCACTTTCAGCACGTGAAATCGAACAATTATTCCGTGTCATCCGTGAGTTGCGGGCAGAAGGGCGTGTGATTTTGTATGTCTCACACCGTATGGAAGAGATTTTTGCATTAAGTGACGCTGTCACCGTTTTCAAAGACGGCCGCTATGTGCGTACCTTTGACGACATGACACAGGTGGATAACAGCAAGCTGGTGCAGGCGATGGTCGGCCGTAATCTGGACGACATTTACGGCTACGCGCCGCGTCCGCACGGCGAAATACGTTTGCAGCTGGATCAGGTCAAAGCACCGGGCGTGAAAACGCCGATCTGCCTGAGCGTGCGTCAGGGAGAAATCGTCGGCCTGTTCGGGCTGGTAGGCGCCGGTCGCAGTGAGCTGATGAAGGGGTTATTCGGCGGCACGCGCGTCACCGGCGGCACACTGCGGCTCGATGGCAAAGTGATGAACATCCGCAAACCGGCAGACGCGATCCGCCAGGGCATCATGCTGTGTCCTGAAGACCGCAAAGCCGACGGCATCATTCCTGTTCACTCGGTACGTGACAACATCAACATCAGCGCCCGCCGGAAAACGGTGAAAGCGGGTTGCCTGATCAACAACGCCTGGGAAGCGAAAAATGCGCGCAAGCACATCGAGGCGCTGAATATCAAAACGCCGAGCGATCAGCAGCTGATCATGAACCTTTCCGGCGGTAATCAGCAAAAAGCCATTTTGGGGCGCTGGTTGTCGGAAGACATGAAAGTCATTTTGCTCGACGAACCGACGCGCGGGATTGACGTCGGCGCCAAGCATGAAATTTACAACGTGATTTATTCACTGGCGAAACAAGGCATTGCGGTGCTGTTTGCGTCCAGTGATTTACCGGAAGTGCTGGGTCTGGCGGACAGAATTGTGGTGATGCGCGAAGGCGCTGTCTCCGGCGAACTGTCCCACGATGAAGCCACCGAAGAAAAAGCGCTGGGGCTCGCCATGTTGCGGACACTAGACCTTGATTCTGCCCCTGACGCTGCCTGACTGAGGAGCAAAAATATTATGTCGAGTATGACAACCAATTCAGCCAAACCGGATCAACCTTCAGCTGCATCGCGCAGCGGACAAGGCCTGATGCGTATCTGGGACAGCTACGGCATGTTAGTGGTGTTCGCCGTACTGTTTCTCGCCTGTTCGATTTTCGTGCCGAACTTCAGTTCTTTCATCAACATGAAAGGGCTGGGACTGGCTATTTCGATGTCCGGCATGGTGGCCTGCGGGATGCTGTTCTGTCTGGCTTCCGGTGACTTTGACTTGTCCGTCGCCTCCGTCATCGCCTGTGCGGGCGTGACAACCGCGGTGGTCATCAACATGACTGAAAGCCTGTGGATTGGCGTCGCTGCCGGTTTACTGCTTGGGATGCTGACCGGTTTGCTCAACGGTTTTGTTATCGCCCGCCTGAAAATTAACGCGCTGATCACCACGCTTGCCACCATGCAGATTGTGCGCGGTCTGGCGTACATCATTTCTGACGGTAAAGCAGTGGGCATCGAAGACGAACGCTTCTTCGCACTCGGCTACGCCAACTGGCTGGGACTGCCCGCACCAATCTGGCTGACGGTCGGCTGTCTGATTATCTTTGGTCTGCTGCTTAACAAAACCACGTTTGGCCGAAACACGCTGGCGATTGGGGGTAATGAAGATGCCGCGCGTCTGGCCGGTGTGCCGGTGGTGCGCACTAAAATCATTATCTTCGTACTGTCCGGTCTGGTATCGGCGGCGGCGGGGATCATTCTGGCTTCACGTATGACCAGCGGTCAGCCAATGACGTCGCTGGGCTTTGAGCTGATCGTCATCTCCGCCTGCGTGCTGGGTGGCGTTTCGCTGAAAGGCGGCATCGGTAAGATTTCCTACGTGGTATCGGGGATCCTGATCCTGGGTACCGTGGAAAATGCCATGAACCTGCTGAATATATCTCCGTTCTCGCAGTATGTGGTACGTGGTCTGATCCTGCTGGCGGCGGTTATCTTCGACCGTTACAAACAGAAAGCCAAAAAGACCGTTTAAACCGGTTTTGTGATAACGCTTTCACAGCTTACTACCCGCGGCATTTAACGCTCAGACCGGTTAAATGCCGCAAAAACGCGTGGTTGTTCACAAAAAAGTAACATTTATTGGCAGCGTTTTCATCGGCGATTAGAATAGATAAAAAGTCCATAGCCACGTGAAGTTTTGGGAGGTTCGATGTATCACCGTATGATTCAGGATCAGCAGCAAAACCCGCTGTTACCGGGTTACAGTTTCAACGCCTATCTGGTCGCCGGTATGACACCGATCCTTGCTGACGGGCCACTGGACTTTGCCATTGACCGTCCGGGTGGCATGAAAGGTTACATTCTCAACCTGACCGTAAAAGGGCAGGGTAAAGTTTTTGACGGCGAAGATACGTTCTACTGCAACCCCGGTGATCTGTTGTTATTCCCGCCGAAAGCCCGTCATCTCTACAGCCGTTCCGCTAACGCCGATTCCTGGTATCACCGCTGGGTGTATTTCCGCCCGCGTGCCTACTGGGCAGACTGGCTGGAGTGGCACACCAAAACCCGCGACGTCGGGCGTCTCTCCTTACCGAATAACACCTTATTACTGGAATTCGACCGCCTGTTTGCCAATATCGAGCAAACTCAAAAATCAGGCCGTCGTTTCTGCGAAGAGTTAGGGATGAATCTGCTGGAGCGTCTGTTGCTGCGCGCAATGGAAGAAGATCCGCAGAGTCCGCAAAAAATTATGGATCCGCGCGTTATCGAAGCCTGCCAGTTCATCACCGGAAATCTGGCCGGAGAGTTGCGTATCGACGAAGTGGCGCGTCATGTTTGCCTGTCGCCGTCACGGCTGGCACATCTTTTCCGTGAGCAGGTGGGGATCAACATCCTGCGCTGGCGTGAAGATCAGCGGGTGATCCGCGCCAAACTGTTATTACAGACGACTCAGGAATCTATAGCGACGATTGGCCGTGTGGTGGGATATGACGATCAGTTGTATTTCTCGCGGGTATTCCGCAAACGGGTAGGGGTCAGCCCAAGTGATTTCCGCCGCAGAAGTGTTGAGATTAACTATCCGGCTAAACCGTACAAGTCACATCCGTGGCCGGAGCAGGAAAACGCGGTGGCGTATCATTTTTGAGTTTTGCAGAGTGGGCCGCTGCAAAAGGGGCGGCCGTTTAAGGTCAACAACACCTTGGGTTGCCACTCAAACTGGCCTTAAGGTCAAGGTCAAGGTCGTGGGCGTCGGCCCACACCGACCAGAGACCCGGTAACGCGCGGGCCTCTGGACTCCGCGCTTTTTTCACTGCGCGCTGTCGCGGGTATGACGGACATGTTCTGGCGCATTGGTAAGTGGCGAAAATCCAGGTGCTTCGCACTGCCTTCTCTCGGTCTTCGAGCCACAGGTCTCGAAGCCGCTCCGTTCAGCTGGATTTTAAGCACGCCAATCCACTTTTCTAAAAGATAAAAGAGACGATCTGCCGTTGATTTTAAGAGCGTGCGGGCGATTCAGAAATCTTGCTGAATGAGAGGTTGCAGACCTGAGGCTGCAATCCCGAAATGAAGGCACCGCGCAGCGGCAAGCTTTACAGCCTGTCACTGCGGTAACTGAAACATAGCCACCGAGCGGAAGCGCTTGTTGAAAAAGCGAAGGAAGATCCAAGAGGGAAAAAGCATTTTCCCTCTTGGTCGGTTTCAGCGCGAAAGGCCGAGTGATAACCGTTATTAAGAAACCGAAATTATCTCAGTCGGAAGTTAATATATCCAGCGAGTTTACTCGGCAAAGAAGCTCTGTTTCAACGCCCGCTCTACACCCCGCAGTTCCGCCAGTCCCCGCAGACGTCCAATCGCCGAATACCCCGGATTGGTTTTCTTGTGCAAGTCATCCAGCATCTGATGGCCGTGATCAGGGCGCATCGGGATAGCGCGCAAATTACCTGCGCGGCGGCGGGTTTGCTCTTCGGTCAGAATGGCTTTGATGACTGCGACCATATCCACATCACCGTCCAGATGGTCGGCTTCATGGAAGCTGCCCGGAACTTCTTCGCGCAACGTGGCGCGCAGGTGGATGAAGTGAACGCGATCGGCGTAATCGGTCATCATTTTCACCAGGTCATTATCCTCACGTACGCCGTAAGAACCGGTGCAGAAGCAGAAACCGTTATGGATACTGTCGACGGTTTCTTTCAGCCATTGCATATCTTCAATGGTGGAGATAATGCGCGGCAGACCGAGGATAGGGCGCGGGGGATCATCCGGATGAACCGCCAGACTTAATCCGCATTGCTCCGCCACTGGCACAATACTGCGCAGGAAGTGCGCCATGTTTTCACGCAGTTTGGCCTTATCGATACCGTCGTACGTCGCCAGACGGGCACGGAACTGATCCAGCGTATAACCTTCTTCTGCACCGGGCAGACCGGCGATGATGTTTGACACCAGCTGGTCTTTCTCTGCCTGCGTCATCGCCGCAAAATATTCTGCCGCTTGTTTCTGTTCTTCAGCGCTGTAATACGACGTCGCGCCTTCACGTTTGAGCAAATGCAATTCAAAGGCCGCGAAAGCGATGTGGTCGAAGCGCAGGGCGCGTGAACCGTCCGGAAGCAGATAACCCAGATCGGTACGCGTCCAGTCCAGAACCGGCATGAAGTTATAGCAGACCGTATAAATCCCACATTCCGCCAGATTACGAATAGATTGCTGATAGTTCGCAATGTGCTTCTCAACATCTCCGCTGCGGGTTTTGATTTCCTCATGTACCGGAATGCTTTCGACAACTGACCACACCAGACCTTTGGCTTCAATGATCGCCTTACGCTTTTTAATTTCTTCTACCGGCCACACTTCACCGTTAGGAATATGGTGCAGGGCAGTGACCACGCCAGTTGCGCCAGCCTGACGCACATCATCAAGCGAAACCGGATCGTTCGGGCCGTACCAACGCCATGTCTGTTCCATGTGTTTTCCTTAAAATTGTTAACTGACTCTCTGAATGTAGTTGACGCATGGCCGGTGATAAGTTCAATCTTAATGCGCGGTCTGGTCAGGTGGTCTGCTGGTCAGGCCATCAGACCAACATATGATTCAGTATCAAACCGATGATTAATGTGACCTGGATAACAGATCTGCGATTCAGCAAGAACACGGAGACAATAATGGAATTACCAACCCTGAAAGTGGAACGGCTGTATCGCCAGATTTCAAACGTACTGATTAACTGCATCAACACCGGTCAGTTCGCGCCGGGGGCGATGATCCCGTCCGAGCGCGACCTGTCCAAACAGCTGGGCGTCAGCCGTTCTTCTATCCGCGAAGCATTGATTGCACTGGAGATCACCGGCTGGGTGGAAATCCGCACCGGCAACGGCGTATACGTCAGCGACCCGCTGCCACAGGCAACGCCATCCGCACAGCAGACGGTCAGTCATGAAGAAGAATTCAGCCTGCAGTCGCTGGTGAAAGCGCGACAGGTTTATGAAGCGATGACGGCGGAACTGGCAGCGATTAACGGTACTGAAGAGCAGCGTGTGAAATTGAAAGAAATTGCCGATGAGCTGAATAAGCTGAATGCCAACAACGACGCATTCCTCGAAGCTGACCGCCGGTTCCATCTGATGATCAGTGAGATGACCGGCAATGAAGTGCTGCACGATATGATGGGCTACCTGTGGGATAAACGCCGCTCACGCCGGTTTATGCGCTTAGAAAGCCATTACACCGAAGTCGATTTCGCCCGTGAAATGAATGCCGACCATCAGGGGATCCTGGACGCGATTCTGGCGAAAGATGGCGCGGGGGCGAAAGCAAGGATGGCAAGGCATTTACAGCATGTGTATGACCAGTTATTTGCGGAGTGATAGTGTCAATGCCGGACACAGGCGGCTTTTAAATCAAAACCTTGGGTTGCCACCCAAACTGGCCTTAAGGTCAAGGTCGTGGGCGTCGGCCCACACCGACCAGAGACCCGGTAACGCGCGGGCCTCTGGACTCCGCGCTTTTTTCACTTCGCGCTATCGCTGGACACTATGTTTCAGGTGCCACTGCGACAGGCTGGAAATCTTGCCGCTGCGCGGTGCCTTCTCTCGGTCTTCGAGCCAAAGGTCTCGAAGCCGCTCCGTTCAGCAAGATTTCTGAACCGCCCTTGGCTTTTAAAAACAAAACAGAACAAGTAAGGTTGTGAAGTAAAGGCCTGAGGCCGGTTCCAAAATACCGCCGGACGAGAGGTGGAAAACCGCGTGTCTTTTTACGCGGGTTGCAACCCGAAGGGAGGGAACCGCGCAGCGGCGGGATTTTGCGGCTATCACTGTGGTACCTGAAACATAGCCAGCGAGCAGAGCGCGCAGTTAAAAAAACGCAGGATTCCAAAGGGTTTCGTTTAAAACCCTTTGGGCCAGTGTGGGCGGCGAGCCCACGGTCTTGACCTTAAGGCCAGTTTGGGTGCCAACCCAAGGTGTTGAACTTGACCTTGCCCAAAGTCGGTGTGGGCCGACGCCCACGGTCTTGACCTAGAGGCCAGTTTGGGTGCCAACCCAAGGTTTTGCCCGTGTGGGCGGCAAGCCCACAAAATAGCATTAGCTCGGATACGGCACCCATCCCCCGCCATTCAGGCGAATATAGATTTTCCCCTGATATTCCATTACCACCGAGTTCTCATTTTCAGACACCAGCGGCGTTTGCGGCAGGTTCGACGCGAAGTTTTTCCAGTCCATGGTCGGTGTGGTAAAGACTTTGCCATCGACTGCGCGGGCGACCATTTCTGAAATCGCCTGATAGCTGCTCTGGCCTTCGATTTTCATCGGCGACGGCGCATGCGGTGCCTGCATACCAAAGAACTTCACGCCGACCGGGATGTGAGTGATACCCGGACTCGGGATATCACGCAGGCCGGAAATCTGCATTTTATCGCCCACCAGCGCCGCGCCATGTTCAGGCACCACCACCAGCATCACTTTACGACCCGATTTATCCAGCTGATCCATAAAGGTGTTCAGCTGGTTCAGCAGTGTCTGTGCGCGGTTATGGTAGTCCGCACCTTTATTGCTGCCGACGTAACGGTTGCCGTCATGCAGCGGGATCAGGTTGAAGAAGGTTGCTGTCCGTGCGGTGCCGGCTTTTTCCTGATTCTCAAGCCAGCGTGAGAACAGCTGCCCGTCATTGAAAATGGGTGAACCGTCGAAAGAGGTCAGTTCATAACCCAGACCAGCCTGTGACATCAGCGGGGCTTTCATATCCGCGTCATCACGCAGATTGCCGATGTAATTACCGAACACGCCGGTGTGATCCATCGCCAGCTGCGAGGTAAAGCCCAGACGCGCCAGATCGTCAAACAGGTAACATTGCTGACCGGCTGGCTGGTACAAATCGTGGTGGGATGGCTGACCGCAGCTCGCACGCAGCAAGCGAATCGAAGCCGGGCCACTGTATGCGGTGGCGGAGTTGAAATTACTGAACACAAAATCAAAACGCGACCACAGCGGCGAATTCGAAAGATTCACCGCGTCCAGATCAGCCCAGGCCAGCGAACAGATATTGATCACCAGCAGATCGAAAGGCTGAGCATCGGCTGGCAGGGCATCAGGAAACTTCGTCGCCTTGCGGCGTTCGTTTTGGTAGAACTGATCCAGATACGCATTCAGGTTGGCATTGGTCGGCGGACCCGTGACGGTATTATCGGTACCGGATGGCGCGACTTGTGCCGGAGCCGCCGCGGTATTTTGCGCCATAACCGGTGCCGGTGTATGCGTAAACAACGGCGTGATCACACCGCTGAGATTCACCCATAACAGGGCTATCACCGTGAATGTCGTCAGGCGTAACCACTGTGAAATAAACAGATAACCGACCAGCAGGGCGAAACCGACTGCAATCCACTGCCAGTTGATGAAACGGTCAGCCAGTTCAAGCAGATAACTGACGCTGAAACCTGCGACGTCAGCTCCCTGATTGACAATGGAACGCCAGCCCGGCAGCCAGGTATCATGATAAAGCAGCGCAAGGCCGAACGGCAGGGCAACCCATTGTCGCCAGCGATGCAGACGCAGGGAGCGAAGCGGGAATAATAATACGGCCGCAAAAACCAGATTGCTCAGCGCGTCAAAATTCAGATAACCCTGTGAAAGCAGAACAAATTTCAATAAGAAATAGTAGTTCCAGGCACCAAGACCGCGCCAGGATTGCCAGATCCGCAAGCGCGGAGAAGAAGAGTGCGATTCGTTCATAGTGAAGTTTTGGATTTCCCTGTAGCCGCAGAATTTTCAGGCAAAGTCGCGGAGCGTTTGCGGTTCTTATTGATGCTGCTGATGGTCATGGGGGTTAAATAACGCGGCGAAAGAAATCGCGTCGCAAAGCGGTTTTTCCAGCGCGGCAACCGGCTGCGCAGGGCATATCCCAGCGGGAGAAAAATCACCGCCGCCAGAATGAAAATTTCGATAATGTCCTGAATGTCCATTTCTCTTACTCCGGCGTGTTAATAACGGGCGTATCGCTCACGGCCAGCGTGATGGGAACGGGCTGATGAACGGGCGCACGTTTCAAAGGTTCAGATTTATGCGCCACAAAAGGCTGTGCTTCTGACACGGGATTTGCCATCGGCGGTTTGGCGGCCAGACGGCGAACTTCTGTCTGAATATCCAGCTCGTGACTCCAGAAAGTCTGACTGCTAAAGACTTCTTTCACCGGCAGATTAAACAGGAAGGCCAGAACGTTTTCGACATCACTGACCTGACAGTTCGACAGGAACAAATACAGATGACGTTCTGTCACGGTCAGAATATCGCCGTCGCGGCGCAGCGAACAAAGCGACATCGCCTGCTGCGGGCTGATCCCGGCGGCAGGGCGCAGTGAAATTAAAATCCCGCGTGATTCGGTCGCCAGCGCGGCGTGATCCCAGATATCGCGCATCACGTCGCAGAACACCGGCAGCGGCAGATATCCCTTATGATGCGTGGGTAAACGGCTGTCCAGCAGCACGTCGATGTCCTGCGGGACATGACGGGTGAATGTCAGATTTTGCAGGTCATCCAGCAAGGTCAGAAAGTTGGAAAGACGTGCAGCGTGCGGCACCACCAGATTGGCACCGCAGGCCTGCAACAGACGCTGGTCGACATAGCGCAGGGAAGAATTCATCTCGCGCACCACAATTTTCAAACCATTGCCGCGCTGAATGCGCAAAAGGTGGATCTGCCGTGCGAGCACTTCCACTTCATCGTTACCCGCCAGCGCAAAAATAACGGTGGCAGAACGGGCGTGCGTGGCTCTTTCGGTCAGCGCGTCGTTGCCATCGAACAGGAACCAGCGCTCGGAAAGTGCAGGCGCACCTTCCAGCACCGAACGCTCTGCCAGCAACATCCACTGATCATCACCGGTTTGGGCTGAAGCTGAAGATAAGGCGTCTTTCTGGATCTCCCAACCGTTCGTGCGCGGGATGAGAGGATAAAGCGTATTTGCTTCAGCACCCAGACTGTCATGCCACCAGGAGATGCCCCACTGGTTTGGGTTCACATCGGTTTTTAAATCTGCAAGGCCATATATATTGTGGTGGAATAAATGTAAGCGGGATTTAACCGCATTAATGCCATCGCCGAAGCAGATAATAAGCAGCGTCGCCCCTTTACTATTAGCGCCTGACTGAATTTCACTCAGCCAGCGGGAAAGTTGTTTATCTTTTACTTCCTGACAGCGCACGGCAGGAAGTAATAAAATCATTAAAGAAGCAGGGGGGGCAGGCAGGCGATTAATATCGGCGGGCAATCCCAGTAACGCTTTTTTTCCTTCCGCGTGCTGATAATAAAACGTTTGCCTGGGGTATTTATGCAAATGTGTGAGAAGGATATTGTCATCAGCTAGTCTATTTTTATCATCAGAGCAAATTAAATTGTGCTGTGGAAAAAACAGGCTGACAGGGATTTCTCCCCGCTGAGCTTCAAGTACCTGACCACTCAAACGATATGCCGCTTCCTGACTGTCGGTGTTGACCCAGTAAAGCCCCTGAGCCTGCATCTGGCCTAAACCATTCCAGAATTGCTTCATACCCAATGAAAAGGAGAGTGCCATATTGTTAATCTGCTTCTGTTCGGTTTTGATTAAAAGTCTGCTGGGACACACTGATAAATGTGAGTATAATAAATTCTATCATTGCTACATTAAATAATCATAATTCTTCACAATAATGTTTGATACTAAAATGCCTAATCATGATGGGCAATTTTTGGCTGTGCTGAAGTATCAGCATTTGGATTGAAGCAGGGAGAGAAACGGTGGCGGCCAATATTGCAGACTCAGAAGAATCCGAACCGTCCAGTGATGATGATTTTTATGCGCTGAGTCACCTTTTTGCTTTGTCAGAATTACATTACGTAGATATAGCCCGTAAAGAAAAAATTCCGCAACTAATGTCCCGCTGGCCATTATTGGCTGAGTTGGCGCAATTCGCTGAACACGGCGCGGAGAAAAAATAATATGGCTGTCATCGCGTTACAGGGGTTTCGTGGCGGTACCGGTGCCACCTCGGTGACCGCAGCGCTGGCCTGGGGGCTCGCACAACTGAATGAAAAAGTGCTGGTGATCGACTTTTCGCCTGAAAACGTGCTGCGGTTGCATTTTGGTATGCCTTACGCTCAGTCGCGCGGCTGGTGTTCCGCGCATAAAGCCGGAGAAGCCTGGCAACAATCAGCGATGCGTTACCACGCACGTCTCGACTTTCTGCCTTACGGTCATGTTTCAGCTGACGATGTCAGTGAGGCCGATTTCGACTGGCAAAAAGCGCTCACGCAGCTCAAAAATACCGGCGTCTATGATTGGATCCTGATTGATTCTCCGGCGGCTGATCCTCTGCCTGCGCAGTCGCTGGCCGACAGCACGGTGGTACTTCTGCACGCCGATACCCAGTCGCATCTTCGTTTACACCAGCACGCCTTAGCGCCAAACGGGCGCTATCTGCTCAATCAGTTCGTTCCCTCCAGCCAGTTACAGCAAGATATTTTGCTGTTATGGCAAGAAACCTTGCCAGCATTGATCCCGGTGATTTTACATCGTGATGAAGCCATGGCGGAATCGCTGGCGGCGAAACAACCGGTCGGGGAATGGAAAGATAACAGCAAGATCGCCCGTGAAATGAATACGCTGGCAAACTGGTTCCTGCTCAATCTTCGTCAGCCGCAAGCGGTGCGGAGTCCGGCAAAATGAACGGCCTGTTGAACCTGTTTTTTGTGCCGCCCGTCATGCAGGAATTGCAGCACCGTTACCGCCGTTACCGGCAGGCAAAATCTTCACGCATTGCTTCCGGCATGATGATTGTTTGTGTGGCGCTGTGCTGGCTGTTTCTGCGTTTTGAATCACCTGCCTGGCAGCGTGTCGGTGCGCAGAGAACCCGCTGGTATCCGCAAATTTCGCCTTCGCGGGTGCGTATTGCCGATCCGCTGCGTTATCTCGTTCAGAGTCTGTGGTTAATGATCATTATCCCGGCAGGAAAAACCCGTGGCGGCATCGTTTATAGCCGGTGGCCGCAACGGCTGCGGGAAAGGATCCATCTCTGGCTGGAATCGTTGCCAAAACGGGTGACGCAAAGTCCGCTCGAAACCCGTATCACACGTCGTATCGGAAAAATGAACCGCGCCGGCAGGCGCATTCTGATGCTGATGGTGGGGCTGGTGGCGGTTACGCTGGCTATGTTCTGCATTTCCCAGCCATTTGGTTATATTGCCCAGTTTATTTTCGTGGTGCTGCTGTGGAGCATTGCGATGATTATCAGGCGCATTCCGGGGCGTTTCCCGGCGCTGATGATGATTGTTCTGTCACTGACCATTTCCTGCCGCTATTTATGGTGGCGCTATACCTCAACCCTGAACTGGGAAGATCCGCTAAGCCTGATTTGCGGTTTACTGCTGCTGGGCGCGGAAACCTACTCCTGGACCGTGCTGGTGCTCGGTTATATCCAGACCATCTGGCCGCTTAACCGTAAACCGGTGCCGATGCCTGAGGATGTCTCGACCTGGCCGACGGTTGATCTGATGATCCCCACTTATAACGAAGACCTCAGCGTAGTAAAACCGACGTTGTATGCGGCGCTCGGCCTGGACTGGCCCCGTGAAAAACTGACTATTTACCTGCTTGATGACGGCAACCGGCAGGAGTTCGCCGATTTTGCTCATGAAATTGGCATCAAATATATTGCGCGTGAAACCCATGAGCATGCCAAAGCCGGTAACATCAATAACGCCCTGAAACAGGCAAAAAGCCAGCTGGTGGCGATTTTTGACTGCGACCACGTACCGACCCGTTCTTTCCTGCAACTGACCGTCGGCTGGTTCTTCAAAGATAAAAAACTCAGCATGATGCAGACGCCGCATCACTTTTTCTCGCCGGATCCGTTTGAGCGAAATCTGGGACGTATGCGCCGCACGCCGAACGAAGGCGAGTTGTTTTACGGGCTGGTGCAGGACGGCAACGACCTGTGGGATGCCAGCTTCTTCTGCGGTTCCTGCGCGGTGTTACGCCGTGATGTGCTCGATGAAATCGGTGGTATCGCGGTGGAAACCGTCACCGAAGATGCCCATACCTCGCTGCGTATGCACCGACACGGCTACAGTTCAGCCTATATCCGTATTCCGCAGGCGGCGGGGCTGGCGACTGAAAGCCTTTCCGCCCACGTCAGTCAGCGTATCCGCTGGGCGCGCGGAATGGTGCAGATTTTCCGCCTTGATAATCCGCTGTTTGGCAAAGGGCTGAAACTGGCACAACGGCTGTGTTATGCCAACGCCATGATGCACTTCCTGGCGGGGATCCCGCGGCTTATCTTCCTGACCGCGCCGCTGGCGTTTCTGTTATTACACGCCTACATCATTTATGCCCCGGCGATGGCGATAGCGCTGTATGTCCTGCCGCACATGATCCACGCCAGCCTGACTAACTCCCGCGTGCAGGGGAAATACCGCCATTCTTTCTGGAATGAAATCTACGAAACCGTGCTGGCGTGGTATATCGCACGACCCACTACCGTGGCGCTGTTTAATCCGCACGCCGGTAAATTTAACGTCACCGCCAAAGGTGGCCTGAACAAACACGCCTACGTTGACTGGAAAATCAGCCGCCCGTATCAGATTCTGATGCTGCTTAACCTGGCCGGATTATTCTTCGGCATTTACCGCATTATTTATGGTCGCCCCGATGAAATCCTGACCGTGGTGGTGAGTATGGCCTGGGTGATTTACAACATGATTATTCTCGGCGGGGCGATTGCGGTGGCGTTTGAATCGAAACAGGTGCGTCAGGCGCATCGTGTCGAAGCCAGAATGCCAGCCTCGCTGATAAAACCGGACGGCCACATTTATGTGTGTACCGTGCAGGATTATTCGGACAACGGCGTCGGGCTGGAAACAGAAAGTGCCAGCCAGTTTACAGCCGGTGACAACGTCACGTTGCTGTTGCACCGCGGTCAGCAGGAATACACTTTCCCGATGCAAATCAGTCGTGTGTTTGGTAACAGCATGGGAATGCAGCTTCTGCCGCTCACCACGCAACAACATATCGATTTCATTCAATGTACTTTTGCCCGGGCTGACAGCTGGGTATTGCGCGAAGACAGTTTCCCTGAAGACAAACCGATGGAAAGCCTGCGTGAAGTGCTGGGACTCGGTATCCGCGGCTACCTGCGGATGCTGGATATTGCGCCGCAACGCTTCCGTCCGCTGGCCTCCCGCACCCGCTCGTTTGGCGGCTGGCTGCTGTCTTTCGCGCCGCGAAATCCGCCGCTGTCCGTTCAGCCTGATGAACCCAACCTGATGATGACCAAATAATGAAAAGACTTCCTCTAACAATTTTGATGGCATCCGCCCTGATGTCATTGGCGGTGGGTTCAGTGGCTCCGGCCTTCGGTGCGCCAGCTCCAGCCAGTGCAGGCAATCAACCCGTTCCCGAAGTTTCTGCGGACAATATCACGCCGTCGGCTCAGACGCAGGTGACATTACCGGTGGTTGCACCGGCAGTCGATCCGATGATCATTCCGGGCGCGCCGGTGCGCAGTGTCACGCTGCCGTTTGCGGATGTGGCGCCGACGCCGGGTGCGATTACCCTGCGCGGCATTCAGCCTAACGGTCAGATTGAATTCGGTGTGCGCAGTGATGAAGTGGTCACACAGGCGATGCTGAATCTGGAATTCACACCGTCACCGTCGCTGATCCCGGTACAGTCGCATCTTAAGGTGTATCTCAATGACCAGCTGATGGGCGTTGAAGTGATCGACAAAGATCAGCTCGGCAAGAAAAACCACTTACAGATGGCGATTGATCCGCGCTATGTCACAGACTTCAACCGCATCCGTCTGGAATTTATCGGCCATTACCAGAATGTTTGTGAGAACCCGGCCAATACCACGCTGTGGCTGGAGATCGGCAAGGGCAGTTCGCTGAGTCTGCAATACCAAAAACTGCCGCTGAGCAACGATCTGGCGCATTTCCCGGTGCCGTTCTTTGATGCGCGTGAAAGTCGTCCGCTGGATTTGCCGATGGTCTTTGCCGGGTCGCCGGACGCCACCCAGCAACAGGCGGCGGCAATTCTTGCCTCCTGGTTCGGGACCAAAGCGCAGTGGCGCGGTCAGTCGTTCCCGACGCTGTATAACCAGATGCCGGACAGTCATGCCATTGTGTTTGCCACCAATGACAAGCGCCCGGATTTCCTCAAAGCGTTGCCGCAGGTGAAAGGGCCGGTGGTGCAGATGGTCAGCCGCCCGGATAATCCTTACGTGAAAATGCTGCTGATTTTAGGGCGTGACGATAAGGATCTGCTGACGGCGGTGAAAGGCATCGCGCAGGGCAACATCCTGTTCCGTGGTGAAGCCATCGGCGTGGATAATGTTGACCAGGCTCAGCCACGTCAGCCGTACGATGCGCCAAACTGGGTGCGCACCGACCGCCCGATGAACTTTGGTGAACTGAAACAGTACGCCGAACAGTTGCAGTCAGACGGTATTCAGCCGAACCCGATTACGCTCAATATCAATCTGCCGCCGGACTTGTTCCTCATCAACAGCACCGGTATCGATATGCGGCTGAAATATCGTTATACGTCGCCGCAGCTGAAAAATACCTCGCGCCTGAGCATCAGCCTGAATAACCAGTTTGTGCAGGATCTGACGCTGAAAACCGGTCACGATCAGGATTCACAACTGCTGCATCTTTCCCTGTTGCAGGGACTGCTCGATGGCAGCAAAGACCTGAACATTCCGGCGCTGAAACTCGGTGCCGTGAACCAGATGCGCTTTGATTTCGACTACACCTCGCTGCTGGCCAGCGGCACGGAAGGTCGCTGCGAAACCTACACCACGGTGCCAAATCATGTGGTGATTGACGACAGTTCAACCATCGACTTCTCCGGTTACCGTCACTTTATGGCGATGCCGGATTTACGTGCGTTCGCCAATGCTGGTTTCCCGTTCAGCCGCATGGCCGATTTGTCCCAGACGCTGGTGCTGGTTCAGGGGCAACCGCAGCCGGTGCAGCTGACTACGCTGCTTGATGCGATGGGCAATATTGGCGCGCTCACCGGGTATCCGGCGCTCGGCGTGGGGCTGACGGAAGATACTGCTAAAGCCAAATCGACCGATGCGGATTTACTGGTGATCGGCAGTCTGCCGGAAAGTCTGCGTGACGACAGTATGCGCGATGACAAAAAAGCCAATTTGCTGATCACCGCAGCACGCGACGCCGTGAATACGCCCATCCGCCAGACTCCGCTGCCGGACAATACGGCACCGGCGAGTGACGCTCAGGTGGATACCCGTGCGCAAATCACGGCGCAGGGCCCGATAGCCGCAGTCGTCGGTATGCAGTCACCGTATTTTGACCAGCGCAGCGTCGTGGCGCTGATGGCGAACAGCCCGCAAGGCTTTGAAATGCTCAACACCTCGATGCAGGACACTAAACAACGCGCGCAGGTCTTCGGATCGGTCAGCGTGGTGCGTGATTCCGGCGTCAGCAGCCTGAGAGTGGGCGACACTTACTACGTCGGTCATCTGCCATGGTGGGAACGTGTGTGGAATGCGCTGGCGACTCATCCGGTGCTGCTGGCGGTGATGGCGGTGATCGTGGTGTTGCTGGCAGCGATTCTGTTGTGGACCGGCCTGCGTTATCTTGCGCGTCGTCGTCTGTCTGATGATGACCAGGAATAAGCACGTGAACACCTGTCACAGAATGCGTTTTCCTCTCAACCGGCTGGCCCTGACGTTAGGGCTGGCTGTGCTGGCTGCGCCGGCGATTTCAGCGCCGGTGGTTTCTCCCGAACAGTGGCTGCTTGAACAGGTGCGGGTCGGGGAGGCCAGCCATCAGGATGATTTAGTGCGCCAGTCGCTGTTCCGCCTCGAACTGATGGATCCGCAAAATCCTAAAGTGCTTTCGGCCCGTTTGCGTTTGCTTCTGCGTGAAGGCGATCAGGCCAAAGCGCAGCAGCAACTGGAAAAAATCAAACAGGTGGCGCCCGGCTCCGACGATTACCGGCAGGCAGAACTCAGCCTGAAAATCGCCTCGCCGGAGATGCAGCAAAAGTTGCAACAGACGCGTCTGCTGGCTACGGCAGGGCGGCTGGATGAAGCCAAAGCGCAGTACGACGAACTCTTTGGCGGCCAGCCGCCGACGCTGGATCTGGCCGTTGAATACTGGCAACTGATCGCCCGCCTCCCGGGGCAAAAAGCCCGCGCTCAGGCGCAGCTTCAGGCGCTGAATAACCAGTATCCGGGCGATGTTCAGCTGCGTCTGCAACTGGCGCAGATGGCCTTTGAGCAGGGTGATGACGCCAGAGCAGTGGGGCTGATCAAACAGGTTGCAGCCACCAATGAAGGGCGTTCACCCGCCGCCGATTTATGGCTGGCGCGCATTAAAGACCAGCCGGCAGGTAATGCCAGCGTCGACGCCCTGCAGCAGTTTATTGCTACCTTTGATACCGGTCCGCAGGTGATTGCGGCACAGCAGGAACTCCAGCGTCAGCAGGGGTTACTGGCCGATCCGCGTTATCAGGCACGTATCCGCGGTCTGGCGCAAATCGACAAAGGCGGTTCAACCGGCGCGATCGCACCGCTGAAACAGGCTTTACAGGCTACGCCAAATGATGCCGAAGTGCTGGGCGCGATGGGGCTGGCCTATTCCCGCGCCGGTAACCGCCAGCAGGCACTGACGATGTTCCAGCGCGCTAAAGCCGCAGAAACCGATGGCTATAATGCCGGAAAATGGAACAGCCTGATCCAGACCAACAGCTACTGGCTGAAAGTCGATCAGGGCGATAAGGCGCTGAAGGCCGGTCAGCTCGAGCAGGCCGTAGCGGCTTATCAGCAGGCGCAGCGCCTTGATCCGCGCGACCCGTGGGCACCCGTCGGGCTGGGTGATGTGGCGGTGGCACGTAAAAACGATCCACAAGCCGAACAGGCTTATCGCCGTGCGCTGATGCTGGAGCGTGATAACAGCAGCGCCCAGCGCGGACTGGCAAACATTTATCAGCGACAGTCGCCGCAAAAAGCTCTTGATTACATCAATTCATTACCGGCGGCGTCACGGGCAAAACTCAGTGACAAACAGCGCGGTTTACAAAGTGACATTGTCACTGCGCAGGCGGAAAAATACGCCGCCGAACGCAACTGGAATCAGGCAGCGAACCGTTATGCCGACGTGCTGAAATTCAATCCGGATGATGTCTGGGCCACATATCACTACGCTGAAACGCTGAGGGAAGCAGGCGAACCGGCCAAAGCCGATGCTGTTTTCGCACAGTTTGCGGCGAAGCATCCTTCCGACCCGCAACAGGTTTACGCCTATTCGCTGTATCTCTCTGGTTCAGACCGCGATGATGCGGCACTGCGTCATCTGCACACCTTGCCGGAAGCCAGATGGGACGAGAATATGCGCGAAATGGCGCAGCGCATCCGGCTGGACAAAACGCTCACTGCAATTGATGCCTCGCTGGCTGCGGGAAATACCGCGCAGGTAAAACAGGAATTACAGCAGGCCAGTCTTCAGGGCCTGAGCCTCAATCAGCAGCGTCGTGTGGCGATGGCGTGGCTGGATGTCGGTGAAACCAGCAGAGCGGCATCGTTGTTACAACCGCTGAAAGCTGCCGCCGCATCACAACCCGCAGGACAGGATAAGGCGTTGATCTATCGTAACGCTGCCAATGTTGAACAACAGCTCGGTCAGCCGCAGCTGGCGCGAGAGGATTATGAACAGGCGATGGTCGCCAGCGGCATCACCGATAAATTGCCGCAGGACAACGACGGTTATACGCGGCTGACGCGAAACAATGCGGGGGATGACTGGCTTAAACGCGGCATCCGTTCTGACGCGCATGATTTGTACCGCCAGCAGGACGTGAATTTTACCGTGGATACGGATTCCTGGACCTCAAGCGGGACGCCGGGTAAATCCGATCTCACTGCGAACACCACCATGTTCCAGGCCGATATGCCGGTTTATCAGGGACGCGGATTCCTGCGTGCTGACTGGGTGCGTATGGATGCCGGAACGTTCGACAATGAAAACGGCAACTATGAGGCGAGCTTCGGTACCTGTAGCGATCAAAACTGCCGCAGTTATCGCAGCCAGACAGCCAATGGTCTCAGCCTGGGCGCGGGCTGGGAAAATGACAAATGGAAAGGGGATCTGGGCACCACGCCGCTCGGCTTCCAGGTGGTCAACTGGGTCGGCGGACTGGCTTACAGCGGCGACTGGGACCAGATTGGCTGGACGACCACCGTTTCGCGGCGTCCGGTCTCCAGCTCGTTACTCTCGTTTGCCGGCGCAAAAGATCCGGGTACAGGCACCACCTGGGGCGGCGTTATCGCCACCGGTGGCAGTCTGGGTTTGAGCTACGATCAGGGGCTGGCAAACGGCATCTGGGCTGATCTGAGTGCGCATCAGCTGACGGGTAAAAATGTCGAAGACAACACCCGTGAGCGCCTGATGGGCGGGTATTACTACAAAGTCATCAATGAGGATAACCGCCGCGCGACCGTTGGTCTGAGTTCGATGGTCTGGCATTACCAGAAAGATCTCAGCGGCTATACGTTGGGACAGGGCGGCTATTACAGTCCGCAGCAATATTTCTCGGTTTCCGTGCCGGTTAATTATCGCCAGCGTACTGAGAACTGGTCATGGCAGCTGGGCGGTTCGGTTTCCTGGTCGCGCTCTTCGACCAGTGACCAAAAGCGTTATCCGATACAAAATCTGATCCCGGATTCGTTACCGGATAAAAGCGCCATCGAAACCGGCAGCAGCGGTTCTGGCTTCGGATATACCGTGCAGGCACTGCTTGAGCGCCGTGTCAGCTCTCACTGGACGGTCGGCGGCGGTATCGATATTCAGCAGGCTAAAGATTACACACCAAGCCATTTCCTGCTGTACGCGAGATATTCGATGAGCGGCTGGCAGGGGGATCTGGATATGCCGCCGGAGCCGTTAGTGCCGTATGCGGACTTTAAGTAATGCCAGACCGGGCCTTAGGGGGGGGCGCTGGCGCGAGGCTTTTCTCGCTTACAGAACGTTTGCAGCGGTGGTTGGATCGAGATGATTTCGGTTTCTCAATAGCAGAGATCACTTATCGCGCTGCGCCGAAACCGCCCAAAAGGGGCCATGACGGGCCCCTCTTGGATCTCCCTCGTCTTAAACTGCGCGCTATCGCTGGAACGACGGACATGTTCTGGGGCATCAGTGAGTGGCGCAAAATGTCATCGCTGCGCGATCCCCGAATTTCAGGTGTCGAGCCTCTGGTCTCGAACCATTCATTCGGTGCCATTTTTGAGCACGCCAATCCACTTTTCTAAAAGATGAAAAATAGTCTGCCGTTGACTTTAAGATCGTGCGGGCGATTCAGAAATCTTGCTGAACGGAGCGGCCTGGAGACCAAAGGCTCCAGGACCGAGTGAAGGCACCGCGCAGCGGCAAGATTTCCAGCCTGTCACTGCGGTAACTGAAACATAGCCAGCGAGCGGAGCGCGCAGTTAAAAAAACGCAGGATTCCAAAGGGTTTCGTTTAAAACCCTTTGGGCCCGTGTGGGCGGCGAGCCCACGACCTTGCCCTTAGTGGTCAGCGAAAAGCGAAATTAAACAGCGCCCTGTTTATAAGCATCCTCCCCCCATCTCACCATCCCCTCGAGCAACCGCTTCAACAACACCTGTAATTCAGCTGCCTTATCAGGCGCAAAAGCGAATGGCTCGATCTCCTCCATGTAATTCACCTGCGCCAGTTCCAGCTGAACGGCGTGAATATCCAGGTCCGGCTGACCGTAAGCACGGGTGATGTAGCCCCCTTTAAACCGGCCATTCAGGACATGACTGAACCGCGATTGCTGGTTACAGGTGCGTTCGAGGATTTCACTCAGCGCCGGTGAACAGCTGGCGGCGCTGTTGGTGCCGAGATTTAAATCGGGAAGCTGACCGTCGAAAAGACGGGGGATGACTGATGCAATGGAATGCGCGTCAAACAGCAGCGCGTAGCCGAATTCCTGCTTCATGCGCGCCAGTTCTGACTGGATTTTCTGGTGATACGGCTGCCAGATCTGTTCAAGATATTGCTGGCGCCGGGTATCTGCTGGCGTCATACCCGGTTTGAACGTAGCGCGGCCATCAAACAGCGTATCGGGATATAAGCCCGTCGTGGCAGTGGTATACAGCGGTTTATCGTCTGAAGGCCGGTTCAGGTCGATAACAAAACGCGAATACTGACCGACCAGAATGCTGGCACCGAGCGCCCGCGCAAAGTCGTACAACTGCGGAATATGCCAGTCGGTATCTGAAAGCGGAAGTGCCGCATCACTGAGACCGCTGGCGACCTCTGGCGTCAGGTGCGTTCCGGCGTGGGGAATGCTGATCAGTAATGGCGCGGTACCTTGCGTAAACTGGTAAGGTTCGGCGATAACAGTGTCAGTTGACAGGCTCATGAACGAAACTCTCCCCGGACTTCTCCACGAAAGACAACGGTGCAGGGCAACTGACCGCCCAGCCAGTAAACCAGCTCAGCAGGACGCGACAGCGGCCAGTGTATGAAATCAGCGACTTTTCCGGCTTCCAGCGTGCCGTGCGTATCCTGTAACCCGAGCGCCCGCGCGCCGTGGCAGGTGATCCCTGCCAGCGCTTCTTCAGGCGTCAGGCGGAACAAGGTACAGCCCATGTTCAGCATCAGACGCAGAGAAAGTGCAGGGGATGTCCCCGGATTGGCATCACTGGCCAGCGCCATAGGCACGTGATGTTTGCGAAACTCATTAACCGGCGGACATTGTGTCTCGCGCAGTAAATAATAGGCACCGGGCAGTAAAACAGCCACGGTGCCGCTGGCAGCCATTGCCTGTGCATCTTCGGGTGTGGCGTATTCCAGATGATCGGCGGATAACGCATGGTGCCGTGCCGCCAGTGCGCTGCCGTGCAGCGAAGACAATTGTTCGGCGTGTAATTTCACCGGCAAACCCAAAGCCTGCGCGGCGATAAATACCCGCTCAACCTGTGGCGCAGAAAAGGCCAGATGCTCACAAAACGCATCCACCGCATCGGCCAGATTTTCACTGGCGACGACCGGTAACAGCGTATCGCAGATGAGATCAATGTAGTCATCGGCACGCCCTTTGAATTCTGGCGGCAGGGCATGAGCTGCCAGACAGGTTGATTTCACGTCGACCGGCAACATATCGCCTAATCTGCGGATCACCCGCAACATTTTGAGCTCACTTTCTACGCTCAGTCCGTAACCGGATTTAATCTCAACGCAGGTCACGCCCTCTGCCAGCAGCGGCTGTAAGCGAAACAGCGCCTGCGCCAGCAGCTGGTCTTCGCTGGCTTCACGGGTGGCGTTGACGGTCGATAAAATCCCCCCGCCAGCTGCCGCGATGTCGGCATAACTTACACCGTTCAGCCGCTGTTCAAACTCTGCGCTGCGATCTCCGCCGAACACCAGATGCGTATGACAATCGACAAAGCCGGGCGTGATGATGCCGCCCTCAAATTCATGCACTTTTGCGCCGGGAAAATCCGGGCAATGGTCGGCGCTGCCGGTCCAGACGATTTTTCCGCCGGTAACCGCAATTACGCCGTTTTCGATCAGGTTGTAATGTCCGTCCTGCATAGTCACCAGCGTGGCACCGCGCCATACACTTTCGCAGTCAGAGGGGGGGGCGGAGGAAAATTGTGGGGAGAGGGCTATCGGCATGACAAAGACTCCAGGCTGAATTCATCTTGTATAGACAACTAAAGTCAACCTAACGCATAACCCACAAAGCGGCAAGGCAGCCAGCAATAGTTTTTTCTTATTACGAGATGTCTTCCAAAATTTGAATGAAGATTTGGATGAAGGTTTGTATGAAGAGATAGCGGCGCTCAACGCCGCTATTAAGGTGTGCCGGGGTCAGCCGTGGCTGGAGAAACGGCCGAATAACTGATAGCGGGAACCCGGATAAATCAGGCGTGCTGAGGTGACCACGCGGCTGCCGCTCCAGGTACGGCGGTGGATCAGGAGGCAGGGCTCATGTTCGCCCAGTTGCAACAATTCGCGTTGTTCATCGCTGGCGCTGATCGCTTCCACGCGATGTTCACCTGCAGTCAGCGGCGCGATTTCCATCAGATAGGTATAAGGCGACTGCTTGTTCAGCACCTGCTGCAAATAGTCTGGCGCAGTTTCGGGATTCACAAACCGGTCTTCGATTTGTACCGGTACATTGTTTTCGTAATGCACAATTTGCGAATAAAACAGCAGGGCACCGGTCGCGATCCCCAGCTGAAGCGCCTGATCGGCATCGGCCAGCCTGGCCTCACACACCAGGATCCTGCTGTCATGCTGATGCCCCCGCCGGGCGATTTCATCGGCAATGTTATGCACTTCCAGCATCGGGGTATAAGCCTTGGCTTCAGCAACAAAGGTGCCGACCCCCTGCATGCGGATCAAAAATCCTTCGCTGGTCAGCTCCCGCAGGGCGCGGTTGATGGTCATGCGGCTGACGCCAAGCTCGTTCACCAGTTCACTTTCAGAAGGCACGCGCTGGTGCGGTTTCCAGACACCGGCACGGATCTGACTGATGATTGCCTGTTTCACCCGCTGATAAATCGGCGCGGGCGTATCGCTCATGGCGCCCGCCAGTTCGGACAATGTCTGCCGGGACACTTCCTCTTGCGCGGTACCCGTCTGCGATAGTGGCGTGGTCTCCGGCATGTCATTTACCTCACTCAACTTTTTCTCTCCCTCAATTTTTATCTCACCCGACTCTTATCTCAGCCCACTTTTATCTCAACGAGCAAATGTACGGGCGTGCCGTGAACGTTTTACCAGTCTGCACGTTAGTTTCCCCCGGAGGAAATTAAACAAAGAGGGCGTGACGGAAAACTAATTTTATAAAAAAAGGACAGTTGCAAGTTTACAGCGCAATCAGGCATATGTATATGTATAGACAAGTTGCTTAAAGGTTTCGCAATTGTCTCAGGAAAATTGCGCTTATGTTTTTCTTGCTGACCTGGAACGCTGTTATGCCTGCTTATTTTGCTTCTCGCGCCTTACTTGCCCGGGGCTGGGCACACAATGTGCGTCTGGACGTAGATGTTACCGGATACCTTTCTGCTGTAACGCCTGACAGTGATCCGCAGGGCTGCCAGCGCCTCAGCGGCCCGGTTGTGCCGGGAATGCCTAATCTGCATTCCCATGCGTTTCAGCGGGTGATGGCCGGGCTGGCAGAAGTTGCCGGCGATCCGCAGGACAGTTTCTGGACCTGGCGTGATCTGATGTATCGCATGGTGCAGCGTCTTACACCCGAACAGGTCGGTGTGATTGCCCGCCAGCTGTACATCGAAATGCTCAAGGGCGGCTATACGCAGGTGGCTGAATTCCACTATCTGCATAACGACATCAACGGGCAGCCCTATGCCGATCGCGGTGAAATGACCGCGCATCTGAGCCACGCCGCCACACAGGTGGGCATCGGCCTGACGATGTTGCCGGTACTTTACAGTTATGCCGGATTTGGCGCTCAGCCCGCGCAGGCAGGGCAAAAACGTTTCATACAGGATGCAGACTGTTATCTGAAGCAACAGGAAATTATCCGCAAACAACTGAACGGCAATCCGCTGCAAAATCAGGGGCTGTGTTTCCATTCCCTGCGCGCTGTGACGCTTGAGCAAATGCAACAGGTGCTGAACGCCGGTGACAAAAATGTGCCTGTGCATATCCACATCGCTGAGCAGCAAAAAGAAGTGAATGACTGTCTGGGCTGGAGCGGTCAGCGCCCGATCAGCTGGCTTTATGACAATCTGGATATTGATGCCCGCTGGTGCCTGATCCACGCCACTCACGCTGACCGCTTTGAACTGGCGAGCATGGCAAAAAGTGGGGCGGTGGCAGGGCTGTGTCCGACCACTGAAGCGAATCTTGGCGACGGGATTTTCCCTGGTGTGGATTATCTGACTCACGCTGGCCGCTGGGGTATTGGTTCTGACAGCCATGTATCACTCAATGTGGTGGAAGAACTGCGCTGGTTTGAATACGGGCAACGTTTGCGTGACCAGCGCCGCAACCGCCTGACCACTCCTGCACAAAATTCAGTGGGGGACGTGTTGTATAGCCAGGCATTGCAGGGCGGTGCACAGGCCTGCGGGGCAGCCATCGGACAGCTTTCGGCAGGGTATCGCGCTGACTGGCTGGTACTCGACGGCAACAGTCCTTATCTGGCTGCGGCAAAAGACGGCGAGCTGTTTAACCGCTGGTTGTTTGCCGGTAATGCCGGGCAAATCCGCGATGTCTATGTCGGCGGTATCGCGCGCATTACAGACGGGCAGCATGAGCAACAACAGGCTGCGGCTGCGGACTTTCTGCACCTGCTGGATCAGCTGGCGGAGGACGCTGTATGACCGGCTGGCAGCATTTCACCTTTGACAGTCTGCCGGTCAGCCCGTGGCGCAACGGCGGTGGTGAGACCCGCGAAATCATCAGCTATCCGCCGGGTAAAAGTGATTTTGACTGGCGCATCAGCATTGCCACTGTCGCGCAGGACGGCCCGTTTTCGGCCTTTCCGGGTATTGACCGCTCCATTACTTTGCTCAGCGGTGATGGCGTGTATTTACAGGCATTGCCGGACATCGACCATGCTCTCACTGTTACCGGCGAACCCTTTTCATTTAGCGGGGATATCGCGCTCAGCGCCCGTCTGACGGGCGGTGTGACGACAGATTTCAACGTGATGACACGCCGTACAGTTTGCGCCGCGCGGGTCGTGCCTGTCAGGGAAAGCCTGTACTTCAGCCTTGAGAAAGGCGGGGTAATTTATGTCATCAGCGGGATATGGCAACGTCAGGATGGCACGCTGATCCGGGCGGGTGAGGGTTATTACTGGTCTGAACCGGCAGAACATCGTAGGGAGTCACTGACTCTGAAACCCGTTGAACAAGTGGACGGGTGCCTGTTGTTGTGGGCATCGATGATTGCACCGGAACACGTTTCTGTACCTTAGTTTTTAGCATTGTCATGAATACATAAACACCCGGCGGACAGCGTTCTTAGCCGGGTTTACTTCCCGTTTCACTTGTCTATACAGGAATAGATTATGGCTTCTTCATCCACTGAATTCACCCTTTGCCGCCTGCAACCGGGTCACGTTGACTTGCCGATGTTGCGCAGGATTTATCAGGGCAATGTTCGCCTTGAACTGGCTGAGGAGGCGCGTGCAGGCGTGCTGGCATCGCAGGAGACGGTCACCCGCATCGTGGAGTCTGGCAAAGTGGTGTACGGCATTAACACCGGTTTCGGCAAGCTGGCGCAAACGCGTATTCCGGCAGAGCGTCTGGCGGAACTGCAACGCAATCTGGTGCTGTCGCACAGTGTGGGTATCGGCAAGGATCTGGCTGACAATGTGGTGCGTCTGGTGATGGCGACCAAAGTGCTGAGCCTGTCACGCGGGCATTCCGGTATCCGCATCGAAGTGATTGATGCGCTGATTGCGCTGTTTAACGCTGGCGTTTATCCGTGCATTCCTGAGAAGGGTTCCGTCGGGGCTTCCGGTGACTTAGCGCCGCTGGCGCATCTTTCCCTGATGCTGATTGGTGAAGGTCAGGTGACAGCAAAAGGTGAAAGAATGTCAGCCACGCAAGGGCTGGCCACCGCCGGTCTGAAGCCTTTCGAACTGGGTCCGAAAGAGGGGCTGGCGCTGCTCAATGGTACGCAGGTTTCGACCTCGCTGGCGCTGTCCGGTTTGTTCGAAGCCGAGCGTGTCTTCTCCGCAGGGCTGGTGGCGGGTGCGCTGTCGCTGGAAGCCATCAAAGGTTCAGTCAGACCGCTGGACTCGCGTATTCATGAAGCCCGCGGACAGGCCGGGCAAATCGCCGTGGCGGCGGCTCTGATGACCTTGCTGACCGGCAGTGACATTGTCACTTCTCATGCGGATTGTAGCCGTGTTCAGGATCCGTATTCCATCCGCTGCGTACCGCAGGTCATGGGCGCCTGCCTCGATAACCTGCACCATGCCGCGCGCATTCTGCGTATCGAAGCCAATGCGGCGTCCGATAACCCGCTGGTGTTTTCTGAAAACGGGGATGTGATTTCCGGCGGTAACTTCCATGCCGAGCCGGTGGCGTTCGCCGCTGACATCATCGCACTGGCTGTTGCCGAAATCGGTGCGATCTCCGAACGCCGCATGGCACTGCTGCTGGATACGGGACTTTCCGGTCTGCCGCCTTTCCTGGTCAACGACGGCGGGGTGAACTCCGGCTTTATGATTGCGCAGGTGACGGCCGCTGCGCTGGCATCAGAAAACAAATCACTGGCACATCCGGGCAGCGTGGACAGCCTGCCGACTTCGGCGAATCAGGAAGATCATGTTTCTATGGCGACCTACGCCGCACGCCGCCTGGGTGACATGTGCTTTAACACCAGCGTCGTGGTGGGCATTGAAGCGATGGCGGCGGCTCAGGGGATCGACTTCCACCGTCCGCTGCAAAGTTCGGCCACGCTGGAAAATGAGATGAAAGCCATCCGCCAGAACGTGGCGTTCCTGGAGAAAGACCGCCTGATGGCGCCGGACGTGGAAATGATGCGTCAGTGGGCTTCCCGTGAACACTGGCCGGCTGCGATTGAAGCGCTGCTGCCAAGCTTTGCCTGAAACTATTTCTGAATCCGAATCTGAATTTTAGAGGAAACGACAATGAACGCTCCACAAAAAACGGCGGTTGCCCGTGTTGTCCGTGCGCCACATGGCACAGAACTGAGCTGCCAGAACTGGCTGATTGAAGCGGCGTACCGCATGATCCAGAACAATCTGGACCCGGATGTCGCTGAGCGCCCGGAAGATCTGGTGGTGTATGGCGGGATTGGTAAAGCAGCGCGTAACTGGCCTGCGTTTGAAGGCATTCTCGAAAGTCTGCGCAAGCTACGCGAAGACGAAACCCTGCTGGTGCAGTCCGGCAAACCGGTGGGTGTTTTCCGCACCCACACTGACGCACCACGTGTGCTGATTGCCAACTCCAACATTGTGCCGCACTGGGCGAACTGGGATCACTTCCACGAGCTGGATAAAGCCGGTCTGATGATGTACGGCCAGATGACCGCCGGTTCCTGGATTTACATCGGTGCGCAGGGCATCGTGCAGGGTACATATGAAACCTTTGCGGAAGCAGGGCGTCAGCATTACAACAGCGACCTGCGTGGCAAATGGATCCTCACTGCCGGTCTGGGCGGCATGGGCGGTGCTCAGCCACTGGCGGGCGTGCTGGCCGGTGCCTGCGTGCTGGCGATTGAATGTCAGGAATCGCGCATTGATTTCCGTCTGCGCACCCGTTATCTCGATTACAAAGCGCACAGCATTGATGAAGCGCTGGCGATGATTGAAAAAGCCTGCGCTGAGAAGAAAGCCATTTCTGTTGGCCTGCTGGGTAATGCCGCTGAAATCATGCCAGAGCTGGTGGCACGTGCCAAAGACGGCGGTTTGCGCCCGGATATCGTCACTGACCAGACTTCTGCCCATGACCCGCTGAACGGCTATTTGCCGGAAGGCTGGAGCCTGGAGAAATGGCAGGAGTCACGTCAGTCAGACCCGCAGTCTGTGGTAAAAGCCGCGCGCGCGTCGATGGCTAAACACGTTCAGGCGATGCTGGATTTCCATGCGATGGGTATTCCGACCGTGGATTACGGCAACAATATCCGTCAGGTCGCTAAAGACGAAGGCGTTGCTAATGCCTTTGATTTCCCGGGTTTTGTACCGGCTTACATTCGTCCGCTGTTCTGTGAAGGTAAAGGCCCGTTCCGCTGGGTAGCGCTTTCCGGGGATCCGGAAGATATCTATAAAACCGACGCCAAACTGAAAGAGTTATTCCCGGATAACGCCAATCTTATCAACTGGCTGGATATGGCGCGTGAGCGGATTGCCTTCCAGGGATTACCGGCACGTATTTGCTGGCTTGGGCTGGGCGAGCGTCACATTGCCGGTCTGGCGTTCAATGAAATGGTACGCAACGGCGAACTGAAAGCGCCGGTGGTGATTGGCCGTGATCATCTGGATACCGGTTCTGTAGCCTCGCCAAACCGGGAAACTGAAGCCATGAAAGACGGCTCGGATGCGGTTTCCGACTGGCCGCTGCTTAACGCCTTGCTTAATACCGCGGGTGGCGCAACGTGGGTGAGTCTGCATCACGGCGGCGGCGTGGGTATGGGCTTCTCGCAACATGCCGGTATGGTGATCGTGGCCGACGGCACCAAAGAAGCGGCTGCCCGCCTTGAACGCGTGCTGTGGAATGACCCGGCGACGGGAGTGATGCGCCATGCGGATGCGGGGTATGATCAGGCGCAGGCGTGCGCAGAACGGAATCATTTGAACCTGCCGATGATCTGACTTGCCTTCCCTAAGGTTAAGACCTTGGGCTCGCCGCCCACACGGGCCTTAAGGTCAAGACCGTGGGCTCGCCGCCCACACGGGCCCAAAGGGTTTTAAACGAAACCCTTTGGAATCCTGCGTTTTTTTAACTGCGCGCTCCGCTCGCTGGCTATGTTTCAGTTACCGCAGTGACAGGCTGGAAATCTTGCCGCTGCGCGGTGCCTTCACTCGGTCCTGGAGCCTTTGGTCTCCAGGCCGCTCCGTTCAGCAAGATTTCTGAATCGCCCGCATGATCTGAAAATCAACGGCAGACTGTTATTCATCTTTTATAAAAATGGATTGGCGTCCTCAAAATTCAGCTGAACGGAGCGGCTTCAAGACCTATGGCTTGAAGACCGAGAGAAGGAAGTGCGAAGCACCTGGATTTGCGCCACTCACTGATGCACCAGAACATGTCCGTCGTACCTGTGATAACGCGCAGTGAAAGAGCCCGGGGTTCTTAGGGGTGGCGGCGATAAGCCCCCCCTAAGGCCAGTGTGGGCGGCGAGCCCACGACCTTGACCTTGACCTTAAGGCCCGTTTGGGCGGCGAACCCAATTCTCTGGCCTGTGTGGGCAGCAAGCCCACGAAAAATTTCTCTTGTCCAGCTTTGTAAGCTGGTGTCAAATCAGATGATTAGCGTCCTGACGGGCAAGACCGTTAAATAAAGGAAATCATATGACCCAGACCCTCCGCGTAGGCCTCATCGGCTACGGTTTCGCCAGTAAAACTTTTCATTCCCCGCTGATCGACGGTACGCCCGGTCTGGAACTTGCCGTGGTTTCCAGCAGCGATGCCGGTAAAGTCCATGCCGACTGGCCCAATGTGGCGGTAGTCGATTCGCCGGAAAAGCTGTTTGCTGATGCTTCCATCGATCTGGTGGTGATCCCGACGCCTAATACCACGCATTTCCCTCTGGCTAAGCTGGCGCTGGAAGCCGGTAAACATGTGATCGTGGATAAGCCTTTTACCGTCACGCTGGCAGAAGCCCGCGAGCTGGATGCGCTGGCACGTGAAAAAGGCAAAATACTGTCGGTGTTCCATAACCGTCGCTGGGATTCCGATTTCCTCACGGTTAAAACGCTGATTGAAGAAGGCGCGCTCGGCGAGGTTGTGTATTTCGAATCCCATTACGACCGCTATAAACCACAGGTGCAGGAACGCTGGCGTGAAAGCGATGCACCGGGCAGCGGTATCTGGTTTGATCTGGGTTCGCATCTGCTGGATCAGGCGCTGCAACTGTTCGGTGTGCCGGAAACCTTGCAGGCTGATCTGGCCGTGCTGCGTCCCGGCGGCAAAGCGGTGGATTATTTTAACGCGGTGCTGACGTATCCGCGCCGTCGCGTCGTGCTGCACAGCACCGTGTATGCAGTGGCAGAAACAGCGCGCTTTATCGTGCAGGGGGAAAAGGGCAGCTACGTGAAATTTGGTCTGGATCCACAGGAGGATCGACTGAAGGCCGGTGAACGTTTACCACAAGCTGACTGGGGATTCGACAAACGAGATGGCGTGATTACGCTGAGTCACGATGGCGTGTTGGCTGAGAAATCACTGCAGACCATTCCGGGCAATTATCCGGCCTATTATGCCGGTGTGCGCGATGCGATTAACGGACAGGGCGATAATCCGGTACCGGCCGCAGATGCTATCCGCGTCATGGAAATGATCGAACTGGGGATCCAGTCCTCAGAACAACAGGCGACGCTGAAAGTCATTAAGAACTAATAAGTCGTCTGCGTTTATGAAGTGTCACTTTCGTGGCACTTTTATTTTTCATTTGTTATTCACTTTGCAAGGAAGGTTCATGTCCTGGTTACAACGTCTGAAAATCGACAAATTTTTGCTGATCCTGGTCTGTGTCGTCGTCATCGCTTCATTTTTCCCGTGTGAAGGGATTTATAAAACCTTCTTCGGCTACCTGACCACGGCCGCTATCGCGCTGCTGTTCTTTATGCATGGGGCGAAGCTTTCCCGTGAAGCCATTATGGCGGGGATCAGCCACTGGCGCTTGCATCTGGTGGTGTTCCTCAGCACCTTCGCGCTGTTCCCGCTCCTGGGTCTGGGCATGAAATGGCTGGTGCCGGTGGGTATTTTGACGCCGACGTTGTATTACGGTTTCCTGTATCTTTGCGCACTGCCAGCGACCGTGCAGTCGGCGATTGCTTATACCTCAGTGGCGGGCGGTAATATTCCGGCGGCGATTTGCAGCGCGTCGGCATCCAGTATTCTCGGCGTATTCCTCTCGCCGGTGCTGGTTGGCTTGCTGATGCACACGCAGGGCGGCACCAGTGACACCTTGCACGCCATCGGATCTATCGTTTTACAGCTGATGGTGCCGTTTATTATCGGGCATCTGTGCCGTCCGCTGATTGGTGCGTGGGTGCAGCGTCATAAAAAAATCGTCAATATTACTGACCGTTCTTCGATACTGCTGGTGGTTTATGTGGCATTTAGCGCTGCCGTGGTTGAAGGGATATGGCATCAGATCGACGGATGGTCACTGCTGGCGATCCTCGGTTGTTCAATTGTGCTGCTGACGATTGTGCTGATTATCAACACCTACGTGGCCCGTCTGTTTGGTTTCAATACCAAAGATGAAATCACTATTGTGTTCTGCGGCTCGAAGAAAAGTCTGGCGAACGGTATTCCGATGGCGAATGTGCTGTTCCCGGCGGCGGCTGTGGGCGCGATGGTGTTGCCACTGATGATTTTCCATCAGATCCAGCTGATGGTCTGCGCGGTGCTGGCTTCGCGTTATGCCAAACGTGTGGCGCGTGAAGAAGCTGAAGCGGTAGTGAAGAAAGAAGAAGTTAAGCCGGTTTAACACTGAATAAAAAAGAAAAGGGCGGGAATATGTCCCGCCCTTTTTATTGCTTAAAAAACAGTTACGCGGACACTTTATCGCGAATTGCCTGTTTCTCAGTTTCAGTCAGGAACGCCATAGTCAGGCCATTCTTTTGCGCCTGACGGATTTCTTCCTGAGTCAGACCAGCAGCTGGCGCGGCAACGTTATATTCGTTGGCAATCTCAATACCCTGAACCGCCGGGTCATCGGTATTGATAGACGCCAGCACGCCGTGGCGCAGGAATACTGCCAGCGGGTGGTTTTCGAAAGAGCCGACGGTGCTGGTCTGAATGTTAGAAGTCAGACAGGATTCGATACCAATCTGATGCTTCGCCAGGAAGTCCATCAGTTCAGGGTCTTGCGCCGCTTTCACGCCGTGGCCGATACGTTCTGCACCCAGTTCACGGATAGCCTGCCAGATGCTTTCCGGACCTGCCGCTTCACCGGCATGAACGGTAATGCGCCAGCCCGCGTCACGTGCGCGGTTAAAGTGGCTGAGGAACAAGCTGCCGGGGAAGCCCAGTTCATCACCGGCCAGATCCAGCGCGGTAATGCTATCGCGGTGCGCCAGCAGACCTTCCAGTTCCTGCAGACAGGCGTCTTCACCAAAAGTACGGCTCAGAATGCCGATCAGACGCACATCGATATCATGATGTTGCTGACCCTCACGGATCCCTTCAATCACCGCTTCCACCACGCCCGCCACCGGCAGTTTGTGGTTCATCGCCATGTAGTAAGGGGAGAAACGCAGTTCGGTGTAATGCAGACCGGCACGCGCGGCATCTTCAACGTTCTCTTTAGCAATACGGCGGCAGGCATCCAGATCGCCCAGCACTTTGACGCCCCAGTCGAGTTTTTGCAGAAAACTCACCAGATCCGGCTCGGTATGCATCACCTGCACGTGCGGGCGCAGGGCTTCGAGTTCATTGGCAGGCAAGGTCAGATTAAACTGACGGCCTAAATCAAGAATGGTTTGAGCGCGGATGTTGCCATCAAGGTGGCGGTGAATATCGGTCAGGGGAAGGCGTGTGTCGATCATGGTGTGCACTCATTATTATTGAAATGTGCGGGGTATTATAACTGTAGAATCACCCTGAATGAAATGTTGTTGCGCAACTAAGCTCCTCCCCCTTCGTAGGGGGAGGTCAGGAGGGGGTTTCACAGACCAGACCATTGCCTGTGGGGTCACTTAACCCGTTGTTTCTCTTGTGATACCCCACCCCAACCCTCCCCTTCGCAGGGGAGGGAGCTGCACGGTTATTGCTGCAAGTTTTTTATTGCGCGGATCAAAGCCTGTACACCGGCTTCCACCTTCGAACGCGGGCAGCCAACGTTCAGGCGCAGGAAGCCGTTGCCTTCTTCGCCGTAGGTATAACCCGGCATGATCGCGACTTTTTGTTGTTCGATCAGCTCTTTTTGCAGCTGTTTATCCTCAAGTCCCAGCGGACGTAAATCAATCCACGCCAGATAGGTAGACTGCGGTGGTTGCCAGTTCAGCTGCGGGAATGCGGCATTCAGCTGGTCTGCGACGTAAAGCAGGTTGGCTTGCAGGTATTCACGTAACGCATCCAGCCAGGGTTCACCGTGGTGATACGCTGCCACGTGGGCGTGAACCGCCAGCACCGCCGGAGACGATAACCCGTCGCAGGCTTTCAGCTGATGCAGGTAAGTTTCGCGCTGTGCCTTGTGGCTGATCAGCCCGTAAGCGCCGGTCAGCGCAGGGATGTTGAAGCTTTTCGAGCCTGACGTCAGTAATGCCCATTCACCGCGCGCAACTTCATTCCACGGCGTATGCTGATTTTCGCCCCAGACCATATCCATGTGGATTTCATCACTGATCACCCGCACGTTGTGACGTTCACACAGCTCAGCGATCAGCGTCAGTTCTTCGCGCGTCCAGACTTTACCGGTCGGATTGTGCGGGCTGCACAGTAACAGCAAGGAGCAGGCCGGTTGCGCCAGCAGGCTTTCCAGATGTTCAGCATTCAGCGACCAGTCGTTACCGTTTTTGATCAGCGGACAGGCCAGCATCTGGCGCTGATTGCCATCCACTACTTTGAAGAATGCGTCATAGGCGGGCGTAAATGTCACCACGCCGTCACCCGGCTGGCTCCACTGGCGGATAAGTTGCGCAACCATATAAATCACTGACGGGCCATACACCACCATGTCAGTGTCAATCTGGCTGTTAAAACGCTGCTGATACCAGTGCGCCACCGCGCCGAGGAAATCGTCATGATGCCAGCGGCTGTAACCGAGAACGCCGTGTTGCAGGCGTTTTTGCAGCGCATCAAGAATGCACGGCGCGGCGGGGAAATCCATGTCTGAGATGGTAAAGGGCAACAGGTCGGCGCTGCCAAAACGGTCGGCGACATAATCCCACTGAGTACACCAGGTGCCATGACGATCGGTCACGGTATCGAAATCAAAAGAAGCTGAGGACATTCGTTTCACTCCCTGAATAAAGCAGAAAAGGGCGACATAAGTCGCCCTGTTAATCAGAATTTTACGCGGTGACCGGTTCCGGTGCGCTGTGACTGGCCGCGGTGCGGATCAGGTAATCCAGCTCATCTTTCACCGACTGCACCTGCGGGCCGATAACCACTTGCAGGTTGTGCTCGTTAAGATGCACGACACCAATCGCACGGTTAGCTTTCAGCGTAGCATCGTCAACCAGTGACATATCCGCAACCGAAAGACGCAGACGCGTGATGCAGTTATCCAGTGAAACGATGTTACCGGCACCGCCCAGCGCGCTCAGAATAACCGGCACGTTGTAGCCAGATTTGCTGGAAGACGGTACGGCTGCTGCGGCTGGCATATTCTCAGATTCACGACCCGGCGTTTTAATGTTAAAGCGCATGATGGAGAAGCGGAAGATTGCGTAGTAAGCCGCGAACCAGATAGCAGCCACCAGCGGCACCAGATACCATTTGGTCGCTGTACCGTGCAGGATACCGAAGACCACGAAATCGATGATGTTGCCATCAGTATTACCGATGGTTACACCCAGAACCGACATGATCGTGAAGCCCAGACCGGTCAGCAGTGCGTGGATAACATACAGAACCGGTGCCACGAACAGGAACAGGAATTCGATCGGTTCAGTCGTACCGCCAACCACACAAGCTACTACGCCGGAAATCAGCAGGCCTTTAATTTTATGACGGTTTTCTGGTTTCGCGCAGTGGTACATCGCCAGTGCCGCACCCGGTAAGCCGCCGAGGAAGGCTGGCATTTTACCCTGAGACAGGAACTGCGTCGCGCTTTCAGAGAAACCGTGAGTGGTCGGGCAGGAAAGCTGCGCCTGGAAGATAGTCAGTGCGCCGCTTACTTCGCGACCACAAACATCTAGCGTGCCGCCTGCTTCAGTGAAGCGGATCAGCGCAACCAGAATGTGATGCAGACCGAAAGGTAACAGCAGACGTTCACCGGAACCGAAGATCATCGGACCAAACACGCCCGCGCCCTGGATCAGACGGCCAAGACCGTTGATCCCTGCGGCGAAGAAAGGCCAAATCAGCGGGATAATCAAACCAACCAGACCCAGCACCACGGTCGTCACGATAGGGACGAAACGGGTACCGCCGAAGAACGCCAGTGCATCCGGCAGACGGATGGTGTTGTAACGTTCATGCAGGATGTAAACGATGATACCGACGATGACCGCGCCCAGAATACCGGTGTCGATAGACTGGATCCCGAGGATCATCTGAATGTTGTTGGCTTTCAGAACCGCCGGATCCACTGTCGGCAACGTGCCGTTAGCAGTGAGGAAGAAGTTGATCGCCAGGTTCAGCACTGCGAAACCGACGAAGCCGGAGAACGCGGCGACACCTTTGTTTTCACGCGCCATGCCCAGCGGGATAGCGATAGCGAACATCACCGGCAGGAAGCTGAACGCGAACGAACCGACTTTGCTCATCCAGACGAAAATCAGCTGGAGAATGGGATTACCTAAAGCAGGCAACAACGTAACCACGTCGTGACTGCTTAATGAACTGCCGATACCCAGCATGATGCCGCAGAAGGACAGCAAGGCGACCGGCAACATGAAGGTTTTCCCTAAGCTTTGGAAAAATTCCCAAAGTGTAATTTTTTGTTTTTTAGTGGCAGGCATACCCGCTCCCTGAGTTGTTTTATTAGGCTGTGTGGTGACGGCGGCTAAGATAAAACGTTTTACCTAAATAATACGTGTTGTACCTCACATTATTCGATCATGCCCGCACAGCGCTGGTAAAGTTGAGGTTAAACGTTTTACTCATTACGTCAAATTAGGTATAACTGTCTGACCACGCTAATTTTTCCTGCGGTAGAATTCCGCGGGCAATGCAGCGGACGGGAAAGGATCCCGTTTCATGGAGTTTGATATGAACGACAATGTCTGATGAATCATAAAAAAATAACCATTATCGATGTGGCGCAACATGCCGGTGTTTCGGTCACTACCGTTTCGCTGGTGCTCAGCGGAAAAGGGCGGATCTCTCAAACCACGGCAGAGCGGGTGAACCGCGCTGTGGATGAACTGGGTTTCGTGCGTAACCGTCAGGCCAGTACGCTGCGGGGCGGTGAATCCGGGGTTGTCGGGCTGATTGTGCGTGATATCTGTGAGCCGTTTTATGCCGAAATGACCGCGGGTCTGAGCGAAATGTTTGAAGCGCAGGGGAAAGTGTTATTTCTGCTGCAAAGCGGTTCAACCGGCAAAGGGCTGATGCGCTGTTTTGAAACCTTACTTACGCATGGCGTGGACGGTATTGTGATAGCCGGTGGGGTGAACTCAGTCGCAGGGCTGAAAGAAAGAGCTGAAGAGCAGGGCGTGCCGCTGGTGTGTGCCGCGCGTTCCGGCGGTATTGAAGGTATCGATGTGGTGCGCCCCGATAATATGCTGGCCGCAAAAATGGCCACCGAATACCTGATCAAACATGGTCACAAACAAATTGCTTATCTTGGCGGCGAAAGCCATTCGTTAACCCGCGCCGAACGTCTCGGCGGTTTCTGTGCCACGTTATTACAGTACGGGCTGCCGTTTCGCAGTGAATGGATTATCGAGTGCGATTATCAGCAAAAATGTGCGGCCGATGCAGCAGAAACCTTGCTGTCGCACTACCCGAAAATCAGCGCCATTGTTTGCCATAAATCGTCTGTTGCTCTGGGCGCCTACTTTGGCGTGTTGCGCACCGGCGCTGAAGTCGGCGGCGGGGCGGTAGACAGTTTTTATCAACAGAAAATCGCCCTGATCGGCATGGAAGACGCGCCTGAGTCTGAACTGACCGAACCGCCGCTGACGTCGATTGCCAACTCAGCCCGTGAAATTGGTCATGCCACGGCAAGGCGTCTGCTGCTGCGGATCGGCGGACAAAATCTTGAAGCACAAAACATCATTGTGCCTCCGGCGCTGGTGGAAAGGGAATCCGCTTAGCAGGTTGAAGGCTTATGCACGTCTGCCAAATCTAATCCTTCTGCAATCGCTGCCGCAAACGCATCGATTGCAGGGATCTGACTGGCCGGGACATTCGGATAGATAAGCCACAGCTGACTGCGCGGGGCGAAATCTTTCAGGGCATACAATTCCAGCTGATCGCGCAGCGCGTGGTGTTCAACCAGAGCGCGGGGCATCAGTCCCAGTCCGCGACCTTCGGCAATCAGTGATAACTGCAACGTCGTTCCAAACGCTTCGAGATTAATCAGCAGCGGCAACCCTTGCTCGGTCAGCGCACGTTGTAACGCGGCACGAAAACCACACCCCTGCGGATTCAGGATCCATCCGCGCTGATAGCAATCTTCCAGTCTCTGCGGCAAAGCCTGCGGATCCTTCGGTCCGACAACCACCAGATCCACCGCGCCCAGCGGTTGATTTTCCACACCTTCCGGAAACTGTTTACTGAGCGGAAACAGCACGACAGCGGCTTCAAGCTCCTGGCTCTGCACGCGCAATAACAGCTCCTCGCCCCAGCCGCTCGACAAACGTGGCTGGATCTCCGGAAACTGCGATGAGAGTTTTTTCAGTGCAGGCAGCAGACTGCTTTCGCTCAGGCTTTGTGGTACCGCAAGACGCAACAGGCCGGACGGCGGGCTGTCGGCGGCAACCAGATCGGTCAGGGCATCCACTTCGCGCAAAATATGACGGCATTGCTGATAAACACGGTTGCCCATCAGCGTAGGTTTCAGCGGTTTGGTCTGGCGGTTGAGAAGCGCAATGCCCAGCGATTCTTCGAAATTCTGTACCCGGCGGGTAATGGCCGGTTGCGTCAGCCCCAGTTCATCGGCAGCGAGGCGGGTGGATTGCAGGCGTATCACTGCCACAAAAGCAGTCAGGTCTTCAATTTTCATCAGCACTCTTTATGTAATTGGCTCGCTTAATTGGCCATTTCTACAGGCATTTTCTTGCCCGATATCGTCATTGGTCAGTCAGGCAGAATAAATCAATTTTAAGCGGGAAGCTGGATCCTGATGCACAATTTTATGTGTGATTTGCATATTAGCTTATCCATAAAATGAATTTTGGTTGTGTTTCGCCGGTGCTAGCCTGTGGTGATAACGGTGCTGAGTTGTCTCTGATGAGATAAAGAGAAGAGGAAAGCCATGACAACATTACAGGTCGCGCCGCTGCGGCAATTCCTGGCGGATTTCACGCGGCTGGTGCAGGAACCGCACGGGCAGACAGAAATTCTGGCGCAGGGAAGTCGTCTGCTGGGCGAACTTATCCGCCATGACAGCTGGCTGCCCGACGAGTTTGCACAACCGCATCCTGAGCATTATCAGCAATATTTGTTGTATGCCGATCCGCTTTCGCGCTTTTCCGTCGTCAGCTTTGTCTGGGGGCCGGGGCAAAAAACGCCGATTCATGACCATCGGGTCTGGGGACTGATTGGCATGCTGCGGGGCGCGGAAATCAGTCAGAACTACGCGCGTCATCCCGATGGCTCACTGCAACCGGAGGGCAAACCCGTCACCCTGCAAGCGGGTGATGTCGAGAAAATTGCGCCGGATGTGCTGGATATTCATCAGGTGAGCAATGTCTACAGCGACCGGGTATCGGTCAGTATTCATGTTTACGGCGACAATATTGGTGCGGTATCGCGGGCGGTCTATCTGCCTGATGGCACTGAGAAAACCTTTATCTCCGGCTATTCCGGTTCCTGTCTTCCCAATATATGGGATCTGTCCAAAGAGAAAACTCATGACTGATTTGCATGCGTGGCCATTGCGCCATTTTTCCGGGCTGCATGAAGCCCTTCGCGAAGGGCAGGAAGTGGCACTGATTGATGTGCGCGAGGAAGCGGCATTTGCCACCGGACATCCGCTGTTTGCCGCTAATCTTTCACTGTCGAAGCTGGAACTGGACGTGCTGGATCGTATTCCAAATCGTCGCACAGCGATCACGTTGTACGACAATGGTGAGTTTTACGATGAGGCCCGTGGTGAGCGTAAAGCGGTGCGTGCTGCTGAATTTCTGAAGTCGCTGGGTTATCAGGATATCGCTTTGCTGGCTGGCGATCTGGCGGGATGGCGCGAAGCTGGCGGCGAAATCTTTATTGACGTGAATGCGGCAAGTAAAGCCTTTGGCGAATGGGTGGAACATCATTACCAAACGCCATCGCTGACCGCAGAACAGGTGCAGGCGCTGCAACAGCAGGGCGCAAACATTGTAGTGCTGGATGTCCGCCGCTTTGACGAGTTTCAGGCCATGAGCATTCCCGGTGGCGTCAGCGTTCCGGGCGGCGAACTGGCGCTGCGTCTGCGCGATGTGGTGCCGGACGAAAAGACACATATCGTGATCAACTGCGCCGGACGCACCCGCAGTATCATCGGCACGCAGTCGCTGATCAATGCCGGAGTGACCCAGCCGGTGACCGCCTTACGTAACGGGACAATTGGATGGACGCTGGCAGGTCAGTCTCTGGCGCATAATCAGCTGGCGCATTTTCCTGAGCTCAGCGAAAGCGCAAGAACTTTTGCCCTGAAAGGTGCGCAGGCTCTGGCTATTCGGGCAGGCGTGCGCTCTGTGACGTTGTCACAAGTTCATGACTGGCAGCGGGATGATTCACGCACGCTGTATCTGTTTGATGTGCGTACCGCTGAGGAATACCGCGCCGGTCATCTGGCTGGATCACGCCACGTCCCTGGCGGTCAGCTGGTTCAGGAAACCGATCACACGGCGAGCGTGCGCGGTGCCCGCATCGTGCTGGTAGATAATGACGGTGTACGCGCAAGAATGGCGGCTTCCTGGCTGGCGCAGATGAACTGGGAAGTGTATGTGGCCGATGTTCAGCCGGATGATCTGAATGAGCAAGGCGACTGGCAGGCACAGGTGGCGCCCGCTCCGGCGGTTGAGTCGGTTAAACCCGAGCAACTGCTAAACTGGCTGAGTGACGAAAACACCGGCGTGCTTGATCTGACCACCAGTGTCAACTTCCTGAACCGCCGTATTCCCGGTGCTGTCTGGACCACACGCGCTAACATCCCGCAGATTATCGCTGCACAGCCTGAAAAACAGCGCTGGGTGATCACCTGCACCAGCGGGTTACTGGCACGTTACGCTGTCACCGAAGTGGCCGCACTGACGGGTAAAGAAGTTTATCTGCTGGAGAAGGGAACCGTAGGCTGGATTGCAGCCGGGTTGCCTCTTGAACGCGGTGAATCGGCGTATCTGGACAATGCACAGGATCGCTATAAGCGTCCGTATGAAGGAACGAATGTCAGCCCGCAGGCCATGCAGGATTATCTCGACTGGGAATATGGTTTAGTTGCGCAACTGGAGAAGGACGGGACACACGGTTTTACGTTATTAGCAGGTCAGGCTTAACGCTGTGGCCTCTGCGTGAGGAACGCAGAGGCTGCATTAATACTTAACGGCGGCCGCGCGGATGGGTGCGGGCTGTCCAGTCATAGGTTGCGGAGGTACTTGGAACGGCTTTATTACGACGCTTTTCAGCACGGGCTTTAGCAGCCACTTTTTCTTTTTCTGCCATCAATGTATCGATGTAATCATCTTTAATCCGGTTATTTTCCGAATTCGTCAGCTCACGGCCCTGTGCTTTACGGGCTTTATCCAGCAGAGTTTTCAGCTCACGCTGCTCGCTTTCCGTCATATCTTGTTGAGTCAGTCTTTTCATGGTTACTGCATCCTGTGAGGAAAGTGGCTACCAGTGTAGTCGAATTACGTCCCGGAGTCGCTGCAGGCGCTGACTTTATCTCTGTTACTGTTCTGACGTCGGTGCTGGCCTGAAAACAAACCCTTCTGATCTGATGGAAATTACGCCGATCAATAAGGGGATCCCGATGATCGGCGCTGATCTTTAGTTTGATCAACGGCGTAAAACGATCCCTTGCATGAAGTTACCGGACGACGTTGCTTTCAAAACCCGCTAAACGACTATTCGACAGTGGAATACTTCACATAATGGTTGGAGCAGTTGAAGTGTGCGACATAACCCAGCGTGCCATTCGGGCCTTTAGCGCTGAAGGGAATGTGGTAAGTCCCTTTGTCTTCTTTCACGTCATCGCTGATAAAGTTCAGAACCGGCACGGAAGTGCCCATATTATCTTTATCATTGCCCCAGTTCGGGATGCGGTTTTCCATGTAGTCACGGGTCACCGTATCAATGGCGTTATCTTTGGTTATCTGAGCACAGGCGCCTTCAGTTGAACGCTGCATCCACCACGGATACACATAGACAGAACCCAGCATCAAAACCATCAATACGAAAATGACTGAAATGATCCCGATTAAAACGACTTTACTCATAATGCTTGTTACTCCTGAAAATTATCAGTCAAATCATAAGCTGCCCGGATAAATCCCGGCCACGCCCAGGCATGAAAGCGCGTATGTTACGCCACTTAGTCAGCATAGGTTAAGTAATATCAGCCTTTCTGTTGCATTCGCTTACAGAACCCCCTATCGCAGCCGAGACCTGTGATGTTAGCCTTTTTACATTATTGATTGTTATCACAAGGAGTAAGGCATGAGTCAGCAAACCGATTCGCAACAACCTGTCGTCGCCGTGCTGGGACTGGGTGCAATGGGGCATGCATTTGCCGCAAACCTGATTAAAAAAGGATTCACCACCCGCGTGTGGAACCGTACCTCTTCCCGTGGTGATGATTTAGTATCAGCTGGCGCGGTGCGCGGACAAACCCCGCGTGAAGCGGTACTTGGCGCGGATGTGGTGATCACCATGCTGTCTGACGGGGCAACGTCGATGGACGTGTATCAGGGCGATAATGGTCTGCTTGCCGGTCTTAAACAGGGCGGGATTATTGCCCAGATGGGCACGCTGGGCGTGGAAGGTACCGAATCTCTGATTGCACTGATTAAGGCGCAGCGTCCGGATGTCATCTTCTTTGACGCGCCGGTTTCTGGTACCAAAGCCCCGGCTGAGCAGGCGCAGATTGTGGTACTGGCCAGCGGCGATCGCGAGAAGGGCGCTGCGGTTGAGCCGGTCTTTGCCGCTATTTCTAAGGCGACCAAATGGCTGGGCGAAGCAGGGCGCGCCTCGAAAATGAAGCTGGTCGTTAATGCCTGGCTGATTGCCATGATGGAAGGGATTGCAGAAAGTACCCAACTGGCAGAAGAACTGGGTTTCACTACCGATGACCTGTGGAACGTGCTGGAAGGCGGACCTCTGGCGGCGCCGTATATCAAAGGCAAAATGGAAATGTTCAAAAGCGGCGATTATACCCCGCAGATGCAGCTGACCTGGGCGCTGAAAGATATCAATCTGGCGATTGAAGCAGGCAGTCAGCTCGAACTGCCGGTGATGAAGCGCATCAGTCAGACCTGGCAAAGCGCTGTTGACGGCGGTTATGGCGATCAGGATCTGGCAGTGGTGTATCGCTACCTTGGCAGCAAATCGTCTGCGTAAATCCTTACTCTGGCTCACGGAAGAGCTGGTAATTTCCGTATTTTTTCGTGATCTTTTTTCATAACCTCACAATATAAACCAGACCATCTGGCTATTGGTCACCCGTTCTGACGTTGTGATAGCGTTGAATGCTGTTCCTGTCACTGCGGAGTTCGCAATGAGCCAGACTGTTACCTCTATTCCCCTGATCGACTTCAGCCAGTTTTCGGGTTCACCTGACCAGCGCGACGCGTTTCTTTCACAGTTGCGCTACGCCGCCCGGGAAATCGGTTTCTTTTATCTTAAAAATCACGGTGTCGATGCGCAGTTGCTCCGTGAGGTGCAACGGGTCTCGCGCGAATTCTTTGCGTTGCCGGAAGAAGAAAAACTGTCGGTGGCGATGATCCACTCTTCGCATTTTCGCGGCTATAACCGTGCCGCCTCGGAAATCACACGGGGTCAGCCCGACTGGCGTGAACAGTTTGATCTCGGTGCAGAACGTCAGAAACTGCCGGTCAGTGACAACACCCCGGCGTGGGCGCGATTGCAGGGGCCAAATCAGTGGCCCGCAGCGCTGCCCGAACTACGGCCGTTGCTGCTGCACTGGCAGCAGGAAATGACAGCGATGTCATTACGACTTCTGCGCGCCTTTGCGCTGGCGCTGAGACTGCCGGAAGATGCGTTTGATGCACTTTACGGCGAAAAACCTAATGAGCATATCAAGCTGATCCGTTATCCGGGACGTTCAGAAGGCAGCGGAAATCAGGGTGTGGGCGCGCATAAGGATTCCGGATTTCTCAGCTTTTTACTTCAGGATCAACAACGTGGCTTGCAGGTTGAAGTCGAAAAAAATCAGTGGGTAGATGCGTTACCGGTGGCAGATACGCTGGTGGTGAATATCGGCGAGTTGCTTGAACTGGCGACTAACGGCTATCTGCGCGCCACCGTACATCGCGTGGTTTCGCCACCCGCCGGAGCTGAGCGGTTGTCGCTGGCCTTTTTCCTGGGTGCTCAGCTGGACGCCGTGGTGCCGTTGTTTCCGTTGCCTGAGGACCTGGCAAAAGAGGCGCGGGGAGAGGCCAGCGATCCGCTCAATCCGTTATTCCGCGACGTCGGCTTCGATTATCTGAAAGGGCGGCTGCGCTCACATCCCGACGTAGCGCAGCGATATTATGCTGATATTTCAGGCTGAGCCTGATGCGCTCAGCTTTCTGGTGCCTGTGAAGTATCGACGCTGACGACGGTCGACATGCCCGGCCGGAGTTGATCACTTTGCAGCTGTCCGGGTTCCAGTTCGATACGCACGGCGATGCGTTGAGAAATCTTGGTGAAATTTCCCGTTGCGTTGTCGGCTTTCAGCACGCTGAACTCAGAACCCGCTGCGGGAGCAATCCTCACCACATGTCCCTTAAAAGTATGATCGTTAAGGGCATCGACGGTGAATGATGCCGGTGTGCCGACCTGCATGCCCGCGAGCTGGCGCTCTTTGAAATTGGCGGTCACCCAGACTGTTCTAGGTGTAATCGAGGTTAACTGCGTGCCGGCGCTGACGTATTGTCCCAGCCGCGCACTCACTTCACCTAGTTGGCCGTCAGAAGGGGCCACAATCTGCGTATGTTGCAGATTGATTTGTGCGACTTCTACCCTGGCCTGTGCGGCTTTAAATGCGGCGGCCAGCGACGCTTTATTAGCATCCACCAGCGCCAGACTCTGACGGGCGATATTGACCGATGCGCGGGCTTTGGCCACGTTTGCCTGTGCGGTCAGCAATGCAGCATGAAGCTCATCGCCAGTGGTTTTGGAAACCAGACCTTTTTCCAGCAGCGGGCCGTTGCGGCCGGTATCTAGTGTCGCTTTGCTTTGTGTCGCCTGCGCACTCTGCAGTTCCGCCTCAGCCAGTTGCAGGCTGGCCGCGCCGGAAGCCCGGTTTTGCTCGAAGTTCTGCAACGTCACCTGAGCCTGCGCTGCCGCGGCTTGTGCCTGCAGAAATTCCTGGCGATAGGTGCTGTCGTCGATAACAAACAGCAGGTCACCTTTTTTCACCGGCATAAAATCCTGTACTTTCACATCGGTGATATAGCCGGAAACCTGCGGGCTGAGCAGGGTGACATTGCCGCGTATGTAGGCGTTGTCCGTCGATTCGACCTGAGAATTAAACGGAAATAACTGCCAGCTGTATAACACAATCATGACCCCGATAATCCCGAGGCATAGCACCACAATAATGGATGGGTAACGAAATATATTTTTCATCAGTTTTTCCGTTTCACTCTTTTTGATTCATCAGCAAAAGCCCGTTATTTATGCAACAGCCTCAGCGGCTGCACGTTTTTTTGTCTGGATCCTTCCGACCCAAATATGTGCGCATAGGACGGCAAAACAGCCCAGCGACATATAAGAAACCACCATGAAAACATCGTTGTAAGCCAGCAGGCCGGCCTGTTGTGTGACTTTCTGGCTAAGAAGGGCCAGACCTTCGGCGTTGAGCTGGGTTCCGTCATTTAAGACCGGTTTCAGCAGGTGGCTGTATTGCGCAATACGTTCGGCAACCAGCGGATTTTGCAAATTGATATGTTCCACCAGTGCGGCTGAGTGAAACTTTTCCCGCAGGATCTGAATGGTGCCCAGGAATGCGCTGCCTACCTGCGCCCCGATGTTTTGCGTCGAGAGAAAGACCAGCACAAAACTGATGATCTGACTTTGCCCGAACTGCAGCGCGCGGATAAAACCGAGCCACAATGAGGTCGGCAGGAAGATGGCACCGGCAAACGCGATCATTCCCTGTGTCAGATAAAACTGTTCTGGGCGGGTGTCCACCGTCGAACTGGCATCCATCAGCGAGGCAATGCCGATCAGTGCAATCGAAAAAAGGTGGATATAAACAATCCGGTTGGCTTTATGAATGATGCTGACGACAACCAGCCCGGCAAACGTTGCCGCCAGGATCACCATGAATAAGGTCACCAGCTGATCGTTAAGCAGTCCAACCAGATTCAGAAATCCCACCATACCGGTGGTTTGCTCTGACAGCAGCATTCGCACGAACAACATGGAGCCGGTAAACAGCAACATCTCCGGCGTCATCAGCCAGCGCAAATCAATGATCGGATTCTTACGTTTTAACTCGACCATAAAAGAGAGTGTGAGCGCGATAATACCGACCACCAGCACTTCACCAATCCAGTCTTTTTCCTGCCACCAGTAATAACGACCCATCGTCAGAACCACTGACATACAGGCCACTGCGGTGGCGATCAGCGGATAACTTATCCAGTCAGTACGCTCAAATACTTTCACCCGCGGCGGGTGAGTCAGCGGCAAAATCCAGATGATCGCCAGGCAGATCAGCGACAGCCCGGATTCCAGCGTGGTCAGCTGATGCCAGTGCCCGAGATCAAGCAGATGCGGTGAAATAATGCGGGATACCGGCAGGGCGATCTGGCTTCCCGCCAGACCAAAACACAATCCGGCGGTCAGTTTTTTGGCCGGGGGGAAGATTTCAAACATATAAAACAACGCCAGCGGGCCGAGCGACGCCATCGCGAAACCCATCACCGCGCGCACGGCCAGCGCGGTCTGGAAATCATGCGTAAAGGTTTGCGCCATAGACGCCACGGCAAAAAACAGCAGCCCGTATTCCCCGAAGCGGCGAAAACCAAACTGTGTGCGAATTTTATAAAGCAGGATCGTGCCGGTCACACTGGTCGCCGTGTAGGCCGCCACCAGCCAGTAACTTTCAACGTTGGAAATACCCAGCGACCCCTGAATTCCAGGCAGATTTGAACTGACCAGGTTGATACCCAGACCCTGCGTCATACCGATAACCAGGGATGCCAGTGCATAGACCGCAATACGCAGACGCGGATACTGCAAAAGCCATGTGCTGACCTCAACCGCAAAAGGGTGATGTGTTGACGGCGGAACCGGCGGTGCAGTCTCCGTTTTAGATGAGGCGGTTTCTGGTGGAACTGTTTGTGGTGATGCATCCCGTGTTGATAATTCACCGGCATCCTGCCGGACATCTGAATCAGAACGCGTCGTCATCGTTATGCCTTGTAAGTCATTACCTAACTAGTTTGTAGCTTGCTACATAATGTAATAAGACGTGTCATACGTGTCTAGTTCAATTATTCATATCGGTGATATTTACAAATTCAAATAGCGAATAACTAATCAGTAACGAAAGTAATTAATTAAAAAGGAGGGAGATAACGGGAAGGAGTAAAACGCCACTTACAATGCGGCGATATTGGCAGTGATACAGGCGAGAACGCCGCGGGCGATATCTACGTTTTCAGGCGGAATGCCTTCCATCACGCTGATAAGAATATCATCGGTCATGCTGCGAACCTGATTGGCAAGTTCTGTGCCGGCTTCTGTCAGCTTAATGTCTTTGGAACGACGGTCGGTTTCACCGGGGCAACGTTCCAGCAAGCCAAGCTCAGCCAGACTGTCGAACAGGCGGATAGCGGTGGGGTGTTCGACTTCCAGCAGCGAGGTGAGTTCGCCCTGAGGCAGGCGGCCATTGGCGGCTTCCAGATGTAATAACACCTGACCGCGGGCCAGAGTCAGGCCAATAGTTTTGAAGCGGGCATCACAATAGGTACGCAACTGGCGACCAATATGAATGGTCTCCGGTAAAAAACGAACGGCGGGAGAGGTTGCTTCCGGGCGGCGGCGTAATGTGGTCAAAGGTTCCTCACTGTCGGAGCGTAAGCAGGTTTTAGTCGCGTCAGAGTAGCACGATGGGCAACATTTACCAGAAAAGGGAGGTCGCTGTTAACATTTTGAGACAAGTGGAAGCAGGATCTAAGCAAAGTATTCAAAAAGTATTTATTCTGTCAGCAAGGTTTTTTTCATGATTATTTTCATCCCTATGACGGAGAATTACGATGCAACCAGTCATCAATATGATCACCCTGGGCGTTAAAGATTTAGCCATCGCCACCGAGTTTTATCAGCACGGACTTGGCTTCCCTAAAGTGGTCATTGATTCTGACGGTGTCAGCTTCTTTGAGTTAGCCGGTGCCTGGTTGTCGTTATTCCCCTGGGAAGAACTGGCAAAGGATGCGCAGGTCAGCGCTGAAGGACAGGGTTTTCGCGGTATGGCACTGGCACAAACTGTCGCCAGTGAGGCTAAAGTGGACGCGGTATTAGCGCAGGCAGTGAAAGCGGGCGGCAAACTGATCAAACCCGGACAAAAAGTCTTCTGGGGCGGATATTCGGGGTATTTCGCCGATCCGGACGGACATCTGTGGGAAATTGCTTATAACCCGTTTATGCAGATAGGGCCGCAGGAAGAATGATTTCTTGTTTTCCCGGCGCTGACAAGCGCCGGGTAGCGTTGCAGTGGATTGCGATCCTGCTTCCAACTTTATAATTTAATGTTTTTTTTGCCACTCCTCTTTTGTTTATGGCCTTCACGCAAAGGTTCACGGTCATCTCTCTCCTTAGACTCCTCCTCAACGTGTTATCAGCTGAGGAAAAACTATGCGCAATTCACGACCGCTTAACGCAGCCTTATTCGGGATAGGGCTTAATACGTACTGGCCACAATTCACCGGTCTGGAAGCACGGCTGACAGGCTATCTCGGGCAAATCGAGCAGCAACTTACTTCGCCGGAGATCCTCATTCATAACGGCGGGCTGGTCGACAGTGTGGAAAAAAGCGACACGCTTGCCGCTGAACTGAAACAGGTTTCTCCGGACGTCATTATTATCGCCATCAGCACTTACGCTCTGAGTTCAACAGTGTTACCGCTGGTGCAGCAATTTCAGGTTCCGGTGCTGATCCTGGCTCTTCAGCCTGAACGTCATCTTCCGTATCAGGTTATCAGTGAAATGACCGATCGCGGGGCACGGACCGGTGAATGGCTGGCACATTGCCAGGCATGCAGCGCGCCGGAACTGGCCAATGTGTTTAACCGTGCGGGCATTGCATACGAGATGATTGTCGGCGCGCTGAATAATGACCCGTATGTCTGGCAGCAAACACAGCAATGGCTGACCGCGATTGGCGTAAAAATCCGGCTGGGCAAAAGTACGGTGGGAGTACTGGGGCATTATTACAACGGCATGGTGGATGTGTATTCCAACATGACCAATCTTTCAGCCAAATTAGGTGTCCGCTTTAAACCCCTCGAGATGTGCGAGCTGAACAGTTTGCGTGAGCAGGTCAGTGATGCGCAACGTGAGGCTAAACAGAAGGAAGTCGGGAGAAGTCTCCGCACAGATACCAGTTGCGATAAAGCCGAGCTCGAAAGGGCAGTGACGACCGCCGTCGCGCTTGAGCAACTGGTTGATAATAACGGGCTGGATGCACTGGCCTATTATTATGAAGGGGCGCCGGGCAATGCTTACGAGAACATCGTGACGTCGGTGATCCTCGGCAATACGCTGCTGACGGGGCGCAATATTCCCGTTGCTGGTGAATATGAAATCAAGAATGTTATCGCCATGAAAATCATGTCGCTGCTCGGAGCGGGGGGATCGTTCTCTGAACCTTATGGCATTGATTTTGATGATGATGTTGTGCTTTGGGGACACGACGGGCCAGCTCATCCGCTGATGGCAGAAGGTGAAGTGCGTCTGGTGCCGTTACCTGTCTATCACGGCAAACCGGGGAAGGGCATTTCTATTCAGATGAGCGTGCGTAAAGGCCCGGTAACGTTCCTTTCTGTCATCGAAGACATCAATAACCGTGTGATTTTACAATATGCCGAAGGGGAGTCGGTCGAAGGAGAAATCCTGGATATCGGGAATACTAACAGCCGTTACCGTTTCCCATTGTCAGCGCGGGAATTTACGAAAGACTGGTCATGCGGAGGAGCAGCACATCATTGCGCGATAGGGATCGGACATCAGGGCGAAACAATTGAAAAACTGGCGACGTTACTGGGCGTGGTAACACAGAGGATTTGTTGAAACATTAACAGGAATAGGTATTTTAGTTACAACATACAATATATTGCTTTTAATAACGGTGCCCGCCTGTTAGCCATAAAAAAACACCGCCATACGGCGGTGTCTGTCATTGTTCTTACAGGAAAAGAGGGAATTATAGACCCCGTTCTTCCATCAAAAGAGCCAAATCGACCAGACGGTTTGAGAAGCCCCATTCGTTATCATACCAGGCGAGGATCTTCACCAGTTTGCCGCCAATCACCAGCGTAGAAAGCCCGTCGACGATAGAAGAGCGCGGGTCGCCGCGATAATCGCTGGAAACCAAAGGTTCTTCGCTGTACCCCAGAATTCCTTTCAGAGGGCCAGATTCAGCCGCCTTACGGAATGCTGCGTTGATTTCCTCAACAGTGGCTTCACGTTTCAGATTGACCGTCAAATCAACGATGGAAACTACAGGGACCGGCACACGCAGTGAATAACCGGTCATACGGCCATCCAGTTCAGGAATGACTTTACCGATAGCTTTTGCCGCGCCGCTGGAATAAGGAACAATAGATACGGCCGCCGCACGGGCGCCGCGCAAATCTTTTTCCGGCTGGTCATGCAATGCCTGACTGTTGGTATAGGCATGTGTGGTATTCATCAGGCCATGTTCAATGCCGAATGTCTGATGCAAAACTTGCGCCGCAGGAGCCAGGCCATTAGTGGTACAGCTACCGTTACTGACAACTTTATGTTTGGCCGGGTCATACTGACCATCGTTTACACCCATCACAATCGTGATGTCATCATTTTTGGCCGGTGCGGAAATGATGACGCGTTTAGCACCACCTTGGGTGATGTGAACTTCCGCTTTTTCTTTTTCAGTGAAGAAACCGGTGGCCTCAATGACGATGTCAACGCCCACACTGCTCCATGGAATAGCCGCAGGATCTCTTTCAGAAAATACGCGGACAGTTTTGCCATCAACCAGCAACTGACCTTCGTCAGCTTTTACGTCTGCCTGTAAGGTACCGGAGAGAGAATCATATTTGAGAAGGTGAGCGAGGGTTTTGCTGTCAGTCAGGTCGTTTATGGCGACAACCTGAAAATCATTGCGACCGAGCGCAGCACGCAATACGTTACGTCCAATCCTGCCGAATCCGTTAATACCAACTTTGACCATGATGAACTCCTTAGTTATCTGACTTAGGGTTAATCTAATCTGAAGAAGGGATGGCGTAAATGACAACAATAGATCTATTTACGCCAACACGCGTGAGCAAAAACGTTCTCTGTATTCTGTAGGAGTCAGTTGTAAGTTTCTCTCAAAGACACGACGCAGATTAAGGCCGCCACCAAATCCCGTTGTGAGTGCAATTTGCTCTACGCCTTGTGTGGTTTGTTCAAGAAGCTGTCTTGCAGCATTGAGGCGAACTTCTTCGACATACTTCGCCGGTGTGATACCGGTTTCACGAGTGAATACCCGCGTAAAATTACGCGGACTCATTGCCACGCGCCCGGCCAGTCCTTCAACAGATAAATCGCCGGTAAGATTTTCAGGCAACCAGGCCTGAAGCTCGCGGATAGGGCCATCGCTGGCCTGATTCAAAAGATAGCGGCTATATTGCGCTTGTCCACCAGGCCGGCGGAGAAACATCACCAGATTTTGTGCGACGTTTATGGCAACGCTGAAGCCGTGATCATCCTCTACCAGAGCCAGGGTGAGATCGAAACCTGAACTGACACCGCCGGATGTCCAGATTTCACCGTCCTGAACGTACATCGGTCCGCGTTCGACTTTTACCTGCGGAAATTTCGCCTGCAGGGTATCAAGCAGCCGCCAGTGTGTGGTGGCATGACGGCCATTGAGCAGGCCAGCATGAGCCAGCAACATAGCACCGCCACAAATTGACACCACACGCCGCGCGTGGGGTGCCGCGTTTTTCAGCCAGTTAACAACGCTTGAGCTTTCTTCTTCAGTCAGACCTTTGCCGGTGATAATAATCGTGTCACGGGGTTCTGTCGGATCGAGATCACACAGCCGGTGGTCGGCCAGCAGGTTCAGACCTGAAATACCATGAACGACACGGTGCGATTGCGTGGTAGCCACGGCGACCTGATAAGGCGAACTTTGGGGATTACCGGGCAGCAGCTGATTGGCCTGCATCAGGATATCGACGATGCCTGCCGCTTCAAATAACATGCCACCGTCAGGAACGATAACCAGAATGGTTGTCATGGCGTTAAATATACCTTTCATACAAAATGAGTCAGATTTGAGTTTAGCAAATAACAACGTTTTACGGCAGTTAAAAGCGAAAGCAGGGTGCAGATACCAATTCTTCCATGTCTGTCACAGGTTTTCGGGTAAAAAAAAACAGATTTATGCATGATCCTGAGGGATGATATCGGTATCTTGTCAGCGTTGAGACTCACTTATTTAAACCGTGGAAATTCATGATTTCTCTACTAAAAAAACCTTTCAGACTCAGTATGATTATCATGCTGATGATTTTGGCTGGCTGCTCGAGTAAGCCGAAATATAAGAAATACGATACGCATGCCTATGATGATGAAATTGAAGATGCTGCTGACCAATATAAGGTCGACAGAAAACTCGTTAAGGCTATCATCCAGGTCGAATCAGGTTTTAATCCCGAAGCCGTAAGTCGTTCAAATGCCATTGGTTTGATGCAACTTAAAGCATCAACCAGTGGCTGTGATGCTTATCGCTATAAAGGCAAACGCGGCTGCCCTGATGACGATGATTTGCTGGATCCGGAAACCAACATTGACCTCGGAACCGCATACATCAGCGCATTGCAGCGTCAGCAACTAAACTGGATCAACGATCCGCTGACACGCCGTTATGCAACCGAAGTGGCTTATGCAAATGGTGCGGGCGCATTATTGCGAACATTCTCTGCTAATCGCCAGACCGCGATTCAGATGATCAATCAGCTGACACCCGAAGCGTTTAACTGGCATGTCCGGCAGTATCATCCGGCGCCTCAGGCACCGAGATACATGGCCAAAGTCGAGAAGGCTTATGCAGGTTTATAGCATTTAGACATGCTGAAAATGGGTACGCTACGTGAAATCTGCAGGATTAGGGTACTGATCTAATTCCAGAAATCACGTAGCGCGATCAGTTCAAAGTGCGATTTCTGATGTCAAAAAGTGGAAATGAGATGGTGACGAATCTGTTTAAGGATTTTCCTGTAAATGCACAGGAGGGAAATGAAGAAACGTTCGAGTCATTATTGATGAAGCCAGATATGCGTATCGAGAGAATTATTTCAACTGGTCAGGCGAGTCCACCGGGATTCTGGTACAGCCAGCCGCAAAGTGAATGGGTTACAGTGCTTCAGGGCTCGGCAGGTTTAAAATTTGAAAACGAGAAGGAAGTGCGCGTGATGAATGCCGGTGACTTCGTAAATATCCCGGCGTTGTGCAGACATCGTGTGGAATGGACAAGTACTGAAGAGCCAACGGTTTGGTTAGCCATTTATTATGCTGAAGAAACCCAGGACAAAGCAGGTGAGGTATGAACGGCGTTGGATATCGAGGTGCTGGTACGTAGCTGATATCTCATTTAACATAATATACATTATGCGCACCTAATCTGTAAGTCCCATTTGATAATGTCACTTTTTAGCTAGTTTATAATGTCACCCAGATACGGCGCATTTTCCACCTTTCTGGGAGATCTCTTCTGATGCTGGTAACCATGTCCAATAAAGAACTTCACCGCTTGCCGGTGATCCAGGCCGTTGTTGAAAAGCGTCTGCGTCGCCGTGATGCCGCCTCTCAGCTGGATCTCACTGAACGTCAGGTACAGCGTCTGATGAACCGCTTCCGGGAGTCCGGTGCTGCCGGGCTGACGAACACTCGTCGCGGTATGCCCGGAACTCATCACATTGATATTGCACTGCGTCATCGGATACTGACGCTGCTACGTGAAAATTACGTCGGTTTCGGGCCCACACTTGCCGCAGAAAAGCTTCAGGAGCGCCATGGGATTTCCGTTTCTGTCGAGACGTTGCGCTGCTGGATGACTGCCGACGGTCTCTGGGTGCCGCATGCCCATCGGCGACCGCGAGTTTATCAGCCCCGTTATCGACGCGACTGTTTGGGTGAACTCATTCAAATCGACGGTTCACACCACGACTGGTTTGAAGGACGTGCCTCCAAGTGCTGCCTGTTGGTTTACATCGATGATGCCACCGGTCGCCTGATGCATCTGCGGTTTTGTCAGAGCGAATCAACCTTCGACTACATGCTGGCAACGCGCGAGTACATGGATAAACACGGCAAGCCGGTGGCCTTTTACAGCGACAAGCATGCTGTGTTCAGAGTCAGCCAGGCTGAGACTCGTCGGACCGGCATGACTCAGTTCGGACGTGCGTTGCATGATCTCAATATTGAACTGATATGTGCTAACAGCAGCCAGGCTAAGGGGCGCGTCGAGCGTGCCAACCTGACCCTGCAGGATCGGCTGATTAAGGAGATGCGGCTGGAAAACATCAGTGGCATTGACGCGGCCAATGCGTGGCTGGACGTTTTTATTCGCGACTTTAATTGTCGATTCGCCAGACCCGCAACCTACCCGAAAGACCTCCATCGACCCGTCAGCGAGAACCGCTCAGAGCTGGATGATATTTTTGCCTGGCAGACGCTGCGCACGCTCTCAAAATCGTTGACCTTTCAATATGATAAGATGCTTTATCTTGTTGAACCCTCGGAGGAAAATGCGCATATTGCGGGTGAGAAAATCCTGGCTTTTGACTATCCGGACGGCACGCTGGCGTTCCGCTATGGCAACAGAACGCTGAAGTATCAGGTATTCGACAAGCTGGCCTGTATCGACCAGGGCCGCATTGTGGACAATAAGCGACTGGGGGCAGTTCTGAAATTGGCGCAGGAAAAGCAGGACGAACTCGAGACAGCGGGGAAAAGAAATCGCAGCCAACATATGCCTAAAAGGCGTGCTCAGGTTCAGGAACAACTGAGGGCAATGAACCCGGTACTTGCCGACCCGACCCTGTTCAAACCTAGTCTGAAAAGATGACCTGACTGCCCTTTTCTCTTCAGAATTTGGATAAAAAGTGACATTCAAAAATGGGAAATCAGGGTGACATTTCAAACTGGGATAGACAAAATCGCGGATTATACGATCCTTGATTAAACGGCATTACCGATACCTTTCAGACTCACACGGTATCCGGAAGTTCTTGCCCCGGATACCGCTCAACTCAATTGCTTGCGGATCTACTCACGGATAATCTGACCGACGTCTATGCGGTTGCCATCGGGATCAGCAAAAACAAAAGCACGGATACCGTACTTTCCCTACCCCGTAAATCAAGAACGAATACTACGAGCCGTTTACAATCTTTATTCGGCTCGTATAATGAGCCGAATAAGATCACTAATCGGCTCACAGGACACTAAATGGATAACCGGCAATGGATTTGGCAATCACCCGAGTGGCCTCAGTTCAACTGGGATGACGATATCATTCAGCCCCAACTGCGTCAGACACGCCTGAAAATAGGTAAACTGGTCGGTAAAGCCGAATCACGGCCCGGCCATGATGCTGCCGAATATTCTCTCGATGCGATGCTAAGTAATATTCTTTCATCATTCGCTATCGAGAATGAGCGGCTTGATGCTCATTCTGTCCGTTCATCGCTGGCCAAACGTCTTGGTCTAACCTGGCATCTTCCTGGAACCACCACAGAACACTCGGAAGGCTTAGCCAAAATGATGATGGATGTTTTCAATCCTCAGGCGGGTGATCTGACTAAATCCCTTATTTTTCAATGGCATTGCTGGTTATTTCCGGATCCAGCGCCGGCTTTTTTACGACGTGGAGAATGGCGCGGGGATGCAACAATGCGTGTCGTATCAGGCCGGACTGGAAAGGAAAAAGTGCATTATCAGGCACCGCCACGCGAACAACTTTGTGCTGAGCTCACCGCTTTTATGCAATGGTATAATCAGTCACGCTATCGGGCGGCGCTGGATCCTCTCCTTCGTGCGGGGCTGGCACATTTCTGGTTTATCACACTTCATCCTTTTGAAGACGGGAACGGTCGGATTACTCGTGCCCTCACTGATATGGCGTTATTTCAGGCCGACGATCAAAGCGTACGTTTATACGCTGTTTCAGAAGCCATTCTCAATCACCGGAAAGATTATTATAACGTGCTGGAGGCCACACAGCGCGGAACGATGGATTTAACGGCCTGGCTCAGCTGGTTTCTTAAAATGCTCGAAACCAGCGTAGATACTGCGACCAGACGTATCGATCAGACTTTGGCAAAAACGCTTTTCTGGCAAGTGCACCACAACAACGCACTCCCTGCTGAACAAGTTAAGGTGCTGAATCGTTTGCTGGACGGAGGCAATAACGGATTTGCCGAAGGGATCAGCGCGGGACAGTATCAGAAAGTGGCGAAAGTCAGTAAGGCGACCGCTACCCGTCATCTCGCTGATCTGGTCGCCCGGGGCTGTCTGACCAAAACCGCAGCGGGCGGACGCAGCAGCCGTTATATAATCAACAACACCTTTTCCCCTTTTATTGGAAACTTTATGAAAGACATCACTTTTTATGGCAGATTTGAAGATGATATTCTTGCCGGTCGTAAAACAATCACCCTGCGCGAAGCCAGTGACGCAAATTTTTCTGCCGGTGATAAGGTGCGAGTCAGCCGTTATGAGGATGACGTATTTTTCTGCAATATCGAGGTAATTTCGGTAACGCCAGTGATGTTCGATGATCTGAATGAAAAACATGCCGTGCAGGAAAATATGACACTGGAACAGTTAAAGGATGTCATTAGTGAAATTTATCCGGGCCTGAAAGAGCTGTTTATGATTGAATTCCGGCTTATCTGAGGTCATTTCGACACAGCTTAAAAGGCGCGCTATGGATCAAATCCGCGCGCCCTTTTCTACTTATTCGTTAAGTTTTTTTCATAAAAAGTTATTAAAATCAGGCTTCTTTCGCCACCTGCGTACGACGAAAACACTCCGGATGGTGAGTGTTGATCAGGCCGGTAGCTTCCAGCCAGGCATACACAATTGTTGGTCCCACAAACTTAAAGCCACGCTTTTTGAGATCCTTTGAAATACGCTCGGAAAGCGCATCTTTCGTCGGAACCGGACCCACGTGCTGAATGGCCTTTCCGCCGATTTGTGCCCAAATCCACTCACCGAAATCAACGCCAGCCTGCTGCATCGCAAGATACGCGCGGGCGTTATTAATGACCGCCGTAATCTTGATGCGCGAGCGGATAATATCGGCGTTATTCACCAGCCTTTCGATGTCATCTTCAGTGAATTCAGCCACTTTCTCCGGTTCGAAATGGCTAAATGCCAGCCGCAATGCATCGCGTTTTTTCAACACAATTCGCCAGGATAATCCGGCCTGAAAACCGTCGAGCATCAGTTTTTCCCAAAGTGCCCGGCTGTCACGTACAGGTTTCCCCCATTCTTTGTCGTGATACTCAAGCATCATCGGGTCAGTTGTGCCCCACGGACAACGGATAAGGTCAGTCATAGCGAACTCCTGCAACGGATACATCCTTTATTCTAACCTGACAGGTATCAGGACGTGATAAACTTTGTTCCCGCCCTGCTAAGCGACTAAAACTCCGAAACTGATGATTTCCCTGAAGTTCATGTGTGCACGTTTTATCATTATACCCTACACTGTATGTTGTAACTAACTGGAGGGTTTATGGCGGATTATGATTTAATTGCCCGGATGAACGGTTGTTTTAACGAACTGGAACTGGCGTTGCAGGATCTGGGGCATTTCCTGAGTCAGCTGGAATTATTGCAGGCGCGGGTCTTTGCGCTTCCTGAAGTTGTCAAAGGTGAAGAACATAACCCCGCAGACAAAATCATCGTGACACCCCACACCGGCGAAGCCGCGCAGCAACTGGCGTTACAGCATTTTCAGCGCCTGTTTATCCATCATAATAATGAGAATGTCAGCAGTAAATCCGCCGTACGTTTGCCCGGTGTGCTGTGTTATGCCGTTGATCCCGCAGAGCATCAGTCTGCCCTGCTCCTGATTGAAGAAGTGAACAAGCTGAAAGCCGAACTGGAACATATTGTGACGGTGGAGTCCGGCCTTGCACGCGAACAGCGTTTCGAGTTTGTGCATACACACCTTCGCGGGCTGATTACGCTCAACGCCTACCGCTCGGTGACGTATCTGACTGACCCGGATTCAGTGCGTTTTGGCTGGGCAAATAAGCACATTATTAAGAATGTCACCCGTGATGAAGTGCTGGCACAGCTGGAAAAAAGCCTGAATGCAGGACGTGCCGTTTCGCCTTATACGCGTGAACAATGGATGGAAAATATTAATCGTGAGATGAGCGATGTGAAACGTCTGCCGGAACACGCTGCGCTGAAATTTAAACGTCCGGTGAAAGTGCAACCTATCGCCCGCGTGTGGTATCGCAACAGCCAGAAACAGGTTCAACATCCCTGCCCGTTGCCGCTGATTGCTTTATGCCTGCGCTCTCCGATGATGCAGGTGCCGAAGTTAGGTGAACTGCATGATTACGATGTCACAACCATTAAGCATAAATACAAGCCGCAGTCACAGCCGCTGAGTCTGCTGATTAAGCGCCTGCATCTGTACACCGACTATCCGCTGTAAACTTCAGAATGCCGCCATAAAAAAGGTCCGGTTTCCCGGACCTTATTCACTATGCTTTGATGAAAAACCTTAAGCTTTCATACTGCCAACCATGGCTTCCGGACGCACCCATTCATCAAACTGTTCTTCAGTCAGATAACCGAGTTTCAGTGCAGAACCCTTGAGCGTCAGCCCTTCTTTATGTGCTTTCTTGGCAATTTCAGCGGCTTTGTCATAGCCGATATGCGTATTCAGTGCCGTCACCAGCATCAGCGATTCATTCAGCAACTGAGTGATCCGGTCGCGGTTCGGTTCAATACCCACAGCGCAATGCTCATTGAAACCACGCATTCCGTCGGCCAGCAGACGCACCGATTGCAGGAAGTTATGGATCACCAGCGGACGGAAGACATTCAGCTCAAAGTTACCGGAAGCCCCGCCAATATTCACCGCGACATCGTTACCCAGCACCTGCGCGCACAGCATGGTCATGGCTTCGCACTGCGTCGGGTTCACTTTACCTGGCATGATGGAACTGCCTGGCTCGTTTTCGGGGATAGAAATTTCGCCAATACCACAACGCGGGCCGGAAGATAACCAGCGTACATCGTTGGCGATTTTCATCAGCGAGGCGGCCAGACCTTTCAGCGCCCCGTGTCCGTGAACCAGCGCATCGCAGGTGGCCAGCGCTTCGAATTTATTCGGCGACGTGACAAACGGTTGATTGGTCAGTTCCGCCAATGCTTTCGCCACGCGCACCGCATATTCCGGGTGCGTATTCAGGCCGGTTCCCACTGCGGTACCGCCCAGCGCCAGCTCGGCAATGTGCGGAATGCTGTTTTCAATGTGGGTTAAATTATGCGCCAGCATCGCCACCCAACCGGAAATTTCCTGACCCAGCGTCAGCGGCGTGGCGTCCTGTAAATGCGTGCGGCCAATTTTGACGATATCGCGATACGCATCCGCTTTTGCTGCCAGCGTTTTGTGCAGCACTTTCAGCTCAGGGATCAGCGTCTCACGCAGTTCAATCACCGCGGCGACGTGCATCGCGGTCGGAAACACATCGTTGGAACTCTGACTCTTGTTGACGTCATCGTTCGGGTGAACTTTACGCGCTTCGCCCCGCTCGCCGCCGAGAATTTCACTGGCGCGGTTTGCCAGCACTTCATTCATGTTCATATTGGTCTGGGTGCCGGAGCCGGTCTGCCAAATAGCCAGCGGGAATTCTGCCGGATGCTGCCCGGCAAGCACTTCATCAGCGGCGGCAATAATGGCGTTTCCGCGCTCTGCCGGCAGCAACCCCAAATCCATGTTCACACTGGCGGCCGCACGTTTGGTCAGAGCCAGCGCGTGGATCAGCGCTTCAGGCATTTTTTCAGAAGAAATACGAAAATGCTCCAGGGAACGTTGCGTCTGTGCGCCCCAAAGCTTATCTGTCGGAACATCAATTGGCCCCATTGAGTCTTTTTCAATGCGTGTTGCTGCCATTACTGTCTCCTTAGATGCTTATTACGATGATAAATCAGGTTTTTTTGCAGGTTTTTGAATGCCGCTCGCGCTCCCACGCATCCGTTGGCGACCGTTCAATTATAGTGACTTATAAGGCTGGCGTATAATTCGATTCGATCTCCATACTGAAATTACGCGCTCATGGCACTTTTTGGGGCTTCGCAGTTGTAATGCCTGCTTTGGCATTGTTTACTAGGCGGCAATATTTTCTATTCAGGATGAAGCAATGCAAAAGATGCATAACGGTGTACAGAATTACGCCTGGGGCAGCAAAGACGCGCTGACCAAACTCTACGGAATTACCGACCCGCAAGACCGTCCGATGGCCGAATTATGGATGGGCGCTCATCCTAAAAGCAGTTCTCAGGTTGAGAATGCCAGCGGTCAGACCGTCTCTCTGCGTGATCAAATCAGCGCTGACCTTAACGGTCAGTTAGGGACTAAAGTCGCTAAACGTTTTGGCGAGTTGCCATTCCTGTTCAAAGTGCTTTGCGCCGATCAGCCACTTTCTATTCAGGTTCACCCAAGCAAAGGTGCCGCTGAAATTGGTTTTGCGAAGGAAAATGCTGCCGGGATCCCTCTGGACGCCGCCGAGCGTAATTATAAAGATCCGAACCACAAGCCTGAGCTGGTTTATGCCCTGACGCCTTTCCAGGCAATGAACGGTTTTCGTGAGTTGCGCGACATCGTTTCTTTACTGCAACCTGTCGCAGGCGCGCATCAGCTGATCGCCAGCTTCCTGAACTTCCCGGATGTTGACCATCTGCGTACCCTGTTTGCCGGTCTGCTGAGCCTCGAAGGTGAAGAAAAATCCCGTGCGCTGGACGTTCTGAAATCCGTGCTCGATGATCAACACGGCGAGCCGTGGGACACCATCCGCAGCATTTCTGAATTTTATCCAGATGACAGCGGCCTGTTCTCTCCGCTGCTGCTGAACGTGATTACCTTGCAGCCGGGCGAAGGCATGTTCCTGTATGCTGAAACCCCGCACGCTTACCTGAAAGGCGTTTCACTGGAAGTGATGGCGAATTCCGATAACGTGCTGCGCGCCGGTCTGACGCCAAAATACATCGATATTCCTGAATTACTGGCCAACCTGAAATTCAATGCGAAACCGGCCGCTGAATTACTCACTACGCCGGTCGTAAAAGGCGCAGAACTCAACTTCCCGATCCCTGTCGAAGATTTTGCATTTTCAATTCACAGCCTTGCTGCAGAACCGCAAACGCTGGCACAGGATAGCGCTGCTATTGTCTTCTGTATTGAAGGCCAGAGCGTTCTGGCAAAAAATGATGAAACGCTGGTGCTCAGCCCTGGCGAATCATGTTTCTTGTCTGCCGGTGAGTCTCCGGTCACGGTCAGCGGTAACGGTCGCATTGCACGGGTGTTCAATACGCTGGTGAAATGATCTGAAGCCTAAACAAAATGGGGCTAACTGCCCCATTTTGATGATTTTTTTGCTGATTCAGCTACACTCTGAAGACTAATAACGCCGTAAGGCGTTTTTTATTTTCGGGATATTTCATAAGGATAAACAGAGATATGAAGAAGTCACTAGTCGCTGTAAGCGTCATTGTAGTCCTTGGCGCGGCCTGGACAGGCGTCTCCTGGTACACGGGAAAACTGATTGAGCAGCATATGGACGAGCAGGTCGCCAATGCCAACAGCCAGCTGCAAAGCGCTTATCCGAAAGCCGGTCTCAAAGTCAGCTATGAAGATTACCAGCGCGGATTGTTCAGCAGCAAAATGCGCATCGTTCTGCGTCCGGATGCTGCCGCTGCCACCGCAGGCAGCAGTGTGCTGAAAACTGGTGACGAAATTGCCTTTATCGAAACCATCGACCACGGTCCGTTCCCTGCCGCTCAGTTGAAAAAATTCAACCTGATCCCAAGCATGGCCTCTGTTCATTCCGAACTGCAAAACACGCCGACCGTTAAAGGCTTGTTTGATGTGACCAAAGGGAAATCCCTGGTTACCGTCGATACCCGCGTTTCTTATAGTGGCGCGAGTGCATCGGCGATTGACATCATTCCTCTGACGTACCAGAAAGACGAAAGCCAGCTGGCCTTCTCCGGCGGTACCATCAATGTGGATGTTGATAAAGACCTGACCGCCATGAAGCTCGATGCTAATACCGACAGCATCGCGCTGACGTCTAAAAACCAGTGGGGGCAACTAGAGAAAGTAACTCTGGCAGGTTTTAGCATGGACAGTGATACCCGTCAGGGTAAATTCCAGGTGGGCGTGGGCGATCAGAACCTGACCGTGAAGCAGATCCTGGTGAACGTTGATGGCAAAGACGCCGGTTCTCTGGACAACTTCAAGCTGGTCAGCAAATTCTCAGAAAACGGCAATAACATTGGCGGACAGCAAGATTACACCATCGATGCACTGAAAGTTCAGGGTCAGGATTTCGGTTCTGCAAAACTGACCCTGAAGCTGGATAAGCTTGATGGCGCAGCCCTGAAACAGTTTGCCGACAACTACAATCAGCAGTCACGTGAGTTGCTGATGAAGCAAGGTGAACTGGATCCTGCGGCTTATCAGCAGCAGGCCGCGGATTTACTGCTGGCAAATCTGCCGTTACTGCTTAAGGGTAATCCGACCATCAGCATTGCTCCGCTGAGCTGGAAAAACAGCAAAGGCGAAAGCAGCTTCAATCTGCTGCTGGATCTGAAAGACCCGGCTGCCACCCCGGCACAAACGCAAGATCAGATGCTGTCTCAGCTGGTGAATAAAGTGGACGCCAAACTGACGATCCCTCTGCCAATGGCGACTCAGGTGACCACTCAGGTTGCGCAGATCGAAGGCTATAATGCTGACGACGCCACTAAACTGGCTCAGCAGCAGGTTCAGGGGCTGGCGGCGATGGGTCAGATGTTTAAACTGACCACAGTGAAAGACGACACTATCACCAGCAGTTTCCATTACGCTGACAATCAGGTTGACCTGAATGGCCAGAAAATGACGTTGCAGGAATTCGCCGGGCTGTTCGGTATTCTGGGTGGGCCAGCAGCGCCAGCCCCGACGCCTGAGCAGGAAACCCCGGTAGCACCCGTTCCGGCTCAGTAATCTGTAACGACAGAGCTCATATTACTGGAACTGATCAAAGCCCGTTGAAAAACGGGCTTTTTTTATGCGTCATAAGCCTACAACCCCCTGCGTTTTATCCGGTAAAAGAGTGATATGATTCACACAATCAATTTTTTACCATAGGATTTTCAGGCGTGACCACTCCTACTGACCTCCTTCGTCTGCAAGACGTCTCTTTTACACTCAACAATATTCCGCTTCTTGAACCTGTTTCCCTCACCCTCAATCCGGGTGAATTCACCTTACTGACCGGCCCTTCGGGCAGCGGTAAAAGTACGTTGCTGAAGATCGTTGCTGCGTTGCAAACGCCGACCGGCGGGAAGCTCTGGTTTAAAGGTGAAGATATCGCGCAAATTAAGCCCGAAACCTACCGCCAGCGGGTGTCCTATTGCTTCCAGACACCATCGCTGTTTGGCGAAACAGTGTATGACAACCTCGCCCTGCCTTATCAGATCCGCAATAAAAAGCCTGATGACGCGCAACTTCGCGACTGGCTGAAACGGGTGAATATATCGGAGGATATGCTGACCAAGCGAACACAGGAGCTTTCCGGCGGAGAAAAGCAGCGTGTCGCCCTGCTGCGTAATCTGCAATTTATGCCGGACGTATTGCTGCTTGATGAGATCACCAGCGCACTCGATGAAGAAAATAAGAAAAACATCAACGAGATCATCGCGGATCTGGCTGACAAAGAGCGGATCGCCGTATTGTGGGTAAGCCATGATCAGAATGAAATCCGCCACGCGAAACATGTCGTCACTTTGACCCGTCATTCACAAGGAAGCGCGGCTCATGAATCAGCATAATATTACTAACCAGTCGCTGGCTCTCGCACTGATCCTTGTGGTCGTCGCCCTGCTGGTCAGCAAAAAAGAAAAACTCGGTCTCGAAAAAGACATTATCTGGAGCGTCGCCCGCGCCGTCGTGCAGTTAGTGATTGTCGGCTATGTGCTCAAATACATTTTCGATATCAATAACAGTCTGTTAACGGTACTGATGGTTTTGTTCATCTGCGTGAATGCCGCACTGAACGCCAAAAAACGCAGCCGCAACATTGATAACGGTTTTATTATTTCGTTTATCGCGATCACGACTGGCACCGCGCTGACCCTGTCCATTCTGATCCTGAGCGGCTCGATTGAGTTTCTGCCCATGCAGGTTATCCCGATTTCAGGAATGATTGCCGGTAACGCGATGGTGGCGGTAGGGTTGTGTTACAGCAATCTGAATCAGCGCTTTCTCGATAATCAGCAAAAAATCCTCGAGATGCTGAGTCTGGGTGCACCGGTAAAAATGGCTTCAGGGCAGATTATCCGTGACAGTATTCGTGCTGCGATGATCCCGACGGTCGATGCCGCCAAAACGGTGGGGATTGTGAGTTTACCGGGGATGATGTCAGGGCTGATTTTTGCGGGTATCGATCCGGTGAAAGCGATCAAGTATCAGATTATGGTGACATTTATGCTGCTGGCGACCGCCAGTTTATCGACAATTATTGCCGGTTATCTGTCTTATAAACGTTTCTACAATGACCGTGCTCAACTGCGCGATTTGCAATCATCATAATATTTTCTTGCCCGTCAGCGATTTCACTGACGGGCACTCTGCCTTTACGGCGTTATAAATCCGATAACGCCTGACGCAAATTCACTTCCCCGGCTGCCTCATCGTCAAGATCCAACACCCCTTCCAGATCGTCGAGATGTTCCTGCATGATTTCTGCCGCCAGTGTGTTGTCACCGGCTTCCAGCGCATCAATGATCGCCTGATGCTCATCACACTGGCATGAAGGAACTTCATTACGCTGATACAGCGCGACAATCAGGGAGCTGCGCACCATCAGATTCGACAGAATTTCACTGAGCACATCGTTACCTGAAATTTCGCCCAGTATCAGATGGAACTCACTTAATTCCCGCACGACGGCACGGCGGTCTTCAGACGATACCGCTTCTCGCTCACCGCGCAAATGGGCAGTGATCCGCTGACGATGACGACGAATAACATCCTGTCCGATGCATTCCACAATGGCGCGTTCAATAGCACGGCGGGCAATAAAGACTTCGCGCGCCTCTTTCGCCGTGGGCTGAGCCACCATCGCGCCGCGGTTAGGTTCGATGGTGACAATACGCTGTAAAGCCAGACGTTGTAACGCCACCTGAACATGATTGCGGTTAGCGCTGAGTGCCTCAACGAGTTGAGATTCGACCAGACGTGTGCCGGGACGCAGGCGTTGCTGGGCGATGGCTTTTGATAAAACGTCGACAATGCGCTGAACTTCCAGCTGCTTGGCGGTTGTAGTTGGATTACTCATGGAATGCTAAATGGCCTCTTTCTGGCAGTTTCCCTGCACGCTAACATCAACCGTTTGCTTTCGTCATTAGTAAATGACGTGCAGTCCCAAATCATGCAAAAAATCCTAGGAAATAGCACTTAACATTCATAGTAATTATCATTCCAGCACACATTCCCAATATCCCCGCGATGACCTTCCGTATCCTTGCTGTACCTCACGCTATGCAGATAAATGTTCAGAACATGTAAAGTAAGCGCACCAACGTATTGAAAACAGGACAATAATGAAACACACACTTTTGAAACATTTACTCAATTTTATCGTATTAGCACTGGGAGCCGTCTTCACTGCATTGGTCATCTGGCTGGATGTGGCTGTATTCAAAGACGGTGTGCAGGAAATTTCCGCCACTGAAATCCTGCAGGAACTGACACTGCTGGCCATCAGCGCACTGTTTTTCCTGCAGGCCAAAAAACATCCGGCCTTGCGCGGCGGCATGATCCTGATTGGCGGGTTCTTCTTCTGTATGCTTATCCGCGAACTCGACGCCTTATTTGATCAGATCCACTACGGTTCATGGGTCTATTTTGCCAGCCTGATCGCGGTCTATTGTATTGTCTGGGCATGTATCACACCGAAAACCAGCCTGCGCGGATTGTCCGCTTTTCTGGCCCATCCGGCCTGCCATTATATGGTTTGCGGTCTGGTGCTGATCCTGGTCTTTTCCCGCGTCTTCGGAATGAACCTTATCTGGAAAGCCGTGATGCAGGGCGACTATGTCCGGGAAGTGAAAAATATTGTCGAAGAAGGCACCGAAATGATGGGTTACCTGTTGTGCCTGGGTTCTGCCATTGCTTTCTGGAAACGCAGTGAGCCGCTTAAAACGCTGTAAACCGCTATCTGCTAAAAACGATAACTGTTAAAAAAAAGCCTGATGCGAGTTTATGCAGCAGGCTTTTTCATTCATATCCGCCAAGGCAAGACGCCTTCAGGAAGACGACGCGCGAACAGCGAGGCGAGCAGCATAATTCCCAGCACGACGACAATCATCAGACATCCCACTGCAGCGGCCAGGGTTGATGAACCGCCTTCATCCAGAAAGACAATCATCGGCCCGAGGGTTTGAGTGCCGGACGTCACCAGCAAAATCGACACCTGAATTTCATTGAGTGCGGTCAGGAAGACCAGAATAGTTCCGGCCATCGCCGAAGGCGCGGCCAGCGGCATCAGAATATCGCGCATTCTTCGCAGGAATCCCGCACCAAAGATTTGCGCGGCTTCATCCAGCGAGCGTTCGATCTGGGCGAATCCGGCCAGTGTCGGGCGCAGCACCAGCGCCATGAAATTCGAAAGATATGCCGCCAGAATGATCCAGACGGTGCCGTAAAGGCTGATGTGCAGCAGCGGCAATGGCCTGAGGAAAAACAGGATCGCCGCAATGCCCGTGACAATCCCCGGCAATGCGTACGCCAGTTCGGTGGACAGCTGCAAAATCCGCACCAGACGCGTACGTTGCCAGCTGAGAAAATAGGCCAGAAACAGCGAAACAAGGGTCAGTATCAGCGCGGTCATCACGGTCAGCCCCAGACTGGTGATAAATGCGTGTCGTATAGCCGGATAGCCAAACAACGCATTAGCGTAATTGCTCAGCGTCAGGCTTTGTACCGTCAGCGCCTGACCAAAGCCGGTTGTCAGCGAGGTGGTCAGCAACGCGGACATTGGCAGTATGAGCGTCAGCACCATCCATCCCCACACGGCTACCTCAACCGGCAAACGCCAGCGACCGAGTGTCTGATGCAACGCCCGCGGCGTACCGGTGACCCGCACATCCTGTCGGCCGCCCAGCCAGCGGCTGAACATCAGTCCGGCCAGCGTAATCGCGGCAATCAGCAATGAAAGCACGGCCATATCCGCCAGAGCCGATGCGCCCACGCTGTTGAGCTGCTGATAAACCAGCGTGATAAGCGTCGGGATCCGCCCCGGAATACCGAGCATCGCCTGAATACCAAAATTGCCCGCGGAGGTGACAAAAGAGAGTGCCGCACCCGCAAAAATGGCCGGACGTACCAGCGGCAAAATCACTGTAAACAGCACCCGCCAGGGTTTAGCTCCGCCGCTGCGTGCCGCTTCCACCAGTTCAGCCGGAAGCCTGCGTAATCCTGCACGCACCATAAGAAACACCAGCGGCGCGTTATGCAGCCCCAGCAAAACGATAATGCCGGTCAGCGAATACAACGGTGAAGGTGAACCGGCGGGTAAACTGAGCCCCAGGAATTGCAAAACCGGGCTCGACGGTGAAAGTGCCTGCACCCACGCCAGTGCCGTAACCTGCGGCGGGATCATCAGTGGCAGAATAAAGGTAAATACCCATGCCTGCTTACCGCGCAGATTGGTCAGCGCAATCAGCAGCGCCGCCACCGTACCCAGCAACATCGCCAGAAGTGTTGAGATAATGGCAATCGTCAGCGTATTCACCGTGGCGGACACCACTTTGCGGGTACCCAGCAGATGCATAAATCGTGTGACGTCCGGCACGCCATCGGGGGCAATTGCCGCCCATACCAGCCGTGTGAGAGGCGCTATCGATAATATGCCTATCAACAGCGTCAGTCCCCAGAGCACCACTTTCTCACTGCCCGGCCACCCACGACGCGAAGGGGTTACCCGGCGCTGGATTTCACTCATCACGCTCATTTATCTGCCCTTTGTGCTGTCAGCCACCAAAGATTTCAGTGAATTTTGCGCGGACTTCTTTGTCGTCTGCGACTGCTTTATCTGAATCGAGGGTCAGCAGTTTGAACGAATCCATCGGAGCAAATCCTTCCGGCGCCGCAACGCCGGCATCAATCGGACGGTTGCCCTGCTTCGCCACGAGTTGCTGACCCTGTGGCGACAGCATGAAATCGACAAACGCTTTTGCTGCCGGCACGTTATGCGCTCCGGACAGTATCGCGACCGGTTCCGTCACGAAAGAAGCCCCTTCTTTCGGATAAACCAGATCTATCGGTGAGCCCTGTTTTTTGGCACGGATAATATCGGCGTCAGTGATCACACCGTATTTCGCCATTCCGCTGGCGACCGCCTTCAGCGCTGGACCATTACCCCCTTCCGGTGTAATACCGTTTGCCGCCAGTTTCTGATAGAACGCCCAGCCAATATCAGGCGTATTAATCGCCGTATGCAGATGATATAACGCCGCCCCGGAATACAGAGGACTTGGCACTGCCACCTGACCTTTGTTTTGTGGATCGGTCAGCGCCATCCAGCTGTCTGCGGGTTTGGCATTTTTAGTGTTATAGGCAATGACCGTGGCAATGATTTTGGTGCCAAACCATGTTTTATCTTTGTCATAGAAATTCGGGCTGATATTCCCCACCGGTGCATCGGCATAAGCCATCAGCTTGCCGTCTTTTTTCAGCGCACCCAGATTGATGGAATCCGCGACCAGCAGCACATCAGCTTTCACATCACCGGCCATCATTTCCGTCTGCAACACATTCATTAACTGCGTGGTGCCATTACGCGTCCATTCCACCTGTACATTCGGATATGACGCCTTAAAGGCATCGATGGTCTGTTGCGCGATTTCAGGTGCCTGCGAGGTATAAACCACCAGTTTGCCTGAAGCAGCATCTGCGGCGTATGCCGGAGCTGACAGCACCACTGCCAAAGTCAAAGCGGAAGACGTAAGTTTTATTTTATTAAACATGTTCGTAGCCCTGTGCTTAAGAAATGAAAATTACTGAGGAATGATCCAGCCGTCAGTGATGACAAAAGTGACATTGTCACCAATACACCAAAGTCTGCCGGCAGATGAATGCAGTGAAAGCCGAAGTTCGGGGGCGCTTAAAGGTTCAACGTCATACTGATGATATCCCCCGCGATAAATCACCCGGGTGATACGGGCAGCGATACCCTGTTCACCGGCCTGAGCAAAGCGTAAATCATCGGCGTGAACACAAACTTGTGCGCTGACAACCGGAGTCTGGTCAGGTGATGCCCGCAAGCGGACTCGCCTCCCCAGAATCTCAGCCAGAGCACTGCCACTTTCTGTTGGCAGGATGTTCTGTGCCGGAATAACGCGACCGTCGTCGATAAAGGACGCAACCATGGCGTTAGCCGGTTCCCGGTATAACGTTTGCGGTGTCGCGAACTGCATGACCTTACCTTCATTCATCACCACGACGCGGTCAGCAATCGCCATCGCTTCCTGCTGATCGTGCGTGATATACAGCAACGTCGCGCCGGTATGCTGATGAAAACGGCTGAACTCCTCCTCCATCGCTGCACGCAAATGCACATCGAGATTCGCCAGCGGCTCATCCAGCAGCACCACACCGGGGCGTGTCACCAGGCAACGCGCGAGTGCCACACGCTGCCGCTGACCACCGGACAGATCCGCAGGACGACGCGTCGCATAATCACCTAAACCGACCAGCGCCAGCGCATCCTGCGTTCTGGTGCTGCGTTCATTACGATCCATTCCCGCCACTTTCAGGCTGTACGCCACGTTCTCCTCAACAGACATGTGCGGCCACAGCGCGTAATTCTGAAACACGATGCCCAGGTCACGTTTCTCCGGCGCCACATGAAAGTCAGATGATGAAAACAGACGATCTCCCACGGTGATCGTACCGCTGCTGACCGGCTCAAAACCGGCAATAGTGCGCAGTAAAGTCGTTTTTCCGCAGCCGGAAGGCCCGAGCACGGCCACGAACTCGCCGTGCCGGATATTCAACGAAACATCATTTAACACCGGCTGGGTGGTGAAGGATTTGCTCAGGTGGGAGATCTGGATAGCAGACATGCGTCGGAGGTTTCCTCAGTGCGCCAATGGCCTGTTCGATGAGGAAACAAATTACTGCGGTTTTGTGACTGTTTTATGAACCGGTGGCGAAGATTAGTCGCCTGGAAAACGGTGTCGCGTCCCCAACTCTGACCACCATCAGCCGTTACGCCGTCGCACTCGGCGGCACCTTCGAGTTCAAAAAACTCAGCTGACCACCTGACTGTGCGCGCCATACGCGGCAATAAACTCTCCGGCAATGGCTATGGCGATTTCTGCGGGGAGTTTGCCGCGTACATCAGGCAGCCCGACCGGGCAGCGCATTCTCGCCAGCTGCTCATCCGAAATCCCTTTCCCCGATAACCGGTAGTCAAAGCGTTTACGCTTAGTCTCCGAGCCAATCAGTCCGAAATAGCGGAAATCTCCACGTTTGAGGATCCGCTCGCTCAGGGCGAAATCCAGCTGATGGTCGTGCGTCAGCACCATGAAATAACTGCCAGCGGGCATCTGCGCCACGGTACCTTCAGGTTCTTCATCGACGATGCAGGTAATTTGTGGATCCACTACCACGGGAAATTCACTGGCACGGGCATCTACCCAGGTAATACGGCACGGCAACGTGCTGAGAATATTCACCAGTGCCCGTCCGACATGCCCCGCGCCATAGACCACCACGTGCGGCTGCGGTTGCCCGAGCGGTTCGAGCAACACCGACGCCATGCCGCCGCAACATTGCCCGAGGCGGGCTCCTAAGGAAAAGTGTTCGAAACGGGAGATTTTCGCTCCAGATGCAAGCATTTCACGGGCAATGCTGGTCACCTGAAATTCCAGATTACCGCCGCCAAGCGTATAAAATATCTGGTCAGCGGTGATCAACATTTTACTGCCAGCATCACGTGGCGTGGAGCCCTGATTCTCGACCAGCGTCGCCACCACACACGGCTCGCCACGCCGTTGCAAATCATGCAGACGGGTTATCCAGTCATCAGTACGCATGAAAACCTCCGTTAGCCGGTAACGTTGACGCGTTCGGCAGAATCAAAAGTGACAACGTCACCTGAAAAATGTAACTGATTCACGCCATTAAGCACTCTTTCGGGCGTGGCGGGCGCATCGATATGCGGATGCACGCGGTAATCAGCAAGACTGGCAACGGCGTCTTTAATTGCACACCAGACCGAAATCCCGAGCATAAACGGCGGTTCACCGACGGCTTTGGAATGGAAAACCGTGTCTTCCGGGTTCTTGCGGTTTTCCACCAGTTTCACCCGCAGATCTTGCGGGATATCACCAATAGCCGGAATTTTGTAGGCTGCCGGACCACTGGTCATTAACCGCCCTTTGTCGTTCCACACCAGTTCTTCCGTCGTCAGCCAGCCCATGCCCTGCACAAACCCGCCTTCCACCTGACCGATATCAATCGCCGGATTGAGCGAATCGCCAACGTCATGCAGGATATCCGCCCTGAGCAGTTTGTATTCTCCGGTCAGCGTATCGACCAGCACTTCCGCGCAGGCTGCGCCGTAGGAGAAATAATAGAAAGGATGTCCGGCGGCTTTGCTGCGGTCGTAAAAAATCTTCGGCGTTTTGTAATAGCCGGTGCTGGAGAGCGGCACCTGATTCAGCCAGCACTGGGTGGCAACCTGTTCAAAACTGAAATACTGATCGTTAACCCGCACCTGACCGTTACTGAAAGTGATGTCCGTTTCCTGCGCATCATGCACACGCATCAGCATCTCAACCATGCGCCCTTTGATAATTTCCGCCGCATTTTGCGCGGCCTTACCATTCAGGTCAGCGCCGGATGACGCTGCGGTTGGCGACGTATTAGGCACTTTGCCGGTATCAGTGGCGGTGATCTGAATACGGCTGATATCGACCTGAAACACCTCGGCTACTACCTGCGCAACTTTGGTGTTCAGCCCCTGTCCCATTTCGGTGCCGCCGTGGTTGAGCTGAATACTGCCGTCGGTATACACCAGTACCAGCGCGCCGGCCTGATTGAGGAAACTGGCGGTAAATGAAATACCAAATTTTACCGGCGTCAGCGCCAGACCTTTTTTCAGATAACGGTTGTGGCGGTTAAATTCTGTGACAGCGTCACGTCTTGCCGTATAGTCTGCACTCTTTTCCAGTTGCGCCGTCATCTCATGCAACAAGTTTTGCCCGACCGGCTGGTGATAATGGGTAACGTTGCGGCTTTCCTGACCATAGTAATTATTTTTACGCACGGACAGCGGATCCAGCCCCAGTTCACGGGCGATGTGATCGACAATGTGCTCAATCGCCACAATACCCTGCGGCCCGCCAAATCCGCGATAAGCGGTATTCGACGCCATATTGGTTTTGCAGCGATAACCGGTGATCAGCGCATCGCCGAGGTAATAGGCGTTATCAGAATGAAACATCGCGCGATCGACAATAGAACCGGAGAGATCCAGCGAATAACCGCAGTTAGCCGCCAGTTTAATGTCAATGCCGTGAATGACGCCCTCATCAGTAAACCCGACGTCATAACTGACGTGGAACGGATGACGTTTACCGGTGATCAGCATGTCATCCTGACGCGTCAGACGCATTTTCGCCGGACGTCCGGTCAGATGCGCCGCCAGCGCCGCAAGGCACGCCGTCCCCGCCGCCTGCGTCTCTTTGCCACCAAAACCACCGCCCATGCGACGCATATCAACCACCACTTTGTGCATCGGCAAATCAAGCACCGAGGCCACCAGCTTTTGCACTTCGGTCGGATGTTGTGTCGAGCTGTACACCAGCATCGCACCGTCTTCACCAGGCATCACCGAAGCAATCTGCGTTTCGAGATAAAAATGCTCCTGGCCGCCTATTTCCAGTTCACCTTGCAAACGGTGAGGCGCGCAGGCCAGCGCCATTTCAGCGTCCCCGCGTTTATGCTGATGCGGCTCCTCCACGTAATGTTCCAGCGCCAGCGCCTGTTTCACGGTCAGTACGGCGTCTCGCGGCTGATATTCCACTTTCGCCCGCGCGACTGCGGCACGGGCGGCCTCCATTGAGGTTGCTGCCACCACCAGCACAATCTGGCCGACATAATGCACGATGCCCTGCGCCATCAGCGGATCACCAAAAGTAAGCGGCGCAATGTCCGGATCCCCTGGTACATCTTCGGCGGTCATCACCCGCACCACACCGGGCACGGCGTAACAAGGTTCGGTATCGATATGCAAAATGTCGGCGTGCGCATGCGGGCTGAGCAGCGGCACCAGATGCAGCTGATGAGGGAATTCCAACCGGTCATCGACATACACTGCTTCGCCGCTGACGTGTTTATCCGCGCTTTCATGCTTCTGGCTTTTGCCGACGCCGCTCTGCAATCCTGAGCGGAACAGCGTCTCCAATTCCTGTTGCGAAAGAGCCGGTTTAGATTCAGACATAGTGAGTTACCCGCATCAGGGTTTCAGGAGAAGTCATTTCGATATGACAGCGGCGCAGCAGGTTTTTCGCCACCTGCATACGGTATTCGCGACTGGCACGGAAATCGCTGATAGGCGTGTAATCCAGCTCCAGCGCCTGACAGGCACGCTCGATAGTCGCCGTCTGCCAGGGTTGACCGAGCAGTTGTGCCTCGCAGGAAATAGCGCGCTTCGCCACTTCCGCCATGCCGCCGAACGCCACGCGGGCATGTATCACCACGCCTTTTTGCACTTCGATGTGTAAAGCCGCACAGACGGCCGAAATATCATCCTCCAGCCGTTTCGACACTTTATAAATCCGCAACTGACGCGCCACGCCAGAGTTGCGCGGGATACGAATTTGTTCGATAAATTCGCCGGGCTGTAACGCCGTTTTGCGATAACCGAGGAAAAACTTATCGAGCGGCAATTCACGTTGTTCCGCGCCCCGCCGCAATAACAACGAAGCACCCAGCGCCAGCAGCACCGGTCCGCCGTCACCAATGGGCGAACCGTTGGCAATATTGCCCCCAAAGGTGCCCTGATTACGGATTTGCTGTGAGGCAAAGCGTTCCAGCAACTCGCCGAATTCAGGGAATTCATCGTATAAGACCGGCATACAGTCGCTCAGCGATGCCGCCGCACCAATGTGAATAGTCTGACCGGTCAGCGTAATAACTTTGAGTTCGGGAATATGGCTCAGCGAAATCAGTTCAGGCAGACGCTGATAGCGTTGAGTGACCTCCAGCGCCAGATCCGTCCCCCCGGCCACCAGTCGGGCATCAGGTTGAGCAAAATAACGGTCGGCCAGTTCATCGATACTGACCGGTTCTCCGGTGGCTGAAATCGCACGGAGTTTGTCCAGCGTTAGCCGGGCATCGGCATCAAACTGATCCGGTTGCGGCGCGTCGCAAATGGCTTTCGCCGCATCCATGATCGGCCGGTAACCGGTACAGCGACAAAGATTGCCGGAAAGCGCGTGCTGAGTCTGTGCGACGCTGAAACTTTGCTGCTGTTTTTCCAGTGCAAACAGAGACATCACAAACCCCGGCGTGCAGAAACCGCACTGTGAGGCATGGTTATCCACCATCGCCTGCTGCACGTGATGCAGTTCGCCACGGTGTTTGAGATCTTCCACGGTGATCAGTTGTTTACCATGCACCGCGGGCATAAATGTCAGACAGGCATTGACGGTCCGGTAGGACAACGCATCACCTTGCGGTTCAGCCAGCACCACCGTACAGGCGCCGCAATCACCGGAAGCACACCCTTCTTTGGTACCGCAACGCCCTGCATCGCGGCGCAGATATTGTAATACCGTCGTGTCAGCGGGCAGATTTTCCGTGTGGATCCTGCCGTTCATCAGAAATTGGATCATGATCATATCCTTCAAAATCACTGGTTTGCTCCCTCCCCTGCGAAGGGGAGGGTCGGGGTGGGGTTTCAAAGCAAAATCAAAGCGTTGATGTGTGCTTTGACCGGGTGTCAGCCCTTAATACCCCCTCCCGTCCTCCCCCTTCGCAGGGGGAGGAGCAAAGGCTTTACAGCCGTTCAGAATCAGTGTCGTCACTTCATCGATAATGTGTTCACGCGCCTGTTCATCGCCTTCAAAATTGCCGTACATATGCTTCACCTGAACCGCAAAATCGGCGTAATACTGCGTCACTGCCCAGATATGCATGATGAAAAGACGGGCATCCAGCGCGCGGATTTTGCCCTGTTCAATCCACTGATGGATCAGGTTCTCTTTGCCGGTGATATTCTGCGTGGCCTGCGGCCAGTATTTGTGAAGATAATGACCGCCTCCAAGCACTTCGCTGGTGAAAATGCGCGACAGTTCCGGCTGGTCAAAACTGAAATTGAGTTTGTTACGGATATAGCGACTCAGCACCGCTTGCGGCTCGCTGAGCGACGGGTCAAACTGGATGATGTCGCCCCAGACTTTCAGTACTTTCTGCAAGAGTTCTTCGTACAACTCTTCTTTCCCGGCGATGTAATAGTGCAGCTGGGCTTTTTTGATCCCCGCACGCCGGGCAATGGCCTGGGTCGTCGCGCCCTGAAAGCCCTTTTCACTGAATTCCGCAATCGCGGCAGCGTGGATATTTTCCAGCGTGCGCTCGCGTGCAACACGGACTTTGCCACCGGTTTCGTTGTTCATCATGCGCAACATTCCCCCTGCAAAGCATTCCGCGCATAGACCTGTTCGCCATCGACATACGTGCAGTAAACATTGCGGTCGTCACCCAGCGTCATCAGCACAAACAGCTTTTCGGCCAGCGTTTTGCTGTTGGAGGCGCGCAATTTTTGTAATGCACTGACACCCGGTTCGAGCACTACGAAATCGGCCTCTTTACCGGCGTTGAAATTGCCAATCTTGTCGTCGAGATGCAGTGCCCGCGCGCCGCCGAGTGTGGCGTGATAGAAGGCTTCGAAGGCGGATAAACGATAGCGCTGAAGTTGTCCGACTTTATAAGCTTCCGACAGTGTTTCCAGCATATTGAATGTGGTACCCGCACCGACGTCCGTGCCCATCCCGACGCGCACCTGCTTCTGCCAGGATTTCTGCAAATTAAACAGGCCGCTGCCCAGAAACAGGTTGGACGTTGGACAAAAAGCAATAGCCGAATCGGTGTCGTGCAGGCAATCCCATTCGCTGTCATCCAGATGCAGACAGTGCGCAAACACACAGCGTTCGCCGGTCAGACCGTACTGATGATAAACGTCGAGATAATGCTGATGTTCCGGGTGCATCTCTTTCACCCACGACAGCTCGGCAACGTTTTCGCTCAGATGGGTATGCATGTAGACATCGGGGAATTCTTGTTTCAGCAGTCGAACTTTTTGCAACAGCTCCGGCGAAGAAGTCGGCGCAAAACGCGGCGTCAGCGCGTAGCTCAGGCGCTGACGGTTGTGCCAGCGCGCAATCAATTCGCGCGTATCACGCTCGCTTTCTTCAGGGGTTTCCAGCAAGGCATCTGGGGCGTTTTTGTCCATCATCACTTTGCCTGCCACCAGGCGCATATTGATGTCGGATGCCTCTTTAAACAGTGCGTCGACCGACTGCGGATGCACGGTGCCAAACACCAGCGCCGTGGTGGTGCCGTTGAGTAAAAGCTGATCGAGGAAGAATTTCGACATGCGCTTTGAATAATCCGCGCAGTGATATTGCTGTTCGGTCGGGAAGGTATATCGGGTCAGCCACTCAAGCAGTTGCTCGCCGTAAGCGCCGATCATTTCAGTTTGCGGATAGTGGATATGCGTATCGACAAAACCTGGCACGATCAGTTTGTCGCGATAATCATCGATTTCCAGGCCTGCGGTTTTTTGTGCCAGCGCCAGCCTGCCTTCACCCTCCTGCCAGCTGCCCAGCCAGACGATGTGACCGCCGCTGAGCAACATCAGGCCGTCTTCGATATAGCGCACCTGCGCTTCAAAATCTTCCGGCCGCAACACCGGCTCGCGGATATCGAAGAAATTGCCGCGTACAGCGCGGGTGATGATCTGACTCATGGCATTTACCTTCTCTGCAACATTCACGTTCATGATTGATAACAGAACATGTGCAAAGCGTATGCCAAATCTGACCGATCGGTCAGACCGTGTGGATGTTTTTTAGGGTTAGAGGAAACTCTACTTCAGTAACACCTCATATTGCGGATTGAATTCGTCGAAGATCGGCAGTGCCGCCGCTCCCAATGCTGCCGTGTCACTGCCGGACATGCCGAGACGGATGCGGGCACTTTGTGCGTAGCGGCTGCGGACCGAACTGTAGAGTGGTGTCAGACGCCGGATCAGCTTCTCCACCAGAGGCTTAGGCATCGTTCCGCCGATAACCACGCTCTGCGCATCGAACACGCATTCCATAATATTGATGGCCTGCAACGCCGGTTCGGCAGCGGTATCCAGCCATTGATCAAACAGCTTTTCGTCCACTTTAAGCAGGTCTTCCGGCATCGCAGACATCGGATCCAGACCGCAGGCTTCGTACGCGGCCTGCAAAGAAACATAGCGTTCCAGACAACCTTTGTTGCCGCAATAGCATTCCCGACCGCCCGGTTGCACCACTATGTGGCCGACCTCGCCCGCATTGTGTGCATGACCGGTGTAAATCCGCCCGTCGGTGAAGATACCTGCGCCGAGTCCGGTGCCGATATACAGATACACAAACGACGATAATTGCTTAGCCACACCGTGAAAACGCTCACCAATGGCGGCGACGGTGGCATCGTTTTCCAGCGTCACCGGCCAGCCGGTCGCGGCGCTTAAACGGGCTTCAATATCAATGTGATCCCAGCCGTGCAGTGTGGTCGGCCCCTGTGACGAAATCCCTTCTACGCCAAACGGCCCCGGCATCACCACACCCATACCCAGGATTTTTCGCCAGTCAATTTTCACCTGTTGGCGCATTTCTTGCAGAACCTGATCGATAAGAGCCAGCGTGGGCTCTGGCTGAGGTTTCTGTACATGGATCAGTTTGCGAAAGCGGACGGTTCCCGTCAGATCCACCAGCACAATCAGCAGCGACTGATGATCAAGATGGATGCCGATAGAATAGGCGCTGTCAGGATTGAGTGTCAGTGGCGTTGCTGGTTGACCACGCCCTCCCGCACGGCGCGGCAGGTGGGATGACAAAATCCCCGCCTGCTCGAGTTCGGTAGCGATGTTAGAAACGGTTTGCGGAGTCAGTGACGTCAGCCGGGCAATTTCGGCACGGGTGAGTTCACCGTTAAGGCGAATGGCTTCAATCACCACCCGACGATTGTGAGCACGGGCGTGCTCAAGATTGGTGCCAGAAGTTGTTATCACGGCTTGTACCCCACAGGAGACCTGCGGGCAGTATGCTGTCACTGATTACAGCAATCAAATTGATTTTATAAATAACAGAATATGAATATGACGGTGCCATCACAGCTTTGAATGTTATTGCCATGTTAATAATAATCGCCAGTCACTATTCGCTTTCCAATGTTTTTATGATTCACCTTCAGATCCAGTAGCACAATCCGGCAGGGACGCAGGGACTGGCAGAAATATGCCTTCCCATTTTTTTTAGCCGATTAAAGCAATCAAATTGATTTAATAAACTTAACCCTGTTTCGGAGAATGACGATGAGCCTACGACTTTCCCCTGCGGCCACCCTGTGTGCCCTCTCTGCTCTCACCCTGGGATATTCCGTCAATGCGCTGGCGGACACCACGCTCAGTGCCCTGTTCATGACGCAGGCGGCGTACAGCGAAGCGGATATCCGTGCCATGACCGCAGATTTCACTAAGCAGCATCCGGATATCAAAGTGAATCTCGAATTTGTGCCTTACGAAGCGCTGCATGACAAAATCGTTGCCGCACGCGGTGCCGGAGACAAAGGCTACGACGTGGTGTTATTCGATGCCATCTGGCCTGCTGAATTCAACAAATACGGCCTGTTGCAGGACGTGACGGCGCGTATTCCTGCGGACGAAAGCAACAAGATTTTTGACGGCGCGATTTCTACCGTGACCTACAAAGACAAACGCTGGGGAATGCCGTGGATCCTCGACACCAAATATCTGTATTACAACAAAGCCATGCTGGCTAAAGCCGGGATCACCACCCCGCCTGCCACCTGGGCTGACGTTGAGAAGCAGTCTGAGATCCTCAAAGAAAAAGGCATCGTGAAATATCCGCTGGTCTGGAGCTGGTCACAGTCCGAAGCGCTGCTGTGCGACTACACCACGCTGGTTTCCGCGTTTAAGGGCGATTTCTATAAAGACGGCAAACTGAATTTCACCAATTCCGGCGCGATGAAAGCCATCAATTATATGAAAGAGACGCTGGATAAAGGGCTGACCAACCCGAACTCCCGCGAGTATCTGGAAGAAGATGTGCGTAAGTCATTCTCTAACGGCGATGCCGCTTTCGCACTGAACTGGACGTACATGTACAACATGGCCAACGACCCGAAACAGAGCAAAGTCGCGGGTGACGTCGGCGTGATCCCGGCGCCGGGTGAAGCCGCAGGTGGCGCTTCAGGCGTTAACGGTTCGATGGGTCTGGGCATCGCCAAAGCCAGCGCGCATCCGGATCAGGCGTGGGAATACATCAGCTATATGACCTCGCAACCGGTACAAAATAAATACGCCAAACTGAGCCTGCCAATCTGGAAATCTTCTTATGAAGATCCGGCTGTACAGAAAGATCAGGAGCAGTTGATCGCCGCGGCGAAAACCTCGCTGAACGTGATGTTATCGCGTCCTGTGACGGCGGATTACTCACGTCTGTCGAACATTTTGCAGCAAAACATTCAGGCGGTATTGCAGGGTAAAACCCCGGCAAAAGACGGTATGGAAGCCGCAACAACCGCCGCTGACCGTTTACGTTGAGTTTTTAAAAGCCAACACAACGCCCTGAAGGTTCAGACCTGACGGGCGCACCAACACCACGGAAATTCATTATGTTGACTTTACCGCAACGCGAGCGCCGTCAGGCCTGGCTGCTTCTGGCACCCATGCTGCTGATGATGTTTCTGCTGACTGCCTGGCCGCTGGCCCGCACGCTGTGGCTCAGTTTTACCGATGCCGGCCTGATTGGTGACGGTTCTGCGCCCAACTGGGTGGGCAGTGATAATTTTATCTATGCCCTGACGGATCCTGATTTTCGCGCTGCACTCTGGCGCACACTCTATTTCACCGTGGTTTCAGTGATTATTGAAGGCATTATCGGCGTGCTGGTGGCGCTGTTGCTGAACCAGCAATTTTGGGGACGAAGCGCCCTGCGCGTGCTGGTTATTTTGCCATGGGCTCTGCCAACTATCGTCAACGCGACGATGTGGCGGCTGAATTTCAATCCGGATTACGGCAGCATCAACGCCCTGCTTTCCCAGCTCGGGCTGATTGATACTTACCGCAGCTGGCTGGGTGACCCGTCTTCCGCCATTAATGCCGTGATGTTCGCTGATATCTGGAAGAACTATCCGCTGATCACCCTGCTGGTGCTGGCGGCGCTGCAAACCATTCCGGAAGATTTGTTCGAGGCCGCGCGACTTGACGGCGCATCAGCTTTCCGTCGTTTCCGTAAAATCACCTTACCGGCGATTGCCGCCCCGCTGGCCGTGGCGCTTATCCTGCGCACCATCGATGCGTTTAAAATCTTCGACATCATTTATGTCATGACACGAGGCGGCCCGCTCGACAGCACAAAAACCGTCAGTTTCTTTGTCTATCAGGAATCATTCAGCTATCTGCGTGCAGGCAGCGGCGCGGCTTACGCCATTCTCATGACGCTGATCTGCGCCCTGCTTATTCTGATTTATATGGTGATGTTATTGCGCCAGCGTCGTTCAGGGAGCGCCGAATGAAACAGAAAATCCGGCTCGTTTTACGCTATTTCGCCGCACTGGTGCTGGCGGTGTCGATTATTGCGCCGCTGTTATGGATGTTCCTGATGAGCGTCAGCTCGGCGGAAGACCTGACCCGTATTCCGCTTGAATGGCTGCCGCGCCACTGGGATTTCAGTCGTTACGCCAGCCTGCTGACCTTGCAGGCCGGTCAGCCCGGTGCATTGTTCTTACACGCGCTCGGTAACAGTTTGCTGGTCGCCTGTGGCGCAACGGTGATTTCCCTGCTGCTGGCCATTCCTGCCGCCTACAGTTTTTCCCGTTATCCCGGTCGCGACGGCTGGCTGTTTGGCAGTCTGGCAATTTACATGGTGCCGCCGGTGGCCTTCGTGCTGCCGCTGTACTTTATCCTGGAAAAGCTGACTCTGCTGAACACGCATATCGGGCTGATCCTGGTGTATTGCTCAATGATTTTACCGTTCCTGACCTGGATGCTGAAAAACCAGTTTGATGCGTTGCCGGTGGATATCGAACAGGCATCACGCCTCGACGGGCTTCGTTACTGGCAGGTGTTGTTACGCATCACATTACCGCTGGCAAAACCGGCGCTGGGTGCTTCGGCGATGTTCGGCTGGCTGCTGGCGTGGGATGAGTTTTTCTACGCATTGCTGTTTACCAACAATATCAACGCTCAGACGCTGCCGGTAACCATCGCTGGTTTCACTGCCGGGCGCGCCACCGATGACGGGCTGATTGCCGCCGTCGGCATTCTTGCGGCCATTCCGCCGCTCTTTATTGCACTCTGGCTGCAAAAAACGCTGGTCAGCGGGTTAACCGCCGGCGGCAGCAAGGGCTGATTATGAACATCAGGGAAACCTCATCAATGACTACCCGACCGGACACCCGCGCCACGCTGTACGTGGCGGGCAATATCAACGTGGATTTGATCATGAGCACGCTGCATGAATGGCCGAAAAAAGGCACCGAAGCGATGCTCGAAAGCAGCTCACTACGCCCAGGCGGTTCTGCGGGAAACTGCGCACTGGCGCTCTCGGCGCTGGGAGCGCCCTTTCGTCTGGTGGCGAATCAGGGCAATGACCAGTTCAGCGACTGGCTGGCGGCTATGTTCCCGGAGAGCGCACCGCTCTGGCCGACCTACGATTGCGAAACCTCGCTGACCTTTGGCGTGACGCATCCGGATCACGAGCGCACGTTTTTCAGCAATCAGGGACATATTGTTCGTTTATCCATGCAGGACGTACTGGCACAAATCCCGCAAACCGCCCGGTCCGGTGACTGGGTATTGCTGTGCGGCACCTGGCTGTGTACAGCGCTTTACGCTGACTATCCGCAACTGCTGGCAGCGCTGAAACAGCGTGGTTATCAGGTGGCTGTCGACAGTGGCTGGCCGCCGGAAGACTGGAGCGACGCGTTACGTGAACAGGCGGCAAACTGGCTGCCATTCTGCGATGCGCTGCTGCTCAATGAAGTCGAAACACTCGGACTGGCGGACGCTGAAACGCTGGATCCTGCGGCGCTGAGGTTACTGTCGCAGATGGCTGAGAATGCTTTTTGCGTCGCGAAATGCGGGCCGGAGGGTGCGCGTTTATGGGCGAAAAACCTGACGTTGCATCAGCACGCTGAACCGGTCGATGTGGTCGATACCATCGGTGCCGGAGACAGTTTTAACGCCGGATTTTTATCCGCGCTGATTTATGGCCTGCCGCCTGCCACGGCACTGAAATGGGGGGTGCGCGTCGCCGGTTGTGCGATCAGCAGTTCCCCGCGCCGTTATCCTGACTGGCAATCGCTTTTTGGCCTTGTGGAGAAAATCTAAATGGCTCTGGTTGAACTGGTAAAAGTCGCCAAACATTATGGCAAAGTGCAGGTCCTCAAACCGCTGGATCTGACCATTCCTGACGGCAGTTTCACCGTACTGGTCGGCCCGTCTGGTTGCGGAAAATCCACGTTGCTGCGCCTGCTGGCAGGGCTGGAATCACTGTCTGACGGCGACATTCTGCTCGATAAACAGCAGATCAATAATTTTGACCCTGCGGATCGTGATATTGCGATGGTGTTCCAGAGTTACGCGCTGTACCCGCATCTGACAGTGGCTGAGAATATGGCGTTTCACATGCAGGTGAAAAAAGTGCCAAAGGCTGAACAGCAAGCCAAAGTACAACAGGCCGCGAAAGTGCTGGGGATTGATCATCTGCTGAAACGTCTGCCAAAAGATTTGTCCGGCGGTCAGCGTCAGCGCGTGGCGATGGGCCGTGCGCTGGTGCGTAATCCGAAAGTGTTTTTGTTCGATGAGCCTCTTTCCAACCTCGATGCCCAGTTACGCATGGAATTGCGTGCAGAAATCAAATCCCTGCATCAGCAGTTCCGTACCACTACGGTGTACGTGACGCACGATCAGATAGAGGCGATGACGCTGGCCGATAATATCGTGGTGATGAAAGACGGTTTTATCGTACAGCAAGGCGACCCGCTGTCGATTTACGACAAACCGGTGAATACCTTTGTGGCACGTTTTATCGGCTCGCCACCAATGAATCTGCTCGATGGCGTATTCCAGAATATCGACGGGCAGCCGGGCGTGACCTGCAATCAGCTGTGGTTCGCACTGCCGGAAAAGTGGGCGTTGCAGGCACGGCATTCCGAAGGACAGCCGGTTACCCTCGGCCTGCGACCGCACGATATCAGACCGGTGCAGCACAGCGTACAACCGGCAGCCACGCTGCGCTTGCTTGAAGTCACCGGTGAAAGCAGTCTGCTGCATATCGACTGGAGCGGTTTCCCGCTGCATGTTCAGTTTGCCGGACGCGCCCGCGTCAGCGCCGATCAGCCGTTGTATCTGGAAGCCAACAGCGAAGCGATCCATCTGTTCGATGCGGCGACGGGTGAAAGGCTGGCGGAAGTCTGAGTCTTACTCCTTTGTTCTCCCCCTCATCCGGGGGAGACGCTAAATCATTGACGCTATCCTGCGATGCGCTATGCTCAGACCTTGCCTGATTCATTAGCGCGCTTACCTTCTATGAGCTTCTTCTCAAACAAAAAATTTTCACTTCCGCCAGGTTCTGCGTTACCGCTGCTGGTCGCCGGGGCTTTCTTTATGGAAAACCTCGATGCCACGGTGATTGTCACCGCGCTGCCGCAAATGGCGAAAGATTTCGGCGTGCATCCGGTGGATATGAACATCGGCGTTTCGGCCTATATTCTGACGCTGACCGTTTTTATTCCCGCCAGTGGCTGGATTGCTAACCGCTTCGGCACGCGCAATGTGTTCTCGATGGCGCTTGTTCTGTTTACTCTCGCCTCCGTGCTATGTTCCGCCAGCGTCAGTCTCGGCACGTTTACGGCGGCGCGCATGTTGCAGGGATTCGCAGGTGCGCTGATGGTGCCGGTCGGGCGTTTAGTGGTACTGAAAAATACGCAAAAATCGGATTTGATCCGCGCTATCGCCACCATCACCTGGCCGGGACTGGTGGCGCCAATCCTCGGGCCACCGCTCGGCGGTTTCATTACCACTTACGCTTCCTGGCACTGGATTTTTATCCTCAATGTTCCGCTGGGCGTAGTCGCATTGCTGTTTGCGCGCAGGCTTATCCCGCAGATCCCGGGCGAAAAAGGCGTGCCCTTTGATGTTACTGGTTTCGTACTGACCGGCATTGTCTGCCTCGGGCTGATCTTCGGGCTGGATAAATTCAACGAGGGGAATATTGACTGGAAACCGTTCGCCATGATCGGCGCTGCACTGATGACTGGCGCACTTGCAATATGGCATTCAAAACGTGCCGCGTATCCGCTGTTACCGCTGGTGGCGCTGAACATTAAAAGTTACGCCGTCACAATTTATGGTGGATCGCTGTTTCGCGTGGCCATCGGCGCCCTGCCTTTCCTGCTGCCGCTGATGTTCCAGCTGGCCTACGGCATGAGCGCCTTTGATGCGGGTTTGCTGGTACTGTCGGTCTTCGCCGGAAATCTGGCGATGAAGCCTTTTACCTCGGCGATTTTGCATCGTTTCCGCTTTAAGTCGATTATGCTGGTTAACGGCCTGCTGAATTCAGTGACTATTTTTGCCTGTGCGTTGCTCACGCCTCAGGTCCCGACCGCACTGACACTGTTACTGTTGTTCGCCAGTGGCATGACCCGCTCCATGCAGTTCACGGCACTCAATACACTGGCTTTTTCGCAGGTTCCGGCCGGGCAAATGAGCGGCGCGAATACGTTGTTTAATACGGCTCAGCAGCTTTCCACCGGCCTCGGAATTGCCATCGGCGCGCTTTCCCTGCGTATTGCCGGACACTTCTTACCGGCCAGCGAGACATTGCAGATCGACACGTTTCACATTGCCTTTATCATCATTGGTCTGTTTTCGCTGGCGGGCACACTCGACAGCCTGACTCTCGATAAAACCGCAGGCGATGAAATAAGGCGTAAAAAAGAATCTGTAACCCGACCGGCTGTGCCGGAAAAATAAAGGCGCAGTCAGACTGAAATCACGTTTCCGAAAAATGGAGAAATACCATGGAATACCGTTTGTTAGGCCATTCTGGTCTGAAAGTTTCAGTTCTCAGCCTGGGCACCATGACGTTTGGTGGTCAGGGCAAATTTGCCAAAACCGGACAAACTGACGTCGGTACCGCCCAGCGCCAGATTGGATTGTGCCTCGATGCCGGCGTTAACCTGTTCGATACCGCGGATGTCTATTCAGGCGGTGAATCAGAGGTGATTTTAGGCAAGGCGCTGGGCAGCAAACGCCACGACGTGCTGGTCGCCAGTAAAGCCCGCTTCCCGATGGGCGAAGGCCCGAACGATCGCGGCTCATCCCGCCACCATATTCTGCGTGCCTGTGAAGCCAGCCTGAAGCGTCTTAACACCGATTATCTGGATTTGTATCAGTTGCATGAATGGGATGGCCTGACGCCGCTGGAAGAGACGCTGCGCGCGCTGGACGATCTGGTTTCCAGCGGCAAAGTACGTTACGTCGGCGTATCGAACTTTTCCGCCTGGCACATTATGAAAACACTGGGCGTAGCGCAGGCGAATCATTATATCCGCCCCGTCAGCCAGCAGATTCATTACACCCTGCAGGCGCGTGAAGCTGAGTATGAACTGCTGCCGGTGGCGCAAGATCAGGGACTTGGCGTACTGGTATGGAGTCCGCTGGCGGGCGGTCTGCTTTCCGGTAAATATCGCCGTAATCAGGCGGCACCTGAAGGCACGCGCCATCTGGCTGACTGGGGCGAACCGCCGGTGCGCGATGAAAGCGCACTGTACGATGTGGTCGATGTGCTGGTGGAAATCGCTGAAGCCCGCGGTGTGTCTGCGGCGCAGATTGCGCTGGCGTGGCTGATTGCCCGTCCGCAAGTCACGTCTGTCATTGTCGGCGCACGTACTGACGCACAGCTGCAGGACAACCTGCTCGCCGCTGACTTAACCCTCAATAACGAAGAAATTGAAAGACTTAATAAAGTCAGCCAGTTGCCTTTGTTGTATCCTTACTGGCATCAGGCGCAAACCGCACCCGACCGCCTTTCTGCGGCGGACTTATCGCTGATCGCGCCGTATCTGAAAAAGTAACCGCAACAAAATGATACGCACTGAGACCGGTTGATGATGCCGGTCTCGTTATTTTTGTGTTAATACTTACAGAGTTTCTTTTGTGCGCCTCAAGCGCACCTTGCTTAAAACAGAGGAATACCGGGATGATTATTTTTGTTACCGGCGCTACCGCCGGATTTGGTGCAGAAATCGCACGTCGATTTGTTAAAGAAGGCCACAAAGTGATTGCAACCGGTCGCCGTAAAGAGCGCCTGGATGATCTGAAAGCCGAGCTGGGAGACGCACTTTACGCAGTAGAACTGGACGTGACTAACCGCGCTTCCATTCAGGACGCTATCGACAGCCTGCCTGCTGACTGGCGTAACATCGACGTGCTGGTGAACAACGCCGGTCTGGCGCTGGGTCTTGAAAAAGCCGATAAAGCGTCGCTGGAAGACTGGGACAAGATGATCGACACCAATACCAAAGGTCTGGTGTACATGACCCGCGCAGTTCTGCCGGGCATGGTAGAGCGTGATATCGGTCATGTGATCAACATCGGTTCTACCGCAGGTAACTGGCCTTATGCTGGCGGTAACGTCTACGGCGCAACCAAAGCGTTTGTCCGTCAGTTCAGCCTGAATCTGCGCTCCGATTTGCATGGCACCCATGTGCGCGTCACCAACATCGAACCGGGCCTGTGCGGCGGAACTGAATTCTCTAACGTGCGTTTCAAAGGCGACGATGAGAAAGTCAGCAAGACCTATGACAACACCAACCCGCTCACCGCTGTAGATATCGCGGAATCGGTATTCTGGGTTTCAACCCTGCCTGCGCACGTCAACATCAACAGCATTGAAATGATGCCAGTCAGCCAGTCTCTGGCAGGCTTGCAGGTACATCGCGAAGCGTGATACTGCTTCCTGATTTAAAACAAAAGCAGCTTCGGCTGCTTTTTTATTACCTGTTTTATTTCCTGCATTTTCTCAGGCCAACAAAAAAGGCGCGGCAAACGTGCCCGCGCCTTTCTGATAACTGAATACGTATTACGCGCTCAGCCAGCCCAGTTTAATCACGAACAGAATGGACAGCACAATCAGCGCTGCATTCAGTTCACGCGCACGACCGGTCAGCAGTTTTGCCAGCGTCCAGGTGATGAAACCAAACGCGATACCGTTAGCAATGGAGTACGTAAATGGCATGGTCAGCGCAGTCACGGTGACCGGTGCAGCAACGGTAATATCTTTCCAGTCGATTTCTGCCAGACCGGAGGTCATCAGAACCGCGATGAACAGCAGCGCCGGTGCGGTTGCGAATGCCGGAACACTGCCCGCCAGCGGAGCGAAGAACAGGCTCAGCAGGAACAGAATTGCGACCACTATAGCTGTCAGACCGGTACGTCCACCGGCACTCACGCCCGCGGCGGATTCGATATAACTGGTGGTTGTCGACGTCCCCAGCAGAGAACCAAACAACGCAGCGGCGCTGTCAGCCACCAGCGCACGGCCCATTTTAGGGATATTGCCGTCTTCATCCGCCAGCCCTGCACGTTTGGTCACGCCAATCAGGGTTCCGGAGTTATCGAACACATCCACGAACAGGAACGCGAACACCACGCTTATCAGCGAAACGTTGAATGCGCCCTTGATGTCCAGCTGCATGAAGGTTGGCGCAATCGACGGAGGCATAGACATCACGCCACCGAACGGAGAATACCCCAGGGCAATCGCCAGCACAGTCACGGCCAGCACGCCGATCAGCACCGCACCGGTGATTTTACGCGCTTCCAGCACCACAATCAGAATGAAGCCGAGCATCGCGAACAGCGGGCCAGGCTTGGTCAGGTCGCCCAGACCGACCAGCGTTGCCGGGTTAGCAATGACGATACCGGCGTTTTCCAGCGCAATCAGCGCCAGGAATAAGCCGATACCCGCCGCAATCGCCGAACGCAATGGCAACGGAATACTGCGGATAATCCATTCGCGGATTTTAAAAATAGATAACGCGAAGAAAATACAAGCCGAGAGGAAAACTGCACCCAATGCGATCTGCCAGGTGTAACCCATGTGCAACACGACGGTATAGGTAAAGAAGGCGTTCAAACCCATCCCCGGCGCCAGTGCGATCGGGTAATTGGCGATAAAGCCCATCAGTGCGGAACCGATTGCGGCAGCAAGACAAGTTGCCACAAATACAGAGCCTTTATCCATCCCCGTCGCGCCCAAAATAGACGGGTTAACAAACAGAATATAGGCCATTGCTAAAAATGTAGTCAGTCCTGCCACAATCTCAGTCCGCACGTTGGTACGGTGAGCTTTTAACTTAAATAGTTTTTCTAACATGAGAAGGTATCTCTTGGTCGCATGATCACGTTGAGTCTGGTTTTCAAACATGCACGCTTGTTATTAGTGTTGTTTTTCAAAACACGATCATGTGCCAGCGGTGCAAATGCCACCGTTCGCCCCGCTTTCCATCACTGATTGCGGCACACGAGCTAAAACGTGTTTTGACGAACCCTGTCATTTGCCCATTTTGACTGTAAAACAACCTGAGGTGATTGTTTTACAAAGGGGCATCGCACAATCTAGGAAAATTGAGTGATGCAGTCCATAATAGATATCTCACTTATTCACTGCATAAATTAGTACACCCATGTCCCCATTCTCCCGTTTTTCGCAATATTTTACTGAAGTCGCCCGAACAGGAAGTTTGCGCAAAGCGGCAGAAGTGCTGCATGTCTCCGCCTCGGCCATAAACCGGCAGATATTGCAGGCCGAACAGACGCTGGAAACCCCATTATTCGAACGCCTGCCCACCGGCCTGAAACTGACCTCTGCGGGCGAAATTTTGTTTGATGACATCCGACGCTGGCGAAAAGAATTTTCCCGCACAAAGGAACGGTTCGATGAGATCCAGGGATTGCGGCGCGGACACGTCACTATTTCGATGATCGCAGCACTCAGCGAAGGCATGGTGGCGGAGCTGATTGCGGAAGTGGGCGCAGAACATCCTTATCTGACATTTGATATTCGTATAGAAGACAGCCGGAATATAAGCGAACAGGTAAGTTCGGCGGAGGTTGATTTCGGATTGTTACTGGATCCGGTGGAGCATACCGGGCTTGAAGTGCGGGCTTTCGCAGAATTACCCATCGGCATTGCCATGCCGGTAGGACACGAACTTTCACAACAGGAATCGCTGTCTTTCAGCGATATCGCCTCCTACCGGCAGATCATTCCCTCGGAACCGCTGATGGTGAATGCCCGCGCCAGATTGCTGTACAACCGCTATCAGCTGCTGGAAACACCATCGATCGTCTGTAATGACGTGCGCATGATGCGCGAACTCATTCGTAAAGGTGCCGGTGTTGGCGTGCTCAGCCTGCTGGATGTTTTGCCTGATTTACAGGAAAAGCGGCTGACGTTTGTGCCGCTGCAGGGACGGACAGCCAAACCGCTGACGCTGGCTCTGTGCGTTGCGCCCCGCCGTCAGCTGTCCCGCGCTGCGCAAATCGTGATTCAGAAAGTCATTGTGCTGATGGAAAGGTTGTCGCAGTAATCGCTTATGACGCTTTCCAGCCTGAAATGATGATCAGCATCCCCGCCAGCGCGACGCACGCGCCCAGCCAGTCGGTGGTGCTGAGTTTTACGCCATCGATAAACCGCAGCCACAACATCGCGGTCATGACATACACACCGCCGTAAGCCGCGTATACCCTGCCGCTCGCCGCCGGATGCAGGGTCAGCAGCCAGACAAACGCCGCCAGACTGAGAGCCGCCGGAAGCAGCAGCAATATACTGCCCCCTTTGCGCAGCCAGAGATAAGGTAAAAAGCAGCCTATGATTTCCGCCAGCGCCGTGGCAAAGAAGAGTAAAGATGTTTTGAGCATAGTTGAGCCAGGTTTACAGTGCGGACTTCAATAAGATATCAACCAGTTTACAGGCAAAGGGTGACGCCATTCAGGTGGGTGTTATAATTCAATGATTCGCCTGAGCGATGTGTAAATTAAAAGGATTAGCTAATGAATACAACGTTTATAACCCGACTGACGCGCGCCATGCTTCCTGTTGCTTTGCTGGCCATGACCGCCGGCTGGCAGGTTCCTGTGCAAGCTGCCACCAACTGTGCGGGGGGAACCTGTGTCTTTGGCGGTACCGGCAATGATGCCATGACCAACGAAGAAGCACGTCAGAGCAAAGAACAGTGGAATGAAACCCAGCGTCTGCGTGCGATGAAAAATCAGCGCAACGAGAAGGATTTCTCCAAATATGACAACGCCATAGATCTGCGCGATAAATGTGAAGCCAGCCAAAACATCAATGCGTACTGGGAACCGAACACTGAACGCTGCCTCGACCGCCGTACAGGCCGTCAGCTGATGGCGCCGTAATAATTTCCTTCCAGATTGTCTCTCACCCGTGGCGGTAAATCTTACCGCCACGGCATATCTGCTAAACTTATTCTTTAGATAATTATTTTCTTCTCATAATAAGTAATTCGCCGGTTCTCATAAAAGGAATGAATGATGAAAAAGACACTCTTAGCTGGTCTCGCTGTCGTGATGTTTGCACCTCTGATGGCACAGGCATCCTGTGAAAGCGTCAAAGCAGACATTACCCAAAAAATTGTGGCAAACGGTTTGCCTGAATCCGGGTTCAAACTGGACATCGTTCCTAACGATCAGGCTGACCAGAGCGGTGGTCAGGTCGTCGGCCATTGCGGTAATGACAGCCAGAAAATTGTTTACACCAAAACTGCGGATGCGGGAGACACCTCTGCTGCCAGCCCGAAAACCGGCACCAGCCAGGATTCCCAGTAACATAGCAATCACGGAATCGTTTTGCTCCGCCCCTTCCTCTTTCAGAGGGAGGGTTAATCTCTGATACCCCCCTTTTACACCCTTCTCCCGAAAATAATTCACCCGTGCGATCCCGCTGGTTAACTCCGTTTATTTCTCTCGCATCCTGTAATGCACATTTTTCATATTAGCTTATGAAGATAATGAATTTCTCACATAGTAGGTTGCCGTTTAAGGTGATATCTCCTGCCAGCGCAGACCTTCATTCGCTGGCCTCATCTGAGGAGTGACAGCTTATGAGCGTGCAATTTATTGGTATGATCGGCCATCGTCTGGCTTCTGAAATCATCCCGCCGACAGGTCCGATTTTCGATAAAAAATACATCGCCGATTTCGCCAGAGCGCATGAAGATGCCGGTTTTGACCGCATTCTGGTGGCTTACGCCTCCGATCAGCCTGACGCATTTCTGGTCGCGGCGCACGCCGGTGCCAGCACTTCCCGTATCCATTTTCTGCTGGCACATCGTCCGGGCTTTGTCGCCCCGACACTGGCAGCGCGCAAACTTGCCACGCTGGATCACCTGCTGGAAGGACGCGTCGCCGTGCATATCATCAGCGGCGGCAGTGACGCCGAACAGCGTCGTGACGGTGATTTCGAACCGAAATCTGGCCGCTATCAGCGCACGGACGAATATATCGATGTGCTGAAACAGAGCTGGTATTCGGAAACGGGCTTTGATCATCAGGGTGAGTTTTATCAGGCGGAAAACGCCTTCTCCGCCATTAAGCCATATCAGAAAAAGCTGCCGGTATTTTTCGGCGGATCTTCTGATGACGCCATTCGCGTTGCCGGAAAACAGGCAGATGTGTTCGCGCTTTGGGGCGAGCCGCTGGAAAGTGCTGCGGAAACGGTCGCAGCGGTGAAAGCGTCTGCGGCAAAACATCAGCGGGAGATCGATTTTAGTATTTCATTCCGCCCGATCCTCGGTAAAACCGAGGAAGAAGCCTGGGCCAAAGCCGACGAAATCCTCGCGAAAGCCACCGCACAACAGGCTGAAAAAGGTCAGGCGCTGGCGGCTAAACCGCAAAGTGTCGGCGCACAGCGTTTACTGAAGGCAGTAGCACAAGGCGACCGTCTGGATTCCTGCCTGTGGACCGGCATTGCCGGACTGATTGGCGGCGGTTCAAACTCCACCGCGCTGGTCGGCACGCCGGAACAAGTCTCCGATGCCCTGCTGAAATATTACGAACTGGGGATCACCACGTTCCTGATCCGCGGTTTTGATCCGCTCAATGACGCCACCGAATACGGTAAAAGTCTGATCCCGCTGACTAAGCAGAAAATCGCTGCACGTCAGGCACAAAATAAAACCGCCGCCACCACGCTGGTATAAGGAACCCTGATGCGAGTGAATGTGAAAAATCTTCTGCTGCTGGTTTCGCTGATTGGCAGCGCCTTTGCGGTCAATGCCGAACAAATCACCCTGCGGGTGGCCGACCAGAAAGGCAATATGCGCGCGCAACTGGAGGCGGCCAATAAACTGGATAATCTGCCGTACAAAATTGAGTGGTCAGAATTTCCTGCCGCCGCACCGCTGGCTGAAGCGCTGAATGCGCAGGCGGTGGACGTCGGTATTATCGGTGATGCCCCCCTGTTATTTGCCGAAGCCGCAGGCGCGCAAGTGAAAGCCATTGCCGTGGATAAATCGGATGCTTATGGCACCGCGCTGCTGGTAAAACCGGACAGCCCGATTAAAAGTGCGGCAGATTTAAAAGGTAAAAGTATTGCCACGAACCGCGGTTCCATCGGGCATTTCGTGGCGCTAAAAGCGCTGGCATCTGCCGGACTGACGGCCAAAGACGTGACCTTCCGTTTCCTGCCGCCTAGCGATGCCAAACTGGCGCTGACCCAGGGTTCTGTGGATGTCTGGGCTACGTGGGAACCCTACACCGCTTTCGCCGAAACACAGGATCATCTGCGGGTTCTGGTGAATGGCCGTGGTTTGTGGTCAGGCAACAGTTTCCTGGCGGCAACAGATACCGCGCTTAAAGATAAAGCCAAACGTGAGGCGATTGCCGACTACCTGCAACGTCTGAGCGATGCGCAAATCTGGGCATATAAGAATCTGGATGCTTATAGCGAGAAGCTGGCGAAAATCATCGGCTTCCCGCTGGATGCGGCGAAACTCGGGTTTGAGCGACGTAAATCCTACTGGCAACCGATTGATGCCGCGACTGAAACGCAGCAACAGCAAACGGCGGATTTCTATCATGAGCAGGGATTGTTGCCCGTCGCTCTGAATGTCACCGGTACGTTTGATCACTCGTTCCTGCTGAAATAGCCGCATCAAAACGACGGCACCGGCAATCAGCAGGTGCCGGTTCACCTCGCTATTTCTGCCGCCCGCCATTCATTACGCCAATCATCCTGACTTAACGTGCTGATAATGTGAACTATCACCCTGTAACTGAAAACCGGACGTGGTTAATAGAAGACGTCGCCAGAAATCAGGCTTAGCTAACAGGATGCAGCATGGAAAATTACGCCAATAAAAGCGGTGATTCACAGGTCGTCAGCTTCCAGATTGATGCCAATTCAATCAAAGTCCGTTTCAAGAATAACCACGTTTATCTCTACGACATCCGCCATCCCGGCCCTGAGCATCTTGAGAAGATGAAGGAACTGGCCCGTGCCGGATGGGGCTTAAATACCTACATCGAAAGCGAAGTGAAAACCGATTTCTCCTCCAAAGTTTTCTGAAATTTTGCACACTCACCGGCCGGATGTGAGCCATTCGTCCGGTGGCTTCAAAATCAATTACACCATGTTAACAATCATTTGTGACAATTCTCGATTTTCAGGCCGGGAAGTCTGATGTGAATCTCAGGGACAAAAAAGGCGCCGCTGCGGCGCCTTTTACGTTCAGAAAATCGAATCAGATTTTCAGTTTCACGTAATCAATCGCACGGCTGATGATGCCGCCTTCTGCGACATCTTCCAGTGCCACCAGCGGCACGGTTTTGATGACTTTGCCGTTATCCACGATATTAATGTTGCCGAGCTCCTGGCCTTTTTTCAGTGGCGCGTCAATCTGCGGATTGGTCAGCACATACTGCGCTTTCAGTTTATCGGCGTCAGCCTGCGGCACGCTGATAAACACATCGCTGAGGGAACCTACTTTCACCTGAGGAGCGGCACCAAACCAGACGTGCTCATCCGAAACGGTCTGACCCGCTTTGAAAATCTGTTTGCTGGTGTATTCGCGGAAACCCCAGGTCAGCAGTTTACGCGCCTGTTCTTCGCGCCCTTTTGAGCTTTTACCGCCCATGACAACGGCAATCAGACGGCGATCACCCTGCGTCGCAGAGGCGATGATGTTGAAACCGGCGCTTTCGGTGTGACCGGTTTTCAGGCCATCCACCTGCAGGTTTTTATCCCACAGCAGGCCATTACGGTTTTGCTGGGTGATGTTGTCGTACGTCAGCGATTTCTCGGCATACATACGATATTCCTCAGGCTCACCGCCGATAATGGCGCGGGACAGCTTCGCGAGGTCATAAGACGTGGTGTACTGACCCGGTGCATCCAGACCGTGGACGGTTTCGAAATGCGTATTGGTCAGGCCGAGGCTGGTGACGTATTGGTTCATCATGCCGACGAATGAGTCCTGGCTGCCCGCGACATAATCGGCCATCGCCACACAGGCATCGTTGCCGGAAGTGATGATGATGCCGCGGATCAGATCACGCACGCTCACACGGTCACCCGGTTTGAGGAACATCAGCGAAGAACCTTCCAGGCTCTTGTTACCAGCAACCCAGGCTTCCTGAGGCACGGTGACCACATCGTCCATGGCGATTTTTTTATGATCCAGTGCGCGGTCAATGACATAACCTGTCATCAGTTTGGTCAGGCTTGCCGGATTGCGGCGGTCGTCCGGGTTGCCGGCGGCCAGCACATCACCACTGGCATAATCCATCAGCACAAAAGAAGCTGCATCAATGCTCGGCGGGACAACAGGGAAATCCAGTGGTGCGATTGCTTTCGCACTGCCTGCGGAGAACATCAATACACAAGATAAGACACTAATTACACTACGTTTCACTGAATCTTCCTTAAACGCGCTACAGAGTCGGGGCATAAACTGAGCCGCACTCTATACAAAAAACCTATGGATTCAAAATCTGCGGCATAGGTTGCACTAAAACTACTCGCAGAAAAACCCTTAGTCTTTTGCTAAGCATTTCATAATGAAACGATACTGTTACAACTTGTGTTAATTTCAGCCGAAAACCACATCGCGCGAGGTCATTAGTTTTCATTATCACAACCCGCTGTTTTCAAACTGATTGGCAGTGCGCTCCCGCCCCTGATTTTTAGACGCTATTTGCGTTATTCCCCGATATTTTCCTGCGATAGAGCGCTTCTATCACACCATCATGGCATTCGATTAGACGGCAGCGCATACCCCTCCTAAACTTGTGACATAAAATTAACAATCCGGTTAACAATTCATCGTTGCGGTTGTTTAAAATCAGACAAAAATCACCTGCGAAGCATAATTATGAAATTCAAAACTGAGATCAAACCCTACCACGGCGCGGCCGGCGGCTGGGGTGCACTGGAATCAACCACCCGTTTCGTCTTCGACAGTAAAAAAGTTCTGTCTAATCTGCGTAACCTGATGCGTGTTAACAAAGGTCGCGGATTTGACTGTCCGGGCTGTGCCTGGGGCGATGATAACCACAGCACCTTCAGCTTCTGTGAAAACGGCGCGAAAGCCGTCAGCTGGGAAGCCACCCGTAAAGCCGTTGAGCCTGAATTCTTCGCCCAACACAGCGTGAGCAAGCTGCGCGAACAAAGCGATTATTTCCTGGAATACCAGGGGCGCCTGACTCACCCGATGCGCTATAACCGCGAAACTGATCATTATGAACCTGTCAGCTGGGACGCCGCATTTGCGCTGATCGCCAGTCATCTGAAAGGTCTGGAAAACCCGGATCAGGCAGATTTTTACACCTCCGGCCGCGCCAGTAACGAAGCCTCGTATCTGTATCAGGTCTTCGGCCGCATGTTCGGTACTAACAACTTCCCTGACTGCTCAAACATGTGTCACGAAGCCAGCGGTGTCGGCCTGAAACAAAGTATCGGCGTCGGTAAAGGCACTATCCGTCTGGATGACTTTGAAAAAGCCGATGCCATTTTCGTCTTTGGCCAGAATCCGGGCACCAACCATCCGCGTATGCTGCACAGCCTGCGTCATGCTTCTGACCGTGGCGCAAAAGTGGTGAGTTTTAACACCTTGCGTGAGCGTGGTCTGGAACGTTTTGCCGATCCGCAAAAACCGCTGGAAGTGGTCACACCTAAAGCCGGTCGCATCAGTGCGGCGTATTATCAGCCCAATCTTGGTGGCGATATGGCCGCCGTGCGCGGTATCGTCAAAGCGCTGTTGCAGACTCACCGTGAGCGTATCGCTTCCGGTCAGCCCTCCCTTTTCGATGAAGATTTTATTGCGGCTAACAGCGTTGGCGTGGATGAGTATCTGGCCGTCGTGGATGCCACCAGCTGGGAAAAAATCACCGAACAGTCCGGTCTGAGCGAACAGGATCTGCGTGAAGCAGCGTCTATTTATATGAACGCCGAACGCGTGATTTGTACCTGGGCGATGGGCATAACGCAGCATAAACACTCCGTTCCGACCGTGCGTGAAATCACTAACCTGCAACTGCTGTTTGGTCAGCTCGGTAAACCGGGTGCCGGTCTGTGTCCGGTTCGCGGCCACAGTAACGTGCAGGGCAACCGCACCATGGGCATCGATGAAAAAGCACCAAAAGCGTTGCTCGATGCCATGGAAAGCCACTTTAAATTCACGCCACCACGCGTGCCGGGCCACAACACCGTTGAAGCGCTGGAAGCGATGCTGCGTAAAGAAGCCAAAGTTCTGATCTGCCTCGGCGGTAATCTGGCAGCAGCGGCACCGGACACACCGCGCACCGAACGGGCGCTGAGTAATCTTGAGTTGTCAGTGCAAATCAGCACCAAACTCAACCGCTCTCACCTGACACCGGGCAAAGAAGCACTGATCCTGCCAACACTGGGGCGTACTGAGCTGGATATGCAAGCCACCGGTTCGCAGTTCATCACCGTTGAAGACTCCTTCAGCATGGTGCATGCGTCCGAAGGCGTCGGCATTCCGTTATCGAAAGAACAACGTTCCGAAACCGCGATTGTCTGCGGTATCGCCAATGCCGTTCTCGGTGATAAATACCTCGACTGGATGGCGCTGGCTGACGATTACAACCTGATCCGCGACCACATCGAAGCGACCATTCCGGGCTTTAAAGATTTCAATGCACGCTGCGATATCAAAGGCGGCTTCTATCTGGGCAATGCGGCAGCGGAACTGAATTTCAACACGCTCAGCGGCAAGGCGAATTTCAGCGCGTCCCCGTTGCCGGACGTGCTGATCCCGATGGGCGATCAAAATGCGCCGTTCACCCTGCAAACGTTGCGTTCGCACGACCAGTACAACACCACCATTTACGGCCTTGATGACCGTTACCGTGGCGTTTACGGCCAGCGCGAAGTGCTGTTCATCCATCCGCAGGATCTGGCTGATTTAGGCCTGAAAGACGGCGAACTGGTGGAAATAGAAACGCTGTGGAACGACGGTATCGAGCGTAAAGTTACCGGCTTCAAACTGGTCAGTTACGACATTCCGCGCGGTAATCTGGCGGCTTATTATCCGGAAACCAATCCGCTGGTGCCGATCTCCAGTTTTGGCGACCAGACCCACACCCCGACCTCCAAAGCTGTTCCGGTGACTATCCGTCGCTGCGAGCAAAAAGTCGACCTGCAACGTATCGCTTAAGTCAGACTTGCGCACCATCGCGCAAATCTCCCCTTTCGCTTCAGGGTTATGAGGCGAAAGGGGTAGATGCCGCTTGCCCGAAGGGGCCAGATCGCGTAAAACTGTCTGCCGCTAATCGAGCCACATTAACCCCCAATTCTCTGGACGATATGTTTCAAGATAACCCGCTGCTCGCGCAGCTAAAACAGCAACTTCACTCTCAGACTCCACGTGTCGAAGGCATTGTGAAAGGCACTGAGAAAGGCTTTGGCTTTCTTGAAGTAGACGGTCAAAAAAGCTATTTCATTCCGCCTCCGTACATGAAAAAAGTCATGCACGGGGATCGCGTCATTGCCTCCCTGCAAACTGAGAAAGAGCGTGAAATCGTCCAGCCCGAAACGCTGGTTGAGCCGTTCCTCAGCCGCTTTGTAGGCCGCGTGACCAAGAAAGACGACCGTCTTTCCATTATCCCGGACCATCCTTTATTACGTGATTCCATTCAGTGTCGTGTTGCCCGCAATATCAATCATGAAGTGAGCGACGGCGACTGGTGTGTGGCTGAAATGCGCCGCCATCCGCTGAAAGAAGGCGATCACAGCTTCCAGGCTGAAATCACCGAATGGATCACCACCGGCACCGACGATCTCGCCCCGTGGTGGGTAACGCTGGCACGTCATAATCTCGAACGTGAAGCGCCAAAATCTGACATCGCTGAACTGCGCGATGAAGGCCTGACCCGCGAAGATCTGACTGCCCTGCCATTCGTCACCATCGACAGCGGCAGCACGCAGGACATGGATGACGCGCTGTATGTGAAAGACAACGGCGACGGCACCCTGCAAATGACTATCGCGATTGCTGACCCGACGGCTTACGTCAGTGAAGGCAGCGATCTCGACAATATTGCCAAAAAACGCGCATTCACTAACTATCTGCCGGGCTTCAACATCCCGATGCTGCCGCGTGAATTGTCTGATGATATCTGTTCCCTGTGGCCGGACGTCAGCCGTCCGGTTCTGGCGTGCTCTGTGACGCTGGGCACCGATGGCGCACTGGGCAGTGATATTCGCTTCTTCGCCGCGACCATCGAATCCAAAGCCAAACTGGCTTACGACGATGTGTCTGACTGGCTTGAAGCGGATGAGAAAAGCGAATGGCAACCGGCCAGCGATGTCATTGCTTCTCAGATCCGTCTGCTGAAACGCGTCTGTGACGTGCGCAGCGCATGGCGCACCGAGCACGCGCTGGTATTCAAAGATCGTCCTGATTACCGCTTCGTGTTAGGTGAGAAAGGCAACGTGCTGGAAATCGTCGCTGAACATCGTCGTATCGCTAACCGCATCGTGGAAGAATCGATGATTGCCGCCAACGTCTGTGCGGCTATCGCCCTGCGTGACAGCCTCGGTTTCGGCGTTTACAACGTGCATACCGGTTTTGATCCGCTGCTGGTAGAAAACGCAGTGACCGTGTTGCAGGCCAACGACGTGGAAGCTAATGCTGAAGAACTGCTGACACTGCCAGGTTTCTGCGCATTGCGCCGTAAACTGGATGCGCTGCCAACGCAGTTCCTCGACAGCCGTATCCGTCGTTTCCAGACTTTTGCAGAAATCAGCACCACCCCTGGGCCGCATTACGGTCTGGGTCTGGAAGCTTACGCCACCTGGACATCGCCAATCCGTAAATACGGCGACATGGTGAACCACCGTCTGCTTAAAGCGATGATCCTGCAACAGTCTGCTGAGAAACCTCAGGACGAGATGACTGTTCAGCTGGCAGAACGCCGCCGTGCCAACCGCATGGCCGAGCGCGATGTTGGTGACTGGCTGTATGCGCGTTATCTGGAAGATAAAGTCGGCACTGACATTAAATTCAGCGCTGAAATCATCGATGTCACCCGTGGCGGTCTGCGAGTGCGTCTGCAAGATATCGGCGCCGTGGCGTTCATCCCTGCTCCGTTCCTGCACAGTGTGCGCGACGAACTGGTATGCAGCGCTGATACCGGCACCGTGCTGATCAAAGGCGAAGTGGCCTACCGTCAGAGCGACATCATTGATGTGAACATTGCGGAAGTTCGCATGGAAAATCGCAATGTGATTGCCAAACCGGCAGCCTAGGTTTCGCTTTTAGCGAATGTAAAAAACCGGTCTCAGGACCGGTTTTTTTATGCCCAAAAGAGGCATTGCTGAGAAAGTGCTCTGTCAACTCCCTCCCCTGCGAAGGGGAGGGTTGGGGTGGGGTATTACTGACAAATCAAACAGTTGAAGTATGCTTTGGCATTAATTTCGTTTGCTATACCCCCTCCCAACCTCCCCCTTCGCAGGGGGAGGAGCGAAAAGCCAGCCCGTTCTCTCAGATCTGGTAGTCAATTACCGGTTCTCCCCCCGTCGTAAACACCTTCTCTTTAATCTCATTCACCGACAGTCCCGGATTACACAATTCAATAAACCGCCAGACGTAGTTACGTTGCAATTGCGATTTTTTCAGCCCCAGCCAGACGGTGTTCGCTTCGAACAAATGCTCGGCGTTAATCAGCTGAAGGCCAGTATCACGGGCAGCTTCGAACGCTTTATCCGCCAGGATCCCCACACCCAGCCCTAACTCGACGTAGGTTTTAATCACATCGGAATCCTGAGCGCTGAGCACGATGTCGGCGGTGAGCGCGGCGCGGCTGAACGCTTCATCGAGACGCGAGCGGCCGGTGATCCCCTGACGATAAGTGATTAACGGCTGTTCACTGAGATGCTGCAATGTCACCGGGTGCTGCAACGTCAGCGGATGCCCTTGCGGAACCACTATCGCGTGGTGCCAGCGGTAATAGGGAAACGCCGCCACAGCCGGGTCGTTCATCAGTTTTTCACTGGCAATGGCCACATCCGCCTGTCCGCTCAGCAACATCGCAAGGACTTCCTGTGGCGAGCCCTGATGTAATTCCAGACGAACGCCGGGATAAATCGCGCGGAACGCTTTGATGACTTTTGGCAGGCTGTAACGCGCCTGGGTATGTGTCGTGGCAATAGTCAGAACGCCAGCGTCCTCTTTCGAGAAAACATCGGCCAGACGGCGAATGTTCTGGGCTTCGTTGAGGATCCTTTCGGCAACAGCCAGCAACTCTTTACCGGGCTCCGTCAGCCCCAGCAAACGCTTACCACGACGGATAAATATCTCAACGCCCAGCTCATCCTCCAGCTCGCGGATATGGCGGCTGACCCCTGACTGTGAAGTGAATAACATGTTCGAGACTTCAGTCAGGTTGTAATTGCATCGCGCTGATTCCCGTATAATTTTGAGTTGTTGAAAGTTCACCGCTGTCTGCCTCTTGCTTGCCAAAACCCTATTGTTACGATCTGTTGCTATGCCAGACAAATAAGAAAAAGCTGTGTCTTATGCTTTTTCTGACTAACGGAGGGATGACACTCGTAAAAAAACGCCGTCAGGGGGCGTTTATGTCAGGGTGCAGGCGAGCGGTGATAACGTGCTATTCCGGCACCGGGGTCATGACCGGTTTGTCGCTAAAATGCGCCGTGAGATTAGATAATACCAGCGTCATCATGTTTTCAACGGATTCTGGCGAACGGCCTGCCACGTGTGGCGTGATGACCAGGTTATCCAGTGTCAGCATTTGTGCAGGTACCTTTGGCTCGCCATCAACCACGTCCAGCGCAGCGCCGGCAATTTCACGATTCTGGAGACTGGCGATCAGCGCCCCGCTGTCCACCACGCTGCCGCGGGCAATGTTAATCACAAATCCGTCCGGCCCCAGCGCGCGAAGCACCTCCGCATCCACCAGCCTGACCGTGTCTTTGCCACCCGGCGTGGCGACCACCAGATAATCGGCCCATTGCGCCAGTCCGGTGATATCCGGGAAATAACGGTATGGCGTGTCCTGCAGAGGACGACGGTTATGATAAGCAATTTCCATATCAAACCCGCCCGCAGCACGGCGTGCAATAAGACTGCCGATGTTGCCCATGCCGATAATTCCTAAACGCTTACCCGCCATTCCCGGCGTATTCCAGCGCGCTTTTTTCCATTCTCCGCCACGCACCGCCGCATCAAATTGCGGGATTTTACGGGTGATCGCCAGCATCAGCGCCAGCGTGTGATCGCTCACGGAAGAATTATTGGTTCCCGGACCATGCGTGACATAAATACCGCGCTGTTTCGCTGCAACTACATCAATATGTTCATACCCGACACCTTGCGCACAAATGATTTCCAGATTGGGCAGGTTATCCATTTCTGCCGCGCTTAAACCGATACTGCCGATAGTCAGTACCGCGCGGATCTGCTGCGCTATTTGCGGGTCCAGCGAGGCACGTTGTTCCGGGGTCGTCGCAAAATAAAGAGTAAAACCGGCCGCTTCGAACCGGTCAGGATAGCCAGCATCAAGATCGACATGGCTGAGTAACGCGATGGTCATGGGGATTCCTCGGGAGAATGTCAGACAATAACTAGCGGGCTAGCCTTTTCGTTCTCACTATCATTGAAGCCCGGCGCCTTGTACAGCTTTTCGACGGTTAACGGGAGAAGTTCCAAACTCCGGTCTACACTCGTTGTTGTCGTCTGTGCATGCGCAGATGGCCCTCTTTCGGCAATTTTTTGTCAGATTTCCCTGAAACGGAGTGACGTCGAGTATGACAAAGGCCCGGTCCAGCAAGACAAGTAAACCTACCGCCACAAAGGAAGAAGTTCGCACAGTTCCTTCACATGCTCAGGTTGATATCGCCGTGGATGAACTCGGCGTAAGGATTATCCATCCCTACAGTGACGGCGAAATTGTTCGCAGTTTCGATTCCGGACATACCACCCGCGTACGTGAAGGATTGCCCGTACCGCTGGGTGCGACATGGGACGGACTGGGTGTGAATTTCGCCCTTTTCTCGGCTAATGCCACCAAAGTCGAGCTGTGTCTTTTCAATGAAGACGGCGAACAGTACGACGTGATTGAGCTGCCGGAATATACCGATGAGGTCTGGCATGGTTATCTGCCCGATGCCCGCCCCGGTCTGCTTTATGCCTATCGCGTGCATGGCCCGTATGCGCCCCATGACGGACACCGGTTTAATCCCGCCAAACTGCTGCTCGACCCGTATGCTAAACAGATTGTCGGTGAGCTGAAATGGGACGATGCGCTGTTCGCCTATGATATGCAGAGCCCGAAAAAAGACCTGCACATTGATAACCGCGACAGCGCGGAGTTTCTGCCCAAGTGTCGTGTAATCGACCCGGCGTTCTCCTGGGCACGCTCGCGTAAAAGACACATTCCGTGGGAAAAAACGCTGATCTACGAAACGCATGTTCGCGGTTATACCATGCGCCATCCGGCGGTTCCCGAACATCTGCGCGGAACATTTTCCGGCATGAGTACCCCGCACATTGTGGAATACATCCGCTCGCTGGGCGTAACGTCAGTCGAGCTGATGCCCATTCATGCATTTACTGATGACCGGCATTTGCAGGACAAAGGGCTGCATAATTTCTGGGGTTACAACACGCTGAGTTTCTTTGCGCCTCATCCGCAATATATGGCGACGCACACCGTGAACGAATTCAAGCAGATGATTGCCACCCTGCACGCCGCCAATATCGAGGTGATACTGGATGTGGTGTATAACCACACGGCGGAAGGTAACGAACTCGGACCGACACTCTCATTTAAAGGCATTGATAACGCCAGCTATTACCGCCTGATGCCGGACAATAAACGTTATTACATTAACGATACCGGCACCGGAAACACCCTCAATCTCAGCCATCCACGTGTGCTGCAAATGGTTACCGATTCATTGCGTTACTGGGCGACAGAAATGCAGGTCGATGGTTTCCGCTTTGACCTGGCAACCATTCTCGGGCGTGAAAGTTACGGTTTCGACGAAGGTTGCGGTTTTCTCGATACCTGCCGTCAGGATCCGATCCTAAGCCAGTGCAAACTGATTGCTGAGCCCTGGGATTGCGGTCCCGGCGGTTATCAGGTGGGCGGCTTCCCGCCGGGCTGGATGGAATGGAACGACCGTTTCCGCGATACGGTGCGCAAATTCTGGCGAGGTGATGAAGGCCAGCTGGCGCAGTTCGCCACCCGACTTTCCGGCTCAGCAGATTTGTTCAATCACCGTGGCCGCAAGCCCTACGCCTCTGTGAATTTTATTACCGCGCACGACGGTTTTACGCTCAATGACTGGGTTTCGTATGCCAGCAAACACAACGAAGCCAACGGCGAGAATGGTAAGGACGGCAGCGATAACAACATCTCGGCCAACTACGGTGTGGAAGGCCCGAGTGATGATCCGGCGATCAATGAACTTCGGTTGCGGCAGATGCGCAATATGCTGGCGACGCTGCTGCTTTCACAGGGTACGCCTATGCTGCTGGCCGGTGATGAGTTTGCGCGGTCGCAGAATGGCAATAACAATGCCTATTGTCAGGACACTGAGATTGCGTGGATTAACTGGAATATCGAAGAAAAAGGTCAGGCGTTACTGCTGTTCACTTACCGGCTGATTGCGTTGCGTAAGCGCTTCCCTATTTTACATCGCGGGCGCTTTCTCACCGGTGCGGTTCACGAGAAGCTGGGCGTGAAAGATGTCAGCTGGTTCCAGCCACAGGGGCCGGAAATGACCGATGCAGCCTGGAAAGATCCGCATGCCAAATGCATTGCGATGCTGCTTGATGGTCGCGCGCAACCGACCGGTTTACTGCGTCAGGGTTCGTTAAGTACGGTCCTGCTGTTGTTTAACGCCTCACACAAAGACGTGGTGTTCACACTGCCTTCCGTTGCACACGGCGAAAGCTGGCGGCATATTTTCGACACCTTCCAGCCGGATGACGTTAACGAACATAATTTCGAATTCGGCCGCGAGTATATCTGCACATCCCGCACCGTGGTGCTTTTCGAGCTGATAAGTACCTCGAAACACTAAAATCGGGCAGCGCTGTTTCAGTTACCGAGGATCTGAAGCAGCGTTTCCCTTCCCTCTGCCAGCCCTTTCTCACGTCCAATTGCCTGACGGCTCAAACCTTCAGCACGAATAATATGGCAATCCGCTACGCCCATCAGTTCCAGAATCGACGCCAGATACGGCTCCTGAAAATCATGCGGAAGTGTTTCCGGTGTGCTGTAAACGCCACCGCGACTTGAGGCAACAAAAGCCGTTTTGCCTGGGATCAGCCCGACCACACCCTGCGGGGTATAACGGAACGTTTTGCCTTTCTGACAGACCTGATCCAGCCACGCTTTCAGGTTGCTCGGAATGGAGTGGTTATACATCGGAGCGCCAATCACCAGTACGTCGCAGGCGATAAGTTCTTCGATTGACTGATAAATCCCGTCGAGTTCGGCCTGCAACTCTGGCGTGATCGTCACATCCTGCGCGTTGTGTAGCAGGCTCATGGCACCGGCTGAAAGGTGCGGCGGTGGCGCAATACCGAGATCGCGATAGGTTACGCTGGCGTCCGGATGGCGTGAACAAAGTTCCGTGACAATCATCGCCGAGAGTTCACGGGAAACGGACTCGTTAATAAACGGGCTTGAATCGATATGTAATATTTTCATTTTTAAATCCTGTTGGCAGATGTTCTGCGGAATGAACACAGGATAATCGTTGTTGATATGGCGTGAAATATCTAATATAGCAACATATCGTTGCCATTTCGCAACGATGAATATGAGAAGGCAGATGAACGATAATCTCAATGATATGGCGCTGTTTGCCGCCGTCGTCCAGCATCAGGGATTCACCGCCGCGGCGCGGGTGCTGGGCGTTTCAAAATCCCTGCTCAGCCGCCGGATTGACGCACTGGAAACCCGTCTCGGGGTCCGGCTGCTGCAACGCACTTCCCGCCATTTTTCCGTGACCAGTGTCGGCGAGTGCTACGCCATCGAATGCCAGAAACTGCTGCAACAGGCGCAAACGGCACAACAGGTGATTGACGATTTACAGCAAAATCCCAGCGGATTGTTGCGGGTTTGCACGCCGGTAATGATGGCGGAAATGGTCGTGGCTCCGCTGATGACCGAGTTTCTGAGACGTTATCCGGCTATCACGCTGGAACTTCTGGCTATTAACCGCAGCGTGGATCTACTCGAGGAAAATTTTGATGTGACGATACATTCGCACAGCGAACCTCTGGAAGATTCCGGGTTGTATCGCAAACCGCTCGGGACGCTGAAATATGTGCTGGTTGCCAGTCCGGCGTTTGTTGCGGCATTACCTGCGCCGCCTTCTGTGGATCAACTGAGTTATCTGCCAACGCTGGTGCGCAAAACACCGTGGGCCGGATCACAGTGGGAACTGGCTCATCCGCAGGAAGGCACGCGAAAGGTGTCGTTAACCCCCCGCATGATCAGCAATAATTTACTGGTTTTACGTCAGGCGGCAGTGGACGGCATGGGCATCGCGCTGTTGCCGGAAATGGCCTGCAAAAAGAGTCTGAACGAAGGCAAATTAATGCCTCTGCTACCTGACTGGCAAACGCAGCCGTCTTCCATTTCTGCGTTGTATGCCAGTCATAAAGGCCAGTCGCCCGCGCTGAGGGTGTTTCTGGATTTCCTCTCAGAAAAACTTCACGGGGCGCTGTAGTCCGCGGATTCAGTACGCGGAATTATTCCGGGTCTTTCAGATAGGCTTTGAACTGCGGCGACATATAACTTTTGAACGTGTCACCTTCTTTGGTGATCAGATACACGGCCAGATGCTGTTTTTCCGCCAGCGCCAACGCTTTATGCGTGCCCAGCACCATCAGTCCGGTATCCCATCCATCGGCTTCCAGCGCGGTAGGCGCAATCACCGTTGCGGATACAAGCTTGTGCGTGATCGGCGAACCCGTGGCGGGATCAATAATGTGTGAAAGGCGTTTTCCATCCAGTTCGTAATAATTGCGATAGCTGCCGGACGTGCTGATACCCATGCCCTGCAAATCGACAATCGCCTGCACGGCCGTTTCTTTATCCGTTGGTTTCTGAATCGCCACCTGCCACGGATTGCCCTTTGCATTATGTCCGCGGGACACCACCGCACCGCCCACAGACACCAGATAATTACTGATGCCATTGCCTTCAATCAGACGCGCCAGATGATCCGTGGCGTAACCCTCGCCGACCGTTGAGAGATCCACGTACATCCCCGGCAAATCTTTTTGCAGATACTGTCCGTCGCTTTGCTGGATCACTTTCAGATGCTGTAATCCGGTCAGTTTACGTGCGGCGGCAATCTGATCCGGCGTCGGCGTTTTGACCGGTTGTTTGTCCGGTCCGAAGCCCCAAAGATTGACCAGCGGGCCAACGGTGATATCCATCGCGCCGCCGGTCAGCATTCCGATGCGCATAGACGTAACAATCGCATCGGCCATGCCTGCGCTGATGGGTTGCGGCACGCTGCCCTGATACTGATTAAAGCGCGAAAGCACCGAGTCTTCTTTGTAAGTCGAAAGCTGGTGATCATCTTCTTTAAGCTGCGCCTCGATTTGTTCGCGCAGCGCGGCTTCACGACTTTTATCCACCCCCGCCAGACTGACGCGGTAAAACGTCCCCATGGTCTTACCTTCAATCACCATCGTCTCGCCCTGTTCAGCCGCTTTGCGGTCACAGGCAGATAAAAGAGTGACGCCGCAAAGCAACAGCGCGCAGCGCAAATAAATCGGTTTCAGGAACATGCAAATAACTCAATTAAGTGCCCGTTACCGGGCATGGAAAAGTGTCAGGACAGTAAGGGATAGCGCTTAAACCACGCGGCAACAAACGTTGACCTGGCCGGATCCGCGAGTATCAGCGGCTGCGTTTGGCGTGGCGTTCCCAGTTTTCCTGTTTCGCCTGCGCGGATTTTTTCAGCACAACATAACAGGCACCGGCACCGCCATCTTTTTGGATGGCCACACAGAACGCCTGAACATCATCAAGCTGTTTCAGCCATTTGGCGAGATAACTGCGCACAATGTTGGCATGACTTTCATCATCACGGCCACGACCGTGGATGATCAGCAAAGTACGCAGATTTTCGGCCTGTGCCTGGCAGAAGAACGTAAATAGCTCCTGACGACACTGTTCAACGGGTTTGCGCAGCAGATTCAGGCTGGCTTCCAGCGGATATTTTCCCTGACGAAGTTTGTCGAGAACGCCCTGCTGAACACCGTCATGCTTATACCCGAGCGGTTCGTCGCACGGCTGGATATTCAGAAAGCCAGTGGTCAGCGGATTTTCACGTTTTTCCGTTACCTCTTCGCTGCTGACCTTCTGTCCGGTGGTTGAGTTTTTGAGGTAGACCACCCGTTTATCCGACGCCAGTGGCTGAACTCCGGCCATTTCCTGACTGAATAAATCATCATCTTCGCTCATCTGCTTACCTCTTTCTCAGCGGTGGGACTGCTGCAAATTATCTCTGTAAACCTCCTGCGGGTAAAGCTGTCAGCAAACGAGCCTGCGGCGGTAAAAAATCCTGAAATGGCGGCGCGGTCAATAAAACTCATTTTTCTATCTATACTTAGCTGCTGGGACAGAACTAAATCGTTAAAGATTTGCGTCTGTTACCGGCTGAATTGAGGAGAAAAGATGCCTTACCTTGACGATCCCTTGATTATTTTTACTGACCTTGATGGCTCCCTGCTCGATCATCATGATTACAGCTGGCAACCGGCCCAACCCTGGCTGGATAAACTTTCGGCGGCAAAAATTCCGCTTATTCTGACGACCAGTAAAACGTCTGCTGAAGTCGCGACATTGCAGTCAGCTTTGCACCTGACGCACCAGCCTTTTATCGCTGAAAATGGCGCGATGATCCATCTGCCGCCGGACTGGCGAACCGCGGATGAAGTCCCGTTTTATATCAACGGCGCGGGTTACAGCGAAATCCGCCAGACGCTGGTCGAATTGCGTCAGCGTTACGATTTTGAGTTTCGCGGTTTTGGTGATGTCACGCCAAAACAAGTCGCCGTCTGGACGGGTTTATCGGAGCAGGAAGCAGAGCTCGCCATGCAGCGCGTGGCGTCCGAACCGCTGGTCTGGTTTGGGAATGATCTGGATTTTGCGCATCTGAAAAAATGCCTGGCCCGCGAAGGTCTGGCACTCACCCGTGGCGGACGGTTCTGGCATGTCATGGCAGCTGGCGCAGGTAAAGGTCAGGCTGTGCAGTGGTTGTCTGATCGCTATCAGCAAAAACGCGGGCAAGCAGTTATCAGCATCGGTCTTGGCGATGGCCCGAATGATTTATCCATGCTGGAGGTGGTGAATTACGCGGTGGTGGTTAAAGGTCATCATGACCATGAAATGCCGCTGCATCGTGACGATATCTTAGGAGTTTTTCGTACCAGTGAATTTGGCCCTCATGGCTGGAGTCAGGGGCTGAGTCATTTTATCCCCCTTCTTTAAAGGGCAAATTTGAAGAGGTAATGGCCTTTATTAATAAATTGTTTTCACATTGTTTATCGTTCTGTATTTACAGAGAAGACTTCCAATAATTTTATCAATTCTAAAATTGGAGAATACCGTATGAGCGATTTTTATCAGGATGGAGTCATTACCAATTTTCATAATCTGACTAACCGCAAAGTCGAAGAACTGGAATACGATTTGCAGGTTTTTTCAGGCCGCCGTTCAATGGGATTAATATTACCGTCACTTTTTTCAGAACTTGAAGGTCCGGCACTGACCCGCATTGTGGATGAGCTGACCAAAGTCCCGTATCTGGAGGAGATTGTTATTGGGTTAGATCGCGCTGATCGCGATCAGTTTTTATTTGCGCGTGAATTTTTCTCCCGCCTTCCGCAGCGCCACCGAATTTTATGGAATGATGGCCCGCGCCTCAAAGCGCTGGATGAAGAGCTGAAAAAAGAAAATCTTTCACCGAATGAGCCGGGCAAAGGCCGCAACGTGTGGTTCTGTGCCGGTTATACGCTGGCATCGCGGCGCACGTCGGTGGTCGGACTGCATGATTGTGACATTGTCACTTACAGCCGCGATATGCTGGCCCGTCTGATGTATCCGGTGGCGAATCCCAACTTCCATTACGATTTCTGTAAAGGGTATTACGCGCGCGTCGCCGACGGAAAATTCAATGGCCGCGTGGGACGTCTTCTGGTCTTCCCGCTGCTGAAATCGCTGCAAATTGTTTACGGCCACTCTGACTTTCTGGAATACCTGCGTACCTTCCGCTATCCGCTTTCCGGCGAATTTGCGATGCGCACGGACATTCTGAATGACCTGCGTATCCCGAGCGACTGGGGTCTGGAGATTGGCGTTCTTTCAGAACTTCATCGAAATACGGCGACCAAGCGTATTTGTCAGGTCGATATCGCCGATACCTACGATCATAAGCACCAGCCGATGTCCGAAGATGATGCGACTAACGGGCTGCAACGCATGAGTATCGATATCACCAAGGCGCTTTACCGCAAGATGGCGATCCTTGGTGTGAATATCACCAGCGAATCTTTCCGTATCCTCAAAGCCACCTACTATCGCAATGCGCTGGATATGATTGACGGGTTTGAGAATGACGCAAAAATGAACGGATTATCGTTTGACCGTCACAGCGAAGAATCTGCTGTAGAACTGTTTTCAGGCGCGATTATGGAAGCCGGTCAGGCATTTGTGGATACGCCAAGCGAAAAACCCTTTATCCCGAGCTGGAGCCGCGTACAGTCTGCCTTCCCGGATATGCTGGATCGCATTCACGAAGCGGTGGAAAAAGATAACGAAGGTGATGTGTAGCGCCGGTAATTTCTCTCTCCGCACAAAGCAAAAACGCTGCATCCGCAGCGTTTTTTTATACCTTAACGTCAGCTCACGCTATGCGGCTTCTTTTTTTGCGGGAAACAACAAGCTGGCAATAATGCCCAGCGCAAGAACACCCAGCACCACGTAGAGGCTGGCTAAGGCGCTGATTTCAACCCCGTGATGCCACAGATGGTTACTGGAATTCAGTGCCAGTTTCGCCGCCACAAAGAACAGCAGGAAAATCACTGATTTCTCAAGATGCACCAGATATTTGCGCAATGCCTCGAGCACGAAATACATCGTACGCAAACCGAGTACGGCAAACATCATGGCGGAATAAACAATCAGCGGTTCGCGGCTGACGGCGATAACCGCAGGCACGCTGTCGAACGCAAACATCAGGTCAGAAATCTCAACCACGGCAATACACAACAGCAACGGCGTCGCGTAACGCACGCCCTTTTTCACCGTAAAACTGAAGCCCTGATTTTCAGGCTTTGCCAGCTCAGCTTCGACCTGTTCACTGCTGACCAGAAAATGCGGGCCGACCAGTTTTGGAAACACCGGGAAGAAACGGCGAACCAGCCGGTTGGCGATATGATCTGAGTAATCATCATTATCTTCGTCATCATTTCCCGCACGCATCATCAGGATCGCTGTCCAGAGGATCACCACGGCAAACACCATTTCGACCCAGGGTCCGAGCGCCAGCAAACTGGTGCCGATCACCACGAAAATCCCGCGGAACACGATTGCGCCAATCACGCCCCAGTACAAAATCCGGTGACGATAACCGTCAGGCACTTTGAACCAGGCGAAAATCGCCATAATCACAAACAGGTTATCGATGGAAAGCACCTGCTCCAGCGCATACCCGGTGAGGAAAAGACTCGCGACTTCTTTGCCATGATGGACATATAAAAACGCGGCAAAACTCAGGGAAACGGCAATCCAGAACAGTGTCCATAAAGAGGCACTTTTCAGGCCAATCGGCTTGTGACTGCGGTGCGCAAAGATGTCAGTTAACAACGCGGCGACCGCCACGACGACAAAAACAATGGTTGTTTCCAGCGGAAAACCCAGGGAATCGGACTGCATGACACCTTTCCTAAAAGTAAACGAATGCTAAACGAAGGGAGCATTGTAAGCGGTTGTGAGGAGAATGGGTATCAAAGTCGATCCGCTTCAGTGTTTATGCCATAATCCTCTGCCGCATATTTCAGGATTCATCAGGGCTAAAATAAAGCAAAACGGGCGAAAAAATTCATTCTTAGCCTGCTATAAATTGATTTAAATCCTTTATTTTCTCCGCACTAAATATTCCCCCCATCAATAAATTGATCCTGATTTAAAGCTCATTGATTCTCAGTTCGGCTTAATTGCATGTGAAGATCAATTTTTTATTTAAAAAAAACCTTTTAAAATCGGGGTTTTTTAACATTTCGCTCTTTTCGCTCCTTTAAGCTACTTATCACTCGGCGTAAAAGATGTTAAAATTGACCCATATCAATATTGCCAGAGTGACTCTTATGATCCCGGAAAAGCGTATTATTCGACGTATCCAATCTGGTGGCTGTGCGATCCATTGTCAGGACTGTAGCATTAGCCAGCTTTGTATTCCTTTCACGCTTAATGAGCATGAACTTGATCAGCTCGATAACATTATCGAAAGGAAAAAGCCGATCCAAAAAGGTCAGGCATTGTTTAAAGCCGGTGATGAATTGAAATCCCTGTATGCCATTCGTTCCGGGACTATCAAAAGCTACACCATTACCGAGCAAGGTGACGAGCAAATTACCGGTTTCCATCTGGCAGGCGATTTAGTCGGCTTCGATGCTATCGGTGGCTTGCAGCATCCGAGCTTTGCTCAGGCGCTGGAAACCTCAATGGTTTGCGAAATTCCTTTCGAAACCCTGGACGATTTGTCCGGTAAAATGCCGAATCTGCGTCAGCAAATGATGCGTCTGATGAGCGGTGAGATTAAAGGTGACCAGGATATGATCCTGTTGCTTTCGAAGAAAAATGCCGAAGAACGTCTGGCGGCATTTATCTATAACCTCTCCCGCCGCTTCGCTCAGCGTGGTTTCTCTCAGCGCGAATTCCGCCTGACGATGACGCGTGGCGATATCGGTAACTACCTCGGTCTGACTGTAGAAACCATCAGCCGCCTGCTCGGCCGTTTCCAGAAATCAGAAATGCTGAGTGTTAAAGGTAAATACATCACGATTGAGAATCATGAAATGCTTTCTCAGTTAGCCGGTCAGTCCGCGCCGGTCTCTGCCTGATCTGCCAGGCTCCCGCCTGACAATTATTGCGTCGGATCATCAATGAATAATTTGTTGATCCGACTCAATTTCTCCGCTATCCGATTGCTTAATCTTGGTTTACTCTGTACTTAATACACTGACCGCCGTTCTCTTACAGGTGTTAAGGAGTCCCCATGGCTAAGTATCAGAATTTACTCGTTGCTATCGACCCCAATCAGGATGACCAACCCGCGCTTCGTCGTGCCGTTTATCTGGTGCAACGTAACGGCGGCAGCATCAAAGCCTTTTTGTCGATTTATGATTTCTCCTATGAAATGACCACCATGCTTTCGCCAGATGAGCGAATCGGTATGCGGCAAAGCGTAATCAGTGAACGGGAAGAATGGATTAAAGAACAGTGTCGCTACTATGTCGAAGCGGGTATTCCGATCGACGTGAAAGTGGTCTGGCACAACAAACCTTTCGAAGCCATTATTCAGGAAGTGATTGCCGGTAATCATGATTTGCTGTTGAAAATGGCCCACCAGCATGACCGTCTTGAATCTGTCATTTTCACGCCTACGGACTGGAATTTACTGCGCAAGTGCCCTTGCCCGGTCTGGATGGTCAAAGACCAGCCGTGGCCTGAAAGCGGTAAAGCCGTTGTCGCCGTTAACCTTTCCAGTGAAGAACCCTATCACGACCCGCTTAATATTAAACTGGTGAAAGAAACCATCGAACTGGCTTCACACGTTAATCAGACGGAAGTCCATCTGGTCGGCGCGTATCCGGTCACGCCAATTAATATTGCCATCGAACTGCCTGACTTTGACCCAAGCGTCTATAACGATGCTATCCGCGGTCAGCATCTGATTGCGATGAAAGCATTGCGACAGAAATTCCAGCTTGACGAAAAATTCACACACGTGGAAAAAGGCTTACCGGAAGAAGTCATTCCTGACCTTGCAGAGCATTTGCAGGCAGGTGTGGTTGTTCTCGGTGCGATTGGCCGTACCGGTCTTTCTGCGGCGTTTTTAGGCAACACCACGGAACAGGTGATCGACCATCTGAAATGCGATTTGCTGGCCATCAAACCGGATGATTTCGAATGTCCGTTAACATTCGATGACGATGAAGAAGATGACGACGAGTAATCAGTGAGAATACTGTCTGAGAATAATCGCTGAATCGCGCACAAAAGAAAGGCCAGTCAACTGACTGGCCTTTTTCATTGTGCCTCAGGAATTACAGAGCACGCAGGATTTTCTCAACGCTTTCTTTGGCATCGCCAAACAGCATCTGAGTGTTTTCTTTGAAGAACAGCGGGTTCTGCACACCGGCATAACCGGTATTCATTGAACGTTTGAAGACGATCACGTTCTGCGCTTTCCACACTTCCAGCACCGGCATACCGGCAATTGGACTGCGTGGATCTTCCTGTGCCGCCGGGTTCACGGTGTCATTTGCACCGATAACCAGCACAACATCGGTATCGCTGAAATCGTCGTTAATTTCGTCCATTTCCAGCACGATGTCATAAGGCACTTTCGCCTCAGCCAGCAGCACGTTCATATGGCCCGGCAAACGCCCTGCAACAGGGTGAATACCGAAACGCACCTTGATGCCTTTAGCGCGCAGTTTGGCGGTAATGTCATGCACCGGATACTGTGCCTGAGCCACCGCCATGCCGTAGCCCGGGGTGATGATCACTGAGCTGGCGTTTTTCAGCAGCTCAGCCACATCTTCCGCGCTTGCTTCGTGATACTCACCCATCTCTTCAGCGTCGCCCGTAGAAGAGCCATCAGTACCGAAACCACCGGCGATCACGCTGATAAACGAACGGTTCATCGCTTTACACATGATGTAAGACAGAATTGCACCTGAAGAACCCACCAGCGCACCGGTGACGATCAGCAGGTCGTTGCTGAGCATAAAGCCCGCTGCTGCCGCTGCCCAACCTGAATACGAGTTCAGCATGGACACTACAACCGGCATATCCGCACCACCGATGGAAGACACCAGGTGCCAGCCGAACGCCAGAGCGATGATGGTCATGATCAGCAATGCAACAACCTGCAGACCGACGCTATCAGTGCGAACAAACATCACCATCAGCAGGAAAGAAACAACCAGCGCAGCCAGATTCAGTTTATGACGATGCGGCAAAGCCAGCGGTTTGGAAGAGATAATCCCGCGAAGTTTACCAAACGCCACAATCGAACCGGTAAAGGTCACAGCACCGATGAAGATACCGAGGAATACTTCGGTCAGATGGATGTTTTCCATCACGCCTTCCATCGGCACCGCACCGTGATCCAGATAGCTGTTAAAGCCCACCAGAACCGCAGCCAGACCCACGAAGCTGTGCAGAATGGCGACCAGTTCCGGCATTTCGGTCATTTCGACTTTACGTGCCAGATAAACACCAATCGCACCGCCTATCACCATGGCGACGATGATCCAGCCAACGTTACCGGAGTCAGGCCCAAGAATGGTCGCGATTAACGCGATGGCCATCCCGGTGACGCCGAAGATGTTACCCTGTTTGGATGTTTCATGTTTTGACAGCCCGGCAAGGCTGCAAATAAACAGAATAGCGGCAACAATATATGCTGCTGTAACTAAACCCCCAGACATATATTCCCCTTAGTTCTTACGAAACATCTTCAGCATGCGCTGAGTGACGGTGAATCCGCCGAAAATATTGATACTCGCAATCAGCACGGCAATAAAGGACAGGAAGCTGACCCATCCGCCATGACCGATTTGCAGTACGGCACCGACCACAATAATCCCCGAAATGGCGTTAGTTACCGACATCAGCGGGGTATGCAGCGCATGGCTGACATTCCACACCACGTAGTAACCGACCACACAGGACAGCGCAAACACCGTAAAGTGAGAGAGGAACTCTTTCGGCGCCACATTCGCCAGCCAGCCAAACAGCACAATGGCAACGGCCATGATGATAAATTTGGTCCACGGAGATGCGGGCTTAACTTCAGCTTTTGCTACCGGCTCAGCGGCTTTCGCAGCCTGCGGCTGAGCAGAAACCTGAATCGGCGGTGCCGGCCAGGTTACTTCACCCGCTTTCACCACGGTCACACCGCGCACAACGGTATCTTCAAAATCGATTTTGATTTCACCGTTTTTCTCTTTGCACAGTAATTTCAGCAGATTAACCAGATTGGTGCCGTAAAGCTGGGAGGACTGCGTCGGCAGGCGGCTTGGCAAATCGGTATAGCCGATAATCTTCACGCCGTTTTCTGTGGTGGTAATCTGGTCAGCGACCGTCAGTTCACAGTTACCGCCCGTTTGTGCTGCCAGATCGACAATCACACTGCCCGGTTTCATCGAAGCGACCATTTCTTTGGTGATGAGCTTCGGTGCAGGACGTCCTGGGATAAGCGCGGTGGTCACAATGATGTCTACTTCTTCGGCCTGGGCGGCGAACAGCGCCATTTCCGCTTTAATGAAAGCTTCTGACATCACTTTCGCGTAGCCGTCACCGCTGCCCGCCTCTTCTTCGAAGTCCAGTTCCAGGAACTCCGCACCCATACTTTTTACCTGTTCCTTCACTTCAGGACGGGTATCAAAAGCACGGACGATAGCGCCGAGGCTTCCTGCTGCGCCAATGGCAGCCAGGCCAGCCACACCGGCACCGATGATCATGACTTTCGCCGGCGGCACTTTACCCGCAGCAGTGATCTGCCCGGTAAAGAAACGACCAAATTCATGGGCGGCTTCCACAATCGCGCGATAACCCGCGATGTTAGCCATTGAGCTCAGGGCATCAAGAGATTGTGCGCGGGAAATACGAGGCACAGAATCCATTGCCATTGCCGTCACCTGACGGTCAGCCAGTTTTTGAATCAACTCAGGGTTTTGCGCAGGCCAGATGAAACTGACCAGCGTGGTGCCTGCTTGTAATTTATCGATTTCATCGTTTTCAGGCGCATTCACCTTCAGCACGATATCTGATTGCCATACATCATCGCCGCTGACGACAGATGCACCCGCCAGTTCATAAGCTGCATCGTCAAAGCTGGCTAATTTACCGGCTCCCTGTTCGATAGCGACCGTAAAGCCGAGTTTAAGCAACTGTTCCACCGTCTTCGGCGTGGCTGCAACCCGGGCTTCATTGGTCAACCGCTCTCTTGGTACACCAATACGCATAGTATTCCCTTCACCCTTTTCATTGATGATTTGTGTCATCGTCATAACAATTCAACTTCACGCCTGCCGGTTAACAGTAAACCCCGGTTTGTATTTTTTCAGGCCGCTTATAACCTACTGAATATCTAATCAATAATCTACGTATCACAGCGATAGTCAGACAATTAATAATGAAAAAATTGATATGGGCCGCAAACCTGCTGCAAACCTGAGTAAACAGGCCTTTAATCTACCTGATAACCTGCTTTAAACCCGATCTATCACTGGGGGTTTCTCTACCTTAACCCGCTCAGAACGGGCATAAAAGTTAGAAAATAGTGAATAATTAACATTTATTTCACTACTTGGATTATTCAACAAACTTATATAAGTTATACCTGGTAAAAAAAGTCGCTGTTATCGCCGGTGGCGCACGCATTATTGCCATAAATTGCTGAGACACTCGGCATTGTTACATGCAATAATCGGCCGCTAACCTGTTACACATCAAGAATTCAGCACGTTTCAACATTACTGCGCAAGGTGAAAGGATTTTTTATGAAGCTGACAAAAACGATCATCGCATCGGCCCTGTTTTCTGTTTCTGCGCTGTCGGCTGCACATGCCGCGCAGGAAATTAGCCCACAGAAAGCTGCAGCCATTAAGCCTTTTGATCGCATTGTTATTACCGGGCGTTTCAACACGCTGGGCGATGCGGCTGATGCCGTGTCCCGCCGTGCCGATACGCTGGGTGCAGATTATTTTTATATTCAAGATACCAACAGCACTAACAATAGCGGTAACTGGCGTGTAGTGGCAGATATCTATAAAAAAGATGCGCCGGAAGTGAGCAAAGATCCCCATTATCGCGTCATTAATGGCGTGGTAGAGCTGCCGAAAGACGTCGCTTATGGACTTGAGCCTTTTGATACTGTGACTGTCAGCGGTTTCTATCGCAGCCAGCCAGACGTTAACGATGCCATTACAAAAGCGGCGAAAGATAAAGGGGCTTATTCCTTCTTCATCGTCCGCCAGATTGATGCCAACAGCGGCGGCAACCAGTACATCACTGCGTTTATTTATAAGAAAGATGCGCCAAAACGCGTGGTTCAGTCTCCTGATGCTATTCCTGCCGATTCTGATGCAGGCCGTGCAGCACTGGCAGCCGGTGGCGCAGAAGCGAAGAAAGTTGAGATCCCAGGCGTAGCATCTTCCGGCAGTCCAAGCCGTGAAGTCGGCCGTTTCTTCGAAACACAGTCGTCTACTGGTAAACGTTACACCGTCACAGCAACCAACGGCGCGAAAATTCAGGAAGTGAATGACGTGACCGCCGCTCAGATGGTGCCGTTTGACTCCACGACCTTCACCGGTCACTTTAACAGCACCACGGATGTTTCACAGGAAGTGGCAAACCGTGCAGCTGCCAAAGGCGCCAAGTTCTACCACATCACTCGTCAGTGGCAGAACAAAAGCGGTGGCAACCTCACCATCAGTGCAGACTTCTTCAAATAAGTCTGAGCCCGAAACAGCAAAAAGGCAGCCAGAAATGGCTGCCTTTTCTTTTGCCGCGAACATATTTCCCGCAGCCTTACTGCCCCCAGGTACGTTCCAGCACATTAATCCAGTTCTTGTAACAGATTTTCTCCAGCAACGCCTGGCCATACCCCGCTTTTCGCAGTGCTTCAACCAGCACCGGCAGACCGCGTACGTCCTTCATAAACGGTGCCATCGATGCCCCGTCAAAATCCGAACCGAAGCCCACGCCATCCTCACCCAGATGTTCAACCAGATAATCCACATGACGCACCATAATGTCTGTGCCGGTATCGTCGCTGCGTTTGCCGTCTTCACGCAGGAATGGCACAGCAAAATTGAGCCCGACAAAACCGCTGCTCTCTTTGATTGCGCCAAGCTGTTTATCAGTGAGATTACGCGACATCGGGCATATGCTGAACGCATTGGAATGGCTGGCCACCAGCGGCGAGTCGCTCAGTTCAGCCACCTGCCAGAACCCTTTTTCGTTCAGATGTGACAAATCAATCATGATGCGTTTTTGGTTACAGGCTTTGATCAGCCGGATACCCGCATCGGTCAGCCCCGGTCCGGTGTCCGGCGATGTCTGGTATTTGAATGGCACACCCTCGCCGAAAATGTTCGGGCGACTCCAGACTGGCCCGAGAGAACGCAGCCCCATACTGTAAAGCACATCCAGATTATATAAATCCTCATCTATCGCTTCCGCCCCTTCGATATGCATAACCACAGCTAATGCATGGTTATCTATCGACTGTCTGATTTCCTGCGCGGTACGACAAATTTTCACCTTTCCCTGTGACTGTTCTTCGATTCTGAGCAGGAACGCCATCATGCCAAATGTGACGTCACGTGCAAAATCGAAAGAAGGTGTCGGGGAAAAATCAGGATGCTTTTGAGTACCTTCCGGCAGAAAACGGGTGTCCACAGTACGATCAGGCACGCTAATTGCTAGATCTACTTCAGGAGTAGGCACCCAGGCGGCGAAAAGCCCGCCGGCAAAGCCTGCGTCACGACAGCGCGGCAGGTCTAATTGTCCGCTGGCGGGTCCCTGAAGGAATGTCTGTGCAGGATCCTGACGATGTTCGTTCCAAAGTTGTAGCAAAACATCGTTATGTCCATCAAAAACCGGCATTAATTCTTCAGTTCCGTGCGCTACGTTATTCATAAAAAAGGTCTACCTTTGATTGAGCATGGCTAAGACAACGGAGATTTGTTCCGACAGGGTGCACTCACCGCGTGAAATTGCACCAGCAAAGAACAAGCACAGTACGCTTCACATTAGTTTTTTCGATATGAAACGTCGGGATGTGTAAAGCAACAGTTTTTCATTTAAGCCAGTTGCCCGGAGTTAAGTCAAGGGTTGGCCAACGTAATTTTTAATTTTACTTTTATATATCAACACGATGGGAGTAGTTATGGTTACCAGGCGTCAATTTGTTACCGGTTTTTCCGCAATACCTGTTCTGTCCTACCTGAAATTCGATGCTGTGTTTGCTGCCACACCGGCCTCAATTCTGGTGATGGCTATCCAGCTTGATATCATTACCAGCCTTGATCCGCATGAAAGCTTCGAGTCCGTGGGCAGTGAAATTACCGGCAATATGTACCAGCAACTGGTGAAACCAAAACTGGCCTCCCCTGATGAAATCGAAGGCGATCTGGCTGTTTCATGGACCGCTTCCGACGATAAAAAAACCTTCACGTTCAAACTCGACCCGAAAGCAAAATGGGCCGATGGAAAACCTGTGACCGCCGAAGACGCCGCATTTTCCCTGCAGCGTGTGGTGAAACTCGACAAGAGCCCGGCCTACATCATCAACCAGTTTGGCTATACCAAAGATAACGTCGACAGCCTGATTACCGCACCGGACGCCGAAACGCTGGTGATCCAGACCACCGAACCTGCTTCTGAATCCTTCCTGCTGTATTGCCTGACCGCGAACGTGGGCAGTATCGTGCAAAAATCTGCCTGCCTGGCCAATCAGGCAGGTGACGATCTGGGTAACGCCTGGCTGAAGAAAAACAGCGCCGGTTCTGGTGCTTTCAAACTGCGCGACTGGAAAGTCAGCGAATCCGTGATTCTCGAAAGCAACAAAAACAACCCGCACGCAGGCAAAATCCAGCGCATCATCATGCGTCACATCATCGATCCTTCTGCCCAGTTGCTCATGTTGCAGAAAGGCGATATAGATATCGCGCGTAACCTGACCACCGAACAGTTACGTCCTCTGCTGAAGGACAAAAACTTCACGCTGGTACAGAAAGGCATTGCCGGCACCTTTATGCTTTCTGCCAATACCGCGCATCCGAATCTTGCCAAACCGCAGGTCTGGCAGGCGATCAAATGGGCCATCGATTACGAAAACATCCAGCAGCATATCGTGCCGCTGACCCACAAAATCCACCAGAGCTTCCTGCCGGAAGGTTTCCCTGCGGCGGTGAATACCATTATGTACAAACGTGATGTGGCAAAAGCCAAAGCGCTGCTGGCCGAAGCCGGTTTCCCAAACGGTTTTGAAATCACCCTCGATCACTACTCCGCCTCGCCTTCTTCTGACATCGTGCAGGCATTGCAATCTAACCTCGCCGAAGTCGGGATTAAAGTCACGCTGCTGGCTGCCGAAAGCCGTCAGGTGCTGACTAAAATGCGTGCGCGCCAGCAGCAACTGGCGATGACCCAGTGGGGCGCGGATTACTTTGATCCGAACTCCAATGCAGAAGCCTTCTGCAGCAACCCGGATAACACCGACAAAGCCAAGAGCCGCACGCTGGCATGGCGTTGCAGCTGGCAGGATAAAGACATTTCAGATCTCAGCACCAAAGCGCTGAAAGAGTCTGATCCGGCCACCCGCATCAAACTCTACGAAGAGTTGCAGACCAGACATATGGAAAACAGCCCGTTTGCCATCATGTTGCAACCCACCATGACCGCCGCCTGCCGAAACGTGATTTCCGGCGTGGTATTAACAGTAATGAGCACCAGCCCTTACGAGAAGGTTGTTAAAGCGTGAGCAAGAGACTCAAAGGATTTCTGAGTACCTGCATCAGCGTTTGTCTTACTTTGTTTGGTCTGTCGGTGGTGACTTTTTTCATCGGTCGCGTGATGCCGACAGACCCGGTTCTGGCTGCGGTTGGCGATAATGCCCCGCAGGCAGTCGTCGAACGGGTTCGTCATGAAATGGGGCTGGATCAGCCCCTCTGGATGCAGTTCTTCCATTATCTCAGTCAGGTATTTCACGGTGACTTAGGCCGTTCTGCCCTGACCTCCAATCTGGTGACCACCGATATCGCGCGCTTTTTCCCGGCAACGCTGGAACTGGCGACGGCGGCCATTATTATCGCCGCTATTGTCGGTATTCCGCTGGGCGTCTGGGCGGCAACGCGTCAGGGCAGCTGGATTGATCAGACGATCCGCGTAGTGTGTCTGGCCGGTCACTCCCTGCCGGTGTTTGTGCTGGCGCTGCTCAGCCTGCTGATTTTCTATTCCGCGCTGGGTATCGCGCCGGGACCTGGGCGTCAGGACATCATCTATCAGGACATGATCCCGCAAGTCACCGGTTTGCTTACCGTTGATTCTCTGCTGGCCGGTGACATGGGCGCATTTTGGGATGCCCTTGCGCATATGGCCCAGCCGGTGCTGATCCTCGCGTATTTCAGCATGGCTTACATCACCCGCATGACCCGTACTTTTATGCTCAACGCACTCGGCGGAGAATATGTGATAACGGCCCGCGCCAAAGGGCTTTCTGCGCAACGCGTCATCTGGAAACATGCTTTCCCGACGGTCGGCGTACAGCTGATTACGGTGCTTGCACTGACGTATGCCGGTTTGCTGGAAGGCGCAGTCGTGACTGAAAACGTCTTCTCCTGGCCCGGCCTCGGGCAATACCTCACCGTCTCGCTGATGAATGCGGATATGAACCCGGTGATCGGCTCCACGCTGCTGATTGGCGCGATTTACGTGCTGCTTAACCTGCTGGCCGACCTTCTCTACAGACTATTGGATCCCCGCGTAAAATGAGCACTCTTCCTGTCACACCTCAACCCCGCGCGGGCAGCCGTGCCTGGCTGCTGGCGGATACGCCGCATACCCGGACACAAGCCGTCTGGGGCCGTCGTTACCGCATCTGGCTTGGTCTGCGCAAAAATCCGCTGGCCGTTACCGGTCTGTTCACCGTGCTTATCGTCCTGCTGATTTCCATCTGTGCGCCGTGGCTGACCAGTTACGATCCGGGTGCACAGGATCTGGCACACCGTCTGGCAAAACCGTCTTCCCTGCACTGGCTGGGTACCGACGAACTGGGACGCGATACCCTGAGCCGTATTCTTTATGGCGGACGTATCACGCTCGGGATGGTGATTATTGTGGTGGCGATTGTTGCCCCGCTTGGCCTGCTGATCGGCTGCGTGGCCGGTTACGCAGGCGGATTGCTTGACCGTATTCTGATGCGCATCACCGACATTTTCCTGGCATTCCCGCGTCTGATCCTGGCTCTGGCCTTTGTGGCTGCACTCAGGCCTGGTATCGAAAGTGCCATTCTGGCGATCGCCCTTACTGCCTGGCCGCCGTATGCCCGTCTCGCCCGCGCTGAAACTATGCAGGTGCGCGGCACGGATTATATTGCCGCCTGCCGCCTGACCGGCGCGACACCGGCGCGTATTGTGCTTCGCCATATCATGCCGCTGTGCGTGCCCAGTCTGGTGGTGCGCATCACGCTGGATATGAGTTCGATCATTATCACCGCTGCCAGCCTGGGTTTTCTGGGGATGGGCGCTCAGCCGCCGTCGCCGGAATGGGGCGCGATGATTGCCACTGCGCGCCGTTTCCTGTTCAGCGAATGGTGGGTGCCGCTGATCCCAGCCATTGCGATTTTTGTCACTTCACTGGCGTTTAACTTCCTCGGCGACGGCCTGCGCGACGTCCTCGATCCTAAGGAGAAATGATGCTGGTTGATATCAAAGATCTGCATATTACCTTTCAGACCAACAGCGGCAGTTTCGACGCAGTTCGCGGCGTTTCGCTGTCACTGGGTAAAGAAAAGTTCGGGATTGTCGGCGAGAGCGGTTCGGGGAAATCCCTGACCGCGCGTTGCCTGATGAACCTGTTGCCTTCAAGTGCAAAATGCCGTGCTGAAACGCTGTCTTTCGACGGTATTGATTTGCGCAACGCCAGTGAAAAGCAGATGCGGCAGATACGCGGCAAACGCGTCGGATTTATTTTGCAGGATCCGAAATACTCGCTCAATCCGGTCATGCCCATTGGTAAACAGGTGGCGGAAGCGTGGCAGACACATAAAGGCGGTTCGAAAAAACAGGCGATGAACGCCGCCATAGAATTGCTGGATCAGGTGCGTATCCGTGACCCGCATAAAGTCGCCGAACGCTATGCGCATGAAGTGTCCGGCGGTATGGGCCAGCGCGTAATGATTGCCATGATGCTGGCACCGGATCCGGAACTGATGATTGCCGATGAACCGACCAGCGCGCTGGACGCCACCGTGCAGGCCGAGATTTTACGCCTGCTGGATGACTTAGTATCCAGTCGCGGTATGGGGCTGATCCTGATTAGCCACGATTTGCCGCTGGTATCCAAATTCTGCGACCGCGTGGCCGTGATGTACGCAGGCCGTATCGTCGAAACATTACAGGCGGGCGACCTGCTGAAAGCGCAACATCCTTACACCCGCGGGCTGCTGGAATGTCTGCCGTCGCTGAAACATCCGCGTGACAGACTGCCGGTTCTGGTGCGTGACGAAGCATGGAAAACCTCATGACTGACCAATCCCCTCTTTTCTATCAGGATGCAGATAACAACAAAATCATTCTCAACAATTTGCGGATTGCTTTTGGCGAGACCGAAGTGGTCAAAGGCGTGAGTTTCAGCGTTGCGCCGGGCGAATGCTTCGGGATTGTCGGCGAAAGTGGCTCCGGAAAATCGACCATTTTACGCGCGCTGGCCGGACTGAATCAGTCATGGTCAGGAGAAATGGTAATCGGCGGTGAAGATCAACTGCCGGTACGCCAGAAACGCTTCTTCCGCCGCGTGCAGATGGTGTTTCAGGATCCGTACGGTTCGCTGCATCCGCGCCAGACCATCGACCGCATTCTCAGCGAACCTTTGATCGTGCATGGTTTTCTCAACATTGAGAAGCGCATAACCGATGCCCTGAGCGAAGTCGGTCTGCCGCAGGCGGTGCGTTTTCGTTTCCCGCATCAGCTTTCCGGCGGACAGCGTCAGCGTGTCGCCATTGCGCGGGCAATGATTTCGGAACCGGAAATTTTACTGCTCGATGAACCGACTTCGGCGCTGGATGTGTCGGTTCAGGCGGAGATCCTCAATCTGCTAAGCGACCTGCGTGAACGGCGGAAACTGACTTATATTCTCGTCAGCCACAATCTGGCCGTGGTAACGCATCTTTGCACCAGCATTGGCGTAATGATTGGTGGTGAAATGGTCGAGCTTCTGAGCGCAGACGATTTACGGACGGGCAACGTCACCCACCCGCATACAGCAGAACTACGATCGTTAAGTCTCAGTTTAGAGGAGCCCGAATAACCGTTGCACAAACGGACATTATTCCGGTCTCACGGGCAGTCCGGCTGCCCTCTTATTCACTGATAGACAGTCTGTGGAGATTCTCATGACCTCTGATTTACAGTGGCAAGCCGCTGAGGCGACAGCAAAACGCATCACTCAAAACTGGGATAAACCCGGTGAGCCCGGCGGGGCAATCACTCTTTTCGACAGTAAAACACTGCGCGGTTTCGCCACCGGTGGCCTGGCCAATCTGACCACTTCGCAGCCCTTCAGCATTGATTCCGTGGTTCGCTATGCTTCAGTCACCAAGCATATTTTCGCGGCGCTGGCCTTACTGAAAAGTGATGCCGGACTTTCAACGCAAGACCGCCTCGGTCAGTATCTGCCTGACCTGAAACCGCCGATGTCTGAAGTGACTGTCGGTCAGGCACTGGACATGACGGGCGGGTTGCCAGATGTACGGGAAACGCTCTCCCTGCTGGGGATTTCGGTTTATAACGTCAGCGATGCGGAGGCGATTATGGGATTTCTCGCGCAGGACGGCGCGCTGAATTTCCCCGCTGGCACCGAGATTTCCTACAGCAATACCGGTTACCGGCTGGTGGAAGAAATCCTCAGGCAAAAAGGCATTTTGTTTGACGATTTGCTGGCGGAACACATCGCGCGTCCGCTTGATGTAGCCTTCCGCGCGCCGGAAACCTGGTTTGATATTGTGCCCAATCTGGTGCCCGGTTACTGGCAGGACACGAGCGGCTGGAAAACAGCGGTCGCCGGATTACATCTTTCGGCTTCCGGCAGTCTGACCGGCAGCGTACGGTCGCTTTCCGTCTGGCTGCAGAGCCTGCTGGCAGACAGCGGTCCGGGTGCAGGCGTGCTGAAAACGCTGACCGCGCAACGCCATCTGCACGGCAATATCCCTTCCGCTTACGGGCTGGGAACCACCTCGTCGCAAATCGGTGAACATACGGTTTACGGCCATGGCGGCTCACATGCAGGATACAAAACCTATTTCCTGCTTCACCCGCAACTGGACGCGGGCATCGCGCTGGTGTCCAACCGTGAAGATACCACTGCCTATACGCACGCACTGGAAGTGATGTCCGCATTACTCGCATCACCGCTTCCCGCCCGCAGCGACGCCCTGCCGGACGGTTTGTATTCCAGCATCGCCGATCCTTACTGGCTGAAAGTCAGTAACGGCACCGCCAGTTATCTCGGTTCCGCCGATAACTTGTATCAGGGCGAAGATGCCGGTGAGGCCATTACACTTTCGGCGCATATGCCGATGCGCTTGCGCTGGAATGGTCATGCCATTGAAGGGGAAATCGGCCACGCGCCACGTTATTTCCGGCCGATTGAGCCCAATGACTGCCTGAAGATGGTTCAGGGGCGCTGGTATCATCCTGAGTCAAAAGCCGCCTTTGATATCGACGGCGACAAACTGCGGACTGGCGTTGGCACTCAGCGCGCCAGCGGCCAGCTAACCTCGCTGGGGGCTGGCCGTTTGCTGGTGGAACTTCCCGACGGCCCGTGGAAGAAAACCTTCTGTCTTTATTTCCAGGGCTACAACGTCAAACTCATTTCAAACCGCAGCCGTGTGCTGAGCTTCCGCCGCGACGAATGCCGCAGCAGCTGGCAGCCGGGTCAGTAATCCAATACGCGTTATTCTACAGCCTCCCTTAGCGGAGGCTTTTTTGTTAACTTCATCACAATTTATTAATACAAACGGATCATCTGGTACATAACCGCACAAAATGTTCAGTCCTTATTTAACAAGGCCTGCAAGCCCGTTTTGCCCAAAATACCCTCACAAAATCTCCTGAAAATTAGTTACCACCCGCAACCGTCACTTTTTCACGCTTGTTAATTGAATTAACATCTGGGAAACAAAATTCAATACCCGCTTCATCTGCATGGTATTAAGAAACACATCAAGTGTTCAGCTCATGACGCCACTGAATTTTAAAGATATTGATTTAATGCAATTATTTTTCCAGATCTTTTTTAAGCAATGTTTTGCTACCGCTACAAGGGATGAGTCTATGTCTGTTAAAAAACACACAGCACGTGCTGTGATTTGTGCTTCCGCTTTATTATTCTCTGCCACTTCCGCTTTCGCCGCCGGGCATCCTCAGCTCGATAGCGCGCAGGCTGCAAAAGTCATCGACAGTGTTAAATCGACCATTGCTGAGCAACACAGCACCGGTTGCGTTGCTGTTGTTGATGCGTCTGGTTCATTACTGGCATTCCAGCGTCTGGACGGCTCTCCTGCCGGATGCATCGAAGCCTCCATCGGTAAAGCACGCACTTCAGCGCTGTATCACGCTCCTTCGCTGAAATTCATGCAGCGCCTGCAAGGCGGTGAAACTACCGTGCTGGCAATCCCGCACGCCGTGGCACTGGGTGGCGGCTTCCCGCTGACCATCAACGGTGAAGTGGTTGGTGCAGTCGGTGTCAGCACACCGAAGCAGGACATCGATAATCAGTCATCAGAAAAAGCGGCCAGCGTCCTGAAATAACAGGCACTTTTAATTACTCCTTCTTGTTGACGGCCACGCCCGTGGCCGTTTTATACGGAACATTTACGGACTTTCAGCATGATCAATCTCTCTCGTCGCCGGTGGATACTCGGCACTGCGGGCGTCATGGTTGCGGGTATCGGTAGCCAGATGCTGGGCGGTGGCGTATTTGCCACCCTCGCCCATGCCGCGCCACCGCTGGCTTCTGCTGTGACAATGCCAGACAGTTTTATGGCACTTTCTAAACAGCTGACCGGCATGGACACGCTCGAACCGCACCTCGCTCAGGCGCTCTACAGCTGGCTGCATCAGTCACAAAATCATCAGTCATCAAATAATACGCAGCTCGACACGCAGCTGGATGCCCTTTCGGCGCTGATCACCACGCACAAAAATGTTGTCGGTGAAGATTTGCATCAGTTGCTGGCCACGCAACCGGCAGAGCTGGCGCAGCTGTATCAGCAACTGGTCAGCGGCTGGTATCTCGGTGTGGTCGGTCAGCCTGGCAGCCAGAAATGTATCGGATTCGAAAATATCGTCAGCTATCAGTTGCTGAAAAATAACCTGCTGCCGCCAAGTTATGCGCCGGGTGAACCGAATTTCTGGGTCAACAAGCCTGCTGCACTGCAACAAAATTCCACGGAGGTGATTGCTCATGGCTGATGCACTGAATGCAGATGTCGTTGTTATTGGTGCGGGTATCGCCGGTTCGCTGGCTGCGCTGAAAATGGTGAAAGCCGGCGTTTCCGTGCTGATGCTCGATTCAGGGCCGGTGATTAAACGCGATGAAGCGGTAGAACTGTTCCGTCAGTCACCGCTGAAAGGCGATTTCACCGAGCCGTATCCGCCCAAACCCTGGGCTCCGCAACCGAAGTTCCAGCCAAAAGATAACAACTATCTGATCCAGAAAGGCCCGGATCTCTATGCTGCGCAATATCTGCGCGGTGTCGGCGGTACGACCTGGCACTGGGCGGGACAGGCGTTCCGTTTGCTGCCAAACGACATGAAGATCAAAACGCTGTATGGCGTGGGTCGCGACTGGCCAATCAGCTATGAAGAGCTGGAGCCGTATTACACCGAAGCGGAAATTCAGATGGGGGTTTCGGGTGATGATGCGCTGGACTCCCCGCGCTCACAGCCTTATCCGCTGCCGGGTATTCCGCTGCCTTACGGGTTCGACCGCATCAGTAAACGCATTGCCAAACTCGGTTACATCCTGGGTATCGGCCCACAGGCGCGCAACAGTATTCCTTACGATGGCCGTCCTGCCTGCTGTGGCAACAACAACTGTATGCCTGTCTGTCCGATTGACGCGCAATATCACGGCGGTATCTCCGCGCGCAAAGCCATTGAAGCCGGTGTACGCGTGATTGCCAACGCCGTGGTGTACAAAATCGAAGCCAATGACAGCGGTGAAATCGTGGCCGTGCATTATCTCGATGCAGACAAAGTGCCCCACAAAGTCACCGGCAAACGCTTCGTGCTGACCGCCAACGGCATCGAAAGCCCGAAACTGCTGCTGATGTCCACCAGTGACAAATACCCGGACGGTATCGCCAACAGTTCCGGTATGGTCGGCCGCAACCTGATGGATCACCCGGGTACTTCCGTTGAATTCTATGCCGATGAACCGGTGTATTTCGGTCGCGGCCCGATGCGTCCGGGCAGTATCAATAATCTGCGTGATGGTGATTTCCGCCGCGAACGCTCTGCGTTACGTATCGACGTCGCCAACACCTCGCCGGTGCGTTATCTGACCGAGCGCCTGGTACGTCAGGGATATTACGGCAAAGCGCTGAACGACAAACTGACCTATCAGTCCGAGCGTTTTATTCAGCTGAAATGCCTGCTGGAAATGCTGCCGGAGCCTGAAAACCGCGTGGTACTGAGCAAGACCGAAAAAGACGAATGGGGGATCCCGCGTCTGGAGGTTCACTACAAATTCCCGGACTACGTTCACCGCGGCTATGACCAGTCGATGCTCGACTTCCAGAAAATCGTCAAAGAGATGGGCGGCACCGAAGTGGTGTACAGCAAACGTGGCGTTTACGACAACAACCAGCACATTACCGGCACCATGATCATGGGCAGCGACCCGAAAGATTCCGTGGTGGATGGAAATTGCCGTACGCATGACCACCCGAACCTGTTTATTGCCGGTACCGGCATTATGCCTTCTGCTTCGACAGTGAATTCCACGCTGTCCGGAACCGCGCTGGCATTACGTATGGCTGACGCGGTGCTGAAAAGCCTGGCCTGATTTTCTGAGGATTGAGCAATGAAAATGAAATTCGTGCTGGCGGCGCTGCCGATAATGGCAGCAGCCAGCGCCTGGGCTGATGATGCAGCAGGCAATGCGGAGATGATTAAACGCGGTGAGTATCTGGCAATAGCCGGTGACTGTACCGCATGCCACACCGCACCGGGTGCAGATAAAACCGCGAAGTTTGGCGGCGGTTATCCGCTGGCATCCCCTTTCGGGGTGATTTACGGCACCAATATTTCTTCTGATAAGGAATTTGGTATCGGCAGCTGGAGTGACGATGAGTTCGTTCGCGCGGTGCGTGAAGGCGTCGGCAAAGACGGACAGCAGTTGTATCCCGCAATGCCTTACGATTCTTTCACCAAAATGAAACGTGAAGACGTACTGGCGATCAAAGCCTATCTGATGTCGCAACCAGCAGTACATTCCGCCGGGCCGCAAACGGATTTGTCTTTCCCGTTTAACCAGCGCTGGGGCATGCGCGTGTGGAAGATGTTTAACTTCGATAAAGGCGAGCTGAAAAACGATCCGTCCAAATCAGCGGACTGGAATCGCGGCGCATATCTGGTGGAAGCGCTGGAACACTGCGGCACCTGCCATACACCGCGCACGCTGACCATGGGCATGGATACCGATAAAGCGTTTTCCGGCGGTGATTTAGGCTCGTGGGTGGCGTTTAATATCACGCCGGACAAAAACGCCGGGATCGGCAACTGGTCGCAGCAGGAACTGGTAACTTACCTGAAAACCGGTTTTGTGGCGGGCAAAGCGTCAGCTTCCGGTGCGATGTCTGAAGCCATCGAGCACAGTTTGCAACATCTGACAGACAATGACCTGAACGCGATTGCGACCTATATCCGCTCGGTTCCGGCGATCGGTGATGACAAGCAAACCAAACCGCGCGATGAATGGGGCCAGAAAAATCAGGACGTTTATCCGCTGCGTGCTGAAGGTCAGACAATCGACCAGTCAGCCGCCGCCCTGTTTAATGCCAGCTGCGCAGCCTGTCACGGCAAAGGCGGTGAAGGCAGCGGCGAGGGCTTCCATGCGTATCCGTCGCTGTTCAGTCATACCAGTACCGGTTCTTACGACAACAAAAATCAGGTTTCCGTTATCCTTAATGGCGTGCAGCGTCATATGGATAAGGGCGAAATCATGATGCCGTCGTTTGCCAATCAGCTGAATGACGAGCAGATTGCGACACTGAGTAATTATGTCAGCACGCAATTCGGAAATCCGGCAGCGGCAACTGTCACCGCCAAAGACGTTGCAAAAATGCGTGAAGCGGCTGACCTGAAGTATCCGCCGAAAATTGAAGAAGGAACGCAGAAGTAATCTGCTTTCTGATAACAAACCCATGGAGCCTTTTAAGGCTCCTTTTTACATTCTGGAATAATGACGTTTCGTACCGAGCGTAGCCAGTGTCAGGATCGAGCTGGCGACCACGCGGTTTTTGCCCTGCCGTTTGGCCTCATATAATGATAAATCCGCCAGTTTTAGCGACTTGCGGATAATCATTCCCGGCAAATACAATGACACGCCTAATGACACCGTCACTTTAAGTTCCCTGCCATCTTCCAGAATGATCACGCAGTTTTCGACTTCCTGGCGGATGCGTTCCGCTATAGCCAGCAGCGTCGGCGGGTCATAAGCCGACGTCATGACCAGAAACTCCTCGCCGCCGTAACGCCCGGCGAAATCTTCATTGCGTGTCAGGTGACGTAATAAACGTCCTACTTCAATTAATACCCGATCGCCCGCCAGATGCCCAAGGGTATCATTCACCCGTTTGAAGTTATCGATATCGAGCAGAATTAAGCCGCAGGCTTCCCGCTGCGTTTGCCGCTGCGCCAGCCAGTAATCAATACTGGCCCGGTTGTTAATTTGCGTCAGTTCATCAGTCGCCGCCTTCACGCGGATGGTGAACACTTTGCTCATGTAGATTTCTTTATAATTCAGCGCGTGATAACAAAGGATCATGCAGAATGCGGCCACCAGCTGATAAAAAATCAGCTCCGTCCATGGCACCTTAATGCCATGCAATCCGGAAACCAGCGCCAGACGGAAAATACCGATCAGCACAATGGTAATGTAAAGTTCACGGTGTTTCCGCCGTTGCCAGACACGGAATAAAAACAGGGTGCAGAGGATTATTGCGATAAATAGATTATTAAGCGTGAACATACCGCTGAAGAAAAATGCCACGAAATAACTGGATAACCCACTGAGCCAGCCGCCGAAAAAAGTCACTAAAATCATCGGCAACATTTCAAAACTAAAAGAAAGGCTGTCCGTTAGCGCCAGCTGATTGCCCCGCAAATAGAGCGACGTGATGCCCGCCACCAGGCCGAAGGCCAGGCGTTTCCAGTACGACCCTTTGAAGGTAAAAGGCTCACTGCGGCTGAGGACAAAAAAGCTGATCGAGAGCGTGGCGTACGTGACACAAATATCCGCATACAGGCTGGTCAGCGAAAATATATCCGGCATAATTAAATGCGTCCTCTCACGCTATTACCTGTCGATTCACGGGTATTAACATAAATATAGATGATGAATGCCTTCGTCGTATTCGCATGTAAAATAACTGGCGGCACATCACATTGCCACCCGTTACAATAAAATGAAGACTACGCAGGAAAGTGTTATCGAGTCTTGATTTATATCTACGTAACCCAAGTCAGACCGGCGTAGGCTGTGACTTTTCCGGTGAAGGAATACCGGGTTATTATCAATTCTTCTCCCAGGTGGTTTACGCCCTATGAATATCTCAGGAAGTCGCCGCATCAGACTTTTCAGTGCTCTGACCGACGCCTGTTTTCGTGAAAAATATACCTTTCAACGTTTACTCAAAGACGCCATTGCGGGCGTAACCGTCGGGATTATCGCTATCCCCCTTGCGATGGCGCTGGCCATTGGCAGTGGCGTTCCGCCGCAGTACGGACTTTATACCTCAGCGGTAGCCGGGATAATTATCGCTATTTTCGGCGGCTCTCGCTTTAGCGTATCAGGCCCGACCGCGGCATTCGTGGTGATCCTCTATCCGGTTTCGCAGCAATTCGGCTTATCCGGCCTGTTGCTGGCGACACTGATGTCCGGCTTTATGTTGCTGCTAATGGGGCTGGCGCGTTTTGGCAGGCTGATTGAATATATCCCGTTGCCCGTCACGCTCGGGTTTACCTCCGGCATTGCGATTACTATCGGGACGATGCAGTTCAAGGATTTCTTTGGTCTGACGATGGCGACGGTGCCTGAACATTATCTGAGTAAAGTGGCCGCGCTGGTGATGGCATTGCCAACGCTGGATATGGGCGATGCAGCGATTGGCATTGTGACGCTCGGGGTCTTAATCCTCTGGCCGAAACTGGGATTGCGCGTTCCCGGCCATCTTCCGGCGCTGCTGGCCGGTTGCGCGGTAATGGCGATTTTCATGCAGGCCGGGCATCCGGTTGCGACTATCGGTTCCCGCTTTCATTTCCTGTTACCGGATGGCTCGCAAGGTAACGGCATCCCGCCTATCTTGCCGCAATTCGCCCTGCCGTGGACTCAACCCGATGGCAGCGGACTGAGCTGGTCTCTGGTGCAGGCGCTGCTGCCCGCTGCGTTTTCCATGGCAATGCTCGGTGCAATTGAATCGTTACTGTGTGCTGTGGTTCTCGATGGGATGACCGGCAAGAAACACCATTCGGACAATGAACTGATCGGTCAGGGTATTGGCAATATGGTCAGCCCTTTCTTTGGCGGTATTACGGCGACGGCGGCCATTGCCCGATCCGCCGCTAACGTTCGTGCCGGTGCGACATCGCCGGTGTCTGCTGTGATCCACTCCTTGCTGGTGATCCTCGCCCTGCTTATTCTCGCGCCGCTGCTTTCCTGGTTACCGCTGGCGGCGATGGCCGCGCTGCTGCTGATGGTGGCGTGGAATATGAGCGAGGCGCATAAAGTGGTGGATATCCTGCGCCGCGCACCGAAAGACGACATTCTGGTGATGCTGACCTGCATGAGCCTGACGGTGCTGTTTGATATGGTGATTGCCATTACTGCCGGTATCGTGATGGCGTCTTTACTGTTTATGCGTCGGATAGCGAAACTGACGCGGCTGACGGAAGTCCCTGGCGAAACGGCGGAAAATACGCTGGTACTGCGTGTTAACGGTCCGCTGTTCTTCGCTGCGGCTGAGCGCCTGTTCAGTGAATTACAGGCACGCAGTTCCGGTAAGCAAGTGATTGTCTTGCTGTGGGATCGTGTGGCTGTTCTTGATGCCGGTGGCGTTAATGCGTTGCAGCACTATATCGACGGTTTACCGGAAGGTACCGAACTGCGGCTTGCCGAAATCCCCTTCCAGCCCCTGAAAACCATGGCCCGTGCCAGAATGCAACCGGTTGAAGGAAAACTCAGTTTCTATAGTTCCCTGCAGGATGCCCTTCACAATCACCACTAAACGAAAAAGGCGACCCGAAGGTCGCCTTTGTTTTATCCGGCTGAGACAGATTATTTGCTGGTATCGAGTGCCGGGAAGCTTTTCACCAGATCGTCGATAGCTTTCATTTGCACCAGGAAAGGCTCCAGTTTGTCCAGCGGCAATGCAGAAGGACCGTCGCATTTCGCGTGTTCCGGATCTTCGTGCGCTTCGATGAACAGGCCTGCAATACCGACCGCCATACCCGCACGTGCCAGTTCTGCTACCTGAGCACGACGACCGCCGGATGCTGCGCCAAACGGGTCACGTGTTTGCAGTGCGTGAGTCACGTCGAAGATGACCGGATGACCGCCAGTGGCGTTGATCATTACGTTCATACCCAGCATGTCGACAACCAGATTGTCGTAACCAAAGTTGCTGCCACGATCGCACAGGATAACCTGATCGTTGCCGCCCTCTTTGAATTTATCAACAATGTTACCCATCTGACCCGGGCTGACGAATTGTGGTTTTTTCACGTTAATGACAGCGCCGGTTTTCGCCATGGCTTCAACCAGATCAGTCTGACGCGCCAGAAACGCTGGCAGCTGGATCACGTCAACCACTTCAGAAACAGGCTGTGCCTGCCAGGATTCGTGAACGTCAGTAATGATTTTTACACCGAAAGCTTTTTTCAGTTCCTGGAAGATTTTCATACCTTCATCCAGGCCCGGACCGCGGTAAGAATGAATAGATGAGCGGTTGGCTTTATCGAAAGACGCTTTGAACACGTAAGGAATACCGAGTTTCTGGGTCACGGTGACGTAATGTTCACAGACGCGCATCGCCATATCGCGAGATTCCAGTACGTTCATCCCGCCGAACAACACAAACGGCAGGTCGTTGGCGACTTTGATGTCCTGAATGCTAACCACTTTATGTTTCATACTTTGGCCTTTTAGTAAAAAATCCTTCATCTGAATCTGCCGCAACCGGCTGTTTTATCAACATTTATCAGATGGAACGAGAGGTAATTATAAATTAATGGAGTGTCACTTGCTTGTGCTCAATCGAGTGGATCTGCACTTTAATCACTTCTGAAATCGGGTCTTCCGGGCACTGTTCAACGAAATAGTTAAGATCGTTGATCGCCACATGATCACATTCCAGCTGGGCGTAAATCAGCCCACGGTCACGGATTTCATACGGGTCTTCCGGGTCGAACTGTAATACGGTTTCACTGGCACGAAGAGCCAGTTCAAACTGTTTTTCTTCCATCAATGCGGCTTTAAGCGTGTCGAGCATTTTACGCACGATAAGCGTATTTTCCGCTTCATCGAGATCATCATCTTCGATTTCCGCCGTCACACCCAGATTGCCTTTCAGCCACACATTGAGCATGTGCTCATTGAGCGTGTCGCCGTTGATTGGATTGAGCAGCCACATTTCTTCATCGAGCCAGTCGGCACGCATGATAAGTTGTGTCGGGAAAATAACCGGCATCAGCGGCAGATCAAGCTCATGCGCGATATGCAGGAAAATCACCCCCAGCGAAACCGGGGTTCCCTGGCGTGATGACAATACTTTGTCTATCCAGATAGCGTCCGACAGGCGATAAACGCCCCCCGCGCCACCAAAACCCCAGGTACGGTAAAACAGTTCAATCAACACTTCGAGCTGCTGATCCTGATCAAGATCCGCAGGAACGACGCTGCGCGCTTCATCAACCAGCAATTGCAACTGATGGCGAACTTCGTCCGGATTAAAATCAAAACGCACGGATTCTGTTACTTTGATCACCCCGGCACTGAGCCGGGCGGTGTTAAATTCAAAATCAGCAAGGGTACTCATAGTTATCCCATTAGCAGCGGTATTTTCGTCAGCGCCAGTTTAAGAATCACATACAGGCAAGCAAGCGCCAGGATAAAGGCCAGCCAGCGGGTTTTCTGACTCACTGGTCGCTTGCTCAGGGCTACAAAACCCAACGCAATATAGATAATAACGCCAAAAATCTTTTCGGTCAGCCAGGTTCCCTGTGGGCTGAACGGATAAAAGTGTGTGATGAAGATAAGCGAAATACCACTTAATAGCAGTAAAGTATCCACAATATGTGGAACAACCTTCACCCAGCGTTTCTGCATCATAGCAGAACCCGCCCATTTCCAAAAAAATCGCAGGACAAACAGCGTAATGCTCAGCGTGATTGTCAGCAAATGCAGATTTTTAATCCAGACATACGACGCCATTGTCTGTTTCCTTTCTGTCAGTTGTACTTAAAGAGTGATGCTCTTAGAAATTGATGATGCGTCGTTATGGCTGCCATTGTCCGAGGCTGACACGATCATTCCCGCCATAATCTTTGATGGTCATCACCTGCTGATAGCCAGCATCCTGGAAAAGTCTTTGTACATCCGCCGCCTGTTGCCAGCCATGTTCAAGCAATAACCAGCCGCCTTTCTGAAGATACGCGGGTGCAGCGGCAATAATATGTGCGAGATCAGCCAGACCGGCATTATCTGCCACCAGTGCGCTCGCGGGCTCAAAACGCACATCTCCCTGAAACAGATGCGAGTCCGTGGCATCAATATAAGGGGGATTACTGGCAATCAGTGCAAAACGTTCTCCGGCAACCGGCGTAAACCAGCTGCCCTGCAAAAACTGCGCATTCAGGATATTTAGCTTCTGTGCATTGTGTTGCGCCAGGCTGACAGCATCGGGTTGCAGATCAATCCCGGTGACCTGGCAGTCAGGCCGTTCACTGGCTAAAGCCAGCGCGATGGCACCGGTGCCGGTTCCTAAATCGAGAATACTGACAGGTTCAGACGGCAGACGTTCCAGCGCCTGTTCGACCAGACATTCGGTATCAGGACGAGGGATTAATGTGGCAGGAGAAACAGAGAGAGGCAGCGACCAGAATTCGCGTTCTCCGGTCAGATACGCAACCGGCTCACCCTGCTCACGTCGCGCCAGCAGGGTTTCGAGCTGTTGAAGCTGTTCAGCGGAAAGTTGTGTTTCACCAAAAGCCATGATGAAAGTTCTTGCCCGGCCAGTCACAAAGCCGAGCAAGATTTCAGCATCACGCTTCGGGCTTTCACCCGCAGCCAGACGACCGGTGGCGTCACGCAGCCAGGACTGAAAATCCATCAATCCTGCTCTGAAAGTGCGGCGAGCTGATCGGCCTGATACTCCTGCACGATCGGCTGGATAAGACTGTCGAGTTTACCTTCCATCACTTCATCCAGACGATAAATAGTCAGGTTGATACGGTGATCGGTAACGCGCCCCTGCGGGAAATTGTAGGTGCGGTTACGGTCTGAACGATCGCCGCTGCCGAGCAGGTTACGGCGTGTTGAAGACTCTTCAGCCTGACGTTTCGCCATTTCAGCAGCACGGATACGCGCTCCCAGCACTGACATCGCTTTGGCTTTGTTTTTGTGCTGAGAACGTTCGTCCTGACATTCCACCACGATACCGGTAGGAATGTGCGTAATACGGATAGCCGAATCGGTGGTATTAACGTGCTGACCGCCCGCGCCAGATGAACGGAACGTATCGATACGCAAATCACCGGCGTTGATTTCTGGCAGTTCGGCTTCAGGAATTTCAGGCAACACCGCTACGGTACAGGCGGAGGTATGAATACGCCCCTGAGATTCGGTTTCCGGTACACGCTGAACGCGATGACCACCTGACTCAAATTTGAACTGGCCGTAAGCGCCTTCACCACTGATTTTGGCGATCACTTCTTTGTAACCGCCGTGCTCACCTTCACTGGCGCTCACGATCTCTACACGCCAGCGACGCATTTCGGCGTAGCGGCTGTACATACGGAATAAGTCACCGGCGAAAATAGCCGCCTCATCACCGCCGGTTCCAGCACGAATTTCCAGGAAACAACCGCGTTCATCGTCCGGATCTTTTGGCAGTAACAGAAGCTGTAATTTTTCTTCGAGTTCTTCGATATTGGCTTTGCACTCTTTGATCTCATCCTGCGCCATTTCGCGCATTTCTTTATCATTAAGAGCAGGATCGTTGAGCATCATCTCAGCGGTTTCTAAATCTTCCTGCGCCTGACGCCAGGCCAGAAAACATTCAGAAACAGCCGTTAACTGTGAATATTCGCGGGAAAGACTGCGGAATTTATCCTGATCGGCAATAACGCTGGCATCGCCAAGCATCGCCTGCACTTCTTCGTGGCGCTCTTGTAACGCTTCCAGTTTGGCAACAATAGAAGGCTTCATGCGTGGTGTTTAACCCTGTGAGAAAAGGAGAACTATTGCTGACCCAGCCCGAGGCTGTCGCGTAAAATTTGCAAACGCTCCACATCACCGTCGCTGGCTGCCTGTTGCAGAGAACGGGTTGGCGCGTGAATAAGACGGTTTGTCAATTTATGGGCTAATTCATGGATCACCGCTTCGACGTCAGCGCCCTGCGCAATGGCGGCGAGAGCTTTTGCTTGTGCGTCGGCGCGAATAATATCAGCACGCGAGCGATAATCACGAATAATTTCAACGGCTCCCTGCGAACGCAGCCAGGCCATGAAGTTTGAACTCTCCTGCTCCACGATAGTTTCAGCCTGAATGGCCGCCGCTTTGCGTTGTGCAAGATTGTTTTGAATGATGCTGTGCAGGTCATCGACGCTGTACAGATAGACGTTCGCCAGTTTGCCGACTTCCGGTTCGATATCACGCGGAACGGCGATATCCACCATCAGCATTGGCTGGTTACGGCGGGCTTTTAATGCACGCTCGACCATACCTTTACCGATAATCGGCAACGGACTGGCGGTGGAACTGATTATGATGTCGGCTTCAGCGAGGCGGGAATCGATATCCTGCAGGCTGATCACTTCTGCGTTCACTTCCGTCGCCAGCGACTGCGCACGCTCGCGCGTACGGTTGGCAATCATCATGTGACGCACATTATGCTGATGTAGATGACGCGCAACCAGTTCGATGGTTTCACCCGCACCGACCAGCAACACATTCACATCTGAAAGGGATTCGAAAATCTGGCGCGCCAGCGTACAGGCAGCGAACGCCACAGAGACGGCGCTGGCACCGATATCCGTTTCAGTACGGACACGCTTGGCCACCGAGAAGGATTTCTGGAACAGACGTTCCAGTTCACCGGAAACGGCCTGACCGTTTTGCGATTCCGCAAAGGCTTTCTTCACCTGCCCGAGAATTTGCGGCTCACCGAGAACCAGTGAATCCAGTCCGCTGGCGACGCGCATCAGATGGCTGACGGCTTCATTATCATGATGCCAGTAAAGGCTTTTGCGGACTTCATCTTCACTCAGATGATGGTAATCGCATAACCACTTAACCAGCTGTTCCTGCAGATTTTCCTGCTGCTCAACACTGAGATACAACTCAGTGCGGTTACAGGTAGACAACACGACTCCGCCCTGCACCAGCGGTTGCTGGAGCAGACTGGAAAGCGCCTGATCGAGAGTCTCGGGTGAAAATGTTACCCGTTCACGCAGAGACACCGGGGCTGTTTTGTGGTTGATACCTAATGCAAGCAGGGTCATATCGGGAGCGGTTATCGGCTTATACTTTATAATAGTATGGGTTTACGTCTGCTGCGCATTCTACAAGATGCGCGAGATCAATAAAAGGCGAACAGCACCTTCGGTTAAATCCTTTTACACATCAGCATTGTCCCAAAACGAATTGATCGCCGATCATCTGCGCAGGGTTGAGATCATCCAACGCTTCTGCTGTGCTAAACTGACGCACGCCACATTTGCCCTGGCATCCCATTTCGCCAAAGCACAAAGGATTTTATCTGTTATGCCAATGCGTAAAGCACACTTTGTCCGCCTTCTTCCTCTTGCAAGCTTAGTGCTTGCCGCCTGTTCGATTAACGCGCCGAAAGGCCCGGCGACCAGCCCGACTTCTCCGCAGTGGCGTGAACATGAAGCTCAGGTTAAACAGCTCGAGCATTATCAGACCCGCGGTTCTTTCGCTTATCTTTCCGATAAACAGAAAGTCTATGCCCGCTTCTTCTGGCAACAATATTCCCCGGACAGCTACCGTTTATTGCTGACCAATCCGCTGGGCAGCACCGAAATGGAGCTTAAAGTGCAAAGTGGTATTGCGCAGCTGACCAATAATGAAGGCAAACGCTACACCAGTGATAACCCTGATGACATGATCCAGAAGCTGACCGGCATGTCGATCCCGCTGGCTAATCTGCGTCTTTGGATGCTTGGCCTGCCAGGCGATGGCACCGATTTCACGCTCGACAGCCAGTACCGTCTGTCTCAGGTGAAATTCACGCAGAACGGCAAAGCGGGCACCGTGGTCTATCAGAGCTATGACGATGACGCCAAACCTTCCCTGCCGCAGCGTCTGGAAATGACTCAGGGCGAACAGCGTATCAAACTGAAAATGGATAACTGGACGCTAAACTGAGATGACGCAGCAATTGTGGCCTTCTCCGGCTAAACTCAATTTGTTCCTTTATATCACCGGGCAGCGCCCGAATGGCTACCATGATTTGCAGACGCTGTTTCAGTTTGTCGATTACGGTGACAGCCTGAGTTTTAACGTTCGTGACGACGGCGACATCGTCCTGACCACCCCGGTTGAGGGTGTGGCTACCGAAGATAATCTGGTGGTGCGCGCCGCGCGTTTATTGCAGCAGCATACGGGCACGCCTCAGGGAGCAGACATTGCGCTGCAAAAACGTATTCCGATGGGCGGCGGTCTGGGCGGCGGTTCTTCTAACGCTGCGACCGTGCTGGTGGCGCTGAATACGGTCTGGAATTGCGGGCTTTCCGATACTGAACTGGCGCAACTGGGTGTAACGCTGGGCGCGGATGTGCCGGTATTTGTGATGGGCCATGCCGCCTTCGCCGAAGGGATTGGCGAGATTTTACAGCCGGTCGAACCAGCGGAAAAATGGTATCTGATCGCACATCCGGGCGTCAGTATTCCAACGCCGGTGATTTTCGGCGATCCCGAGCTGACCAGAAATACACCAAAACGCCCTGTTAATGTGCTTTTGGACACGCCTTACGCAAATGATTGCGAACCGATTGCGAGAAAACGTTTTTACGAGGTTGAACAGCTACTTTCTTGGCTGTTAGAATACGCGCCGTCGCGACTGACCGGGACAGGTGCTTGTGTGTTTGCAGAATTCGACACTGAGTTTGCCGCCCGTCAGGTTTTGGACAAAATGCCATCGTGGAGTCGGGGTTTTGTCGCGCAAGGTGTTAATATCTCGCCGTTGCACCGTTTTCGCGAAGTCTGGTTGAGAACTGCGGGCAAAGCGTAGAGAGTCACAGCAGTTTTGTGTCTGTTCTTTGCCAGCCAATTATTCAACAGATTTAAGTAGTAAGATTTAGAAGTATCGTGAGCATAATGCTTTGGTACCGCTCACCGCCCGGTGGTACCAAAAGCCAATGTCTTCCCTGGACGCAAGCCTGAGGTTCTTCTCGTGCCTGATATGAAGCTTTTTGCTGGTAACGCCACCCCGGAACTAGCACAACGTATTGCCAACCGTTTATACACCAGCCTTGGTGACGCCGCCGTCAGTCGTTTCAGCGACGGTGAAGTAAGCGTGCAAATTAACGAAAATGTACGTGGCGGAGATATTTTCATTATCCAGTCCACCTGCGCGCCTACTAACGATAACCTGATGGAACTGGTCGTGATGGTTGATGCCTTACGCCGCGCCTCCGCTGGTCGTATCACAGCCGTTATTCCTTACTTCGGCTATGCACGTCAGGATCGCCGGGTGCGTTCTGCCCGTGTGCCAATCACCGCTAAAGTTGTTGCTGACTTCCTGTCCAGCGTCGGCGTTGACCGTGTTCTGACTGTAGACCTGCATGCAGAGCAGATTCAGGGCTTCTTCGATGTACCTGTAGATAACGTGTTCGGCAGCCCTATTCTGCTCGAAGACATGCTGCAACAAAACCTGGAAAACCCGATTGTGGTTTCTCCGGATATCGGTGGTGTTGTTCGTGCCCGTGCTGTGGCAAAACTGCTGAACGATACCGACATGGCTATCATTGATAAACGTCGTCCACGCGCAAACGTTTCTCAGGTGATGCACATTATCGGTGACGTAGCTGGCCGTGACTGCGTACTGGTCGATGATATGATCGACACCGGTGGTACGCTGTGTAAAGCCGCTGAAGCACTGAAAGAACGCGGTGCTAAACGCGTATTCGCTTACGCTACCCACCCGATTTTCTCCGGCAATGCAGTGGAAAACATCAAGAACTCCGTCATCGACGAAGTGATTGTGTGCGACACCATTCCACTGTCCGCAGAAATCCGCGCACTGAAAAAAGTGCGTACCCTGACCCTGTCAGGCATGCTGGCTGAGGCTATCCGCCGCATCAGCAACGAAGAATCCATTTCTGCGATGTTCGAGCATTAATCATTACGCCCCTGTTTCAGGGGCGTTTTGTTTTGCCTGAATGCGTTTTGCCATGAACAGAAATGCAAAAACCGTTATCGCGCGAGCGACAACGGTTTTTTATTGTTTATAAAACACTGTTTATAAAACTTTGTTAACTTTGTTTAAGAGACTCAGGAATGGCGATGCGATTTGCTGTTCGCGCAGCGGGAATCAAAGTGGCGAACCCACCAGTAACGGTCTGCGACGCGTTCATGCCCGCCGACTCTCGCTCCTGCCACCCATAAAATGGCGCCGACGAAAATACTGCCGATCGCGCCATGAGCCAGGAATTGCGGCAACCCGAGTTCAGGCATCTGGTTCAAAATCGAATAACCAACACCACCGACCATTGTGAGTAAACCGAGTCCCATCAGGCCATTGCCGATCATTCGTGCGGTTTTACGTTTCATAAGTCACCTCCAGTTGTCGATAGTCTTAGCATCATTGCTGTCTTGTCTTTTCCTGCCTTTAACTATAGACGTCCCATCCGGTTCACTTTGCGGCAGCGATCACAGAGAGAGAACATTGAACGACAAATCTTTACGTTTTCCAGATATATAGGTTTGAAAGGTTAATAGTCAGCACAATGAACTATTCAATATTTTGCGTAACTGGCACGAATTATTCTTTGTGATGTTTGGCACAGTGAAACGCGACAGGTAAACTAGCCCGCTAAACCTCACCGGATAAAGAAGCGAAAATCGTGAGCAGCATTAAATTGATCGTTGGACTGGCCAATCCCGGCGCAGAATACGCCCAGACCCGCCATAACGCAGGGGCCTGGTATGTTGATCTTCTCGCCCGTCAGCACAACCAGCAGCTGAAAGAAGAAAGTAAGTTTTTTGGTTACACCGCGCGTCTGTCGCTGGCCGGTCAGGACGTCCGTCTGCTGGTGCCGACCACCTTTATGAACCTCAGCGGCAAAGCGGTTCTGGCGATGGCGCAGTTCTACCGCATCGAGCCGGACGAGATTCTGGTCGCGCATGATGAGCTGGATATCCCTCCGGGCATGGCGAAAATCAAACTTGGCGGCGGTAACGGCGGTCACAACGGTCTGAAAGATATTCAGAGCAAATTCGGTAACAACCCGAATTTCTACCGTTTGCGTATCGGAATCGGCCATCCGGGCGATAAAAGCAAAGTAGTGGGATTTGTGCTGGGCAAGCCTCCAGCCAGTGAACAGAAGCTGATTGATGATGCAATTGATGAGTCATTGCGCTGCACTGAATTGCTGATGAAGGAAGGTCTGGAAAAAACCATGCGTCGTCTGCATACCTTTAAAGCCGAGCTTTAACACGCATTTCCGGCAAGCAAGATGAAACGCGGGCGCAAATTTGCGCCCGTTTTCTTTATATGAACAGAACAACAAAATTCAGACGTTCAGAGCGGCTCGTCGAAACGCAGTAAACGTCCGGCATTACCCAGCACCAGCAACGTGCTCAGATTATGCAGCAATGCGGCGATCAGTACGCCCGCCACGCCGAGCAATCCCATTGCAGCAGCAGCCATCACCACCAGCGTCCAGCCCAGTCCGATGAATACGTTGATTTTCAGCGTCCGGCGGCACGCACGGCTCAGGCGGACACACGTTCCGAGACGACGTAAATCGCTGCCGATCAGCACCACATCGGCAGAGGCCAGCGCGATATCACTGCCGCCTGCGCCCATCGCAATCCCCACCACGCCAGCCTTCAGCGCCAGAGAATCATTGATGCCGTCACCGACCACCATCGGACGGTAGCCCTGGGCAATTTCAGCGGAGACCTGATGCAGTTTATCTTCAGGTAAAGCCTGAGCGACCACGTCACTGATGCCCAGTTCACCGGCAATACGATGCGCCACACTGGCGCGGTCGCCGGTCAGTAAAAGCTGTCGTTGCAGCCCCAGCTGACGCAGTTCGGCTAACGCAGTCTGCGCTTCAGGCCGTAAAGAATCTGCCAGCAGCAACCAGCCAAGAAAACGCCCGTTCAGCGCCAGACCGACCAGCGGCCCGTCATGCTCAGGGACATCACTCACCGCGACGTTGTTCTGGCTGAAAAACGCCGGACGACCCAGCAATGCCTCGCCCTGCGCAGTTTGCGCCCGCACGCCCATGCCCTGCTGTTCTGAAAACTCTTCCAGTGGTAAATATTGTTCCCGGGGAAATAACTTCGCCAGCGCGCGGCTGACCGGATGGCTGCTGGCCGCGCCGAGACTGGCCGCCAGAACAAGCACTGCATCCGGGGATTCGTTTTCCTCCAGCACCGTTTGTTGCAGATGCAGTTCGCCGTGCGTCAGCGTGCCGGTTTTATCCACCACAATGGCGTTGAGATCGGCCAGTTCTTCCAGAAAAGCAGAGCTGCGGATCAGGATCCCGTGACGCGCCGCGACAGCAATACCGGCAATTGCGGTCGCGGGTGCGGAAAGCACCAGCGCACATGGACAGGCCGCCACCAGCACCGCCAGCATGGCGTGGGCATCACGCGTGATGAACCAGGTCGCCGCCGCGATCAGCAAAATCAGCACCAGATATTGCCCGGCATAACGCTCGAGCAGACGGGTGATCGGCGGTTTGGCATGTTCAGCTTTTTGCATCAGCGCAATCACTTTACCCAGCGTGGCATCCGCGCCGGTTCGCGTGACTTCAACAGACAGCAATCCGTCGAGATTAATGGCGCCACCAAAAACATCGTCTCCTGCACGGGCTTCCTGTGGCACGGATTCGCCAGTGATAGGTGCGGTATCCAGACTGGCACTGCCGGAGATGACACGCCCGTCGGCGGGCAGCCGGTCGCCAGCGCGGACTTCAACCCGGTCGCCGGTTCGCAGCTGATGGTTGTCGATCTCTTCAATCTCACCATCGGGCAAAATCCGCCGTGCGCGGCTGCGGGTCAGACGGCTGAGCGCATCAATGGCTTCCTGCGAACCGATCACACTACGTTCTTCCAGAATATGACCAAAAATCATAATGCCCGGCAGCAATGCGGCGGTCATCAGGTCGCCGGTCGCCCACGCGCCGAGCATCGCCAGTGCAATCAGCTGATCGGTAACACCGTGCAAACTCGGGCTGCGCAAGCTGTAAATCGCCGAACGCAATACCGGCACCGCCACCAGCAAAGACGCCACGCCGAACAGAATCTGCCCGACATCGCTTTGCTGCGGGAACAGCCACTGCCAGATCCAGCCGCACAGGAGCAAACCGAACGCGGTCATCGCCAGAAGCAGCTGCGCCGACAGGCTCCGCTGTTCATGACGCGTCAGCAGCACGCTTTTCGCTGCCGGTTCTTCAGAAGTAAAAGAAGTCACAGGGCAAATACCTCAGGGTTGAGAGGATGGACGGTCTGGCCCCGGCAGGATCAGATGCGCGTCGTCATGGGGGTCAACCGCCGTCACGCTGCCGGCATGAGCCAGGATCGCAGGCATCCGCTCGCGCCACAAACGCCACAACAATTCAGGAGAATGATCGTTTGCCAGTTGCACAATCGTCGCGGTATCGGTGGAAGCCCGCGCAATCTGTTCACTGGCTTTGGCCTGTGAAACCTGTAAGGCGCGATCTGCCGACTGAACAGCGTCCTGATGCACACGAGCCGCCTCATTAGTGGCGCTGGCGATGTTTTGCTCCGCCTGCTGACTGGCAGTCAGAACGGCATTAAAAGCATCAACCGCCGCAGGCGGCAAAGAAGACTGCACATCAACACGCATGACTTCAATACCGGTGCTGCTGCCCGCCGCATTCAGCGCGGCGAGTTGCTGATTGATGCCCTGACGCAAATCACCGCGCAGCCGCTCGCGTCGTTCGGCGATATTGCTACTGTTACCCACCATTTCTGGTCGTGCGACCAGAATCGTGTCGAGGTCGCGTGAGGCACAAATCGCCACCGCCGCGTGTTCGGTTAAGCGATCCAGCGCCGGTAATACATGCCCGCCCTGTAACACAAACGCCACCGGATCCGTGATGACGTAATACACCTGCACATCCAGCTGGACCACGCCGGAATCACCGGTCAGCAAATATCCGGCACCGGCTACCGCGTCACTTTTCTCGCCGCCGGTATTGGTCCACGCGGGCACAATGTCTTTTCTCAGCAAGGCTGTAACATGGTGTTCGATCACCCTGTCGGCGGCGGGTAATATTTCCACCTGCTCCAGCGGTTCGGGCCACGCCAGCAGCAGACCGGCACCTGCCGTGCGTGATACGGCTCCGAAGCGCATCACCACCGCGCGTTTGTCCGGCTCAATCTGGCGGACATTGGAGAACAGCCAGCTGGCGGCGGCAATCAGCGTTATGGCAAATAAGGCCAGATACGCCATCCTTCCCGCCTGAAACCAGGCATTGCCCTGAAAACGGGCCAGCGGATTCATGGATGTGGCTCGTTATTGGCGGCGGGTAAAACCGGCGGGCCTTCGACTAGCTGTCTGAACGGTGCGGCATCGGTACGCAATACAAGCTGTGTGCCGGGCGTGATCACGCTGTTGAGCGTATCGAGCGAGCGCAGCAAATCGTACAACGGGGGATTACCGGCCCACGCTTTGGCGTAAATCGCCGCACTTTGTACCTGCGCCTGCGCTTCAATATTGGCGGCGTTAACCGACGCATCGGCCTTAATCACGCGGGCATCGCGCTCGGCGGAAGACCGGATTTCGGCCGCCTGACGTTTGCCTTCAGCAGAGCGCTGGGTGGCGATGGTTTCGCGTTCAGCACGCATACGATCTACGGTTGCATCCAGTGTCACGGAAGGCAGCGTCAGGCGCTCAACGCCAACCTGCACCAGTTCGATGCCGTAGCTGTCGAGTAACTGGCGGGCAATCTGGTCATGCAGATGCTGTTCAAAACCGGAAAGACGAATTTTGCTGGCGTCGGTATTCACCAGATCAGCCAGCGCAAAACCGCTGGTGGTGGTTTCCAGCGCCGAGCCAATAAACGTGCGTATCTGCGCGGCAGCCATATCCGGCTGGTTTTGTACCGCACGGATAAAACGCTGCACATGCTGAGCATCGTTTTTCACCTGCCAGACGGTATACGCCTGCACGATGATCCGCAGGCCGTCGCGCGTGCCAACATCCTGCAAACCGCTCGACGTGGTGCGGATGCGTAAATCTACCGGAATGGCAGTTTCCAGCGGCACCGGCAGATGCCATGCCAGCCCGGGATTCAGCAGCACCCGTACCGGATCACCAAATCGGGTGATCACCATCGCTTCGCCGGAACGCACCTGTACCAGACAGGCAGACGCGGCAATCAGCGCCACCAGCACGATGGCAACCGACGCGCGCCGCCAGAATTTCGGCGCAGCGGGTCCGGAATGCGCGTGGTGATGATGGTGATGTCCGCCACCGTGATGATGCACGTGTTGGGCATCGTGGTCATGGTCGTGGGATTGAGTATGTTGGGGATCACTCACCGGGTAGTCTCCGCTTTAACAGAATGCGCCGCTTTATCCGCACCGGGCGTAAATGGCAGGGTGAAATTTCTCAGATCCAGAACCGGCGGCGTTTCGCCACCAATACGGCTGTCGACAATCAAAACTTTTGGATGTTGTTGCATCGCCAGCGTCAGCTGGCTGAAATAACGCTCATTCAGGAACGACTGCCCGCCAGCCTGATACGCCTGATTTTCCGCGTTAAACCGCAAGGTCATCACCTGCGCCTGATCGAGATTTTCATGACTTTGTGCCGTGGCAGCATCCAGCGCCAGACGGGAAAATTGCTGCGCGGCATTCAGCTGCTGCGCGGCCTGTCCTTTCTCACCGGCAATCGCGCTTTGTGCCAGGATCTGCGCGGCCTGTACGCCATGATAAGCATCCGCTGCCCCTGCTGGCGGATGGATGGATTCGATCACCGTCGCCAGCAGTTCCACACCGCTGTGGAGATTATCCAGCTGGCGTTGCACTTTCTGGCCGATATCGGCGGCAAGGCGGGTCTGTTCGCTGCCCAGCAGATTGTCGAGCGTTCGGGAGGAGAAATCATGCACCAGCACCTGATTGGCGATACTGCGGATCAGCACCGGCATATTTTCGGTGTGATACAAACTCGCCATTGCTGCGTCATCGTTCATGCCGATGCGGTACACAAACCGCACGTCCATATCCATGATTTGAAAGCTCTGCCGGTCATTGCCCGCGCTGGCGATAATTTGTGATTTGTCGCTGCTGTGGCTGGAATCCCATAACCGGTTGGCGCTTTCCGGCGCGGGGCCTTCGGCGGTATCGGCAACCTCAACCGGCGATGCCGTCGCCGGTTCTTCCGCGCCGGTGGTAAGTTCATGCACTTCGCCGTTGTCAACCATTTGCGTATGCCCGAAAGGCCACGGCAGACCGAGATGCAAACCAGGTTGCCTGACCGCGACCGGTTTCCCGAAGGATTCATAAATCCCACGCTGCGTCAGCGGGACTTCACTGACACCGGTCAGCAGCCAGCCCGTCAGCAGTAAGAATGCGGCCAGCGGCAACAGCGCGCGGCGGATAAAATGGAATGCCCAGATCTGGCGCAGATCGATGCCGAAATGCTGATGCAATTCGTTCTGCACAAACTGCAGCGGACGCGGCGGCCAGCAAATTTGTGCTGCCAGCAGGCTGCCCGCGATAAACTCAGGCTCTTTGTCCTCACGCGGTGGCGAAAACAGCGCCATCAGCGCGCGCAGGAAAAGTTCCAGCGCCACCAGCGCCGGCAAAATTCCCGTGAGCATAAGCAAATGCGCGGGCCAGACCGCCGTGCCACGTGCAAACATCACGCCGGCGGCACTCAGTAGCAAAACGCCAATCAGCATGCGCAGCAGCGGTGCCAGTCTTGCGGCTTCCGGCCATTCCTGCGGATTTTTTAACGTCCAGTGACGTTCAAGCACCAGCACCGCAAATGCGCAAAGAATGAAGAATGATCCGGCAAAATATCCCGCATCCCCTGCTTCGTTAGCGGGTAAAGGCAGTTGCCACAAAAGAAAGATGAGCAGTAATGCGGCTAATGCTGGAAGTGCCTGAAAGAACACGTGCGCATCGACATAACGCAACAGCGGGCGCACGCGAGCTGAAGCAGTCAGACGACGGAGAAAAGCGGAAGGTTTTTCCGGCAAAACGGGTTCAGCCGGAGATGCAAACTGATGCCCGCGCCAGCGGGTAATGCGTCGCGCACATTGCAGGGAGGCGGCGCAAACCCACAGGGCAGCCATAATATTGCCGGTCACCCAAGGCCAGACTGAGTCAGGGGAAACCATATACAGCATCAGCAATATCAGATACAGCACGCTGCTGATCACCATAATGCCGTTGATAAGCCCGGTCAGCCAGCGTGTGTGGGAGGCGGCCACCTGAAAACGCAGAGGTTTAACGGCGTCATCAGCCCCGGATGCCTTGTTTGTGCTCATGTCTGCTCCGGCAGAGAAAAAATAACCCGCGACGCGGGCACGGAGCCAGCAATTACGCAGTCAGATGAGCGTAACCGTATAACATTACAGAATTTTCAGCGATATGAATTTGGCCGTTTTTTTGCCACGAATTGTAAGCATTTATCAGCAAGGCGGGACGTCCGGCAGATTGGTTTTCTGCCAGCCGTTTTTATAAGGAAAGTCACATAAGAGGTGCGCCATTTTCAGGCGACACCATGAGGATTTCAGAGAGTATCTTCCGCGACATAATATTGCGGATCGTCGAGTTCATGCGAGCAGAATGGTCCGGCTTTCTTAAGCAGACTTATGCAGTCATGACTCAGATGGCGCAGGCGGATGCTTTTACCGGCTTCAAGATAACGCGTCGTCAGCTTATCAATCGCCTCCACCCCGCTCGAATCCATCACCCGCGTACCGGCAAAATCCAGCACCACATTTTGCGGATCGTTTTCAGGATTAAACAGCTCGGCAAAGGTTGCGGCAGAGCCAAAGAACAGCGGCCCGTCCAGTTTATATACCGCCAGGTCGCCTTTGGTTTTGTGCTCACGAATACGGATACGCGCCTGCTGCCAGGCGAAAACCAGCGCCGAGATAATCACACCGCTGATCACCGCCACAGCCAGATCGGTGAAAATGGTAATGACGGTAACAATCAGCATCACCAGCACATCGGCTTTCGGCATACGGCGCAAGCGGCGCAACGAACTCCACTCAAAGGTGTTGTAGCAGACAACCAGCATAATCCCGGCCAGCGCGGCAACCGGCAGCAGACCTATATATCCGGAGAGACTGACCACGAACAAGATCAGCAAAATAGCGCCCACCGTACCGGAAATGCGTCCGCGACCGCCGGACGTGAAGTTAATGATCGACTGCCCGATCATTGCACAACCGGCGAAACAGCCAAACAATCCGCAAATCGTATTTCCAGCACCCTGCGCAATACTTTCGCGGTTACCGTTACCTTTCTGATTACCCATTTCATCGAGCACTGTCATGGTCAGCAGCGATTCAATCAAACCGACCAGCGCGATGACGACCGCATACGGCAACACGACTTTCAGCATTTCAGCATTGAACGGAGCGACCGGCAGGCTGAAATGCGGCAACGCGCCGGAAATATCCGCGAGATCTCCCACACGTAAAGTATGCAGATTAAAGCCAATCGCGACGGCGGAGACCACAATCAGCGCAGCCAGCGAAGACGGAATGATTTTGGTCAGTTTAGGGAACAGCACCACCACCAGAATCGCCAGCAGAACCAGCCCGTACATCAGCGGTCCCTGCCCGGCAATCATGTGTAACTGCGCCAGCATAATGACAATCGCCAGCCCGTTCACAAAGCCGTGAACCGCGGGCAACGGCACCAGACGGATAAATTTACCGAGGCGGAAAACGCCAATCAGGATCTGAATGATCCCGGCAAAAATCGTCGCCCACAGGACGTATCCCATGCCGTGCTGTGCCGCCAGACTCATCAGCACCACCACAATAGAACCTGCCGCGCCGGAAACCATGCCCGGTTTGCCGCCGAACAGCGCGGTCACCAGCCCGATAATAAACGCCGTGTGCAGACCGACAATCGGCGACAACCCGGCCACCAGCGAGAACCCCACCGCTTCCGGGATCATCGACACCGCCACCACAAATCCGGCCAGCGTTTCATTCTTCACTTCTGACAACTTCAAACCACGCAGGCTAAACATAAGACATCCGGTATATTTCCAACTCAGTTAAAAAATTGTGACAAGTATCTAAAAATGACGGAACTGAGGCAAGGTTTAATCCGCAGCCTGCACCACGTGGGATCACAAGCGGATCGAGATAAATGTCGTTTACGTGTATAATGCGGAGAATTATGGACATTACATCGTGCGGTTAGAGTTAATCGCTTGATAACTAAGCTATTAAGGTGAGAAAAACATGGGATTCAAATGCGGTATCGTGGGCCTGCCGAACGTCGGTAAATCTACTCTGTTCAATGCGCTGACCAAAGCGGGTATCGAAGCAGCAAACTTCCCGTTCTGCACCATCGAACCGAATACCGGCGTGGTGCCAATGCCTGATCCGCGTCTAGACAAGCTGGCCGAGATTGTAAAACCGCAGCGCATTCTGCCAACTACCATGGAATTCGTGGATATCGCAGGTCTGGTAAAAGGCGCATCTAAAGGTGAAGGCCTGGGTAACCAGTTTCTGACCAACATCCGTGAAACCGAAGCGATCGGCCACGTTGTACGTTGTTTCGAAAACGACAACATCATCCACGTTAACAACAAAGTGGATCCGGCTGACGACATCGATGTCATCAACACCGAACTGGCGTTATCTGACCTCGATACCTGTGAGCGCGCCATTCACCGTGTGCAGAAACGCGCTAAAGGTGGCGATAAAGATGCCAAAGCAGAACTGGCTGCGCTGGAAAAATGCCTGCCACAGCTTGAAAACGCCGGTATGCTGCGTGCGCTGGACCTGACCGAAGAAGACAAAGCGGCCATCCGTTACCTGAGCTTCCTGACGCTGAAACCAACCATGTACATCGCGAACGTCAACGAAGACGGTTTCGAAAACAACCCTTACCTCGACGTGGTGCGTAAAATCGCAGACGCCGAAGGCTCTGTGGTTGTGGCCGTCTGTGCAGCGGTTGAGTCTGATATTGCTGAGCTGGAAGATGCTGACCGCGAAGAGTTCATGGCTGAACTGGGCATTGAAGAGCCGGGCCTGAACCGCGTGATCCGCGCCGGTTACGAACTGCTGAACCTGCAAACTTACTTCACCGCTGGTGTGAAAGAAGTCCGCGCATGGACCATCCCAGTGGGTGCCACCGCGCCACAAGCTGCCGGTAAGATCCACACCGACTTCGAGAAAGGCTTCATCCGCGCACAAACCATCGCGTTCGAAGACTTCATCACCTACAAAGGTGAGCAAGGCGCGAAAGAAGCCGGCAAAATGCGTTCAGAAGGTAAAGACTACATCGTCAAAGATGGCGACGTGATGAACTTCCTGTTCAACGTGTAAACCGCACTTCAGTTTCTGCATTGACTAAAAACCCACGCATTGTCGTGGGTTTTTCTTTTTATGATCAGGCTACCGGCGCCCGACTCCCTCTTTCATTTCGCCTCTCCCTCATTACGCGATATATTAGAGGCATTCTCATAAAATTTTCTCTTCGTAACAGGTAACATCTCAATGGCACTGATCCCAAAAAACTACCAGCGGCTGGAAAGCGGCTATCGTGAGAAAGCGCTCAAAATCTATCCGTGGGTGTGCGGACGCTGTTCGCGGGAGTTTGTGTATTCAAACCTGCGTGAACTGACGGTTCACCATATTGATCACGACCATACCAATAACCCGGCAGATGGCAGTAACTGGGAGTTATTGTGTCTGTATTGCCATGACCATGAGCACTCGAAATACACCGAAGCCGACCAGTACGGTTCAACGGTGGTAGCCGGTGAGGATGCACAAGATGATGTCGGCGCTGCCACCTATAATCCGTTTGCTGATTTACAGGCGATGCTGAATAAGAAGAAATAGGATCGATTTCGCTCCGCTCCTCCAGCAAAACTAAAAACCTCGGCATTAACCAAAATCCACGCGATGCCGTGGATTTTTTTATGATGTACGAGGCGATTCCCGCCAAATAAGTTAGCCAGCTTAGATTTTCCTTGCATCCCAAATTGTCGCAAGCATAATCGCAAATCAAAATAATAATGATTCTCAGTCCTTTTTTACATCAGGGTTACATTATGCGCGATTCCGCTACATTCACAGGGTTTAAACCGAGCCTGCTGGCACTCTTTGTCAGCGTCACTTGTATACCGGCGATGGCGGCGACTGCTCCGGCGACCTCTTCGACAGCAGCGTCAGGCGATACCATGACCATCGTCAGCGCGCCAGATAATGAATTCAAACCAGGCGGAAATGATCTGGTTCCGGCGTATCTCGATGGACAGGTGGCGCACGGCGGCCGTCTCGGTATGCTCGGCGAACAAAATGCGATGGATGTGCCGTTCAACGTGATGAGCTTCACCTCGAAACTGGTGCAGGATCAGCAGGCAAAAACGATTGCTGATGTAGTGCGTAATGATGCCACCGTCCAGAACGTGCAGGGATACGGCAACTTTGCCGAAACCTACCGCATCCGTGGCTTTGAACTTGACGGCGATGACATGACCTATGGCGGACTGCCGGGCGTCGTTCCCCGTCAGGTCATGGATGCCTCATTAATCGACCGGGTAGAAATTTTTAAAGGTGCCAACGGATTGATGAACGGTGCAGCGACGACCGGCGTCGGCGGCATGATCAACCTCGAACCGAAACATGCGGATGACACGCCACTGACCCGTGTCGGTATTGATTACACATCCTCTTCTCAGGTTGGCGGCACGCTGGAGCTGGGGCGTCGTTTTGGTGATGATAATCAGTTTGGTGTCCGTCTCAATGCGGTTAACCGAGAGGGTGAAACCGATATTGATGGTGAGAAAAAACGTACCACGGCAGCGTCACTCGGGCTCGATTATCGCGGCGATCGTCTTCGCACTTCTCTGGACATGGGCTATCAGAAGAAGACCTTCCACGACGCCCGTCTTGGCGTGAATATCAGCGGAGTGGATTTCATTCCGAAAGTGCCGTCCAACAGCCACAACTACAGTCAGGACTGGATTTACAGCAACATTGAATCTGAGTTCGGGATGGCCAAAGCGGAATACGATGTCACCGATAACTGGACCGTCTATGGCGGCGTTGGCGCACAGCATTCGCGGGAAACTGGCGACTACGCGTCCCCTGCCCTGAAAGATGAAGACGGAACGGCGACGATTGGCCGTCTGGACACTAACCGCATCATCAACAACTTCAGCGGTATGGCGGGCATTCGCGGCAATTTCGAAACTGCATTTATCACTCACAAAGTGAACTTCGGTTATTCCGCACTGACGTCACGCAATAACACCGCCTGGCGTATGGCTTACGGTGCCAATGCAGAAAACACCAATATTTATGACACCCCGAATGTCCCGAACCCGACACCTAATCTTTCAGGCGGCAATTACAACGATCCGCTGACGACCGGACGTAACCGCACTCAGGGCTATTTACTCAGCGATACGTTGGGTGTGCTCGATGACACCGTGTTGTTCACCGTCGGTGCCCGTCATCAGAAAGTAGTCGTGCGTAACTACAGCAATAAGACCGGCGCAGAAGATGTTTCATCGCGTTACGACGACAGTCGCTGGATGCCGACGTACGGCGTGGTTTATAAACCGTGGCAGGTACTTTCCCTCTACGCCAACCATACCGAGTCTTTGCAGCCGGGCGATGTCGCACCGGATACCGCGAAAAACTACGGTACAACCACCGGGATTGCGCATTCAAAACAGAATGAAGTGGGCGTAAAAACAGATTTTGGTCGCATCGGAGGTTCACTGGCGTTATTTGAAATCAAAAAACCTTCCGGCATCCTGAACAGTGATGGCTATTACGGCATGGACGGTGAACAACGTAACCGTGGCGTCGAGCTGAACGTATTTGGCGAACCGGTGCTCGGCCTGCGCCTGAACGGCAGCGCGACCTGGATTGATCCGAAGATGACCAAAACTGAAGATGACACATACAACGGCAAAGATGCGATTGGTGTGCCGCGATACAATCTGGTGCTGGGCGCAGAATATGACATCAAACCGGTGGAAGGTCTGACGGCAACCGCGCTAATTAATCATTCCGGCTCCCAATGGGCTGATTCTGCTAACACGAAGAAAATTGACTCGTACACCGTTCTGGATCTCGGCGTGCGTTACCGGACAAAGATCAACCAGAACGATATGGTCTGGCGTGCCGGTGTGGATAACGTGACCAACGAGAAATACTGGTCAAATATCGACAGTACCGGCACCTATATCTATCAGGGCGATCCGCGTTCTCTGAAAGTCTCCATGACTTACGACTTCTGATCCTGAGCGTAACGAACAACGGGGATGCAATTTGCATCCCCGTTTTTTATGCAGGTTTAGCCTTCACACTCCCTGCAACGGTTTCGGTGACGAGGTAAACGGCAGATACTGGTACATCCAGGTTTCTGACAGCGTTTTGTCGCCAGATTTGAGGTAGAGCCGGAGTTCAACCGGTTCTTTGCCGTCGACGTGCAAATCAAAAAACGTCCGCCAGTGGCCTTTATCTGAAGGGAGTTTGTTCACCTTAATATCTTTCAGCGTACCGCGTGATGCGCTGACCACCGCATCAATATGTGCATCTGCGGGCAGTTGCTCCAGTACGTCGCCGTGAAATTCAACCATAAATTTGCGTGCCGCAGGATCGGTATAAGCGCCGGGATTGCCCCCTCTTCCCAGCCGCGTTATCCCGCAACGCGCCAGTGTTGAAGGATAAGGCTCATCGGCCAGCCAGTGCATACGATAACTAAACTGATGTTCACTGCCGGCTTTGGCTTCATGCTCAGGTACCCACATCGCAACAATGTTATCGAAAATCTCGTCGTCAGTAGGGATTTCTATCAGCTGTACTGAGCCTTTGCCCCAGTCACCTTTCGGTTCAACCCACAAATCCGGGCGCCGCTCATATCCCGCTGAGCCAAGATAGCTTTCAGGATCGCGTTGTTTCTGCATGAGACCAAAACCCCGCGGATTATTGTCACTAAATGCTGAGACTCTGATTTGCAAGGGATTGTTCAGTGGCCGCCAGATATGTTCGTCACTGCCGGTCAGGACCGCTAAACCGTCGGAATCATGGACTTCAGGTCGCCAGTCGGAAGCGGATCCTTTCGCCATTTCGGAAAACCAAAACATCGAGGTTTGCGGGGCGATACCCAAACGCCCCACGTCACGGCGTAAAAACAGGACGCAGTCGACATCCATCACCACGCCCTGGGTGCGCTGCAGGTCAAAACGGTAGGCACCACAGACACTCGGCCCATCCAGCAGTGCATAAACCACCAGACGATCGCTGTCTTTCTCCGGAGATTCGAACCAGAACTGCGTGAAGTCGGGGAACTCTTCTTTGGTGTCGCCAAAAACGGTGTTAATTGCCACGCCGCGTGCAGACACCCCAAACTGGCCGAGTTCGCCCACAGCACGGAAATAGGATGCCCCCAGAAATGATACCCAGTCTTTCACTGGCGGCTTGTTAAGGGGTTGCCGATGTTCCAGCACGCGAAAGCCACTGAAAACGTTACCTTTCACAGCGGACAGCGCACCCTGACTATTATCCGGGAAGATAAAATAATCCGCATTCTGGATGATTTCACGGGCGCGTTTGTTTTCGACCACCGCCATTTTTACCGGCAATTTATGCAAATTGCTGACGCTAAAGAAGGTCACCGGGAAACGACTGACGCCTTCATTAAAAAGCGCATATTCCGGCTTATACATGACTTTGCTGTAGATGTCGTAATTGATGCTGGCCACTGCGCTGTCGGGCACCTGTTGGGGCGCAACATAAGGACTTTTGGCGCTTTCTTTTGCCTGTTGGATAAGCCCTTCGAAGCTAAAAGGCGTATCAGTTCCCAGTTTTAAACCTTGTGCTGCAAAGACGGCTGGCGTGAAACCCAGCGCGGAGAGCACCATTGAAAATGAAGTATAGGTAATCAAGTCACGCCGCGTAACCATAAACAGCACCCACTTATGTTTGAGAATAATTGTTCTTTTAAGTAAGTCTTATCAGAAAGTAAGAAGCTATTTACCAGACAAGTTGTGCTTCAATTCTAGAACACTTTTTCAGAAAAAATAGGCGCTCGAGCACAGACAAAAAATCCACGCAAGGCATGGATTTTTCTTCTCATCAGGCAACTGGTGTTAACAATACTCTCCGCAGCAGTCTTTTATGGCTTAAGAATAATTTTGCCACTGAAACTGCGGGTTTCGAGCAAACGGTGAGCCTTTGCACCGGAAGATAATGCGAACTCAGTGACCGGCGGCAATATCACCTTTCCGTCTTTTATCAGGGCGAAAAGACGGTCTGCGCGACGCTGGCGCTCTTCACCGGATACCAGATAAGTCCAGAGATCGGCACCCAATATACCGTGCGAATTTAGCTGAAGACGTGAGGGATCAAATGCAGAAAGCGCGCCGCCTGACATACCGAACAACACCACCCGCCCGCCGTCTTTGAGCGAATCAAGACTTTCTGTCAGCGTTGTACCGACAGAATCAAACACCACGTCAAGGCCCGCGCCCTGCCATTCCCGCACCTTTGCAGGCCAGGTATCGTAACCGGCCGCGGCTTCTGCGCCGAGTTCAACACAGGCAGACTGCTTGTCCTGATTCGACGCAACAGCAAACGCATGTATGCCCTGATGTTTCAACATCTGCAACAACAAGCGGCCAACGCCCCCCGCCGCCGCCAGTACCGCGACGTGCATTCCTGCACGCAGAGGTAACACGTCGTGCAGCAGATAATCGGCGGTCAGCCCCTGCAATAACACGGCTGCGGCATCGGATTCTGACAACCATTCCGGCAGGCGGATAGCGTGTTCAACGGGGACACGGATATGACTGGCATGTGCCAGAGGGACATCAGCGAAACCGACGCGGTCTCCGGCTTTCCAGCCTTTCACGTTTTCTCCGACGGCAATCACCTGCCCGGCACCTTCATAACCGGCGATATACGGTGAATTGCCTGCCAGCGGATAACGTCCCTGACGGCGATAAATATCGGCGAAATTCAGTCCGGCAGCGGTCACCACCACCTGCAGTTCATCGGCGGCCGGCACCGGATCTGGCGCTTCATGCATGTGTAACACCTCTGCCGTACCTGTACTTTCAAAAACCAGTGCCTGCATTGCCGTTCCTTAAAATAGAATTTTACGGGTATGGCGGCGATTATCGGCATGTGGATAGCGCAGATAAAGTGACGTCTGCTTTATTAATTCGATAATAAAAATTTATAATGTGATTCTTTATTCTAACCGGACGAAACAATGGATTACTTAAAGTGCATTGAATCCTTTATCAGCGCGACAGAGTCCGGCAGTTTTACCGCAGCCGCCGATAAGCTGGGCATTACACCAGCGATGGTGGGCAAACATATTCAGATGCTGGAAAAGCGTACAGGTTGCGTGCTGATCAACCGCACGACACGGCGTCAGGGACTGACAGAAGCCGGGCATCGTTTTTATTTGTACGGCGTGCAGATCCTCGCGACTGTGGAAGATGCGGATTCACTGGCGCGGCATCTCAACGAAGAAGTCACCGGTCTGTTGCGTATCAGCGCACCGGTTTCGTTCGGACAGCGGATCCTGACGCCGATCTTGTCGACCTTTTTACAGCGCTATCCCGCCGTGAATGCCTGTCTGGTGCTGAGCGACCGGCGGGTGGATTTGATTGAGGAACGCTTCCAGATAGCCATCCGGATTGGCAGCTTGCAGGATGAAGGCTATATCGCCGTGCCGCTTCCTGCGTATGAAATGCTGCTGGCGGCATCGCCTGCATATCTGGATAAACATGGCACGCCCGTGAGTCCGGCTGATTTGTCCGCTCATAACTGCATCAGTTTCAGCCAATGGCGTGCTGATCATCTCTGGCCACTTAACGGACCGCAGGGGCTGGTCGATGCACAGGTTTCCCCGAGACTCACCGTCGATTCTGGTGAAGCTATCCGTCAGGCGGCATTATCGGGGCTTGGGATCGTCATGCATTCGTGCGTGGTGTTACAGGAAGACATCGATGCCGGAAGGCTGTGTCGCGTGTTGCCTGATTACGCGCCGGTATCCAGACCAATGCACCTGCTCAGGCTGCCTAACCGCCCTGCACCACTGGTTTCCGCTTTCTCTGAGCACTTTATGGAAGAACTGGCGAAGCTCACGAATACGCCTAAACCTTATTGAATATGAACGCGATTTATCAGCCCTTATAAGTACTGCGCAGGGCTCAAATCCATAAAACTGCGGTGCGGGTTCATGCGAATATTCACGCCTTACACACCTCAAAGGAAATGAAATATGACGACCTTGAATGAACGCCTGGAGTGGCGCTATGCCACCAAGAAATTTGATGCCAGCAAAACGGTAGAAACTGAAAAACTGGAACGCATTCTCGAAGCCGTTCGTCTGGCACCGACATCCAGCGGACTGCAACCCTTCGAACTGTTTGTAGTCACCAATCCGGATATCCGCGCCAAAATCCGCACTGTGTCCTGGGATCAGGCGCAGGTCACCGACTGTTCTCACCTGCTGGTATTCGCGGCATGGGACGACATCACGCCGGAACGCGTCAACATGATGTTTGACCTGACCAATGATATCCGTGGTTTTAAAAACGAAGGCTGGGAAAACTACCGCCAGATGCTGCTGGGCATCGTGGCAGAACGCGGTACCGAGGCAAATTATCAGGCCGCTGCACGTCAGGCCTATATCGGTCTGGGCGCCGCGCTGATTGCTGCCGCCTTTGAAGAAGTCGATGCCACCCCGATGGAAGGCTTTGATCCTGCCGCCGTGGATGAAATTCTCGGTCTGAAAGAGAAAAACTTACGCAGCGTAGTAATGCTGCCGTTGGGCTACCGTGCTCACGAAGGCGACTGGCTTGTGAACCTGAAAAAAGTTCGCCGCAGCCGGGAGAACTTCGTGACTGAGATTAAATAATACACTGTTCTGTCCCATCTTTTGCAGCACCGCCTTATTATTAAATGGCATTGCGGAAGATGGGTTTCACCTCTCTTCATCTAATTAATAAGCTTAATATTCACGCCCCTTCCCTGTTGTCTCATTACAACTTTTCCTTAGTTTGATTTAATTCTTTTTTAAAATCCGAATTTGGACAATTAGAAAATTGCTATAGCTATAACATCAATCTGTCTTTATAGTTAGCAAGCTCTATATAATATGTATTTATTATATTTAGGTAGGTAAACATTCCTTATACGGATAGATACGTCGGGCATTACTCGTAAATTAAAGGATTAAATATGAACAAAAAATTACTTCCTGTATCCATTGCAGCTTTAATGATGATTGGCGGTATGAATACTGCCTCTGCTGCTTCTATACTTTTCACCGGTACAATAGGGGCGAGTAGTTGCGTCCTTGATGTGAATAACAGTGGTTCTACAGTAGGCGATGTCGATATGGGCAGCATTTCGGTTAGTGCGCTGAACGCTAATAGTGGCGCAACTTCAGCTGCCGTTCCATTCACTATAAGCCTTAAGAATTGTACCGGTGGTTCAAATTATTCAATTGAATTTGCTGGCACCAGCTCATCTTTCAATGACAATTACTACCTTGCTCCGGAGTCAATGGGTTCCGGTGTATTCTATGAAATCAAAGACAGCGAAGGTCGGAACGTCAAATCTAAAGAGTTAATTGCAGCTAATATCTCTAAAGATGAACAGTCTGCTAACATGCATTTCACTGTAAACTTATTGGCAGTAAACGAATTGGTTAATCAAGGTAGTTTCGTTATGGCTAATGGTATAAATGTTCATTATGAATGATGTTTGATGCACACTTTCCCACTACGCATAAATAATTAACGTTAATAAACATCACCAATATACGGATATATTATGAACAAAAAAATTATCGCACTTCCTTTGAGTATCTTACTTACTCTGGGCTTAATGGAAACCGCCTCGGCAACCGGTACCGTTAATTTTAAAGGAAATTTAGCAGGCAGTATCTGTACAATTGATGTCAATAATACGGGTACAGACAATAGCATTATCGAACTGGGTAATATCGATGCTAATGCTCTCAAAGCCGTGGGTGCAACATCTCCGGCCGTCAACTTCAAAGTCAATATGACAGGTTGCCCTTCAGGTTATTCCAGCTTTCAGTTCCAGTTTTCTGGTGATGAATATGGTTCAACCGGCGACTTTGCTGTATCGCATGGACAGGATGACGGTGTCGTTATTGAGCTGAAAGATAGCCATGGCACCCAGATATCACCTAACACACCGATCCAGGTGGCTGCACCGGCCAGTAGTGATACAAGAATAGAACTGCCTTTCACTGCAAATATTCGCTCTACCAAAGGTGATGCCGCAGTGGGTCAGTTTGTTATGGCTACCAATATTTCTGTTTTGTACGAATAACAGATAGCCGTAAACAATAGTCCTTTATGAGACAACCTGAAAAGGGTGTCTCATAAAATAAGGCTCACTATTTTTTTCAATTTGTGGATCTCTTTATGTCATTTGTTAAAAAGGCCCTGTTGCCTCTCATTTTATTAACCCAATCATCATTCGTTTTCGCGGGTATACAAATCGGTGCGACACGTGTTATTTATGAGGAACAGAGACAGGATTCCGTCATAAAGATATCAAACCCAGACAAAACCAACAATTATCTGATCCAATCGTGGGTTGAATCATTATCAGACGCCCCATCTGCAACAGATGCCATAAAGAAAAAATCAAAATCGAAAGTTAAATCTCCTTTTATCGTTACTCCTCCCCTCTTCAGCCTTTCTGCAGGCGAAGAAAATGTGTTGCGTATTATTCATAATGGTGCCGCTCTGCCCGCTGATCACGAGTCCGTCTTTTGGCTGAATATTAAGTCCATACCTGAGACGGAAAAGAAAGACTCGAACACGATGGTTTTTTCAGTCAAGTCAACGTTGAAACTTATTTATCGTCCTGAAGCGCTCTCCGGGGATAAAGCCACCCGCGCTTATCAAAAAATCACGTTTAAAAAGCAGGGAAACCAACTCGTTGCCACGAATCCAACTCCCTATTATCTGACATTTTCCTCAGTCAAAGTAGATGGCAAAGAACTGGTGATTAAAAACAAAGCAATGCTCGCGCCTGTTTCCTCAATGACTTATGACTTAGGAAATTCGTCAAGCACAGCGACGGTTTCATGGACAACGCTGGGCGATCAAGGCCAGACAACACCGGCAGAAACATCGAAGCTCTGATTTTTCAGTTAATTTTTTATGCCGTCCGCATTTACTGATGAGGACGGCATTTTGTTTTTTTGTGTTTTCACTTAAGAAGTCTCGCTGACAAGACGTCAGAATTGCTCCCTTTTTATTCATATCGCAGGAAGGCGCAGCTGTAAGATTAAAGGATTGATCATGTCAAAATTTTTCTACCTAAAAGCCGCAAAAAGGCCAAAATATTCCTGGAGTAAAATAGCCTGCATAACGTGTGCTGAATTATTGATCATCCTGAACCCGACGTTAGCCTTAAGCGCAGAAAAATATTATGACGCAAGCGCACTCGAATTAGATGGCCCAGAAGGTGAACAGCAGGTAGACCTGTCTCGATTCAATACGCCGGGTAAACAGTTACCTGGTATATATCACGTCGAAATATACATAAATGAACAAAGCATCGGACAACATGAAATTAATTTTGTAGAGAATGAAAAAGGAGAATTAGAACCAGAGATCCCATTGAGCCAATACCGTAAAGCAGGTGTTAAAATTGATGAAATTCCTGCATTTGCAGACACTAAAGACGACAGCATCATTGTAGATCTTGATAAGAAAATTGAAGGAGCATACGCTAAGTTTAATTTCAAACAACAACGCGTTATGATTAATATCCCACAAATCTTAATGAAAAATATCCCTTCCGATTACATTGATCCCGAACAATGGAGTCAGGGGCTGACAACTGTTTTTACCAGCTATGACTTTAGCGGTGCTCAAACCCATGATAAAAATATCGGTTCTGAAGAAGGTGATCAGTACCTTAATTTACGTAATGGTGTAAATCTTGGAGCATGGCGATTAAGAAATTACACAACCTGGAGTCATAATTCCAGTGGCGATAAATGGAATAATATCAATACTTACCTGCAAAAGGATATTGCAAAAATAAAAGGTAAATTAACACTGGGTGACGATTCAACCCAAAGTGATGTTTTTGATAGTTTAGCCTTCCGCGGGGTGGAAATTGCCTCGGAAGACAGAATGATGTCAAGCAGAGAAAGTGGCTTTGCGCCTGTTATTCGCGGCATAGCGAATACCGCAAATGCTCAGGTCACAGTCAGTCAGGGTGGCTATGTGGTTTATCAGGCCTATGTCCCCGCGGGTCCGTTTGAGATCACTGATTTATTTCCCAGTACGGGAGGTGGAGACCTTGACGTCACCGTTAAGGAAGCTGACGGTAGTGAACGCAAATTTACGCAAAGTTTCGGTTCAGTCCCTGTCATGCAGCGGGAAGGACATCTGAAATACGAAGTGATGGCGGGTAAATATAACAATGACAGTGGTTCGTCTCAAGATCCAAATGTTGCTTTAATTACCGGGCTTTATGGCTTGCCACATGACATGACCGTATACGGTGGCATAACCAACAGCGAAAAATATACAGCGCAACAGCTTGGCTATGGCCTCGGATTGGGGTCTTTCGGTTCTGTGTCTGTTGATGCAACACATTCTGAAACGCGCACTGACGGTAAAGTTTTTTCAGGAGAGTCATACCGTTTAAAGTATGCGAAATCTCTTAACAGCACGGGAACACAAATTAATTTATCTGCTATCCTTTTCCCGGATAAAGACTATTACTCTTTTGAAGATGCGCTGGATATTATCAGTAATGATTCAAATTCTTCATCTGACCAAAAACATAACCGCTATGAAGTAAGTTTCAGCCAACCTCTGAAAGATTATGGTTCCATTTCAGTCTATGCATACAGACAAAACTATTGGGATCAGGAACCCGATAATTATTTTTCTGTTTCCTATAGCGGTAGCTATGGGGCTACGACGCTAAGCATTAACTATAACTATACACAGAGCGAAAACGGCAAGCCGGATAAACAACTCGCCTTAAATCTACAGGTACCTTTAGAAAGTTTATTGCCGCAAACCTGGGCAACATATTCCATGACATCAGACAGTTCCAACCACATTACCCAGACGGCAGGAATCAATGGCACCCTTCTTGAAGACAACAACCTGAATTATGGTATCAATTCCACTGTGGGAAACGATAGTGATGGCGGCAGCATTAATGCGGTCTATAAAGGAGCATCTGCTGAACTGACCAGCAATTACAGCGAGTCTTTATCAAACCGACGCTTAAGTTATGGTATCCGGGGGGCAATACTGGCACATCCTTATGGTGTAACACTCTCCCAGCCATTATCTTCCGATGCGCCTATTGCATTAGTCAGAATACCTGACCAGGAAAATATTTCGATTACAAATGGTGTCGGAATTAAAACCGACAGCCGGGGATATGCCGTCGTGCCAAATATACAGCCCTACCGTGTCAACGCAATTGGGCTCGACACTGATTCTCTGGGAAGTAATTTAGAGATTGCCACAACGATGAATAATGTCATCCCTACGGATGGTGCATTAGTTTTAGCTGACTTTAATGTCCGAACAGGAGAGCGTGTATTAATGACATTATCGCGCCCTGACAATCATGAAATTCCTTTCGGCGCGACAGCAACAGCAGGTGAAAACAGTAGCAATAGTATTGTTGCGGATAATGGCTTGGTGTATTTAATTGGTATGCCAAAAAAAGGAATCGTGACCGTAAAATGGGGAGATGAAGAGGATGAGCAATGTAAGGCAGCGTTTGAACTTCCCGATCTTCCCAAAGACAGTAAAGTAAAAAAATTCTCAATGGTAGAAGTTAATGGATTATGTGTTTAGGAGATAAATAATGTTACAGCCAGGAACAGCAAGAAAGCCAGTGACTAAAAGGTCACAATTCCTCACGACTACAGGGGTATTTTTTCTTTTCTTTTTTTCTGCACAAGGCCATGCACAATGCACATCGACTGAGCAAGCGCGGGAATTAACATTTACACCAGGACATATCGTGATCCCGCACAATCGTCCGGCGGGTTACGTGCTTTATGAACAGGTATTGACGGACCCTTCCAGTGGCGGAACCAGTAAGATACTCAACTGTCAGGGGGGCGGGAAAATAAACGCCAGGATTAATCTGGGGAATTTATTAAAAAACAATATTTACAGTACAAATATTCCGGGGGTTGGATATCGTTTATCATTAACTGAACACCCATTCCCCTGGGATCTTGATTTAAAATGTAACAATACGATTTGCCAACGTGATATTCCGGTCAATACACAATACAAACTTGAGTTGATTAAAACTAATGACCGAAAAACAACGGCAGGCGTTTTATCCGCAGGGCGTTATGCTAAATTAATGACTGACGGCGGGAGTGATATTACTCACATTAATATTGGCAGTACCATAATCGCGCCCTCTGCGTGTACACTTTCCGATGAAAATATTCACGTTGATTTAGGGCGCTTTGATGTTAAAGATTTTAAAGGGCCGGGTAGCAGCGTAGGCGAGCGAAATTTCAGAATTGATCTCAATTGTGATGCCCAAATGCAATACAGTATTGTATTTGACGGCACAGAGCCGGAAGCAAAGCCTTCCAATGGACTGATTGCATTAGATAAAACCTCAGGCAGTGCCGAAGGGATCAGTCTAAGAATCAAACATAACAGTCAGCCAGTTGAGTTGAGGAAAGATATCCCCTTCACATCAGACGTGATGGGGACAACCTCGTTATTATTCAGTGTTGAATACTACCAGATAATGGATAACGTGGTTGCGGGTAAAGCCAATGGTAAAGCGACATTTAATATACGCTACGATTAATACGTTTATGAGGGAGTCATCGGTGACTCCCTCATAAGTCATCAGTATTTTTCAGGGAGTTTATTTATTTTTATCAACCTTCCTCTTTTTATTTCAATATATCCGCCCTTACGCAAATCAGAGAGAATCTTCATTATTCCACTTCTGCCAAGGTAACATCTTTCTGAGATATATTTTTCAATACTGTAATTTTGGATTATTTCATCAGGCTCATTGTTCATTTCGAGCAATAATGACTTAATCACCAGATAGCTACTTCTATGCGAAATATCATAGTACCGGCTGGACAGGAAACCGACCTGAAATGCCAGAAAATGCGCCAGAGAACTCCAGCATTGTTTTTTGGAAATTATTTCAATGGCCCGCTGACTTTCTAACCGATAAATCACACCATCTGAAATATGCTCAATGGCCAAAAGACCCATTTGTTCCGGATATAACACTTGTGCCATACCAAAAATATAAGGTGCTGATACCGTTTTAATGCTCATTCCCGCAGAGAGGTCTTTGACGAGAAAATGTCCAGACTTCACTAAATAGACAAATGAAATATTTTGCTCATCAGTATAAAAAAAATCACTACCATCCATCACTGACAGTTTCGTTGAATAGGGAATAAGTGAGTCAAATATTATTTTAATATGCGCGTTGAGGATGTCTCTTTTTGTTTCAAAATGCATTATTTCTAGAGTTCCGCACTAAATAAAAATGTGATTATACACTTTAAGAGAGTAAAGCGGCACTCTCTTTTTATTCGCTTTAAGTAGAGTCACTAACCAATTTAATTCACTAGCCAGATATTTTTCACACTGATATTTCGTTGATGAATACCATCGCTGACGTTCAAGAAGGCAGAGTCAAAGGGGGGCGTCTTCGAAGTCACTGCACGACAATAATATTGAACAGAAATTTTTTCTCACGACACAGTTTTCATGTCTGTAAAAGAATAAAATATTTTTATATAAATACAGTAAGTATATTCATGAATTTTATTCATAACGTTTATGCCTTTACACCTGATTATTCCCCGCCCATTTACCGGTAACATCGCTTTTCTTCATTATCTTCATAAGAAAAATCATGATTGATTCTCAGTCGCAGACTCCGGGCGCTGCGCGCAACACAACGGGCCTTAGTTTTATCCTCATCCTCAGCGCGTTAATGGCATTTACGTCCTTATCAACCGACATTTATTTACCTGCGATGCCCGTAATGGCAAAAGATTTACACGGTGATGCGGAACTGACCATCACCGGCTTTTTAATCGGTTTTTGTATTGCCCAGCTGATCTGGGGGCCGGTCAGCGATCACTTCGGTCGTCGCCTGCCGCTGTTCGCCGGAATGGTGCTGTTTATTGTCGGTTCAGTCGGTTGCGCGCTGTCAGAAAATATCGGACAAATTGTTTTCTGGCGGGTCTTCCAGGCACTCGGTGCCTGTACTGGCCCGATGCTTGGGCGGGCAATGATCCGTGATTTGTTCAGCCGGACTCGTGCCGCACAGATGCTTTCAACGCTGATGATCATCATGGCTATCGCGCCAATCGCCGGTCCGCTGCTGGGCGGGCAGATGATAAAAATAACGTCATGGCACAGCATATTCTGGTTGCTGACGGCGATCGGCACCCTGATGCTGATCTCTTTAATCTGGTTGCCGGAAACCTTGCCGGAAGAAAAACGTGAAAAAGCCTCGTTAGCGGGCGCGTTTCGCAACTATTACACCCTGCTGTCCAATGCGCAGTATATGCGTTTTACGCTGTGCCTGACGTTCTATTACATCGCCGCTTACGCATTTATCACCGGCTCACCTTTTGTTTACATCAGCTATTTCGGCGTCGATCCACAACATTACGGCTGGCTGTTCGCGGTCAATATTGTCGGACTGATGGCAGTAAGCGTGGTCAACCGCCGGCTGGTGCATCGTTACCCGCTGGAGACTTTGCTAAAATGCGCCGTAACTGTTGCCGCACTCGCCGCACTGGTACTGGCATTGGGCGTAAGAATGCACACAGGCGGTGTGGTTCTGATCGTCGTGACGGTGTTTATCTTCTTCTCAATGAACGGCGTGATAGCGGCAACATCGGCGGCGGCCGCGCTGGACGCCGTACCGAATGTTGCCGGTTCAGCGTCTGCACTGATGGGTTCGTTGCAATACGGCAGCGGGATTATTTCTTCATTATTACTGGCGCTGGCGGGTGATGGCACGCCGTGGACGATGGCGTGGATCATCGCGTTATTTACGCTGATCAGCGCCGGGATTGCGCTGACCACACGGGTTGTCGCCGTTGCTGACAACTGACCGCGCGATCAACTCGTCCCCCTTCCAGGCGGGACGAGCAAGGTAAAGCCCTGTTTTTATCTTCCTGCGGGTTCCGGTCTTACCGCCCCTTCCAGCGATGCCTTTAATTCATTCTCCGTCATCCGCACACAATAAGCCGGCATGCCTTTCTGGAAGCGCCAGCCTTCTGAAAGTGCGCCGACGTCAACAGCGTTAAAACCAAAGGCGTCATACAGCGCCATCACTGCCTTTTTCGTTTCCGCATCATCACCAGCGACGGGCAACGCGCGACGTTGCGGGGCGCCAGCAGGCAAACCGTCGCTTTCGAGATCCGTCATCTGAATCGCATTGAACGCTTTTGTGATTTTGGAATGTGGCAGAAAACCTGCAAGATATTCGCTGGTAGTCGTCGTCTGATCATCAAGTTCAGCAATCTGCCCGTCGCGTTCAGGGTAATAATTCACTGCATCAATTACCGGTTTTCCGCCGATTTCGGCCACCGGCAGTTGCCCGATAGCCGTCAGTGGCACGGCTATCAGCACAATATCGCCAAAAGAAGCGGCGTCTGCCGCGTTACCGATTTCACAGCCGATCATCGGCTTCAGGCTGAACAGCGTCTGAGGGCCGCGTGAATTACTGAGCATAACCTGATGTCCGGCCTTGATTGCCAGTTTAGCCACCGCCCTGCCCACAAATCCTGCACCAATAATGCCTATTTTCATGATTCTCACCTTTCATTTTGTTGTCGATAGGGTAAGAATAATTCCACACTCATTATTGATAAATCGCCTTCGCAGACATAAACAAACAACAAATAAGAGGCAATCGTGGATCGTTTAACCAGCATGAATGTGTTCGTCAGAACTGCCGATCTGGGCTCTTTCGCGGCGGCGGCAGAAGTATTACGCATTTCGCCGCAGATGGTGGCGAAACATATCGCGCGCCTCGAATCCCGGCTGGGGACGGCGCTGATTAACCGCACGACGCGGCGTCAGCACCTGACAGACATCGGGCGCAGCTATTATGAACGCTGTAAGATCGTGCTTTCTGAGGCCGAGGCTGCTGATGCCATCGCGCTGGAAATGAAAGTCACGCCCTCCGGCACGTTGCGCGTGAATGCGCCGGTGACTTTTGGCACGTCCTCGCTGGCACCTTTCATTACGCAGTATCTGGCGCAGTACCCTGAAACGCAGGTCGAGCTGACGCTCAGTGACCGGATGGTCGATCCGGTTGAAGAAGGTTACGAAGTGATCCTGCGAATTGGTGAACTCAGCGACAGCCAGATGATTGCCTATCCGCTGCGACCGTACAGGCTGATTGCCTGCGCCTCCCCCGGTTATCTCATGCAAAATGGTGTGCCTGAAACACCGGCGGATCTCGCCGCCCATTCCTGTCTGGTTTACGGTATCTGGTCGCCACAGGCACCCTGCCGCTGGCAATTTTACCAGGACGGGAAAATGCAGGAAATCCAGCCGGCAGGCCGTCTGCGCTCCAATGACTGGCGGGCACTGCTGCACGCCGCCGTCAGCGGATATGGCGTCACGCTGGGGCCGGAAGATGTGCTGCGTGAAGAAATCAGGGCGGGACGACTGGTGCAGGTGTTACCGGATTACGACGGGCCTTCACGACCTATGCATGTGCTGACACCGGCAGGATTAAGGCAAACTGTGAAAATCCGCAGTTTTATTCAGGCCGTGCGTGAGACATTTGGCTGAAGCATCCCTTGTCTATAAAAAAACCCACGCTCGTACGTGGGTTTTCGCATTTATAGCCTTTCACATTCTGACGATTATTGTCTCGCCAGCGCCGCCGCATTCTTACCGGCGAGAATGCCGAAGATAATGATGTCGGCGACAGCGTTACCACCGATGCGGTTTGCGCCGTGAATACCGCCGACCACTTCACCTGCGGCCCAGGCACCGGTGATCACCTGTTTTTGCGCATCAAGCACAGCGGTATCCGGACTGATGGTCACACCGCCCATGGTGTGATGCACGCCCGGCGCGATGCGGATGGCAAAGAACGGTCCCTGATTGAGCGGATGACGCAGCGCGGTGGTACGGCCAAAGTCTTCATCCTTTTTCTCCACCACAAACAGGTTGTAGCGCAGCAGGGTTTCAGAAAGTGTCTGAGGATCCATATTCAGTTTCACCGCCAGTTCTTCCGGCGTTGGTGCGCTGATCACAAAGCCTTTGGCGATATATTCATCGGCTGCTTTATTATTCGACCGCACCTGTTCGTCGAAAATAACCCACGCGCTTTTCTCTGGTAAGGCGATAATTTCAGCAGACACTTTGTCGCGGGTTTCCATCTCGTTGTAGAAACGCTTTCCAGCCTGACTGACCAGGATCGCGCCGCCGCCACGGATAGCTTCGGAAATCAGATAGGACGTGGTTTGCTCAACCGTCGGGTGGATCTGAATTTCACCCATATCCACGGTGTCTGCGCCCAGTTTTTGCAGCATGGCGATACCGCTGCCGGTCGCGCCAGGGTGGTTGGTCGTCACAAAACCATCGAGTTCAGGGCGATATTTCACCACCATCTCGCGGTTAGCACTGAAACCACCGGTGGCGACAATCACGCTTTTCGCATTCAGAATGCGGCTGTCGTTATACTCATCCACCACTTTCACGCCAGTCACTACGCCGTTATCAGACAAAATTTCCGCGACCGAGGTTTCCAGCAGCACTTCAATTTCGCGCTTGTTGATGTTTTTCACCAGACCGCTGATCAGGAAGCCACCTACCGCTGAACGATCCGCCGGACGGTGCGTACGGTCGATGCTCATCCCGCCAGTGATGGTGATGTCATTCAGTTCAATTTCTTTCGCTGCCAGCCATTCGACGGCTTCCGGTGCCAGCTCCACAAACTCACGCAGCAAGACCGGGTTGTTTTTGAACTTGCCGCCTTTCAGCGTTTCGTCATAAAACAGCTCTTTACTGTCTTCGATACCTTTCATTTTCTGGAAGCGCGTTTCTGCTGCGTTCATCCCGACTGAGGCTTTAATCGTGTTGCCGCCGATGGTCGGCATTTTCTCGATAATCACCACATGCGCACCTTCGTCATGCGCCTGAATCGCCGCTGCCAGACCTGCGCCACCGCTGCCGATGACCACAACGTCGAAGTTTTGCGGCGCCTGCGGATTGCCGCCTTCTTCAATCACATGTTCTTTGCTGGAGGTCGCCAGTGCGCGGGAAACGGCTTTTTTCAGCGCCTCACTTTGCGTGGTCGCGCCGGTGATCGCATCAACGTGCGGACTGTTGGCGACCAGCATACGGGTACGCAGGCTCTCGAACGTGGTGGTGAAATCGACGTCCAGCGAATCGTCTTTGACCAGTGCAATGTCGGTAATACGGTCGGTGTCGAGCGTAACGCTGATTTTCAGCTTCAGCGCTTCGGCTTCGACTTTCTCCTGATAAACGCCCGCTTTGTATTTACGGCCGGTAACACTGGTGTCGCGGATCATGGCGTCAACCAGTGAGAAGCGCCACAGCGGTTCAGGGATATTCAGTTCTTCGCGTTTGTGGCTGTCGATAAACAGCTCGAGATGATCGTTGTTAATGATGCGATCGGCCCAGTCCGGATAGGCGATACAGGCTTTACCGACAGCAATCAGATCAAAGCCGTATTCCAGCCCTTTCTCGGCATCGGCTTTGTTAATCACGCCGCCGACGCCAATTACCGGCACTTTGGCCAGCGTTTCAGAACGCATGGCGCGGAATTTGGTGATCAGCGGGGTCGGATCCTGCGTATCGACGATGGAAGGACGCAGCAGCTGACCGACAGAGAAATGCACGTAGTCCAGCCCGCGCGCGGCGAGTTTTTCCAGCAGATACATCGTGTCGTCGAAGCGGATGCCCGGCACTTCCAGCTCTTCCGGCGAGAAACGGTAGCCGATAATGAAAGAGTTGTCGGCGAAACGTTCTGCCATCTTATGGGTGATTTCCAGGACTTCCAGCGGGAAACGGGCGCGTTTGTCGCGGTCACCGCCCCATTGGTCGGTGCGCTGGTTGGAGTTCGGCGAATAGAATTGCTGGATCAGATAGGTGTTAGCGCCGTGGATTTCCACGCCGTCGAAGCCTGCTTTGATCGCACGGTTAACGGCATCACCAAACTTGGTGATCATGGTTTCTACTTCTTCACCGGTCAGTTCTTTCGGCTGGGTTGCGCCTTCACGCGGAGCAGCGATAGCACTTGGCGCGACAGGCGTACGGCCGCCGATCAGTTCCGGCTCCACCATTCTGCCGCCGTGGTAGATCTGCAAAATCGCTTTCGAGCCTTTGGATTTAATGGCATCGGCAATTTTCTTCAAACCGGAAATTTTGTTGTCGCTGTCGATAGCGATAGCGCCGGGGAACGCCGGACCCATACGATCTATGAAGCAACATTCGACGATGATGGTGCCGATGCTGCCAGCACGGTCGCGGTAATATTCCACCAGTTCACTGGTGACGGTACCGTCATAAAAGCCGGTACAGGTGGTCATGGGTGCCATCAGCAGACGGTTTTTCAGTACCGCACCGTTAGGAAGCGTGAGCGGATTTAGTACCGGGGTCAGCTTATTCATTATGATCAACTCCGAAATATGTAAGTCTTGAATTTTTCCGTGGCCGCATTACCTACCGTTAGAAAACTACCGATTAATTAAGCAATACGAAGCAGGCGAATATAGAAATCTGTTGGCTAATTTATTTGCATCAGGCGATGAAATTGGCGTTATAAACGTGCTGGAAGCAGGAGTTGTTTATTTACCCGACATGAAAACCAATACCACCTTCAAGTGTTAATGATGAGTTGACAAAAATCAACTTTAGATTAACATAAAAAATCTCACCTGCAAAATCAGCAAGTTGGATGGAACGTTGGCGTTTACTCAAATTTACTCTACATTCACATAAGCGGACTCTTTCAGGAAATAAATAACCACAACTTTTGTAATGACATTCATTTAAATATTAGTGAATGGCGCGTGTCATTTATCCTAAGAATAATAGTAACGTCTTAATTGCGTCACAAAGGCTGCATCATCATTACGTACCGCTTAACACATTTCTGATAAAGCATAATAAAGGGTTCGTTGAACCAGAACACGATAACCGGGGCGTCAGGCTCACTCTCAATTACGGGCAGATAAAATTTATGAAACCCACATCCACGCTGAATGATCCCGCCAAGGCCGCACCGCCTGCCGCGAGTCAAAAAAAACATCTGATTATGCTATTCCTGCCGGTGCTGGTGGCAGTGCTGTTACTGCTGACGCCAGTGCCTGCGGGGCTTGAACCTTATGCATGGCACTTCTTCGCCATCTTCGTCGGCGTGATTGTCGGGTTGATCTTCGAACCCCTGCCGGGCGCGGTAATTGGCCTGACCGGTGTTGTCGTCATCGCCCTGTTCAGCCAGTGGCTGTTATTCAGTCCGGAAGAAATCGCCAACCCTAAATTTAAGATGCCAACTGAAGCCTTCAAATGGGCGGTGAGCGGCTTCGGTAACTCAACGGTCTGGCTGATTTTTGGTGCGTTTATGTTTGCCGCAGGGTATGACAAAACGCAGTTTGGCCGCCGTCTGGCGCTGATCCTGGTGAAATACCTTGGTCGCCGCAGCCTGACGTTAGGTTATGCCATTACCTTTGCGGACCTGTTGCTGGCGCCCTTTACGCCGTCCAACACCGCGCGCAGCGGCGGGACGATTTACCCGATCATCGCCAACCTGCCACCGTTATACGGCTCCAAGCCCAATGACCCGAGTGCGCGTAAAATCGGTTCTTATCTGATGTGGGTGGCGATTACCGCCGCGTGTATCACCAGCTCGATGTTTCTTTCTGCACTTGCGCCGAACCTGCTGGCGCTGGCGTTAGTCAAAAGCATCACCGGCTTTACCATCTCCTGGGGCATGTGGTTCCTGGCATTCCTGCCGCTGGGCGTGCTGTTGATCCTGACCATGCCGCTGCTGGCCTACTGGTTCTATCCGCCGGAAGTGAAGATCAATGATGAGGTACCGCGCTGGGCGAAAAGCGAACTCGACAAACTGGGTAAGCTGTCACGCAACGAAATCCTGCTGCTGATCTTCGTCTGTTCTGCCCTGCTGATGTGGATTTTTGCCGCGTCGTGGATTGAACCTGCCATGGCTGCGCTGCTGGTTGTGGTGCTGATGCTGTGGACCGGCGTGCTGAACTGGAACGACATCACCAGCAACAAACCGGCCTGGAACACTTTTGCATGGTTTGCAACGCTGGTGGCACTGGCGGATGGTCTGGCCCGCGTCGGATTTATTGCCTGGCTGGGTAAAGAAGGCGGACAACTGCTCGACGGATTCGACCCGCAGGTGGCGGCCGTCATGCTGTTGATTGCGTTCTTCCTGCTGCACTATTTATTCGCCAGCACCACGGCACACACCACCGCGCTGTTACCGGCAATGCTGACTATTGCGGCGGCTATTCCGGGCATCAACATGCCGGTTTACTGCCTGATGATGGTGACATCGCTGGGCGTGATGGGGATCATCACCCCGTACGGCACCGGCCCGAGTCCGATTTACTACGGCAGCGGCTATCTGCCAACCAAAGACTACTGGCGTCTTGGCACCATCTTCGGTGCTATCTTCCTCGGCGGCATGATGCTGATTGCCTATCCGTGGATGGTATTGATGTTCTGATAGGCTTTCTGAAAAAGCACAACCGGCCAGTGGATTACCGCTGGCCGGTTTTTTTTATCCTGGTATTAATCGCGCATCACACCTGCGCCATACCGCCGTCTACAAACAGCTCAGTGCCGTTGATAAAGCTGGCGGAATCGGAAGCCAGAAACGCCACCACTTTACCGATTTCTTCTGGTTCACCCAGTCGCCCCAGCGGTACCTGTGCGCCCTGCTCAGCCAGTTCTTTTGCGCTTGCCAGACCAATACCGCTGGTGCCGCCGGTAACCAGTGCAATTTTTCCGCTCAGTAATTTGCTCATTTTCATTCCTCAATATCAGTGGAGTTTCGGTGAGCCGCGTTTGCGGCATGGACTTACTGTAGTCCTGCGCGGTTTATTGAAAAATAGTGGAAAATGAAAATGACTATTCATGGATGTGTATAATCAAAACAGACTGACTGGCGGAGAAAAGCGGATGATAAAGGTGGTGATATCTACGTTTAGCCTCAGCAAATACCCCGAATATAATTTCCGGCACCGCAATGGTTATAAGAAAAAATAGTATGTAGAAAGTTTAAATTGACAACCGAATACTTAAAAAGTCTACCTCTTGTCCCGATGCCCTGAAATCGCCACCGGCCAGGTTGCGCAATCAAAAACTGATTGCCATGCCGATACCGTAACCCGAGGTGTTATTTCCGAACATGTAGCGTGCGACCACGCGTGTACGGCTGATCACAATATCATACTTGCTGCTGTCGAGTTCCAGCCCCAGACCTAACGAATTTAAGCTATCAAAACCTAACTGACCTCGTTGATTTCCAAGGTATTCTGTGCGTGCACCTTCCATTACATACCGTACTGGTTTACCCAATAGCGTCCAGTCGGCTATTGGCGCTCTACGGCGCAGATATAGCCCGATATTTTCCGCGTCGGCGTTGCCGCTGACAACGTCCGGGCTATTGGCGAAACTTTGCAAATGCTGATAGGAATAGCGTAATTCCAGGTCAATATCCTGGGTCTTAGAGAACAGTTCGTAGTCAAGCATCAGTGCTCCGCCCAACCCGTAGGCATTGAGGCGTCCACCGTCGAGGAAGTCGTACTCACCGCCGCTTTGGCGTTCAAGCGCCCGGGCGCCGATGCGTAAATCGCTCGCCACGGTACCTAACGAAAAGTTAGCGATCGGGCGTAATACCAGGTTACCCCCCAATTTATCTTTGAGTAGCCTGATGTCCCAGCCAATGCCCCCGGTGGCAGTCACGCTGTTCCATTTGACCGGGATATTACGACTCTCGCTGCCATTGGAGACAACGAACTGCGGATCGTATCGGCTATATCCCAGAACTCCTTCCAGATAGATGGGGACCGTTTCACTCAACGTAGCTCCGCCACCGATCTGGGTAAGAGTGAGCGCCGTACTCTCGTTGGATGTATTGCGGATATTGAGGTCGCTGGCGGTGATATCAGGCACCACCGTATAGGTCATCAGTGAAAGAACCGCATCGGCCCGTTTCTTGATGAGGTCCCCACCGGCGGAAAAAGTCTTCGCGTTTACCAGTAATAGTATTAATAAGATGACCATTTTGAACTGATAAATTGCGAACCGCATCACCATACTTGGCTCCCTTAAAACCCTTTGCTGGTGGAATATAGTTATATTAAATGTTTTTTCTTCAAATGAGTTCTGAGAAAGCACTATGAAAAGCAGTCCATCTTTAATAAAACGGCATTAATTTCATGAATTTAAATTTAAGTACTCTGTCAACATTCAGTATAGTGTATTAATGCGCAGAAAAAAAAGGCGGCAATGTTATTTAACGTCTATTATTTACTCAACACCACTTATTGAGGTTCCAGGCCGCTATGTTCCTGAATTATTTTGCGTTGGGTGTCCTTATTGTAGTCTTCCTCATTATCTTCTATGGGATTATTATTCTTCATGATATTCCCTATCTCATTGCCAAATCCAGAAATCATCCTCATGCTGATGCTATCCACGTGGCAGGCTGGGTGAGTTTATTTACGCTACATGTTATTTGGCCGTTTTTATGGATATGGGCCACATTGTATCGTCCCGAACGCGGATGGGGCATGCAAACTCAGGAAGCTTCGCTGACCCAGTTGCAGCAACGGGTCACGGAATTAGAACAAAAACTGGTAAACACCAACATTCCTCCATTGGAGTAACACGATGGATTTACTCATTATCCTGACTTATGTCGCCTTTGCGTGGGCAATATTTAAGATTTTCAAAATACCGGTAAATAAATGGACAATACCCACTGCGGCCTTAGGTGGCGTTTTTTTAATTGGCGCGCTCATTTTATTGATGAATTACAACCATCCCTATACAGATTTGGCGCAAAAAGCGGTTATTTCAATTCCTATTACTCCTCAGGTAACGGGGATTGTTAGTGAGGTAACCAATAAACAAAATACGTTAATGAAAAAAGGAGACCTTCTTTTCAGGATCGACCCATCCCGATTCCAGGCTCGTGTTGATAAATTACAAGCTGATCTGGTGACGGCTATTCACAATAATCAAGTACTCAAGGGACAATTAGAGGGCGCTATCGCTAATACATCGCGTGTCAGTGCCGAACGCGATCGTTTATATAAAGACTACCAACGTTACCTTACCGGGAGCAAAGCGCGTGTAAACCCTTTTTCTGAAAGCGACATTGATAATGCCCGGCAAAACTACCTGGCTCAGGATGCGCTTGTGAAAGGATCGGTTGCCGAGCAGTCACAGATTCGAAGTCAGTTAGACAGTGTGCTGAACGGGGAGCAATCGCAAATAGTGAGTATCAGAGCTCAGCTAGCAGAAGCTAAATATAATCTTGAGCAAACCGTCGTTCGAGCCCCGAGTAACGGTTATGTAACTCAGGTATTGATTCGACCTGGAACATATGCGGCTTCCCTTCCCCTGCGCCCGGTAATGATATTTATTCCTCAGCAAAAAAGGCAAATCATAGCTCAGTTCAGACAAAACTCGCTGCTACGACTGGAGGCTGGCGATGAGGCTGAAGTTGTATTCAACGCACTCCCAGGGCAAGTATTTTCTGGAAAATTAACCAGTATTCTTCCCGTAGTACCAGGAGGGGCATATCAGGCTCAGGGTGCCCTTCAGTCACTGAGTAACGTCGCGGGCAGCGACAGCGTGATTGCCATCATTGAACTGGCGCCAAACAATGAAATTGACGTTTTGCCTGATGGTATTTACGCACAAGTGGCCGTGTACTCGGACCATTTCGCCCATGTTTCAGTGATGCGTAAAGTACTGCTGCGTATGACCAGTTGGATGCACTACCTCTATCTGGATCATTAGTGAAGTGGTCGATAAAAGTTGGCCACTTCTTGAGGTGGCCATCTAAAAACCCTGCAGGTCCGCTTCTGGCGAGATAACCGTCAAATTTACAGACCTAACTCCGACAGCCCCGGATGGTCATCTGGGCGACGCCCCAGGGGCCAGTGAAACTTGCGGTCACCTTCTTTGATAGGCATGTCATTGATACAGGCGAAGCGACGGTGCATCAGGCCATCTGCTTCAAATTCCCAGTTTTCATTCCCGTAAGAACGAAACCAATTACCTGAGTCGTCACGCCATTCATAAGCGTATCGAACAGCAATGCGGTTGCTACCGAACGTCCACAACTCTTTAATGAGACGATACTCAAGTTCTTTGTTCCACTTACGTGTGAGGAATTCTTTGGCTTCTTCACGATTATTTGCAAACTCTGTTCGATTCCGCCATTTGGTCTCCAGTGAGTACGCCAGCGATACTTTTTCGGCATCGCGGCTGTTCCAGCCATCTTCAGCGAGCCGAACTTTCTCAGTCGCCGATTCGTGAGTGAAAGGTGGAAGTGGCTGGCGAATGTGTGTATCGGACATGGTAAAACCTCCCGTAAAATTGGAACTATAAATAGAAACAGTTTTGTTACTCAGACCTAAGGAGAGACCTGTTCCAGCAAACGTTCCGCAACTTCCCTTGCACTGTCGGCGGCGCTGCTATCGCCCATCACATAGGATATGGTGATTGCGCCCTCTATCAGAATCAGCAACTGTTTGGCCAGAACGACAGGTTGCTCAATGTTTAATTGCTCCGTGAGATCGAGCGTGTAATCCAGCAATTTTTGTTTATGCAGCTTTGCTATCTGACGAATGGGGTCGTTATGATCACCAACTTCTCCGGCTGTATTTATAAAAGCACAACCACGAAAGCCTTCTGAATCAAACCAGCCCCTGAGCACACTGAACATATTCAAAATGCGCTTCTGAGGAGTATCACCTTTATCAGATTCAGTTCTGAACCAGTTCATCCAGCGTTCATCACGTTCTTTCAACGCGGCGGCTGCCACGTCATCCTTGTTCGCGAAATAGCGATAAATACTTTTCCTAGCTACGCCTGAGGTCTTGACCAGAAGGTCCATGCCTGTGGCATGAATTCCATTCCTGTAAATCAATTGCTCAGCAGTAGTCAGGATTTTTTCGCGGGTATCTGTTGGCTTCTTGTTCATGAGATGAAGGTAGAACGATTGTTCTCCATGGTCAACAGTTTTCTTAAAAACAAGTATAAAAATGAAAAAATACAGTCTTTGAGGGTTAAAGAATGGGTAGCCATTTATGAATAGAGCGAGATTTGAAAATGTCCCCTTTTGGCACAAAGTTGACGGGCAGCTATGAGCGAACAGCAGACATTCCGCATTTAGAGACCATTGTAACACCGGGACTCTCTGTGGCTGTTTAATGTATCCTTAGGTCGCTAAGGATGTATTGCTCAAATTCTGATGTATGTATTCAATAAGTGCTCGTGTTTTAGCGGGCAAATAACGCCTGTCTGAATAAAGTGCGAACAATTGAAGTGGGGCTGGCGGTTGTTCAAACTTAATCTCGATAAGCCGTCCATCGTCGATGTAGGGTTGGCAGGCCTGTTTTGATAGAATAGCAAAACCTGCACCCGCTACCGCTGCGCGTCCTGCCATCTCTCCGCTGTTTACCCGGTAATGGCCTTTAACCTTAATCGTCTCGAATCCCCCCTTTTTATTTACAAACTGCCAGGGAGCACCTTTAAGTGCATTTACCGTGCTAATACAGGGTAATGTTTCAAATTGCTGTATACGAGAAGGGATGCCATAACGCTGAATAACGGAGGGGGCTGCAACGATGGTGCAAGGAATAGTTACCAGATGACGGGCTATGTAATCACTGTCATCCAGTTGGCCACGGCTCACAATAATGGCTAAATCCAGATCGTCTCGCAGGGATTCAAGACCAGACAAATTTGTAACACAGCTAATTTCCAGATCCGGGTGCTGGCAGGCGAAATCGGCAATCACAGAACCCAGCAGTGCAGGACCTATTTCATTGGGAATACAGATACGTAGTGGCCCCTTGAGCTGCATCTGCCGCAACGTTAATTCTGTTTCAGTTTGTTCAAGCGCTTCCAGTAATGGCTTCGTCCGGGTATAGAGCAGGTGCCCCGCTTGTGTGAGTTTCATATGTCGGGTGCTGCGCTCAATGAGCTGAAGATTCAGTCTGTCTTCTAACTGAGAAATACAACGACTCACGTTTGATGTCGGCATTTCAAGGACTTTAGATGCCCCAACAAAACTGTCTCTTTCAACCACCGCAATGAAAACTTTCAGGGTTTTAAAATCAAGAACTGGCCGCATCAACTATCCCATAAATGATAACAATAAGTGCCAGTTTTACCACCTACTGAACAACATTGATAGCAGTTAAACTCAGATATCTTTCATCCACAGGTCGCTTGCTATGTCATTGATCACACCAACGTTTAATCATAAAGCCCTCATCCGGATAGCGGTTGTCATAGCGTTTATCCAGTTCACAAATGCACTGGAATATATGATGTTCAACCCTGTTTTTGCTTTTATGGCAGCAAACTTCGCCGTTCCCGTATCATTCTCAGGCTACGTATCCGGCATGTATACCTCCGGGGCGGTCCTGTCGGGAATTATCGCCTTTTACTGGATTGGTCGTTTTAATAAGAAACGTTTTTTAATCGCCAATATGGCACTACTCTGCCTACTGACACTTTTGACGACATTTACCTCCAGCTTTAGCCTTCTTCTTGCATTACGATTCTGCGCAGGACTGGTAGGAGGCACAACAATGGGGGTGGGTATCAGTATATTGATAAATCTCGCCCCGGCTAACTTGCGAGGAAAAATGTTGGCGACGGTCATTGCATCTTTTTCGATGGTAAGCATTGTCGGAACGCCCACGATACTATTTGTGTGTGCTCATTACGGCTGGCATGTCGCTTTGTGGTTAATCAGTACGCTGTGTTTGTTGGCATTGCCACTGATTGTTTCCATCATCCCTAAGGATCCAGTCTCTTTCGACACACCCCACGCAATGCCTATCGACGTTAATACTTTACTGTTCGCTTCCAGTAATGCGCTGGTACAGTTTAGCCCGATGCTGGTCATTCCTGTTCTGGTACCATTAATGACCCAGCAACTGGGGGCCTCTCAATACCTGCTGCCATGGCTATTTTTCGCCGGGGGCGTTGCAGGATACCTGTCAACAAAAATGACAGGCGCGTTAACTCCGCATTTTTCTGCTGTGAGTCTGGCTACAGGGTCAACTTTCGTTTTTTTACTCGCTTTGCTAATACCTGTTATGGGCTATTCGCATCCGGCGCTATTTATTATTTTATTTCTCGGTGCATCTTACAGTCGTCTGGTTTCCTCCTCGGCGTTGAGCATTCAGTTTCCTGATGACAGGCAGCGAGCGGGATTCTCTTCATTGCAGTCATCAATAATGTACCTGATCACAACGGTCGCATTTTTTCTGTCCGCTTTTCTATTACCTGGGCACGCCATAGCACCACAAAATATGAACACGTTGCTGGGGGTTTGTGCAATATCCGCATCAGGGTTCCCCATCGTCGTTATCATTCTGCAAAAGAAACTGGCTAAGCGTACGCTCCAACCGAATCATCTCATCAATGTTTAGCATAACGTCCGTTCCTGGCACTTAGCAGACAAACACGTCACGCTGAAGGTCTGCTAAGAGCGAGATATAGTCATTCGCAGTTTTCCTACAATAGATACAGGCTTGTAACGCAGTCGCGTATTTATCAACAGTGAGCAGGTAACCTGTACAGCTGTCGCTGTGGATGAATCGTAAATATATTTTTCAGACCGCACTTAATTGTGCTTTTTTTCCTGAAAAAATCCCATCGCACTTATCGTGAAGAAATAAAACAGGTATTTTAGAAAGTTGGATGCTAAATTTTCAAAACCCAGCAGGTAATCTCATGATCTTAAGTGTTAATCACGTAGGTTTTTCAGTTAAAAATATTGAAGACTCATTATTTTTCTGGACTCATATTCTTGGAGGGGAGTTATTACGCGAAGGGAAAATGTCTGGACCTATTATTGATGAAGTGACAGGCGCAAGGGGAGCTGATGTACGAATGGCTTTGCTTGAACTGGCTGGTATTAAAATTGAATTACTGCAATACAATAACATTGAACAGCCAGAAGAGCCTTCAGCACCCTACATCCCTGGCTACGCTCACCTTGCGTTTATAGTCGAGGATCTTGATACGCTCTTGAGCAAAGTATCGGACTATGGCTGGAAGACGCCAGGGAAACCTCAGACAGTCTTGTCAGGACCCATGCAGGGAACCAGAGTAATATATTTACAAAGCCCCGATGGTCAGACGCTTGAGTTGATGGAACGCAGTCAATGAAGTCCACATGTTATGACCCGTTACCTTCTTAATAAAACAGTGATGTTTGCAAAGTCCGCTTATGGCACAGAGCGGCTGTTAAATCACGTTCGATCTTATGCCAAGGTTCCTCGGGTGAACGATGATATTCTTGCTAGATATACTCAAGTAAAATGCGAAAGGGAAGTCAAATCTGATGGAATTATGCACACAGAAAATGCATCTTTCAGGATGCTGGGAAAAATTACCGAACAAGCAGATCCAGCCAATCTGGGGCCTCAATTTTACGGGAATAGGGCAGTATCGCACGATTAATCAGCTCAAAGAATTCTGACTCATCCATCCTTGCTGCTTCGCTTGTGCCTGGTCCCCCCCATTCATCAAAGAGATGCCAGTATAGCGATTTCAGGGTATCGACGACCGCAGCGAAAATCTTTACGTCAGGTTCAAGCCAATGACACACCAGAAAATACATTTTCTGTTCTGCATCATGGATGGACGCAAACTGGGAAAGTTGACGCACAAACAGCTTAATCCAGACCAATGCTGCTGTTTTTAGCGGTGGCAGATCTATCCGCTGCTCTGCCATGTACCGTGAGATAAATAATTCAACCTCGGTCCGCTCAGGTTGGTTATCAAGCCCCAGTGAAGCGAGAATTAAAAGAGTCTCTGAATCATTTCCTTCGGTGATTTGGTCTTCAGCCCATGCAATGAACAGGCGGTCCAGATCATTGTGGAGAAAGTGATATTTCCGGGAAAAAACAAGCAACCCGAGTAGGTCATTGAGTGTGTATAGAGACGGCATCTGATAATCCCTTACCTGTATTTTTTTCATGAACTCTGACAGTGATAATTTCTGAGTACATCATGAACTGAACGGTGAGTCTGTGTAACCGAATGAAACTCCAATTAACCTTCATTTTATCTTACCTATTGATATAAATTCTATAAAGTGTAGTGGAATACCGATTTTGGCCACATAAGCAGAATCGTGAAATGTCCGCGCCTGGCACAGGGCTGCTGTTGCAGCCCTGACAACCTTAGACTTCAATCGACTCAGAGATCTCTAACGCATCATCGACTTCAATGCCCAGATATCGCACTGTGCTTTCCAGTTTCTTATGACCTAACAGAAGTTGGATGACCCGGAGATTCTTGGTCTTCTTGTATATCAGGTAAGGTTTTGTTCTTCTCATGGAGTGTGTGCTGTACAGCGAATCTTCTAGACCAAGCTTTCCTACCCATCCATGAAAAATACGGTTGTATTGCCGGGTTGAAATGTGTTGGCAAGAACCGACCCTAGATTGGAACAAGTAGTCTTTACTGTGCAGATTACCCAGCTTTATTAGCGCTGCAACTGCTTCTCTTGTCCCTTTGGTTATCTCAAATTGGACGGGGCTACCGGTTTTCTGTTGTAACACCGTTGCTCTGCTCGAAACAGAACTGCCATATGCAACATCTGATACTTTGAGTTTTACCAGATCACAGCCCCTGAGTTTACTGTCTAAGGCCATGTTGAACAGGGCTAAATCGCGCGTTTTGCCTTCCAGTTTAAGTCTAATTCGAATCCCCCAGATATGAGATATCTGAAGCGGTCTTTTTTGTCCGATGATACGGTCTTTGTTCCACGGTGACGTGTTCATGCTCAAACCTCCTGCAATGTGGGAGATTTAAGTATGATTGTCCCTCATGAGCGAACAGCAGACGTTCGCAGTTGTTCTCATTACTGATGAAGGCATTACTTAAATCGCGGTGTGTAAATCAACGGGGGATTAAGTCATATGGCCTGAGATGCTTCACGGTATTGACGAGAGTGTCGTTCTAGCAAGCTCTATCGCCGTCAGCCCAGCGCTTGATATCACTTATATTTGGCGACCTGATGCCCACACTCAAGATGTTCTTGGTTGTGTATAGGCTGACCTGTGCTTTGTCCCCATCATGTCTTTCTATTTCAATTAGCGTGTTGTTAATCAACAGTCCCTGCGCAAGGAGCTTTTGATTGATCTCACCTTCATTGCGCTCACCGTCAAACTCGCTTAATACGATGACCGGATTTCCTGAATATGCCTCATATTCCAGGCACTGCCTTGCCATGTGTCTTAAGGTTCGATAGGTATCGGAGGGCTCCGTCTTGCTCGTGAAGCTGCCGTCATAGGATGATTGACTGCTTTTTAATTCGCTGACGGTTATGGCGCACCCGCTGATTGAGATAGAAAATAATAGTGTAGACAGCGTCAAATATTTCAATTTCAACTCCATTGTTCTGACAGAGGCCCTCCGCTGGGCTGGTATCAAAATCATGTTTTCTTTCAGGCGGACTTGTGGTTTGGAAAGTCAACAGTAACCATGAGCCCACCTTCTGCAGACGTACTCAGGCATACGCTGCTGTTATGTTGCTGCGCAACCGCTTTGACTATGGCAAGCCCCAGTCCACTCCCGCTTTGTATCTGATTGGGATCGCGAAAAAACCTATCGAACACGCGCTCCCTCAATTCAAATGGAATGCCGGGCCCTGCATCTGAAACACGTAGCTGAGCAGATTTATCAAGTGATCGTACATCTACCTCAACCCGTCCGCCCTCAGGGCTGTACTTCACGGCATTTTCAATTAAATTATCAATCAGCGACATCAGGCGTTCCCTGACGCCTGTGATCCAGACTTCATCATCAGAGTAGAATTCGAGCTCAATCCTGCGCTCAGCCGCCAGCGGTGCCAGTGCAGCCATTCGCTCTTGTATGAGCGTTGTCAGCGGCACAGGCTCCATAACAGTGTCAATGCGCACTTCGCTGTGCATCATCAGCAGCAACTGATTGACAAGACGCGCTGCACGGCTGTTGCTGCGAATAATCCCTGCAAGTAACTCCTGTTGATTATCGCTGCTTACATAGGACTGCAAAGCCTCCACATTGATTCGCATCGCAGCCAGTGGGGTACGCAGTTCGTGAGCGGCATCTGCAATGAAAACCCGTTCCCTATCAGAACTCTCTCGCACCCTGGCGAGAAATAGATTAGTAGCGTCCACCATTTGGCGAAGCTCCATGTGCTTTGGCACTTCTTTTAAGGGAGAGAGATCTTCTGAAGTTCGTAAGGAAATTTCATTTATCACCTTGTTCCAGGGGCGCATTGCAATACGGATTGACAGCCACGCGGGAAACAAAAGAAAAGGAATGCACACCAGTAGCGGCAATATGTAGTATCCACGCGAGTTCAGGTATATAAAAAAGTTCCAGCCGCCGGCAGGCGTGACAAGTGTTACCTCCGCATCGGATCTCCCGGACTTGAGAGTACGGCTAGTCCAGGTGCGACCTTCACTCTGAATGCTCTGAATTTTCCCATACAGGGTGTTTGTCACCCCTGCCGGAGCGCCATCAGATGAATAAATTATCTCTTTATTCTTCCGAACGATTAGGCTGATTGACAGTTTCGGATCTTCACCTCCGCCATAACCTTCCCGCAACGCGGTGCTGAACTTTTCCAGCACCGCGTTGCGATCCTGCGGGCGATCATCCATACGATCAACCAATGTAAGAATGGTTTCGTAGGTATTGTTGCCCGTTAGCATAGGGGGGCTACGCAAGTTCTCCCACAAAATGTAGGTCAGAAAAAGACACCAAAGCAGTGTAAGCAGTAGCATCTGGGCGATCATAATTCGCCGTACGAGCGTTGGAGTTCTCAGGTGGCGCCAAAAATTTCGCATCAACCAGCCCCTTTCTGAATCGGCACAGTATCAATGACATACCCTACGCCCCTCACCGTTCGTACATAGCCGTCGCCGATTTTGCGACGTAAATTACCCATATGCACATCGAGTGCATTGCTCATATTTTCTTTTGCGCCGAATATCCTTTCTTCCAGAAACCTTCGTGTAAGCACGCGATCAGTGCGCATCATTAAAGTTTCAAGCAGCGCGTATTCACTTGCCGTCAACTCAACATTCCGCGCGCTCACTGTCACGCGACGAGTCGGCACGTGGAGAGATAACCCACGAATTTCTATCACCTCATTCTCAAAACCGTAACTGCGTCGCGCAAGGGCTCTCACCCTGGCCAATAACTCGGCAAGAATAAAAGGTTTGACGAGATAGTCGTCGGCACCGGCATCCAGCCCGCACAGGCGATCCTGCAGAGTGCCGCGCGCGGTCAGAATGATGACGGGGATCCCCTTGAGCTGCTGGCGCAAGTACGCCATCAGGCTCATGCCATCGCCGTCGGGCAGTCCGAGGTCGAGCAACACAAGTTCCGGCACGCAGGCATCGAGTTGATGCAGCGCATCCACTTTGCGGCGAACCCATATGACATCTAATCCTTGATCTGCAAGGGCAATACGTACGCCGTTGCCGAGATCCAGGTCGTCTTCGATGAGGAGAATTTTCACAATAGTTACGTTATCAACAGTGAATGAAGAACGTCTGAAGAAAAAAACGGTATCAGGAAATTTATCAGGTTTGTGTCACCGGTACGTGCTTAAGTATTTCTTCATTTTTAGCTCATGAGAACTTTAGGGTGCGTATTCAAACTGAGCGTTCTGGCGTTTAAAACCCACTTGCATCGTAATCGTTTGAATCCATAAGGACTTCTTTAATGAGCAACTTCGAACTGCGTCATAAGTTCCCCTATTCACTCTCAGGACGCACCTTGATAAAAATGCTGCCGGGCGCGCTGCTGGCGTTACTGGCCACCCCAACACTTGCGGCAGAACCACAACAGGGTAACGCCTTAACGTTGGGAGGAGGCGTGGATGTTACGCCACTTTATTCTGGTTCGGATGAAAACCGCGTCACGACAGCCCTGGTGCTTGATTACTCGATGCATAATGGGTTCTTCGTGAGTACCACGCGGGGTATCGGTTACGGCAACAGCACCGGCAAGCTGGATTACAGTACTGCGCTGAGCTATCGCGCAGGCCGTAAGGATCATGACGTGGACAGCGACTCACTGAGCGATGGCAGTGACGACTTGCGGGGTATGGGCGATGTCAAAGGCTCGGCTATCGGGGCATTGGGTCTGGGGTATAAGGTCACCGACTGGCTTCATTTGCAATTGCAGGCTGAGGTGCCATTTTCTCAGCGGGACAATGGCGCGGCCCTGCATTTCGGCATTATCAGCCCGCTTTATAGCTCATCGGAAAATACCGTGACGATGGCGCTGACCAGCAGTTGGGGAACAGGCAACTATATGCAAACTTACTACGGGGTAAGTTCATCACAGTCAGCCGCATCGGGGTTTAGTCAATATGATGCCGGTTCCGGGATTTATGCCTATTCACTGAATATGGACTGGACACACAAGTTCAACCAAGACTGGAGCGTGGTTGCCGCAACAGGCTTTACGCAGTTGGCTGGTGATGCACGCAACAGCCCGATTGTGCAACGAAAAGCATCGCCCACTGGAAGCTTGAAAGTGACATATAGCTTCTGAACGTAGTGCGATTGCACTGTCAATAAATACACACTCGATCCGCCCCGATACAGATGATGGGGCGGTACTCACAAAGGACGTAAGGATTTCACTTAAAGAAAGCTCACGCATTGTTGTTTCTCTTAATTACAGTAACTGGCAAAAATAACGTGCTTATTTCTCATGGAGAGAATCCATTGAGAAGCTGAAATGGCATAGTGAATGTTTTTTATACCAAATTTTTCCAAGTCTTCCGGAGGGTATGAAAACCATTTCTCCGGAAATCTTTCTTTATAGTCATCTTTTAATTGCGGACAAAATGACACCCTGATGTTCACACCAATTCTTCTATAGAATGCAATGTCATCATTTTTTAATTTTTTAAATTCCTGAAGCATAAAAAAATCATCTTTAGAAATATTTCCTGATACTGTTACCTCTCTCTCAGGGCCGTTGACACCACCATGCCACAGAAGATATGAATTATTACCTAGATATTTATTCTTCCCGGCCGGGAAAATATAGTTAGCACAGGCAGAAGCGCAAACACTACGCACATCAACACTGAGGCCATTTTTGTAGATGTAGTCACCTATCTCCATAGCATTTCTGGCATCACCACCAATGCTATTTATAGATATTTTTTTGATGTCATGATTTATGGTTAGATTCAAAACAGCAACGTAAGAAGTGTCTGTAATTATTCCATTATAATAAAGCACATCCCCCCTGCTATATATTTCAGGAGGATCTAAAAGAACCTTCACGTCCGGGAGATCGATCTCCTCATATGCTCCACATGGTGCCGGGGAAAATAAAAAGACAATCAAAAATGCTGAAGCCATCACTTGATGATTAAAAATGGAAAAAATACTAAAATGGACATGTCTCATTATTTTGAATTCCTTTTCACAACATAAATGGAAAATTAAATATGCAAATCATTTTGACACGTTTTTTTTGTTTCTTTACGGCAGAAGGATAGCCACATTTTCTTTGTGTAATGTATTCTCTAAAATCGCCTGCTTTAAGTAAACAAATGTAAGTGAATGTGTTTTTCATCAATTTTTTTGAATAAAAAATAAAGTGATTGCACAGAACTATGAGCGCAAACAGTCACTCGGCTACTCAGCCCTGAAGGGTTGCTTACCGGATTTACTTTCACCCCCTGGCTCCGGGGTTAATCAATGTCCGCTTTAGGCACTCTGGAGACGCTCAGGCACAGCATGATGAGGAAAGAACCAGTGTCAATCTGGACGCTGCGTCAATTCTGACAAGTTCACGGCTCCACGGCTAATAATTCGCTATGATGAGAAAAATGAAAAGGATATCAAAGATGAAAACAGTCGAATTCTTGCTGTACACCCTAAAACCCGGCACAGGGAAAGATTTCCACAGAATCATGACGGAGGAGAGTGCTCCACTTCACCGTTCAGCGGGTATGGATATTATTTCTTTTGGTATATCAGCCCATGACGACGACGCATACTATCTGATTAGAGCTTATGACAGCCTCTCCCAGCTGAAATCCTCTCAGGAATTTTTTTATAACAGTGAAGAATGGCGTCTTGGCCCCCGGCAGGCCATTATCGATAGGATCAGCGTCAGCGTTAAATCGGTTCTCACGCTTAGCAACAGTGCAATTGAGAGTTTACGATCCAGTTGATTGTGCAGCTATGTACAATATAGCCCGCATAAGCGGCATTTTTATTGCCTGCCATTAAATTCTCGCGCTATCTGGACAGACCCTTCCGTCTGTTCAATACAGGCTGACCGCCCGTCACAACAAAATCTTTATGTAGAACTTTTAATACATGTCTGAGCTGTTCACCCGGTGTATGGGTATCTAACCGGCAGCTATGAGCGAGGAGCTGACATTGTATCCTGTTAGCTTGAGTGATGGGCATTCCACTCATCACGAGTAATCTCCCACAATTCTGAGTCCAGAAGACCGCTGACAAACTGTTTCTTTTCCGTTTTGATTAGTCGCATGCCGCTACTGGCTGAAATGTGCTGAGAACGTATATTTTCGGCCGCTTTTGGGGCTCGTAAAACAGGCTTCTTCAAAGTATTAAACCAGTAATTTGTCACCGCGATACTTGCTTCCTTCATTAATCCCTGCCCCTGATACTCAGGTACTAACCAGAAACCACGATTATTATCTTCCGCTTCGTCCAAGCAGATAACGCCTATCAAATTGTCAGGGTTATCCCGTTGCCGTATGGTCCAAACCCAGGCATGGCCTTTTGCCATAGCGGGCAGCGCGACATTATTCACGTAATGCGCTGCACCATTGTCAGGAAAGGGCCAGGGAACTGATGACACCATATAACGCACAATTTCCCAGCGCGGATAGAGCTTCTGAATCTGGAGCGCATCTTTGGAAACTAATGGTTTTAATAGCAAACGATCTGTTTTTAGAGTGGGTATAATCATGCGCTCTTTTCCTTACTGATTAAAAGGTCCATTACTATTTTCTGTTAGTCCAATACTTAATGTAATTCATTTTGACGTGCTCCCTAACTTTTAATCGAACGCGATGTTAGTAATTTCCGCTATTGGCATTTATCGGACAGACTGACCGAGTTGAAGGTCCGCTGTTAGCGAATAGCTTTCAATAATGATCAGAGCTAATTTAGCAGAACTAGATACTCACAATATGCTTTGCCTGGAAATGCACCTCTTCAAATGCTGACAAATTTCTTCACTAACATCAAAAATGCAATCTAAGTGTTTACTGTGCTCAATAATCATACTACATAAATTCGGGTTACCACATCCTTCTACAAATTCTGACAATTGTCTTGCATCAAATAACTCGTCCTTTTCTGCAATCAGAACAGTTACAGGTAATGGCAATGCTGCAATTTGCCTTGCAGGTTGACGCGGCGTCAAAGCATTCGCCATATTCACGCTGTATCGCTGAACGAATTCAGGCCTTAATAGCATAACCTCATTGGGGAAATTAAGAGTAACTGCATAACTGTCACCACATAGTAATCCCACACTGAGCGCATTGAGTATGAAAGGCCACTTGCTCACCGACGCGAATGGAACCATTGCTCTTCTGAAAATTTTAGCTGGCGCAAAAGGCCCAAACTCTGGCGCAATTAAAATCAGGCTGTCACTTTTTTGGGAGGGTGTGAAGCGTGTAAAGTAATTGATCAACATTCCCCCTCCGCTTGAATGACCAAGCAGATGGATTCTGGCGCTGGGGAACTTTACGCGCACATGCTCAAGAACAGTGTCGATATCCAGCCAGACCTGCTTAGGATTAGAAACCCTTCCTTTATAACCCAATGAGCGCCCGTGCCCACGGATATCTATGAGGCATGTACAAATAGATCCACGATGACTTATCTGGTGAGCAAGGATATCGTAACCAGCATCTGAGTTGACTCCCCCACCGTGGTAAACGATAAGAACATCCTCGACTACGCTTGTGGGTTCAAAGATGCGAATGTTTAATCCGGCTATCAAATATTCAGCCACATTTTTAGCATGTGGTAATAAAGAACTGAATTTCTTATGGCGGTCATTAAAATTGATGAAATCAATCACGTCCAAAATTCCATGCGGATGAAGATCGCTATCCATAAATGTATTGCGCAAAGTATGCACTATTTTTTTCTTTAGTACTCATACTGAGCGGATTTTCTACAAAAAAAACTTCTTCCCAACTCCTTTGTTGGACGGATCTTCAACGTCCGCTCCTGGCACGTTGAGGACGAACTGTTTGAGCTGAAGGTCGGCTGTGAGCGAAATGCGGACATACCACCACATCATGCATTTGTGCCGAAAGTAACTTTTGTTATTTGTAGTCTCTAAGTGCCAGCCGGAGATGATGAGCGATAAAGTCGGCTTTAAGAGTACTATAGAGAGGAATATTATCCTCACTTGCCAGTGCTGCAGCATGCTTTATCTCAGCATACTCATCAGCTTCTTTCTTGTTTTTTCTCAAATAATCGCGGAACGCCAGATGTTTTACTATTTGAGGATTGCCTACACCAAAAGCATGAACGTGATGACTACGGTGCTCTTCTCCTTTAGTGAAATATCTTCGATTTGAAATTCCATTTTCACCACGAACGCAGTATCCGGCACGCTCCATTGCAAAGTTTAATTTATCCAGCTCATCCAGATCATATACCTCCAGCAATATATCTATGATTGGTTTTGCTGATAGCCCCGGTATAGACGTACTGCCAATATGATGAACCTGTGAAATTACCTTCCCCAGCGTGTTCTGTAATAAGCCCCTTTCAGCCTCATATCGGGTATGCCATTGCTCTTCATACTCCACAACAATGATCCTACGCATTTTTTACTCCGGTTAACTTCTTTGAGGTTTTACTAAACCATCATTTATGTTGATAGCATGATTTGATGTCCGCTCCTGGCACAAAGCAGACAGGCGCTGGCCAGCGCCCGCAAAGAGCGAAAATCGGACGTTCAAATCTTATGGGTACGCCTGTTCTGACGCACCCGGTCAAATTCAGGGTTTCCAGCGGCGCAAAGACGTGTGATCTTCATAAGGCATTCTTGAGGGCAGAGAGATCAGCTCAATGACGCTGCCCCACGGCGTGCGGCCGTAACAAAAGAAGTTGTTGTCTCCGACCTCAGTTGGAAACATCAGCGGCTGAGGAGAGGTAAACATTTTCCCCCCGGCACGTTCAAACAGGCTGATGGCCTCATTAATATTATCAACGTATACGGCGAAATGCTGTAACCCGTAGTCGCTTGGCCGCACAGATTGATTCTGCTCTGGCCCCTTCATCTCAAAAAGCTCAAGCCCCGGCCCGTGCTTCAGCGTCATCATCCTGACCGTGGTGATACGTGTTCCCGGAAACAGATTAAGGATGTTTTCCGTCTCTTCCCCTTTCACGTCCTCATCCGATCGTGAAACGGAGTCATAGATAACTTCTGCACCAAAGGCTTCTTCGAAGAAGCGTGTCGCCTCATCAATATCAGAAACGGTGATGCCAACGTGGTCCATACCGCGAATAGTTTCAGTAGACATAAATTTCTCTCTCTGGGTTTACGGATAAGTGTGATGGGATAATCAGCCCCGGTTGGCCGTCATTTTTGCAAGTGCAGCGAGCTGAGCTGATATCAGGCTGCGGGTGTCCGCATCGGTTAAGCTGTCATTTTCCGGGTCCAGTCGGGAGGGTGCCTGCCCGATCATGACTTCAGGCTTGTTAAGAACCCGTCCGTCCAGAAAGACCAGAATCTGGCGCAGGTGATACTGGGCACGCGCACCGCCTATCGCCCCGGGTGATGCCGTCAGTATGGCGACAGGCTTGCCGGCAACTGGGGTGTCCGGCAGGCGGGAAAGCCAGTCCAGCGCATTTTTCAGGGCGCCCGGGACGGAGTAGTTATATTCAGGCGTGACGATAATCAGCGCATCCGCTGCCGATATTGTTTTTCCCATTGTCACCACCGCATCGGGGAAGCCATGCGCCTGAAGGTCTGCATCATAGTGCGGTATCTCTCCTACAGAGCCGAGAGCGCTAATCTCCACATGTGTGTGGTGCAAGTGAAGCAAGATTGCGCGCCACAATGGCGTTTAAAGATGCTTTGCGAAGGCTACCCAGAAGAGATACAAATTTGAGTGGTTTTTCATATGACATGGCTGTCCCCTGTAATTAAAAAAAGGATTATCCGGCGGTTGCCAGTGCTTTGTTTACTGATAGCGATAAGCCTGGTATAGAATTACACATCGATAAACACACTATGAGTCGTCACAGAGTCAACTTTATGTCTACCGGACTTTCAGCAGAATCCCTGCGAGGAATTACCAACTTTGTTATTACGGCGAAATCGACCAGCTTCACTGAGGCCGCGGAGCAGTTGGGTATTACTAAATCGGCCGTTGGTAAAAGTGTTGCACGGCTTGAGGAGAGACTGGGAACGCGCCTTTTTCACCGTTCAACGCGTAAACTGAGCCTGACGAGTGATGGAGAGGCCTACCTCACCAGTTGCCTCTCGGCGCTTGAAATTCTCGACTCTGCCGAGAATACGCTCAGCAGACGCCAGGAAAATCCCGCCGGGACGGTCCGTATTGATATGCCTGCGTCTTTCGGACGGAATCTGATGATGCCGGTATTAATCGAGATGATGACCCGCTACCCGGCCCTGCGGCTGGCGCTCACGTTCAATGACCGTCTTATTGACCCGGTGGAGGAAGGCGTTGACCTGGTTCTGCGCCTTGGGGAGCTACAGAGCACCGATGAGCTGATCGCCCGTCGGCTAAGCCAGCAGCGGCTTATCCTGTGCGCCTCTCCGGCCTACCTTGAACAGAATGGGTTGCCTGCCGATATGGAGGATTTAAAAAGCCACTACTGCATCATGGGCTACCGTCGGGGCGCGCCCCTTGCCTGGCGGCTGCGAAAGGTCGGGGAGCGTGAAGTAAAATTTATATCCCCCACAGCACATCAGATAAGCGACGGAGATGCCATGATTCAGGCCTGTCTGGCTGGCTTGGGGATAGCGCAGTTTCCTGAGTCTATGGTTAACAGCCATATCGCCGCAGGCAACCTGATCTCCGTGATGGCAGACCATGCCCCCATCCCGGTTGAGTTGAACGTCATCTGGCCCCGAACAAGGCACCTCATACCGAGAGTTCGCCTCATCGTTGACGAACTGCTAAAAAAGGCCGGGGAAGGCTATTTCGGCACGCTGAAGTAGACATTTTGTCGCCACTGAGGCGATATCAGGGCTGTTTATCGCCTTTAAGCAAACTTATATCCTTATCGTCCCGCTGCTTTTGTTGCCTTACGGGCTGAAACTTTTCCCGTATGCCGGAGCAGTTCACACGTAAAACATAATGTTACTTACAGGATATTTGTTATGCCATTAGCTCTGTGGGCGCTGGCAATAGGTGCATTCGGTATCGGAACCACTGAATTCATCATTGCCGGACTGCTTCCCGTCATTGCCGTTGATTTTAACGTCACCATCCCCGTTGCCGGTTATCTGGCAACCTCGTATGCGCTGGGCGTCTTCGTCGGCGCACCGGCCCTGATTATTCTGGGTTCAAAAGTCCCGCGTAAAGCCATGCTGGTTTTCCTGATGCTGCTCTTCGTGGCCGGTAACCTGGTGACGGCGTTTGCCCCGACACTTGGCATTGCCATACTGGGCAGAATTATTACTTCGATGACGCACGGCGCTTTCTTTGGCCTTGGTTCGATTATTGCAGCAGATATGGTTGCACCGTCTAAGCGCGTGAGAGCCATTGCGTTCATGTTTATGGGGCTGACCGTCGCAAACCTTATAGGCGTACCCGCAGGTACCTGGATAGGTCAACACCTCTCCTGGCGTGATGCCTTTATGGCAATAGCGGTGATAGGGGTCATTACGGTTATCAGTATCGGAATGCTCATCCCGCACCAGCCAAAACCCCAGAACCAGAGATTTGCGCATGAGTTTAACGCCTTCAAAAACGTCAACGTGCTGCTGGCAATGGGCATTACTGTTTTCGGGCCGGGGGCATTTTTTACATCAATTACCTACATCGCACCAATGATGACGGATCTGGCAGGATACAGTGAAAGCAGCCTCGCGTGGCTGATGCTGCTGTTCGGACTGGGATTGTTTACGGGAAACCAGCTTGGTGGCCGGTATGCCGATCGCGCTCTTATGCCGATGCTCTATATCACCCTGGCTGCTCAGGCCGTCGTGTTAGTGGTATTCAACTTTACAGCGCACAGTCGGGTTATGTCAGCTCTCTGCATTTTCCTGATGGCTGCGTTTGGATTTGCGACAGTTTCTCCTATCCAGAAACTGGTGATGGATAAAGCACGGGCAGCGGGTGCCCCCACGCTGGCCGCTGCGGTTAATATCGGTCTTTTCAACCTCGGTAATGCCGTGGGAGCCTGGCTGGGTGGCGCGGTGATTACTGCAGGGTTCGGTCTGCAATCGCCAAATTGGGCAGGCGCTATATTGTCTGTCATTGCACTGATACTAGCGGTGTTGTCCGGTCTTACGGATAAAACCGGGCACGCCGCAGAACTGAATTAAATGACATGACGACTGGCCAGTGAGAAAGCCATCTGAAACATTCACTGGCCATAACAGTTAACGCAAAATGTATTCGCATTTCACTTAACTGGGTTAACTAACGTCCGCTTCTGGCACAAACCAGCCCCTCAGAGTGCAACACCGGTTTTACGCTGCCCTCAACCTCATGCAGCGTAAAACCTTTCCACCGTCACATCTCAAACATCTCCGCCCCGATATAAGAGCCCTCTTTTGGTGCCGGTGGCACGAAGAAGATCCCCGAACCGATGTGCGAGATGTATTCGTTCAGCGCGTCCGATGCACCGAGTTTTGTCTGCAAGGCTTCGAACTGCACCGGGTCTTTCTGATAGCTGATGAACAACAATCCGGCGTCGAGTTGCGCCATATTATTCAGCCCGTCGGTGTAATTATAAGAACGGCGCAGGATTTTAATCCCGCCGTTGTTTTCATGTGCCGCCAGACTGATATGCGCGGTTGCCGGAATAACTAAATTGCCATCGGCATCCTTTTGGGTGAAGTGCGGGGTATCAAACTCTTTGGTGCCGGTCAGCGGCGCACCCGAAACTTTATGGCGTCCGAACACATTATTCTGGTCACTGACCCGGTCTGTATCCCAGCTTTCAATATGAATTTTGATTTTCCGCACCACCTGATAACTGCCCTGCTGCTGCCACGCCGGACCGCCATCGTTGATCCAGACATACTTATCAAAATCTTCTTTCTCGGTGATGTTACGGGTGCCGTCTTTAAAACCGAACAGATTACGCGGCGTGGACTGGCCTTTACCGGCAGATGCGCGGCCAAAGCCCATGACTGTCCAGCGTGTCGCTGCCGCGCCGGTGCTTTTGGCGATACGCGCTAAATCGCGGATGGCATGATACGCCACCTGCGGATCGTCAGCGCAGGCCTGCAACGAGAGATCGCCACCGGTCAGTTCCGGCTGCATATCGTCACTCGGCAGCTTCATCAGCTCACGCATGAGTGGCGGTTTTTGTTTCGCCAGCCCGAAAGTGTCGGTGAAGACGCGCGGACCTAGTCCGACGGTGACGGTCAGTGACGCCGGACCGAGATCCATCGCCTCGCCGGTGTCCATTCCCACGCCGCTGTCACGCGCCGGTTCCACCTGACCGATAATGCCGCCTTTCATCAACTGCGCAATCGCCGATGACCAGCGAGCCAGCAAGACCTGTAAATCCTGACGGCTGGTGGTGGTCAGATCAAAGGTCATGTACATAATATGGCGTTGCGGCGGCGTGGTGACGCCGACCTGCCCGCCGTCACCATAGAACGGATACTGACGCGACAGATCGATTCTGTCTTCAGGATCCTGTGCCGCCACCGCCTGACCGTGCGCGTGGGCAACGGTCGGGATCGCCAGGGCGCTGGCACCGGCTACCGCGCCTTTAAGCACATCACGGCGGGAAAACTTACCGGCCTCCCTGGCCGGTTCGCGTTGTTCACTCATTCATCAGGCTCCCTTATTAGCCGCCACTTTCTCACCGATTTTAGACAGGGGTTCCTGCAACGCCTGAATAGCACGGCTCAGCTTCGCAGCATCAGAGGCTTTGAGTTCAGCAGTGTAATGTTTGTATCCGCCAGGGACGCTGGCATCACGGTAGGTTTCCAGCTGCGTATGGACCGCAGCGAATTGCGCGGCGACCTGCTTCGTGAGCGCCGGATCGATTTTTTCCAGACCCGGTTGCAGGAAGGCAAACGCCTGTTGTGCGCCTTCGACGTTACCGGCGAAATCCACCAGATCAAAGTGGCTGAACGCTTCTTCTTCGCCGTTGATTTTAGTGTTCTGCACTTCTTCCAGCAGGTCGGCAGCACCGTTAGCCAGATCTTCCGGTTTATACGTCAGGGCTTTGGTCAGCGTATCGAGTTGTGCGACGTTCTTCTGCAATTCAGCCGCCAGCTGTTTGGTTTCCGGGGTGATTTTTCCCTGACCGAACAGGTCACGTTCGATGGCGTGGAAACCGTGCCAGCCCGCTTTCGGATCGAGATTTGAAGCACGCATGTCGATCAGGTAATCGAGGTTGCCGGCGTTATCCGTCGCCTTGAAGCCCGGCAGAATAAAACCGTCCACGTCTGATTCGATACGCTCATAGAACGGACGCGCTTTGGCATAATCTGCCTTTGCGGTAGCCAGGTCGCCAGCATCGATGTCGGCTTTCAGGCGGTTAACCGCCACCACCATCGCATCCACCACGCCGTTGACGTAGGTGGCGTAATCTTTGGTGCCCTGCGCCAGAATGGTTGCGGTGCTGCCCGCCGGTTGCGCGGCGCTTTCACCGGTCACGGTGAAATCCGTCATCTCATGTTCTGCGCCCGGACAGTAAATCTGATATTTGCCGCCATCCAGCGTGAGGGTGAATTTGACCGCCGGAAGCCCCGGCGCCAGGTTCTCTTTTTCGCCCAGAATACGATTGTTGCTCAGCAGTTCCAGTTCGGTAATGGCCGTCGCGGTTTTATTGACCACGTTAAATGTAACCGGACCGGCTTTTGCCGAATTATGTTCCACCACACAGGTGCCGCCCTTGTCGCCGGTCATGGTGATATTCACCTGCGAAACGCCGTTCGTCACCGGTGCCTGTGAGGCACTGGCTGGCGCATCAAGCGAAAACATCAACATTGCCGTCAGGCCCGCGGCGGTCATCAGCGATTCTTTTTTCTTAAAATTCTTCTTACGCATGAATTACTTATCCTTTATTTTTTGGCAAATGTTTGTGTGATTGGGAACCGAATGACAGGTCATATTCCCGGCTGACAGATGACCGCTTATGACGGAATTGCAGTAAAATCCGCAGTGCAGATACAGCAAAAATCAGGGCCAGCGCCGCCAGCAAAGCTGGCAGCATGTAAGCCCGGAAACGATAAGTGTCCTGATAAGTTTGTCTTTGTTGCAGAGCGTCAGATACGTGCAGCTGATACGCGTTGCTCACCTGCCAGTTGCAGGCAGAAACATCGGCAGTGGGTGTGCGAACCGTGACGGTGCGCGGCGATTGCAGGCCGCTGCCCGAAAGCGTGATGACTTCTTCGGCCTGCCCGCTGGCGTCGAGTAACCTGTCACCGGCAGCAGTAACATGAACGTTGCAATGCACCGTCCACTGTGCCTGATATGGCCCCGGATGTATGGCCGGATTCAGGCCGATGGGAATACGGTTACCGTAAAGCGCCACCACCCGATCCAGCGTGACAATGTCCGGCGCACCGGCGGGCGTCAGGGACGTTTTGGTGTTCCATTCCCGCGTCGGTAGTCCTGCGCGTTCACCCATTGTGGCTTTTTCCACAGGGAGCGCTATCTGCGTAATCTTGCCAGCGGCGGATTGCAGACTGAGCTGATAGCCGTTACCGGCGGTGACGAGAAGTTGCACCTGACCGGCAGGCGTTTGCTGCGCGTCGCTGACCAGCGGCGCGTTGTCCGGCAATTGCAGGGTAAACGGGGGATAAAACAGAAACAGCCCCAGCGCGGCGAGCGCCATCACACCGGCGAAAGCCAGAGAAAGACGCGCTGCTTTTTTCGCAGCCGGACGACGATGGGCAGGCCAGTACACCCTCACCGAAACAATGCCGATATACAGCAGCCACGCCACGGTCTGGATCTGATTCGGATCGGGCGGAATGCCCAGCACGCCGGTGATCAGCGCGGAACGGATGGTGCCCGGCGGAACCAGCCACGAGAGATCGGCAATACGTTGCTGACCGATATTCAGCCAGCCCGCCTCGTGTGCGGTTTGCAGTGAAGTGATGATCAGTCCGCTTGCCACGAGGATCAGGAACAGGCCGGTATAGCGGAAGAAGCGCGATAAGTTGATGCGGATACCGCCGAAATAAATACCGCAGCCGATGATCACCGCAACGATAAGGCCGATCACTGCGCCGACAGCGGCCCACATCGCGGACTGCGCCACCGAGAACGTCGCCAGCAGAAATACGCTGGTTTCAAAACCTTCTTTCAGCACCGCCAGAAACGCCATACTGGCCAGCGCCCAGGCGCTGGACTGGCTGATGGCCTCGGCGGCTTCGTTTTCCAGCTCTTTTTTCATGTTGTGAGCGTGGGTATTCATCCACATGATCATGCCGGTGACAAAGAACACCGCGATCGCGCCGATAACCGATTCCATCCCTTCCTGACTGGCCTGCGGCAAAGCGCGCTCTGTCATTTCCAGCGCAATACCGACTATGACGGAGAGCACCAGCGCCAGCACGACGCCCACCCACATCGCAAAAAGACTTTTGCCGTTTTTACGTAAAAAGGCCGCAATAATGCCGACAATCAGTGCGGCTTCAAGACCCTCACGCAAACCGATAATAAAGGTGGCTAACAAAGGCGACTCCAGCAACAAGAAGCATTATCAAATTATTAATGATAATTGATATCAGTTGGCGCTATGGCTGGAAAGGAATGGAGTATGTGGATTTGCAACAGATTGCGTGAGAAATGTAAATTTGCCGAAAAACCGGGGTGAATTGTAAGCAGATGAAAATTCACGCGATTATTGTTTTGATTTCAGCCAGTTCACGATCACCCCGCCCGCCACAATCAGCACGATGAAAGAGGCGTAAAGGAGCCAGTTATTCACTTCGGCAAGGATATCGCCGAACAACCAGCCAATAGCCAGCAGAAACAAGGTCTTGGGAATGGCGGCAATAATGTTATAGAACAGAAAAGGCACCAGCGGCATACGCGCCATGCCCGCAGCGGTCAGCACCAGCGCGCCAGCGGAATGCGTCAGTTTACCCAGCACCAGCAATCGTCCGGATTTGCGTGCAAAACTGCTCACCACTTTATCCAGCCGTTCCTGCGTCAGGCCGAGACGGATAAGCCAGCGCGGTGGTTTGCCGTCCGCGCCAATCACCCAGCGTCCCAGCGAGTAAAAAAGCAGATCCCCGAACACTTCCACGGCCATGACCACAGCAAAAATCCCGGTTAAGCTTAAATAGCCGAGACGTGCAAAATAACCGGCGATGACCGTCACTACCGGCCCTTCCAGTATGGCCAGCGGCGTCATAATCAGCAGCCCGTGCGCTCTGAGCAGTGCTTCAAGAGATTCAAGTGAAAACATACTTTCCTTATTAATCTGACTGCTGGCGGGCAATGACTGACACCGTACCAAATCAGGTAGCATAAAAAGCCAAAAAACGCACTTATCGCTAAATATTTTATTTCAGCATTGAAATTATTAACTTCCTTGCCTATTACTTAATGTTAGCGATAAATCGTTGTTTTACAGCAAGGTTTGTCGCCAACAGGGTAATTATAAATTCGCTTATGGCAAGCACATCTTCCCTTAACGGGCATTCTGACATTTGAGGCATACATGAAAAAAATTAGCGTAATACTGGCAGTGGCTCTGGCAAGCTTGATCTCCTCCAGTGCTTTTTCTGCTCAGTTGATGAAAAAGTCCGAGTTCGAAAAAGTAGAATCTCAGTACACCAAAATCGGTACGGTCAGCACGTCGAATAAAACGTCTCAGTCTGGCGCGCTGGAAGATCTGTCCAAGAAGGCAGATAAAAAAGGCGGTGATGTTATCGTATTAACCTCAGGCAACACCAACAACAAAATTCACGGCAATGCCGATGTGTATAAGAAAAAATAAGATTTTTGTTTCTATACAATAATTTTGTTTATATGCAATAAAAAGAGGCCCGCAAATTTGCGGGCTTTTTGATGCCCGATTATGCTCATTAAAAAACTTTGTCTATGGCCGTCAGCTGGTCTTTCGTGTCTTTCAATAAAAGGGAAATTTTATGCTGTTATCCGCCCCGCTGATGCTGGTCATCATTGGTCTGGGATCCTTGCTGGCGCAGTGGCTGGCGTGGTTATTAAAAATCCCGGCCATCCTGCCTTTACTGTTACTCGGCGTCGTACTTGGCCCGGTGACGCATGTCATCCAGCCTGATGCCCTGTTTGGCAATTTGCTGTTTCCGCTGGTGTCGATCTCGGTTGCCATCATTTTGTTTGAAGGCGCGCTGACGCTGCGTGTGGACGAAGTCCGCGGACTGGGCGGCGTGGTGCGCAATCTCGTCACTATCGGGATGCTGGTAACGTTCGCCGTGATCAGCCTCGCCTGCTGGTGGCTGCTTGGTTTTGAGCCGGAACTGGCCGCACTGGTCGGTGCGGTGACCGTGGTAACCGGCCCGACTGTGATTGCGCCGTTAATGCGCGTGGTGCGTCCGAATGCAGCCATTAACCAGGTGCTGCGCTGGGAAGGGATTGTGATCGACCCGGTGGGCGCGATTTTTACTCTGCTGGTGTTTGAATTTATTACCCTGCGTGAACACGCTGAATCGCTGACGCACCTTATCTGGACGCTGGGCGAAACCGCTGCCGCCGGGCTGATACTGGGTTCAGTTTTTGGTTACGTGCTGGGCGTCGCATTGCGCCGTGTGTGGATCCCCGCTTATCTGCAAAACCTCGGCGTGCTGGCAGTGATGCTGACCGCGTTCGGGCTTTCCAATGCCCTTGCAGATGAATCCGGCATGCTGACCGTCACCGTCATGGGCATCTGGCTGGCGAATATGCGCGATGTCGATACCACTGACATTCTGGCTTTTAAAGAAGAGCTTTCGGCCATCCTGATTTCCGCACTGTTTATCATTCTTGCGGCGCGCCTCGATATTCATGCACTGGTGGAAATGGGCTGGCCGTTGATTGGCCTGTTGCTGGTGGTGCAGTTTATCGCCCGCCCGCTGTGTATTGCCGTCTCGACGTGGCGTTCTTCCCTGCACTGGCGTGACCGTCTGCTGCTGTGCTGGATTTCTCCGCGCGGCATCGTGGCGGCGGCGGTCAGTTCGCTGTTCGCCCTGACGCTGCAACGCATGAACTATCCGCAGGCCGACAAACTGGTGACCGTGGTCTTTGCCATTATCATTGGCACCGTGGTGCTGCAAAGCCTGACCAGCCGGGCGATTGCCCGTGCGCTGCGGGTACAGCAGAAAACGCCGCGCGGCGTGCTGATCGTCGGTGCGAACAGCGTGGCGCGGATGCTGGCGAAAGTGCTGATAAAGCAGGATATTCCGGTGCGCCTCACCGACAGCAGCTGGGAATATTACCGGCAGGCACGGATGGACGGCATTCCGGCCTATTACGGTAATGCGTGGTCAGAACATGCCGAAAACTTTCTCGATCTGAGCGGTGTATCGCAGGTATTGGCGCTTTCACCTAACCGTCATCAGAATGCGCTGGCGGTGTATCATTTCGGGCATATTTTCGGCCGGGAAAAGGTGTTTGCCGTGCGCTCCGGGCCCGCGCTCAAAGGTGCCCGCTCGCAGGAAAACAGTCGTTTTCAGCGTAATGAAGTGGTGTTCAACAGCGATACCACCTATTCGAAGCTCAGCTCTTTGCTGGCGAAAGGTGCGGTGATCAAAGCCACGCAGCTGAATGAAAGTTTTGGCTGGATAGATTACCTGGAGAAAAACAGCGGCGTGCTGCCTCTGTTTGCGGTGCGGGAAAACGACACGCTGGTGGTGCTCAGGGACGGCAATACCCCGCCGGTGCCCTGCACGCTGATTGCACTGGTACAAAACGAAGCATAAAAAACCCGCGCCGCGGGTTCATCTTAAGGAACAGCGGCGCGGGCAGTTTCGGTTAGAGTTACGCCAGTTCCGGCCAGCGTGCGGTCGGGTACAGCGCCATACGGATGTTGAACAGATGGAACAGCGGCGTGAACAGTTCGATGTCCGCACGACATAACGCTTCAAGCCGCAGCAGCGCCTGATTCAGCGCATTGAGCAACGAATCCGGCGGTCCGATGTAGATATTTTTCAGCCGCTTTTTGATGTAATTATTAATCTCATACATCAGCACTTCCGTTTCAACGTTATGATTTTTCAATACGTCCTGATGCCGGGCATAAAAATCATAGCAGTTCACGCCCAGCCAGATTTCGGTGATCAGATTCCCGCCCAGCGCCACTTTGGGTGACGGATCCGCTTTGTTACGCGGCAAAATAATGTTCACTTTATCCAGCATACTGGCGACGTATTGCTGCCTTCCGCGCAGCGAAGACGCATTGATTTTGATTTCGCTGGTGAACTGTAATAGCTCTTTGATGCCTTTGCGCAGCGCACGTTTGGCCGTCCATGAAGGCCGCTTATTACGGATAAGCGCGGTGGTCAGCAGCGCAATCATTATCCCGACAATCGTCGAAATCGCCGCATTCACAATCACCAGCACGTCAGGTTTAAAATCATGCCCCATGCCGATAAAACCCGGGATCTGCGTGGCGATAATCAGGCCGATAAAATTGGTCGAAGGATTAGCAATGACCAGCCCAAGCGCCAGCAAACCGGGTGCCAGACAGATAATCAGCGACTCAAAGGTGATCGCCATCGGGATGAAGATCACCGCGTAAATCACGCTGATAACGATGGCGATCAGCACCCCTTTCAAAAAGACTTTCATCGAGGCAATCGGGCTGTCGAGCGAGGCAAAGAACGAACAGATAACCGCTGCCATCATCGGCGCAGATGCCCCGTCGCGCCAGCCGGTGCCTATCCAGAACAGGCAGCCAATCATGGTGGCGGTGAAGGCGCAAAACGCAGAAAGTAAAATCATCCCTTCATCAATATGCTTCCTGAGCCCCAGTTTTATTTTGCTGCGCTTTTTCTCTTTACTGAACTGTGTCACCCGCTCGGTTACGCCGTAATACGATTCAGTGATGTGAACAAAGTTTTGCAAACGCTCAAGCAGGCCGGTGAACAGCAGCCCTTCTTCCGGCGTCATTTCGCCACTTTCATAAAGATTTTTGATGCGGGCCTGCGACGCACGGATTTCCGCCTGAATGCCCTGCGCATTACCGCTGAGTTCGGCGCTGTTCAGCCACAGCAGAAACTGGCTGAACGTCTCTGAGACAAAATCAGGAAACGGGATTTGCTGTTCGGCCAGCAGATTCAGACGCTTTTCGATGGCCGTCAGCGTGGGGATCAGATACGACAAATGCTGATACTGTGCCATCACCAGGCGGATCAGCCTGCGGGCAGAATCCCCTTCAAACACGCAGTGCGTAATCAGCGTTTCCACGCTAAGCGGATAGTTAGCCATCTGCACCAGAATATGTTCCCGCTCCGGCAGCGGATCTTTAGCGGTGACGGTCAGTAATTCATTGCACAGCTTTTTGGCACTTTCGTACCAGTTGTTGACGCTGTTCTCCAGCAAATTGCGCATGCGCACCGGAAACACCAGCATGTGGATCAGCGTACTGCATACAATCGCCACGGTGATTTCTTCGACACGCGAAATCACCGTATAAGTGATCGACATCGGGGTATCGACGTCGGCAAATCCCATGATCGCCGCGCTGTAGCCCGCCAGCATAAAAACGTAGCCTTTCGGCGTGCGGTCATGCAGCGAAAGATACAGGCAAAATGCCACCCACAGCGACACGCTGAGGCTGAACAGCACCGGGTCGGTGACCGTAAACGGATAGACCAGAAAGATAAAAACGCCGCCCAGCACGGTGCCGAGAAAGCGGTACGTGGCTTTGGAAAGTGTTGACGCAGAATAAAGCTGTGAGATGACGTACACCGACACCATCGACCAGGCCGGTTTATCGAGATTGAGTTCGAGGGCTATATATAAGGCTAAAAATGCCGCAATACAGGTTTTGACTGAGAACAAGAGCGCATTTTTTGTTAACCATTTCATCGTTAAATCAACAGCTCAGCGTGTTTCAAAACACTATTTTATACGCTGCCAATTCCTGCACCAGATTCAAGATTGTAACAAAACATACCTGACTATTAATCACCGCTGATAATCTGTACCTCCCTACATAAAAAAATCCACGCTTTCACGTGGATTTCCTGCTCTGCCATCTGCCTGACTTCTTTAAAATCAGAATCTTAGAAAGGCCGGATGATGGCCATAATGCCGATGATGATGACGCCAATGACAATCACAGTTCCGGCTTTGCGCACCAGCGCAAAATCTTTCGCGGGCTGACCGCTGGCGAGACGACGTAAGTTGCCGGAAAGCAGACCGTGCAGCGCGGAAAGCACCAGCACCACCACCATTTTGATCAGCAGCCAGGCGTGCGGGAACTGGCCGTGACTGACAATCATCCAGATCCCCGCCACCCACAGCAGGATCATCGCCGGACTGGTAATACAGCGGTTCCATTTTTGCACGGTGACGGCCAGCGCCCGCAGCCCGTCGTTTGCGCCGGTTCCCGCACTGCGAAACACCACGCTGACTAATGCCAGCGCCAGCAACCCGCCAGTCCATAACATGCCAGCAATAAGATGTAAGGTGTTCAGCCATTCATGAATCATTTTTCTCTCCGAAAGTTAACGACAATGCTGCCCGCCGGATGAACCCAACCTGCTGTCTCTCCACGGCTTTTGCCGGATTATGTCCCTTTCCCACAATAAAGGCACGGCCAAAATCGTTACTTTCTCTTATCGTTGTCCCGCTTTACATGAAGTAGGTAGACTGGTATACCTACTGCAAATTCATTGCGACGAGAAACCTATGTCCACATCAGACTCTTCACCGCAAAGCGCCCGCGACCGCCTTCTGGGCGCAGCACGCGTACTGTTTTATAACGACGGCATCGCCGCCACTGGTATCGACGCCATTATTAAAAGAGCCGGTGTGGCGAAAAAAAGCCTCTACAACAATTTCGAATCCAAAGCCGAACTGGTGGCGACGTACATTGAAATCCGTCACGACGAATGGTTGCAGCTTTACGCCAGCAGACTGGAAAACGCGGTCACGGCGAAAGAGAAAGTGCTGGCCGTTTTTCAGGCTTACGACGATCACGCTGAGTTTTCTTACGAACACGGATTCAGGGGCTGCGGATTGCTGAACGCCGCGGCTGAACTGCCCGCCGGTGCGCCCGGACGCGTTGCCGTGCGCGGACACAAAGAACAGGTGGAAGCGATCGTGACCGCGCATCTTTGCGAACTGTTCCCGGCTGACGAAGCCAAAGCACAGCTGATGGCGCGCCATTTCTCGTTTCTTCTGGAAGGCGCGATCTCCCGTGCCGGACTGGAAGGCAATGGCCGGTGCGTGCGTCAGGCAATGGCAATGGCCGCTGAAATGATGGAGGCGTCATGATCGTCGCCCGCAGGGAACGCATGCTGGGGATCCTCGCCGTTTTGTTCGCATCCGTTTTATGGGGATCGACCGGCACCGCCGCGACCTTTGCGCCTGACGTCAGTCCGCTGGCGATCGGTGCGGTGGCAATGGGATTGGGCGGATTATTGCAGGCGCTGATTTCCGCCAAAGGCATAATTGCCAGCCGCCACCGGTTTAGCCAGAACTGGCGCATGTTACTGACCGGCGCGCTGGCGGTGGGTATTTATCCGCTGGCATTTTACGCCTCCATGCATCTGGCCGGTGTCACGGTGGGTACGGTAATTTCCATTGGTTCCGCCCCGCTGTTATCAGCGCTGATTGAGTATTCGCTCGACGGGCAACGTCTTTCACGCCGCTGGATGACCGGCGCTGCCATCGGCGTGGCGGGCATGATTTTACTGTGCGTGGCGGAAAGTGCCGGTCATGCGGCAACCGGTCAGGGTTCCGGCGTCATTGCCGGGATCGGGCTCGGGCTGCTTGCCGGTCTGACTTACGCACTCTATTCCTGGGCGGCACGCCATCTCATGCAGCGGGGAATAGGCTCCCGCGCCGCGATGGGCGCCACCTTCGGACTCGGCGGCCTGTTCCTGATGCCGGTGCTGTTTGTCACCGGCGGCCCGCTGCTGGCGTCGTGGAATAATGCAGCGGTCGGCGCTTACATGGCGCTGATCCCGATGTTCGTAGGGTACGTCTGTTTCGGCTATGCGCTGGCGCGGATCCCGGCGAGTATGGCGACCACCATCACCCTGCTGGAACCGGCTGTGGCGGCGGTATTAGCGGTGCTGATTGTCGGCGAAAGATTGCCCGCGCTCGGCTGGACGGGAATCGGACTGGTGGTGCTGTGCCTGGTTTTCATCACCGTACCGCTGAAAAGACGCGGATCGCTGCCCGTTTCTGCATAAAAAAATGGCTCCTTGTTCAGGAGCCATTGTTGTTTCTGTTACTGCTCAGTGATCCTGCTGATCAGACTGTCGCAGGCGCATCCAGAGAAGCCATATCAATCACGAAACGATAACGCACGTCCGCTTTTTCCATGCGCTCGAACGCTTCGTTGATTTCATCCATACGGATCATTTCGCAATCCGGCAGAATGTTTTTCTCAGCACAGAAATCGAGCATTTCCTGAGTTTCGCGGATCCCGCCGATTGGCGAACCGGCCACGCGACGACGGCCTAAAAGCAGCGGAACGGTGTTGAACTCGTCCATCGGCCCGACCTGCCCGACCAGCACCAGCGTGCCGTCCACATCCAGCAACGGCAGGTACGGCGTGACGTCATGTTTCACCGGCACGGTATCGATGATTAAATCGAAATGATCGTGTGCCTGCGCCATGGCATCGCTGTCGGCGCTAACCAGCAGACGGTTAGCCCCCAGGGCCAGTGCGTCGGCTTCTTTGGCATTCGAACGGCTGACCACGGTGACATCCGCACCCAGACCGACCGCCAGTTTCACCGCCATATGACCCAGACCACCCAGACCAATCACGCCCACACGGCTGCCCGGTTTGACGTTCCAGGTTTTGAGCGGCGACCAGGTGGTGATCCCGGCACACAGCAATGGCGCAGCTTTGGAGAGATCTAACCCTTCCGGCATACGCAGACAGAACTCTTCGCGCACCACTAAATGCTTGGAATATCCGCCCTGTGTCGGTTCTTTGGTGAAACGGTCATAACCGGCGTACGTCCCGGTATTCCCTTCACGACACAGCTGTTCTTCGCCTTTTTTACACTGATCGCATTCCTGACAGCTGTCCACCATGCAACCAACCGCGACATGATCGCCAATCTTGTACCGGCTGACCTGGCTGCCAGTCTGCGTTACGCGTCCGACAATTTCATGGCCGGGAACAATCGGATAATAGCTCCAGCCCCAGTCATTTCTCGCCGTATGCAAATCTGAATGGCAGACACCGCAGTACAGAATTTCCATTGCCACATCGTTATCACGCAGGCCGCGACGCTCAAAGGCGTACGGAGCAAGCGGTTTTTTAGGATCGTAGGCCGCAAATCCAACAGTTTTCATCAGTCAGCTCCTGAAGTGTTAATGACCCATTTACTATAGATTTAAAGCCCGCAGCAGCAAGCCACAGTTCTCTTTATTTCTTGCCTGATCCTGCCAACTTGCCTGAGCAGAGTTTTCGTTCCGGGCGCTCTTTATCCGGCAAATCACGCCGCAGAGACGCGCTGCGCTTTAAGCCGCTCCTGTAAAAAGTCCAGAAACACGCGGGTGACTTCGCTGCGCTGACGATGCTGCGGATAAATGGCATGCAGATCCAGCGCGCCGGGGTGGAAATCGTCCAGTACCCGCACCAGTGCGCCATACTGCAACGCCGGTCCGACGATGAATTCTGGCAATAACACCAGCCCGAGTCCGGCCACGGCAGCATCGCGCAGCACTTCGCCGTTGTTGCTGACAATCGGGCCGCGCACTTCGAATAACCGGCGCTTGCCGTTATGATCCAGCTCCCAGCCCGTCTGCCCTTCACGGCCATAACGCAGACACTGATGTTGCAGCAGGTCTTCCGGCGTTTGCGGCGTCCCCATGCGTTCCAGATACTGCGGGCTGCAACATATCACCCGTTTCAGCTCACCGAGACGGCGTGCCACCAGCGAAGAATCGGCCAGATTGCCGATACGCAGCGCAATATCAAAGCCTTCACCGACCAGATCGACATACCGGTCCACCAGATCCACCTGAAACTGAATGGCCGGATGCTGCCTCAGAAATTCGGCAATTAGCGGTGAAAGATGGCTGATACCAAATGACATCGGAATACTCAGGCGGTAAGACCCCTGCAACACCTGGCGCTTTTGCGACACCGCCCGCTCCGCTTCTTCTATATCGTCGAGGATGCGCTGCGCGTGTCCGGCAAACAGCTGACCGGATTCGGTCACCGACAGTTTGCGGGTATTACGGTTAAGCAAACGGGCATTCAGCCCCGCTTCCAGTGCGGCCATACGGCGGCTGACGTACTGTTTCGACAACAACAGCTGTTCGGCAGCGGCAGTGAAACTTCCGGCTTTAATCACCGCGACGAAAATACGAAGATCTTCTATCTGCATCACTTTCTCTCCTCTTTGGCACGCCGCATTTTTGTCAACTAAAACGTGACAGTGATAGTCAAACCACCGCATTGTTGAGCAAATTAGTTTACGTGTATTCTCTGTTCATCGGAAGCGCAAACGCACTTCCTCCCTGACACACTGAGGAGTACACCATGATCGAACAACGTCTCTCTGAACAACGCGGCTTAGGTGACCACGGCTGGTTGCATTCCCGTCACACCTTCTCTTTCGCCAGTTACTGGGATCCAAAACAGGTCGGTTTCTCAGACCTGCTGGTTATCAACGATGATCAGGTGGCAGCGGGACGCGGCTTTGGCGCGCATCCTCACAGCAACATGGAAATCATTTCTTATGTGCTGGAAGGCGCACTGGCGCATAAAGATTCGATGGGTACTGGTTCAGTGATCGTCCCGGGGGATGTACAGCTGATGAGCGCGGGCTCCGGCGTGACGCACAGTGAGTTCAACCACTCCGGCGACGAAAGCGTGCATTTTCTGCAAATCTGGATTGTGCCAGCGGAAAACGGCACCGAACCGGGTTATCAGCAGGTGTCTGTCCCTGAAGCAGACAAACGCGGTCAGTTCCGCCTGATCGTCTCGCCAAAAGGTGACAAGGGCTCGCTGACCGTTCGTCAGGATATGAAGATTTACGCAGGTTTCTTCGATGGCGCGGAACAGGCGACAGTTGATCTTGACCCGAACCGTTATGCCTATATTCATGTAGCACGCGGCAGCATTAAAGTGAACGGTATCGAGTTCAGAACCGGCGACGGTGCGCGGGTTCGTCAGGAAGATAAACTGACCTTTACCGACGGAGATCAGGCAGAAGTATTGCTGTTTGATTTGCGTCCGGTAGAAGTGAATCATCCAACCCGTTGATAGCAATGGTTCAAGCCTCCCCTGATGTGGGAGGCTTTTTTTTGGTATTAGCTGAACAGATAAAAACCCTAATTAAATCAACATTTATGCACGTTTTTATCCGCTTGGTTTACGCTACCTATTTACGCTATAGTGGATTTGCTACGGCAAAATCCGTGGCCGGGATTTGCACCCCGGATGTCACAACGTCGATATATATAGTTTACGTTATATATCGAGGCCTTTGCACACCTGTTGCTTATTACGCTTTCGTGTAATATGCACGTCTCAATGGTGGCTCAGAGGGGGCAGTCTCCGGACTGGCCGGCATCCGTTGTGCCCGGTAGTGCAAACTCCGTCTGAGCTATCACCCCCAGAGATTTGCACCTCTTGTGGTAGCTATCTCATCGCTTTGCAACGGAAACTGCGAAATGACCACAAACTATCCACCCAACATATCTTTTCCTTTTCAGGACTGGCACCCTGCCGACATTATTGCGGCACTGCGCAAAAAAGGTACCACTCTGGCCGCAGTATCACGCGCGGCAGGGCTGGGCTCATCCACTTTGTCTAATGCCTTGTCCCGCCCGTGGCCAAAAGGCGAATTGTTGATCGGTCAGGCAATTGGAGTTCCTCCCTCCACGATTTGGCCTAGTCGTTACTTTAATCCAGTCACAATGGAGTTTGTTGAAAGGCCTTTAAGGCCTGCATACAAAAGAGCGGCTACCTCTGAATAGCGGGTTAATCCAGGGCGCAGCAAGTGCGCCCTTCTTCGGATATCAGGTTTTGCAGGTGGGCGACCTTTAGCGCTTTTAAAATCGAATTCAGATTCAAGGTCGTGGGCGTTGACCCACACGGCCCCAAAGGGTTTTTAAACGAAACCCTTTGGAATTCTGCGTTTTTTTAACTGCGCGCTAACGTTCGCTGGCTGTGTTTCAGCTGCCGCAGCTTCTCAATCAAAAGCAGTTCTATTATGAATTTAAGATAGTGCGGACGGTTCAGAAATCTTGCTGAACGGTGTGGAGGAGTTTTACTGGAGCGGTTATTTGAAGGCGGTAGTGTGATGCTGAAGGTCAGACGGGATAACATCAGTAACAGAGTGCAGCGCGGCGGCATCTCTCAAGGATCAGCCGCCGGTTATGTCTGAACATTATTCGTAGGTGACGGTAAAGTTCGCCACCGCATTGGCTGAACCAGGTGCAATATCATCGGCAGTTTGTATATAGGCCGCGGTCAGCGGGATGTTAAATGCACCTTGTTCGGTGGCCTGTGCCACAAACAGAGTCTTGTTAAATATCACCGGCGTGCTGTTTAGTTTCAGCTGAATGCCCACACCTTCTGCTCCGCCCGCCGTCAGGTCAATGATGCCGTTGCCTTGTGATGACTTCGCATCAAAATTGATATTCACCCTGGTTTGCGCGCTGCATTGCAGAGGGATATTGATATTTTGGGGTTTCAGCGTTGAGTTTTTGCCCTGAAAATCTTCTTTCATCACATCGCCCATTGGGACAGGGATAGCACTGGAACCGGTGATTTCGCAGGAAGCTTGCTTAATATTAACCGAGCCTATATTTATAGTTAATACCTGTCTTGTCCCTGCGCTGTCTTTCATCTCAACGGTGGCTAACTCTCCGGGAGTCACAGAGCCGGGAACGATATCCCCTGTTTTGATGAGTTCAACGTCAACATTCTGCAGATTAATCGGGCTCGAACCGTCACCGTTACCACTGGTCTGATTAGCCCCCGTAGACACAGGGGTACCGCCTATCGTGAGCCGGATACCCACGCCCTCGACACCGCTTTTAAATATCGTGGAGGTGGAGGAAGGGTAGACAGCGGTATTCATTGTTTTCGTCATTTGATACTCGCCCGAACAATTCTCAGCCACTTTGTAGGCTGTACTGTAAGCCACTCCCCCGATGACGAATCCATTTGGCCAGTCCTGCTGTGAAGTCACGTTCATGTTTACCGTAATCAGTGGCTGTCTGGAAAGATAACTACACACACCCAGCGCCATGGCATTATTCACGCCCCCGATCAATAACACGACAGCCATGCCGCGCACTGTCGGCGCAAACTGGCTCATGGAGTCCGGCAGCATCTGGTCATCGGAGGCCAGTTGCGCACCGGTAAACTGGATGCTGTCAAACACGTCGGCGGGCGTGGAATATTCGCCCAGCGTCAGTTGCCCGCCCTGCAGGAAACGCACGTCACGCTGCACGTAGGTATTAATTGATTCGAAGTCACGGGTATTGGTGTCATCGCCACCGTGAGTCCCTTCGGTATATTGGTCGCTGTAAGTCGAGTAGTTACGCAGACGCCATGCGCCGAGGTTAGCCCCGCTGCGCAGGTTAACGAAGTTACTCTTTGACTGACCGCTGTCGTCGCGCTGCGTGGTAGAGCCGGAATAGCTGTAATTGAGCATAAAGGCGGCGATACCGTTATCCCAGCGCTTCAGATCAACCGAGTTGCGCGGGCGCATATTTACGCCGATTTGCGGTACGGTAATGTCATAACGCTTGCGGTTTATATCAAGATTTTCAGTGGCCTGCGGCACATAGGCACTCAGTGGCTTTGTCAGCTGTGCATCAGGTGCAACGGCTTTCAGATCCGGAAATGCGTCCAGCTTGACGCCGTACTCTGCCATCTCCGCCGGGGTGACTGCCCCGTAGAGTTTACCTGGCGCATCCGGCAGGCTGACAAACTCGACGTTGCGTGAGTCGACCTGCTGGTTATTCAGATAGATATCCACCTGATAAGTGCCGGGCATCTGCCCGCCCTTTTCGGCGAAATAATCCAGATTGACGTTTTTCATATCGCCGCCATCACCGACGGCCTTAAGCATTTCCGCGTTAAACGTTTCAGCGGAGAAAGCCAATCCGGGAAGAGATAACAATATGAAAAAGGATAAGGGTTTTAATAAAAAAGAGCGGGCAGCAGCTTTACTGTTTAGTGCGCCGCTCTTTCTTTTATCACCTTTTCTTCTGGTGTTGTCTTTGTCCTGACGATTTTTAATATTGTTATTATCCATAATAAACAGACATTCCCGATTTTAATTTTTCAACTTAATTAAATTGATGCGTTGACTTTTTCTGTTAATCCGCCGAAATCATTAATCGCTTGCCAGTTGATGCTATTCCCCGCCGGAGCATTACTAATCTCCAACGAAGATTTTGGCGGAACCATATATCCTGCCTTCAGCTCTTTACCGTTCACGCTGACTTTTGTCATGTTGACATAATACGGTGTAGGATTGTTGGCGGTTAAGGTACTACCTGAGCGGGTGATGGTGATCTGCTGATACGCTTTGGCAATCGCCTCTTTGTTATTCAGTGTTGTCGGTCGGTAGATCAGTTTGATACGTGTGTTAATCGAGAACTGCAGGGAATTCTTTTCTTTTGTAGCAGGGGGAATAGCCAACGTATTAAGCCAATAAACAGACTCTTTATCCTGCGCTAATGATGACGAAGTCTGGGTAATACGGACGGTGTTATCCTGGCCAGGCTCGATGCGGAACAATGGCGGAGTGATAACAAAGGGTATCTTCTCGCCCGCATTGTCAGAACTTATCCAGGAACGAATTAGGTAAACACTCGAGTCTTCTGTGTTCTTTATGGAAAGCGAAGCCTCTTTCATATTGCCATTATAAATAACGCGGGTGGCACCTACCGATAATCCAGCAAAGGAATTGCTGGACATGATGACTAACATTGGGAGTAATAAATATTTGAACATTTATATTGAACCTGTGAATTTAAAAGAAAGTGGCTCTGGGATTAACCAGAACAACTATATATTGAAATCACTTCAGAAATTATTTTTACTTAATTAACGATTACTGGTAGCTGATAACGTAAGTAACGGAGTTACTAAATGGACCCGCAACAACGTTGTTTTTAGTCTTAGTCAGACCTACAGTATATTTCAACTCATTGTTGTCTGAAATTAATGCCTGGCTTTCAGAAGTATCCATTGCGTTAGGGGTAAGCACAACACCAGCCTGATCTTTAATAATCATACCTGAGTTACTTGTCATGCTAGAGCCTACGACAACAAGATTTTCATAAGAAGAAGTTTGCCCGTTAAATTGAACTTGTGCGGAAAGATCTGCAGGGCAACTGTTCAGCTTAATAATAAAAGTGCCGGAAATCGAAACGGTACCGGTGTCTTCTGCGTATGCACCCATTGCAGCAACCATGCCGGCAGCCAGTACGCTCATTTTAAATGAATGTATTAAGTTTCAAAATTATCTCTCCATTTCAATTTTGTTAGTTGAACCCTGAATCCATATGCAGGGGAGAGGCATTTGCAGGGGAGAGGCATTATTCACATTGTCGCTGTGGAAATAAACACAGTGAACTTAAACATTCATTCATTTTATTAAAGAGTTTATAATTATTTGTTCTATTACATATAATTACATGATAAAAAAAATCCTAATTGCAAATTAATAAAACCCACATTCACCCAGGCACTTGGAAACTGCGACACAACCACATATATTATGAAAAAAACAAATCCAGGTACGCTTTCTTTATAATCCATTTAAAATAAGCATGGTAGATTTGTGCGTAGTTTGAATTTTTAATTTCTTTAAAATATCACACAAATCTCAATCAACGCCTGTGGAGATGAATTTACAGGCTGACCAAACCATCATTTCTGAAAAAACCAAGTGAGAAAAAATGAAACTCAATCACAACACGGAACGTCTTAATGCTATTAAGGGTTTTGATCTTAACTTGTTAACCATGTTTGAATCTGTTTATATCCATGGCAGCATCACCAAAGCTGCCGGTATATTGGGACTGACGCCTTCCGCCGTCAGCCAGGCTATTGGGCGTTTACGAGATCACTTTTCTGATCCCCTCTTCGTCCGGCAGGGGAAAAACCTTTCCCCAACCAAAACGGCGACAGGAATACATGAAAAACTCTTTGAGTCCTATGATAATTTATTGGCCAGGTTTCAGGAAATAGATCACCCACTTGCCATTTCAAATATAGTGATTAATTGTCCACCCTATTTTTCTCTCACCATACTCGGCCCCTTAGTCAGGGCTATCGACAAAATAGCACCAGGCTGCAAAGTAACTCACACTGTGGTAGGAAATTCTTCCCAGGCAATAGATGATTTACTGACTTTTCGTAAAACTGACATCGTGTTTGATATCAACCCACATAAGAATCTATCTCGTAATACTTTTTTACTGTATGAGGAACCTCTGGTAGTGATACGTGCAAAAAACCATCCAAGAATTAAAGATAAAGCCTCGCCAGAAGATGTTATGAAGGAAGAGTTCACGTTTATCAGCAATGACAGCTTGCTACGAATTAACCTCGCTCAACAACTTGAGAAAAGAATAAGTGTTAAAAGGAAAATTCGTTATTATGTAGGTTATATCGGTGCCGCAATGCCGGTCGTTGAAGCCACAGACACACTGGCATTTGTGCCGCTCAAGGCATATGAAGAATATAAAAAACAGTATGATATTTGTGCGGTTAATGTGGATATGAATCTGCCAAGCATACCGGTCTATATGGTTTACAACAAAACGTCTTTAAATAATCAGTTCTTCTGTAAAGTGATAAGAGCGCTAGAGGAAATGTTCCCTCCCATCCCTGCATAGCTGAAGGATAAATAACCTATGCCGCTATAGCATTCTAAAGGCGACATAAGTCGCCTTTTATGTTTTTCAAGCACCCGGTTTATCTTTCCCGGCTAAGATCCGCGCACATGTCGCCCGCCAGCCCACATCCATTCTCATCTCCCGCAACTCCATAGCAACTATTGTTGTTTTACATCTTTTGTCCCTGACTTTAATAATCCCTGTTAACGACGTGTTGCGAATAAAGGGAAAAACGATGGGATACCGTTTAAGTTTGCTTGAAAAAAGTCCGCTGGATGAGCATGAAGATGCCGCAGGGGCATTACGCAGGACGCTGGAACTCGCCAAAAATGCAGAGCGCTGGGGCTATCACCGGTTCTGGCTGGCGGAGCATCATAATACTGACAAACTCGCGATCTCTTCGCCGGAAATCGTGATCGCCTGGATCCTCGCGCATACGCAGCACCTGCGGGTAGGTTCCGGTGGGGTCATGCTGCAACATTACAGTCCGTATAAAGTGGCGGAAAATTTTAATCAGCTGGCATCACTTGCCCCCGGCCGTGTAGATATCGGCATTGGCAAAGCGCCGGGCGGATTACCGCTTTCGACCCATGCGCTGCAACACGCGGTGGATCCGGCACGTAAGGGCGATTTCGCGGAACAATTGAGTCAGCTCGACGACTGGCTTTCAGTGCCCGTCAGAGGCAAAGACGCCGATGCGCTTTCTGCTACCCCACAGCCGCCGCAGTCAGCCTCACGTTTCTTATTAGGTGCCAGCGAACAAAGCGCCCGTCTGGCCGCCAGTCTCGGCTGGAATTTCGTCTTTGCTGCGCACCTGAATGCCGACGAGCGCGATATTTCCAGCGCCCTTTCCGCTTATTCGCACGACAGTCACGGTAAGCGGGCGCTTCTGGCTGTGCCGGTAATTGTCGCTGATACCACCGAACAGGCTGCACGGCTGGTGGATAAAACGCAGCGGTATCGCGTTATCGCCAGCGACGGGCAAAGCGTCAACGTCGGCAGCCATGAACAAGTTGAGGCGTATCTGCGTCAGTCAAAAGCAAAATCTCATCGTATTGAAGAACGTCAGTCCGAAGTGTTGTACGGCACCGGTGAGGATGTTCATCAGCAACTGGAAACATTGCAGGCAAGGTACGGTGTGGAAGAATTTATCATTGATACGCCGGTTTCTCAGCCTCATGCGCGCCTGCGTTCCCTCGAACTGTTAGCCACGTCCAGCGTTGCGCTGGCTTAAGGACACACTATGAGCCACGTGATCCGCCTTGCTCAGGAATCAGAAGCGGCTGCGCTGCACAGCCTTTTGCAAAAAGCTTACGCGCCGCTGCTGGAACATGGCATTCATTTCACCATCACCCGCGCCAGCGTTGAGGATGTGCGGGATGTTATCCGCAATGAAACCACGTATGTGCTGGAAAAAGACGGCGTACTGACGGCGACGCTGACCACGCGTTTTTTGTGGACGCCTGCGAAAAATCATCTTGCGCCGTGGCCGTTTGTTCACTGGTTTGCGGTGGCGGAACACGCCAAGGGTCAGGGTTTTGGCAATGAAATTATCCGCTACGTCGAAGAAACATTCTTACGCGACACGCTGAAATCACCGGCGGTGTATCTGGCGACGGCGGTAAACCATCCGTGGCTGACCGCATTGTATCAGCGACGCGGTTACGAGCCGTTTCATCGGGCGACCAATCCGCTGGGCGTCGAACTGGTGTATCTGCGCAAAATCCTCAATCAGCAGGCATTCGATGCCCAGGAGCAGGCGCTGCTGGTTCGCTCTGTCGCTGAATTACGCACGCTGGCTTAACGGCGGCTGAATAATATAATCTTAAGGATGAATCAATGAGTCAGAAAAAACAGTTACGTCTGGGTGCCATTATTCAGGGTGCGTCGGGAAATATGTCCGCATGGCGTCATCCGGATGCCGTCGCCGATGCCAGTATTAATATTCAGTTCTGCCAGCAATTAGCGCAACGAGCCGAACAGGCTAAGTTTGATTTCTTATTTGTCGCTGACGGACTTTATATTACCGAGAAATCTATTCCGCATTTTCTCAACCGTTTTGAGCCGATTACCCTGCTTTCAGCGCTGTCGCTGGTGACTCAAAAAATCGGTCTGGTGGCGACATTATCGACCTCTTACAGCGAACCGTTTACCGTCGCACGCCAGTTCGCCAGCCTCGATCATCTGAGCGGTGGCCGTGCGGGCTGGAACGTAGTGACCTCGCCGCTGGAAGGTTCGGCGAAAAACTTCTCCCGCGATAAACATCCGGAACATGACGAGCGTTACCGCATTGCCAGCGAATACGTCAGCGTGGTGAAAGGCCTGTGGGACTCGTGGGAAGAAGACGCGTTTGTGCGCAACAAAAGCACCGGCCAGTTCTTTGCGCCACAGAAACTGCACACGCTCAATCACCACGGTAAATACTTCTCGGTGCAGGGGCCGCTGAACGTCGGACGCTCGCCACAAGGCCGTCCGGTTGTCTTTCAGGCCGGAGCATCAGAACAGGGCAAAGCCTTTGCCGCCGAAGCTGCCGACGCTATTTACACCCGTCAGGAAACCCCAGAACTGGCACGTGAATTCCGCCTCGACGTCCAGCGCCAGTTAGCAGAAAACGGCCGTGACGCTGAGGACATCCGCGTATTCCAGGGTATCAGCGTGATTATCGGCGACTCGCCTGCCGATGCCGAACGCAAGTACCAGGAAACCGCGCAATTGGTGACGCTGGAAAGCGCGCTGGATTACCTCGGCCGCTACTTTGAGCATCACGATTTTGCGCAATACGCTCCGGATGCTCCCTTCCCGGACATCGGTGATTTAGGGCAAAACAGTTTCCGCAGCACGACAGATGAAATCAAACGCAACGCTCATGAACACGGGCTGACACTACGACAGGCCGCTCTGGAAGCCGCCACACCGCGCCCGACCTTCTCTGGCACTGCCGAAGACGTCGCCGACGGTCTGGAACACTGGTTCACCTCAGGCGCAACCGACGGTTTTATCGTTCGTGGCGGCACCCCGACGGCGTTCGATGATTTCATCGACAGCGTAATCCCAATTTTGCAGGCACGCGGGTTATACCGGACGGACTATGAGGCGCAGACCCTGCGGGGGAATCTGGGGTTAAGTGAGCCGGAGAATCAATTCACTGCTAAGAGTGTGCATTCCGATGCACTGACGGTTTAAGGTCAACACCTTGGGTTGCCGACCAAGCTGGCCTTCAGGTCAAGGTCAAGGTCAAGGTCGTGGGCGTCGGCCCACACCGACCAGACCTTGGGTTGCCACCCAAACTGGCTTTAAGGTCAAGACCTTGGGTTGCCACCCAAACCGGCCCTAAGAGGCGCCTATCGCCGCGCCTCTTAGGAATCTCCGGCTCTTTCACTGCGCGCTCCGCTCGCTGGCTATGTTTCAGGTATCGCAGCGACAGGCTGGAAATCTTGCCGCTGCGCGGTACCTTCTCTCGGTCTTCGAGCCATAGGTCTCGAAGCCGCTCCGTTCAGCAAGATTTCTGAATCGCCCGCACGATCTTAAATTCAACATCAAACTGATGTTTATCTTTTAGAAAAGTGGATTGGCGTGATTAAAAATGGCACCGAATGAACGGTTCGAGACCTATGGCTCGACACCTGAAATTCGGGGATCGCGCAGCGATGACATTTTGCGCCACCCGCTAATGCGCCGGAACATGTCCGTCATACCCGCGATAGCGCGCAGTGAAAAAAGCGCGGAGTCCAGAGGCCCGCGCGTTACCGGGTCTCTGGTCGGTGTGGGCCGACGCCCACGACCTTGACCTTGACCTTGACCTTGACCTTGACCTTGACCTGAAGGCCAGTGTGGTTGGCAACCCAAGTTCGTGAAATTAACGCCCTGGCAGTTTGGATGCTAATCCAAGATTTCCCCTGAAATCCTCCCCCAGATACTCTGTATCAATCAGGTTCCGTTTCCGCAACTCAGGCAGCAAACCGTTGATCAGCAAATCTTCCTGATCTGCCTGACCCAGTCCGTGAAGGGAAATCACGTCCAGCACACCGGCGCGGTAGCGCTCTTCGATAGCATCGGCCAGCTGTTCCGGCGTACCGGCGACAAACCAGTGGCCGGTTTCCTGAGCCTGCACGATCAGTTCGCGCAGCGTCAGCCCCTGTAAGGCGAAACGCTTAAAAATTTCCGCACGGCCGCGACGGCGGTTAATCTGCTCGATGTCCGGCAGTAACCGTAACGGGATGGGCTGATCCAGCGCGGCGTCGCGTAAGTCAATGTCGCCGCCGAGCATATCCGCCACCCTGAGACGCCCCTGCTGATAATCAATCCGCTCGTGTTTTTCAAACAACCGGCGTGCCACATCTGACGGACTTTCTCCGATGATTGAATGAAAAGAGTTCATGATTAACGGCCGGCTTTCATGGCGGCCAATAGCATCGGCATGTTGATGAACACGTTCAACAAACGCTTTCGCGTCATCCAGTGTCGGCTGGGAGGTGTAAATCACTTCCGCATATTTCGCGCCGAGCTTCAGCCCCTCTTCTGACTGCCCGGCCTGAAACTGTACCGGACGGTGCTGAGGCGGCGGCGGAACGTTCAGCGGCCCCTGAACACGGAAAAAGTCGCCGTGATGATTGATCGGATGCAGTTTGCGCGGATCAATACTTACGCCGCCGTTTTTGTTGCGTACCACCGAATCAGGCTGATTGGCATCGAATAAGGCATTAATCACTTCGATAAACTCAGTCGCTCTGGCGTAACGCACTTCGGGCGCAGGCAATTGTATGTCACCGAAATTCTCTTCGCCGACAGAAGACGTTACCGCATTCCAGCCCGCCCGACCGCCGCTGACGTGATCGAGCGTGCCGATCAGTCGCGCCAGGTTATACGGGTGCTGATAGGTAGTGGACACTGTGGCAATCAGGCCAATCTGAGATGTAACCTGACTCAGCGCCGCCAGCGTTATCAGCGGATCCTGACTGCCGGTCGAACCGGAAAGCCCGTCGGGATCTGCCTGCAATAAATCGGCGGTAAACAGCCCGGTGATTTTCTCTCTTTCCGCGATATTTGCCAGTGTGATAGCACGCGAAATACCGGTCTGGCGGCGGGTGTCGTTCGATGCGTGGATCACGCTCCCTGCCCCGACCAGGGTTTTTAAACGTCTGCGGGATGTATTCGTCAAGATGATCTCCTTTATCTGCATAAGCACAGTACTGTCTGTGTTAAAAAGCGTCTGCGTTAAAAATAGAGACCACCGCTAATTACACCACGAAGAAAAAAGCATTTTATTACCCTCAATTGAGATAAGCCGGTAATTACCCCCTTCTTTAAACCGCAGAGATTTACATAGTCATTTATTGAGGCTGGTAAGCAAATATTGTGATTTTACAACTTAGCAACCTGACATTAATAATCCCTTCAGCTGCGCGGAATAAAGCGGCGTTATTTATTGAGTTCATTCGAATAATTCATGACTTATTACCTGACGGGAAATGTATGAAATCCTCTGTTAACGTTCGTTCTCTCACTGCGCTTGCGCTGTTAGTGCTCTCTTCCGGTCAGTCACTGTATGCCGCAGAACAACCGCAACAAGGCGGGAATCTGACGTGGGGCGTGGAAACCGAACCCAATACGCTCAATCCACAGTTAAACGGCCAGTCAAAAGCGGAACTGATCCTGCGTGTTGCCTATGAATCGCTGTTAGCACGCAAGCCGGACGGCTCTTACATTCCGTGGCTGGCAACCGGTTATCAGGTGTCTGACGATGGCAAAACCTACACGTTTACGCTGCGCGATGACGTGAAATTCTCTAATGGCGAGAAATTTAATGCCGCTGCCGTCGCCGAAAATTTCCGTCATGCACAGGATCCGGCGTATTGCGCAGGGTCGAGTATTTGCGCGCTCGCTGGGCGAATTGCCAGTGTCGCCACGCCGGATGAACACACCGTCAGCATTACGCTGAAAGACGTTTACAGCCCGTTCCTTTCGTTTGCTTCCGGCCTGAAGCTGATATCGCCTTCTTCATGGACTTCACCGCAGCTGAAATCCGGTGGTACAGACATCGCGGGTACCGGGCCATTTATTCTCAAACGCTATGAGAAAGGTCAGCAGATTGAATATGTGCGCAACCCGGATTACCGCTGGGCGTCGGCGAATGCGAAACATCAGGGTCCGGCATATCTCGAAGGGATTACTTACCGTTTCCTGCCGGAATCTTCCGTGCGCACCGGCGCGCTGCTGTCCGGTCAGGTAGATGTGATTGAAGGCGTTTCCGGTAACGATGCCGGTGAATTCAAAGACAATCCTGATTTCTCTTACCAGCACGCACTCAATACCGGCACACCTTACTCGTTGTTCCTGAATGTGAAATATGGCCCGACGCAGGACGTCAAAGTCCGTCAGGCGATATTACAGGGTCTGGATATTTCACCGATTTTGCAGTCGATCTATCGCGGCGAACGCACGCGTGTCTGGGGCATTACGTCGCCGGTCGATCCGTTGTATGACGCCAGCCTGAGCGGTAAATACGGCAATAACCCGACGCTCGCAAACCAGTTGCTTGATGAAGCAGGCTGGAAAAACAAAGGCGCTGGCGGCATCCGCACCAAAAACGGCCAGCCGCTGAGCATTGAAATTATTCAGGCGCAGGCGACCGTGCGCGACCAGCGCGATGTGCTGTTGCAGGCGATACAGGCGCAGGCTCGGCAGCGGATGGGCGTGGATCTGAAGATCCGTTATGTCGATTCCGGCACCTATACCGAAGTGCGTAAAACCGGCCAGTTCGGATCGATTGCCAACTCCAATACCGACACTGACGGCATTGATATCGAAAATCACTATCTGCCCGTCAATGGCGGCGGTGCGATCAACTACAGCCGCACCGATGCGCCGGAAATTATTCCGCTGCTCAAAGGCGCGTCGCTGACGCTGGATAACGCACAGCGCAAAACCTTCTACGGTCAGTTGCAAAACTTTGCCGTGTTGCAACAGGCACTGGCGATCCCGCTTTACGAGCCGGAAGACCAGATTGCGGCAGCGTCTTACGTTCACGGTGTCGGCTTCAGGCCTTTCAAACAGATGCCTGAAAACGCCTATGACGTCTGGCTGAGCAAGCATTAATCAGAAGTAAGGAATCAGAATATGTCGGCTGAAACTGCATTTATTTCTCCCCGTCGCCCTCAGGCCAGACCGTCGTGGCGCGGGCGGATCATCCGGCGGATAGTCACCGGCGTTTTGGTGCTGTGGGCAGCGGTTACGCTGTCGTTTATCAGCGTTTACCTCGCGCCCGGCGATATCGTCAGTTTACTGATGGGCGAACAGGTGCATACACCGGCGATTGAGGCGGCGATCCGCGCCGAATGGGGTCTGGATCAGCCGTTGTATCTGCAATATCTGCATTACCTGTGGCGCGTATTGCACGGGGATTTTGGCCGTTCGTACATGCTCAATACCGACGTCAGTTCGCTGGTGTTATCGCAGTTGTGGCCGACGCTGAAACTCACCGGTCTGGCGCTGGTGGTCAGCCTGGTGTTTGCCGTGCTGATGGCGGTCACGACCGCGCACCGGCGCTGGGGGCAACGCATCGCCGGTTCCATAGAACTGGTTCTGGCGTCCACGCCCTCTTTCTGGCTTGGCATCGTGCTGCTGTTTATCTTCAGCTTTACCTTGCGCTGGTTTCCGGTCGCCGGTGACCGCAGTTTTTCGTCGCTGGTGTTACCGGCGTTCTCCCTCGGACTGGCGCAGGGCGCGGTGGTGTCGCAGGTGCTGCGACGCGGGCTGGAAGATGCGCTTGATGAACCCTTTGTTCTGACGCTGCGCGCCTGGGGACTGGGCAACACTGTCATCCGTTTACGCCATGCGCTGCGCCACGCCGCGCTGCCTGCCGTCACCCTCACCGGCTGGCTGATTGGCGGTCTGCTCAGCGGTGCGGTGATCACCGAACAGGTATTTGGCCGTCCGGGGCTGGGCAAAATCACCGTCGATGCCGTGCTGGGTAAGGATTTGCCGGTGGTGCTGGCGGTAGCGATTTTCTCGGCGCTGGTGTACGTGGTGCTCAGTACGCTGGTGGATATTTTGTACCTGTTTATCGATCCGCGCTTGCGCGACGCGCCCGCTGCCGGGGAGGAAAACGCATGAGTCAGATTCTGCTTTCCGGGCGCATTACGCGCCGTTTCTCTGCCGGTGTTTTGCTGGCAGCCAGTTTTATATTTCTGGTACTGCTGGCGGTTGTCTTCCCCGCGTTGCTCACGCATTACGATCCGCTCAATGCCGATCCGGTTAACGCACAGCTTGCGCCTTCCGCCAGTCACTGGCTGGGCACCGATCAGTTAGGCCGCGACGTACTGGCGCGTATCATTTATGGCAGCCGTTATTCCCTGCTGATTAGCCTGGCGGCGATGGTTGTCGCGGTCAGCATCGGCACCCTGCTTGGCCTGCTGGCGGGTTTATTCAAAGGGCCGCTGGATGAGCTGATCAGCCGCGCGGTGGACGTGGTTTCAGCCTTTCCGGATTTGCTGCTGGCGCTGATGCTTATTGCCTTTACCGGTCCCGGCACCACCAATCTGATTTTCGCACTCGGCGTGGCGTCAGTGCCCCGCTTCACCCGCGTAGTGCGGGCACAAACCTTTCTGGTGATGTCTTCCGGCTATGTCGAACAGGCGCGCACGCTGGGACTGAAGCGTCACGTTTTGGTCTGGCGGCATGTGTTGCCGCACGCCATTGCGCACGTTCCGGCGCTGGCGACCCTCGGGCTGGGCACGGCGATTATCGGCACCGCCGGGCTGAGTTTTCTCGGTATGGGCCCGCAACCGCCGACCGCCGAATGGGGGCTGATGCTGGCCGAGGGCCGTAATTATCTGCGTAATGCCTGGTGGATTGGCGTCTGGCCGGGCGTGGCAATCACCCTGACCGTGATTTCAGTCAACACACTCGGGCGTTACTGGCAGGCCACTTTTGAAGGAAAACGTCCATGAGCGACGAACTGTTAATTGATATCCAAAACCTGTCGATTTTCTTCCCGACTGCAGGCGGTGAAAAAGCCGCCGTCAGCGGGCTGAATCTGCAACTGCGTCGCGGCGAATCCGTGGCATTTGTCGGAGAATCCGGCTCAGGGAAAACCGTGACAGCCCGCAGCCTGCTCGGCTTACAGGATGGCAAAGCGCGTATTACTGCCGATCGTTTTGTGATTGGCGGTGAAGACATGCTTGGCGCCAGCCAGCGGCGCTGGCGTAAAATTCGCGGCAGCCAGATTGGCTATGTATTGCAGGACGCGCTGGTGTCGCTCGATCCCTTACGGCAGGTCGGGCGGCAGCTTCACGATGCGCTGACCGCCAGCCGCAAAACCGATCCGAAGTTGCTCAGCGAGCAGGTGATCACCTCACTGAAATCGGTCGGATTTCCCGATGCGCAAAACCGCCTCAGTGCCTATCCGCATCAGCTTTCCGGCGGGTTGCGTCAGCGCGTGTTGATTGCCACCGCGCTGGCCGGAAATCCCGGTTTACTGATTGCCGATGAACCGACCACCGCGCTGGACATGACGGTGCAAAAACAGATCCTGGATTTGCTGCAACAGCGGCGCGATAAAGGCGAAAGCCTGCTGCTGATCAGCCACGATTTGTCGGTCGTCGGGCAACTGGCCGACCGTATTCTGGTGATGCATCAGGGCAAAGTGGTTGAGGAAGGTCGCGGCGAAAAGCTGCTGTCCGCGCCCGACCATCCCTATACGCAACAGCTACTGGCGGCGGTTCCCAGCCCGGCGACGCGCGGGTTTAAGCTTTCCGGCAAACGTGGTGAACCGCTGCCTGCACGCAATATTTCCGTTTCTAATCCGGTGCTGGAAACCCGTCATCTCAGCAAAGCCTACGCCGGTAAAACCGTGGTCAGTCACGTCAGTCTGCAACTGTTTGCCGGTGAAACGCTGGGCATTGTCGGGGAGTCTGGCTCAGGGAAAACTACCCTGGCGCGGATGATCCTCGGGCTGACCGAACCGGTATCCGGCACGATAGAAATTCAGGGGCAACGCTGGAGCCAGGTTCCGGAAGCGCAGCGCAGACTGCAACGACGTGGTATCCAGCTGATTGCGCAGGATCCGCTGAGTTCATTTGATCCGCGCTATAACGTTGAAAAAATCATCGGCGAAAGCCTCGACAGCGTGGGCATTTTTGGTGAGGAACGGCGCAACCGCGTCCGTCAGTTGCTGGATGAAGTGCAGCTTGGCGACAGTTTTCTGCACCGTTATCCGCGTGAATTGTCCGGCGGACAGCGTCAGCGAGTGGCGATTGCCCGTGCTTTTGCGCCGAATCCTGCGCTGCTGGTGGCCGATGAACCGGTCAGCGCGCTGGATGTTTCGATTCAGGCGCAGGTACTGGATTTGCTGGCAAAAATGCAGGCCGAGCACCGCACCGCGCTGTTGTTTATCTCGCATGATTTAGGCGTGGTGCATCATCTGGCTGACCGGGTGATGGTAATGAAAGACGGCAGCGTAGTGGAGCACGGAAAAGTCGATGATGTGTTCCACCACCCGGCGCATCCGTGGACGAAAAAGCTGATTGATGCGCTGCCGGTTGTCAGTTCAAACCAGCACAATAAAGATTATCCGCTCAGGCATCATCCATAATATTACGCCCCGCATATCGTTAGCGATTTAAAGCATTTGTCGCAGGCAACCGAAAAGTTAATATTCTTTTAAGGAAATATGCGCGTTATTTATATTAACCAGCGGGAGTTTGCATGATCACTGTCAGCGGATTGAATAAAACATTTAACCAATTCCCTGCCCTGTCGGATATTAATTTCACCGTGAATAAAGGTGAAGTGGTGTCGATTATTGGCCCCTCAGGTTCCGGGAAATCCACTCTGTTACGTTCGCTGAATTTGCTCGTCAGGCCGGATTCCGGCCAGATCCAGATTGGAGATAAACACATTAATGCGGACACACTCACCCGCAGACAAACAGCCGATTTTCGCCGCCAGACTTCGATGGTTTTTCAGCACTACAATTTGTTTAAAAATAAAACCGCACTGGAAAACATCACTGAGATCTTACGTTTTACCCAAAAACTGAACAAAGCGCAGGCGCGCGAACGGGGTGAAGAATTGCTTGCGCAGGTGGGTCTGGCGCACAAAGCGGCGGCTTATCCCGGCACACTCTCCGGCGGACAGCAGCAGCGCGTCGGCATCGCCCGCGCCATGGCCGTTGATCCGCAGGTCATTTTATTCGATGAGCCCACGTCTTCCCTGGATCCTGAAATGCGCCGTGAAGTGCTGAACCTGATTGAAGGGCTGGCCGGGCGCGACTTAACCATGATGATCGTGACGCATGAGATGGGCTTTGCACGGGATGTCTCTGACCGGATATTTTTCATGGAGCACGGTCATATTATCGAACAAGGCGAACCGGCCAAAATCTTCCAGACCGGCTCTTCGAACCGCACCCGTTCTTTCTTACACGATTTTGCCTGATGGCCGTACACGGAACTTTGCACAATGAATTTTGATTTTCCTTATATGCTCGGCGTTATTCCGCAGATCCTCGTTTATCTTCCCGTGACCTTGCTGATTTCATTGCTTTCCATTTTGCTGGCTACCGTTCTGGGTATTATTTTCGCCCTGTTACTCAGGGCCGGTAAAATACCCGCGGCTTTCGCCCACCTTTATATTTCCTTCTTTCGCGGCACGCCGGTTCTGGTGCAGTTACTGATTATTTATTTTGGTTTGCCGCAAATTATTCCTTCGATGAATTCACTGAGCGCCATGAATGCGGTGATCCTCGGTTTAAGCTTAAACACGTCCGCTTATCTGGCGGAAATCTTCCGTGCCGCCATCGACTCTGTTGATAAAGGGCAGCTGGAAGCCTCTCTGGCCTCCGGACTGAGCATGTTTAAAGCCTCCAGCCGCATCCTGTTTCCGCAAGCCTGCCGCAATGCCATTCCGGCGACCGGCAACGTGTATATCGGCCTGATCAAGAACTCTTCGCTGGCGTTCACTTTAGGCGTTAGCGAACTGCTGGCAGCCGGAAAAATGGTGGCTACAGAATCGCTGAAATTCTTCGAAGCGTATTTCGCCGTGGCGCTGGTCTACTGGGCGCTGACCATCATTTTCAGTGAGTTACAGCGTCGCCTCGAAAAACATCTCGGCAAACCTTATGCCGGTTAAACAGGAAATTATGTTATGCGATTGTTAACACTGGCGATTTGTTCGCTCCCTCTTCTGCTGACCGCATGTGATAAACCCGCCGAAAAAGCGGATGACGAACCGGTTCTGCGGGTGGGTGCGATACCCGACGGTTATCCGCACTATTTCAAAGAGGGCGACACCATCAAAGGTTTCAGCGCGGACATTCTCAACGCCGTTGCCGGTAAGATTCACTATAAAGTTGAATGGGTAACGTCCGACTGGGTGGGCGTGCTGGGCTCTCTCGAAACCGGCAAAGTGGATACCGTAGGCAATTTCGCCGACACGCCGGAGCGGCGCAAAAAATATGATTATTCGGCGCCCTACTATTACTCAGCGGCGCAGTTAGCGGTGAGTAAAAACAACACCACCATTCACGGATTGCAGGACATGAAAGGCAAAACCGTCGCCGCCGATCTCGGTTCGAACTATGCCAAAGTCCTGAAAGAATTTGACCCGAAAAATGAAATCAAACTGGTGACCTTCGAGGGCATGGATGTGGTGGTTAACAGCGTGGCGCAGGGAAAAGTGGATGCCTATGTTTCCGGCCAGGTGATCCTGCTCGGGCAGATCAAGCATAAAAATCTGCCACTGAAAGTTGTCGGTGAACCGTTTGGCCTGAAACAGGTCGCCCTGCCGTTCAGGAAAGATGCGCGCGGAGAAGCACTGAAACAGAAAGTGGATGTCGCACTGGGAGAATTACGGGCAGACGGGACATTGAAGAAGATTTCTGAAAAATGGTTCGACCGGGATCTGAGTGTGGATACGGAATTAACGTCAGTCAGCAAAAGACAATAAACCTGCCATCTCTCCAGTCTGAAAACCCCGCCGGCACCAGGCGGGGTTTTCTTTTACGTCCGCAACCCCTGACGACGTTTTATCGATTTACCGGCCAGATACGCCAGCGAGGCGCACAGCAGGTAATACATCAGCCCGACCAGCAGGAAGATTTCTGCCGGGTAAATTTGTACCCGGTTATTCACTTGTCCGGCAACGGTGGTCAGTTCCGGCACGTTGACGATAAACGCCAGCGACGTGTCTTTCACCAGAGAGATCAGCAGCCCGAGATACGACGGCAGCAAATTCGGCCACGCCTGCGGTAACAGCACGAACAACAGCACTTTGCCGTCACTCATGCCGGACGCAATTCCCGCTTCAGTTTGCCCGCGCGGCAAGGCTTCCAGACCGGCCAGCGTCGAATGCATCACCGCCGCCGAGGTAAACCAGGCCAGCGCCAGAATCACCGTCATCGGCCCAGGGATCGACCCGCCAAATACCACCGGCAGCAGGAAATACAGCCAGAAAATCACAAATATCAGCGGAATGCCGCGGATAAACGACGCCCAGATAAACAGGATTTTCCGCGTCCAGCCGCCGAAACGCCACGCCAGCGCCGCCATCAGCACACCGAACACTAACGCCAGAACGCCCGCCGATGCCGCCATGATTAGCGTCAGCAATACTCCGCCCGGCTCGCCATCCGCCAGCCTTCCCCACAGCAGATAAGTGAAATTATCGTGTATAACAGACCAGTCAAACTCCATCGCGGGTTTCCTCCTTCAGTACCACCTGCGGCCTGTGCTGCGGTCGTTTCGGGCCAAACGCCGTCATCAGCCAGCCGAGGATCAGTCCGAGTGCCAGATAAAGCAGCGTCCCGACGGCGAAACCTTCAAAGGCGTGCGCGTTATAGCTTTCAATCTGGCTGACCTGATACGTCAGTTCCGAAAAACCAATACCTGTCGCCAGCGAGGAAAGCTTCATCAGGTTGAGATACTGGCCGGTGATCGGCTGCCACGCGTTGATCAGCGCCTGCGGCAGGAGAATCGAAAGCAGCAGCGTTTTACGGCTGAAACCCTGAGAAATCGCCGCTTCGGTCTGGCCTTTGGGCACAGAATTCAGTCCGGCCTGCACTTCTTCCACCAGAAACGCCGCCGTGAACAGCGCCAGCCCCCAGGCCGCACACAGAAATTCCGGGGTCAGCCACGCAATGTTGCCCGGAAACGACGCCCACGGATGATTGTCGCCGATATAAAAACGCCAGCTTTGCGGCAGCGCGCCGTATGCCGCGAAATACCAGAACAGCAGTTGTACCAGCAGCGGCGTGTTGCGAAAAGCAGAGACAAACGCCGCCACCGCACCGCGTGCCAGACGCGACGAACTCATGCGCAGCGCCAGCAGCAACACAGTCAGTAACGTGGCGAGCAGGCTGCCAACAATGCTGACATACAGCGTGGTGAGGAAGCCGGATATTATCCATTGCAGAGGCTGGCCGGTCAGCACGCCAGCCCAGTCGGGATGCCAGTTCATAGCGCGGCTCCGCTCTGCGGATGCAGCGGGAACAGGACTTTTTGCAGAAACCGCTGCGCACGCGGATGTTGCGGACGGAGGAAGAAATCTTCCGGCTGCGCCTGTTCAAGAATTTCACCACCGTCCATGAAAATCACCCGGTCAGCGATTTCACGGGCAAAACTCATCTCGTGCGTCACCACAATCATGGTGATGCCGCTTTTCGCCAGCTCCTGCATGACCAGTAATACTTCACCGATCATTTCCGGATCCAGCGCCGACGTTGGTTCATCAAATAAAATAATGCCCGGATCCGTGACCAGCGCCCTGGCAATCGCCACGCGCTGCTGCTGACCGCCGGAAAGCTGCTCAGGATAATGCTGCGCTTTATCGCCCAGCCCGACGCGCGTCAGCAATGCACGTGCCTTTTCGCGGGCCTGAGTTTTCTTCCAGCCATGCACTTTGATCAGCGCCAGACTGACGTTGTCTTCGGCGGTGAGATGGGCATAAAGGTTGAACTGCTGAAATACAAATCCGATGTGCGTGCGCAACCGGCGTAATGCGACACCTTTGAGATTGCGCGTCGGCTGGTCGGCAATAAGGATTTCACCGCTGCTGACCGATTCCAGCTGATTAATCAGCCGGATCAGCGTGGATTTTCCCGAACCGGAGGGCCCGCAAACTGCCACCACTTCGCCGCTGTCCACACGCAAATCCACGTTACGGATCACCTCATGCGGACCGAAAGATTTACGGACCTGGCGGAATTCAACGGCCGCCGTTTTTCCGGCGGATGAATGTGAAAAAACCGCAGACGTCGCTGCGGTTGAGAGAGTGTCTTGCTGCATGTGTCTTACCTTGCATAAAACAGATTATTTGGCTTCGATTTTGAACAGACGCGGCTGAGGTGATTTAGTCTGCGGACCGAACCAGACGTTATAAATGCTGACCGCCTGACCGTTTTTCTCCAGATTCAGCAGCTCGTCATTGACCACTTTCAGCAAGCTGGTCTCGCCTTTTTTGACACCCACGCCAATCTCTTCTTTGCTCAGTAATTCAGGCAGCACTTTGTATTTCGCTTTATCCGGCGCGCCATCCAGCAAACCGGCCAGAATGGTGCTGTCCTGAGTAATGGCCTGCACGTTGCCGTTACGCAGCGCAGAAAGTGCCAGCGGAATATCGTCATAAGACAGCACGCGGGACTGCGGGAAGCGGTTATGCAATTCCTGCTCGCCGGTGGTGCCTTTCACCGCGCCGATACGCGCCGTGGCATACGCATCCAGTTTATCCGGCGAATTTGCCGGCACCAGGAACTGCTGGCCGGTGACGAAATACGGCACGGAGAAGTCGATCACTTTCGCGCGTTCCGGCGTGATGGTGATATCAGCCACAATCAGATCCGCTTTACCGGACTGTAACAAAGGAATGCGGTTCGCCGGATTGGTCGGTACCAGTTGCAATTTCACGCCCAGCGTTTTCGCCAGCGCTTTTGCGAAATCTACGTCATAACCCACGATGTCATGCGTTTTGGCATCCACAGACCCAAACGGCGGATTGGAATCGAAGGTCGCGACCTTCACCACACCGGCTTTCTTGATGTCCGCCAGCTGATCTGCGTGCGCGGCAAAAGAAGAAATCGTGCTGAGCGCCAGAAACAATCCGGCAGCAATCTTGGTTTTATTTACGTCAATGACAGCCATCGCTTTTCCTTATGATAGTCTTCAGAGGGCTTACGCCCCAATTTTTCAAAGTGGAGTATTCAGAACAAATACAGACCTGTTTTTCTTTTGTAAGTCAGAGAATTGCACAAGGGATTAAGGCGGTGCCACTAACAAAAAGGGATATAGATGGGTGATTTAGGCATAAGGAGAGGAGATGTTGGGTTTGGGGGAATTCCGTTTGCTCCCTCCCCTGCGAAGGGGAGGGTTGGGGTGGGGTATAAAGGTCAAAAACAAAAATTAATGTGTGCATTAGCCACGGTTTTGTCTGCAAAACCCCCTCCCAGCCTCCCCCTTCGCAGGGGGAGGAGCAAAACAACACATCTGACTCCCGCCAATACAATATAATCCCCTGATTTTCTTAAAATCCCCCTCTTTGTACATTCCGTTACACGCCGATACCAATCACTCACGGACAGCAGCGATCCACATGCCTATTATTCTTTCACCGGCCCCGCAGTGGGGTGGACACTTAAACTAAAATTCTTAAGGAATTACACATGAAAAAAGTATTAGCTCTGGTTGTAGCCGCTGCAATGGGCCTGTCTTCAGTTGCTTTCGCTGCTGAAACCACTGCAACGCCAGCACCCGCTGCAACAGCAACTACCGCGGCTCCGGCTCATGCGACTAAGCATAAAGCACATAAAAAACCTGTGCAGAAAGCTCAGGCTGCCAAGAAACACAAAAAAGCAGCCAAGAAAGCACCAGTAGCTCAGAAAGCTCAGGCCGCTAAAAAACACGTAAAACACGCTAAAAAAGCGGCTCCGGTAGCTCAGAAAGCTCAGGCTGCTAAAAAACACGTGAAACACGCTAAAAAAACTGCACCAGTAGCTCAGAAAGCCCAGGCTGCTAAAAAACACGTGAAACACGCTAAGAAAGCGGCTCCTGTAGCTCAGAAAGCCCAGGCTGCTAAAAAACACGTGAAACATGCTAAGAAAGCTGCACCAGCTGCAAAAGCAACGCCAGCAGCATAAGTAGTCAGTAAGAAGTCTTTGTGAGCGTATCTACTCACCACTATCAAGACTGATGATTTAACACCCGGTTCGCCGGGTGTTTTTTTCTCCGGTTCTTTATCTTGAGGTACTGATGGAAGATGCTGCGCCGCTACCTGTTCGAAATCACCCTGTGCTCTCTGATCCTCTGCGGTCTGATCACCCTGTTCTTCTACTTCTGAAGTATCCCGGATGACGTCCGTCATCTTCTCAAAAGATTGAGTTATCAGACAAATCTATCCAACACGAAAGATAACCGTCTATAATCGTTCCATAATAACTGGTTATCGGGTTCTCCCTGTTTTCAAGGTCAGAATGTTATGCGCATCGCGTTACCGCTTTTTTTGTGCTTTTTCTGTTTTACCGCCAGTCCTCTTGTTCATGCAGATTCTCCGGATGACGCAGACAGCGACGCACCTTCAATCAGCTTAAAAGAAAAAACGGCCCTGTTCTTCGGTCACGATCAGCGAACTCAGGTTTCTGCGGCGGCGCACTGGCCGTGGCAGGCCATCGGACAGATTGAAACCGAAAGCGGTAATTTATGTACCGCCACCCTGATTTCCAAACATCTGGTCCTCACCGCCGGTCACTGCGTTCTCGCGCCTCCGGGTAAGATCGACAAAGTCATTGCCCTGCGTTTTATTTCTCACAATCAGAAATGGCGTTATCAGATAACGGCACTGCAAACCCTGGTGGATCCTAAGCTCGGTAAGAAACTGAAAGCCGATGGCGATGGCTGGATCGTTCCGCCAAAAGCGGCACCATTCGATTTCGCGCTGGTCCGTCTGACGGATGAAAAGCTGGCGTTGCCGATCAAACCCCTGCCGTTGTGGGAAGGTTCACGCGATGATCTGACTGCGCTGCTCAAGCAGGAAGGCAGAAAAGTGACACAGGCAGGCTATCCGGAAGATCATCTGGATGATTTATACGTGCATCAGGATTGTCTGGTGACAGGCTGGGCGCAACCGGGCGTGTTATCGCATCGCTGCGACACGCTGCCGGGCGACAGCGGTTCGCCGTTGTTACTGAAAAATGCTGAGGGCTGGTCTCTGGTCGCGATTCAAAGTTCCGCACCTGCCGCGCAGGACCGCTATCTGGCAGACAACCGTGCGCTGGCCGTTCCGGCCATCCGCGACGCACTGAACACGCTGTCTTCCGGCGTCATCAGCGCCAGCACACCGGCGACGGCGCCCGTTCAGTAAACGTCCGAATCACCGTTGCAGAGCATAAAAAAAACCGCCTTGAGTCACTAAGGCGGTTTTTTAGTTTAGAGAACCGGTTAAACCAGCTGTTCCATGGTCTGTAAAATACGTTTATCCGATATCGGATACGGCGTGCCCAGTTGCTGAGCGAAGTAGCTGACGCGCAGCTCTTCAATCATCCAGCGCACTTCTTTTACATCCTCACTTTGCTGACGCACCGGCGGCAGTTTGTTGAACCACTGCTGCCATTGCTGCTGGATGTTTTCCACTTTTAACATCTGTGCACGGTCGCGGTGCGGATCCATCGCCAGTTTGTCCATCCGGCGTTCAATCGCCTGCAAATAACGCAGCGTATCCGGCAGACGCTTCCAGCCGTTTTGCGTCACGAATCCGCGATAAATCAGCCCGGACATTTGCGCTTTAATATCTGAAAGCGCCAGCGCCATGGTGATATCAATCCGCCCTTTCAGCCGCTTGTTGATGCTGAACACAGTGGTCAGGATTTGCTCCACCTGAATCGCAATCTGTACCACCGTCTCATTCAGGTTGGCGCGTACGTGCTCATGCAGTTTCGCAAAATCTTCCTCGCGCCACACCAGGCCGCCGGATTCAGCAATCAGTTTGTCGATACCGCAGGAAATACAGTCGTCGATCAGATCCAGCACTTTACCGTACGGGTTAAAGTACAGCCCCAGTTTGGCTTTGTTCGGCAACTTCTCGTGCAGGTATTTGACCGGAGAAGGAATGTTCAGCAACAGCAAACGCCTCATACCGCTGAGCATCGCCTGCTGCTGTTCCAGCTCGCTGTCAAACAAACGGATCGCCACGCTGTCTTTCTCATCCACAATCGCCGGATAGGCTTTCACTTCATAGCCGCCGCGTTTTTGTTCGTAGCGCTCCGGCAATGTACCGAAACTCCAGACATGCAGATCGCGCTGTTCGATGCCGTCATCCGCCACCGCAGACAGCGTTTGCTGAACCTGCTCTTTCAGACCGGATTTCAGTGCCAGCAGGTCTTTGCCCTCACGCAGCGTTTTGTTTTTGTCATCAACAATGCGGAAGGTCATTTTGAGATGATCGGGCACCTGATCCAGCTGCCAGTCTTCACGTGACACCGTCACGCCGCTCATCTTACGCAACTCTTTTTCCATCGCATCGAGTAATGGCATTTCGAACGGTTTGATCCGTCCGAGCAAAGCGTCGGCGTAATTCGGTGCCGGCACAAAATTGCGGCGAACCGGTTTTGGCAGCGATTTAATCAGCGCCATAATCAGGTCGCGGCGAATGCCAGGGATCTGCCAGTCGAAACCTTCTTCCGTCACCTGATTGAGCAGCGGCAACGGAATGTGTACCGTCACGCCGTCGGCATCCGTACCCGGTTCAAACTGATAAGTGACGCGCAGTTTGAGATTGCCCTGATGCCAGAAGTTCGGGTAATCGTGGGCACTGATATTGCCTGCGCCCTCTTTGATCAGCATGCTTTTTTCAAAGTTCAGGCTGTCCTGCGGCTGTTTTTTCCACCAGGTATCAAAGTGACGTGCAGACACGACTTCCTGCCCGATGCGCTGCTCATAGAACAGGAACAAGGTTTCGTCATCGACCAGAATATCGCGGCGACGGGATTTGTGTTCCAGCTCTTCGACTTCGGTACGCAGACGCAGGTTAGCGCGGAAGAACGCGTGACGCGTCTGCCAGTCGCCTTCCACCAGCGCGTGACGAATAAACAGCTCGCGGGAAACCACCGGATCAATCGTGCCATAGTTCACACGACGCGCCGCCACAATCGGCAGGCCGTACAGCGTGACTTTTTCCGTCGCCATGACCGCGCCCTGCGCTTTTTCCCAGTGCGGTTCGCTGTAACTGCTTTTCGCCAGATGCTGCGCCAGCGGCTCGATCCATTCCGGTTCGATACGCGCGGCAATGCGCCCCCACAGACGGCTGGTTTCCACCAGTTCAGCAACCATCACCCATTTAGGAGGCTTTTTGAATAATCCGGATCCCGGGAAGACGGCAAAACGTGCGTTGCGCGCGCCGGTATACTCCTGTTTATCCGCATCTTTCTGACCGATATGCGACAGCAAGCCGGTCAGCAGCGAGCAGTGAACTTCGCGATATTCAGCCGGTTCGCTGTTCACCGGCAGGCCAAGTTCTTTCACCACCTGACGCAGCTGGGTATAGATATCCTGCCATTCACGCACGCGCAGATAGTTGAGGTAATCGCTGCGGCATAACTTGCGGAACTGCGCCGAAGACAGCTCTTTCTGCTGTACTTTCAGGTGATCCCACAGGTTCACGAACGCCAGGAAATCTGAATCTTTGTCAGCAAAACGGCGATGTTTTTCATCGGACGCCTGCTGTTTGTCCGTCGGACGTTCACGCGGATCCTGAATCGACAGCGCGGACGTGATAATCATCACCTCGCGCATACAACCGTTTTTCTGAGCTTCCAGCACCATGCGCGCCAGACGCGGATCCACCGGCAACTGCGCCAGCTGGCGGCCCAGCGGGGTCAGTGTATAACGCCCGTCAACAGCATTATTGATGGCGTTCAGCTCTTCGAGCAGACGCACGCCATCCTGAATATTACGTTTGTCCGGTGCTTCCACGAACGGGAATGCGCCAATATCGCCCAGCCCCAGCGACGTCATTTGCAAAATAACGGACGCCAGGTTGGTGCGCAGAATTTCGGGGTCGGTAAACTCCGGACGCGACAGGAAATCCTGCTCCGAATAAAGACGGATACAGATACCTTCGGACACACGTCCGCAACGTCCTTTACGCTGGTTAGCGGACGCCTGAGACACCGGCTCAATCGGCAGACGCTGCACTTTGGTGCGGAAGCTGTAACGGCTGATACGCGCGGTACCGGGGTCAATCACATATTTAATGCCCGGCACGGTCAGCGAGGTTTCGGCGACGTTGGTCGCCAGCACAATACGGCGACCGGAATGCGACTGGAACACGCGGTTCTGTTCACTGTTCGACAGTCGCGCATACAGCGGCAAAATCTCGGTGTGCGGCAGATCCAGACGGTTCAGCGCATCAGCAGTATCACGAATTTCACGTTCACCGCTCATGAAAATCAGGATGTCGCCCATGCTTTCGCGACCGAGTTCATCGACCGCATCGAAAATCGCCTGCAACTGGTCACGATCCACATCGTCGGCATCATCAACAATCGGGCGATAGCGCACGTCGACCGGATACGTCCGGCCAGACACTTCAATGATCGGCGCATTGTTGAAATGGCGCGAGAAACGCTGCGGGTCAATGGTCGCCGAGGTAATAATGACTTTGAGATCCGGACGCTTTGGCAGCAACTGACGCAGGTAACCGAGGATAAAGTCGATGTTCAGGCTGCGTTCATGCGCTTCATCGATGATCAGCGTGTCGTACTGCATCAGCATACGATCCTGCTGGATTTCCGCCAGCAGAATACCGTCGGTCATCAGTTTAACCAGCGTGTTTTCGCTGACCTGATCGTTAAAGCGAACTTTATAGCCGACCGTGTTACCGAGCGTAGTATCCAGCTCATCGGCAATACGGTTGGCCACGGTACGCGCCGCCAGACGACGCGGCTGGGTATGACCGATCACGCCTTTGATCCCGCGACCGAGTTCCATACAGATTTTCGGGATCTGCGTAGTTTTACCGGAGCCGGTTTCGCCCGCCACAATCACCACCTGGTGGTCGCGGATAGCGTTATAAATGTCTTCTTTTTTCTGGCTGACCGGCAGGTTTTCCGGATAGCTGATTTTTGGCCGTGACGCTTCACGGGCGCTGACTTTCTTCAGGCTCTCGTTGATAGCGGTCTGGATTTCAGCACTTAACGCGTCGAGTGCTTCGGGTTTATCAATCTTTCTGGCACCCTGCAAACGACGTTGCAGGCGTTGCCGGTCACGTAGCATCAGCCCGTCTAACTGCGCTGATAATGCCGCGAGCGGTGATTTCACGATCGGAATTCCTTGTTACATGTCAGCCGGAGAGCAAATCATCTGCGCCAGCTGAATCTGAATGGGGGATGAGGAAGGTTCACGCCTTGCCTGCTTGTGTCTATGTTAACACAAGGTATTGAAGATGCTGAAAACGGGTGATTTTGCGACCGGAGTTGAAGTTGTTCAAAAAAATCGATGATAGGTCTCTAAATATTGCGCTATCACTGCATAAGCTTTCTGAATAAAGTAAGTTCCATTCGGGGAACGTTCTGGTTATAAAAACCAACACCCTATGTACCACACAGTTAAGGAACTCACTAATGAGCAAAGTACTCGTTCTGAAATCAAGCATTCTGGCTAACTTCTCTCAGTCAAACCAACTGGCCGATTACCTGGTTGCACAGTATCAGTCTGCAAACAGCGGTTCTACCGTGACAGTTCGTGACCTGGCGGCTAACCCAATCCCTGTATTAGATGGCGAACTGGTTGGCGCACTGCGTCCTTCCGATGCTCCGCTGACACCACGTCAGGAAGAAGCACTGGCGCTGTCTAACACCCTGATCGACGAACTGCAGGCGCATGACGTGATCGTTATCGCTGCACCAATGTACAACTTCAACATCCCGACTCAGCTGAAAACCTATTTCGACCTGGTTGCCCGTGCTGGCGTGACGTTCAAATACACCGAGAAAGGCCCTGAAGGTCTGGTGAAAGGCAAACGCGTGATTGTTCTGACCAGCCGCGGTGGCATCCATAAAGACACCCCAAGCGACCTGGTAGCACCTTATCTGTCCCTGTTCCTGGGCTTCCTGGGAATGAGCGACGTAGAATTCGTTTACGCTGAAGGCATTGCATACGGTCCTGAAGTGGCGACTAAAGCACAGACTGATGCGAAAGCAGCCATCGATGCGGCCATCAAAGAACTGGCTGCGGCATAATCACCCTTATCACAATCTGAGCACCCATTCACTTAAGAATCTGTCCGTTCCGCTCAGATGTTGTTGTGATAACGCTATTGCGTGCCGAGAGGCACGCTTTTTTTTGCCGTTTTTTTCCCAAAATCACCCGCTCTCTTCAGTAAACCCTATTTCTGCAACCACTGTCCGTTAATGCCCCGCACGTATTCACCCTTCCCGGCTCTGGCGACCAGTTTCTGTCCGGCCAGTTTTGCCACATCATCGGTACTGACGTTATTTTCCTGCGCCACCTGCTGGTATTGCTGTTTGCGCGCCTCGTTGATTTTTGACGCCAGCGCGACACTTTCCGCGTCTTGTTTTAGCGGTGCCAGGTACCCGGACAACGTTTCGCCCACGCGCCCCTGTTGTTTGGCTTCATTGAGCGTTAATGCGAACGCCTGACTGCAAAACAGCAAACCACCGGCCAGCAACATCAGGCTGATTCTTTTGAGGCCATTTTTATTGAAAATTATCGCGGACATAGTGGCTCCTAGAATAAATCGCTCTGATTTTTCAGCAGATCTTCCACGTCTTTATCCACTTTGATATGAATTTCGTGTTCAATTTTCACGTTCATATTGATAGTGATCGGCTCTTTCGGCGCAGCCAGTTCGATGCGCGGTACGCATCCGCTGAGCATTACTGCGCAAAGCGCCACGCACGGTCCTGCAAATTGCAGTTTCATTGTTCCTTCCTCACTGTTGGATCCTTTTTCTGCCCGGCCGCAGCGGAGCCTTTTGACAGCGCATTCGCAGGCAAAGACATCTGCTGTTGCAGCCATTCCTGAAGATTGTCGCCAAAGCGCAAGCTGCGCCAGAGCTGGTAGATGTTCTCCTCGTGGGAATAGTTGAGGACGATTTCACGTTTTTCTTTGTCACCGCCGTGCGTCGTGTCGGTGTAGTTCACCCCGTCCACTTTCGCTTTCATGGACAGCACGCCAAGATTATCCAGGCTGACCAGCGCATCAGAACGGCTGATTTCCAGATAGCGCAGCAGGCCAATCACCATATTATTGGCGAAATTCCCGCTGGCCATCGCGTCCGCGAATTGCGGATCGAGGCGCAGCGTCAGGCCGCCGTCATTTCTGATCCAGCCGTTATGGATGATCCACTGCGGATTTTCCACGTACAGCGGCAGTTCACCGTACACGACGCCCGACATCGCCAGTTGTTTCGGTTTCAGCGCCGTGAAGAGTTCGCTGAGATTGATCTTGTCGAACTTCAGCACCGCCGCATCATGCTGCGGCATACGCAGCGCCGAGAGGCTGAGATGCCCGCGCAGCATATCGACACCCAGATTGCTCAGGGTCAGCGGCATCTCTTCACTCCACGGATAATGACCTTGCAAATCAGCAGTCACATTCTGCATTTTGACCAGATTGTTCACTTCGCCGATGCGCAGCGTCACCGGTTTTTTCACGCCGAGCTGCCAGACCTGATCTTTCAGGCGATAAGGCAGACTGAAATCCAGCCCGCTCAGGTCGCCGTCCTTCATCCAGAAGCCGCCGTTTTTCACTACCCAGTGGCCGCCCGCGACAAATCCCTGCCCGCGCGCCGCCGAGAATGCCGACTGCGCATAGAACGATCCTGCACGTAATTTGATGTTCAGATCCGGCGTCAGCAGTGTCTGGAACGCGGTGAGTTGTTGTTTAGGCCACCAGCCTTCACCGCGCAGACGTTCGCCGTCCCAGCGCCCGTTAAGCCGGATCGGCCCAATCGGTTTAGCATCAAGCATTCCTCGCATCGTGAAACTGTCGGGGCTGTCGCCGCTGAGCTGTAACGCCAGCGTTGCCGGGGGCAGATATCCGCCGTTCTCCAGCGCAATTTTTTTCGCCACCAGTTTGATATCACCTTTAAATTCTGCCGGTAAATCAGGGTACTGCGGTTTAAATCGGGAAGACGGGGGACGTTTCCATTGCAGAGGATGTTCCAGTGTCAGACGCGGCGCATCGACATCGACGAGGCCGTAATGCAGCCGGTCAAAACCGGTTGAAAGCGAATTAATGCTGATGAGATTGTCATGCCACTGGCCTTTGCCGGACATATCCCAGCGACCGTTAAGCGGCGGCAGATGACCGTTGCCCCAGTAGTTGAAATTCCACTGGCCGATATCTGGCCAGAACGTCAGGGCTTTGCCACTGAGATGTAAATCAAACGCGCCCCAGAAGCTGTGGCGTGCTTTAAGAATGGCCTGAAGTGGCCCGCTGACACCTTCAGCCGACACTTTTACCCCCGCCAGCGGCCAGCGCGCATCGCTGATCGTCAGCTCCGGCGTCGGTTTCCCCCACGCACGCAGCAGTGAACCGCTGCGCAGTGACAGCGTCGGATTCAGAACCGAACCGCTGAGCTGGCCGGGAAGCGACGCACTCAGAGAAGTTGCCTGCAAATTGGCTTGTCCGGTGAGGCTGAAACCGAGATTACTGTCGAGCAGCCCGACGCGCCCCGGCCCCATGGTCAGCACCACGTTCGCCTTACCATTGTGCCCCTGCGTCAGCACGTTCAGGCGCGCCGTGATATTGGTTTGATCGAACGTCGGCGTCCAGTCACTGAGGGTCAGGTTTACGCCACCCGCCAGCGGTTGCGCGGCATACGGCCAGCGCCACTGCCCATGCGTGATGTCTAAAACGTTATTGCTCAGTTTCCACGGCAGCATCAGTAACGGCTGCTGGCTGTCTTTTTCTGTTAACGTCAGCACGCCTTCAGTCGCCTGCCAGCTGAGCTGAATATCCAGCGGGTTGGGCACCTGCGCAGTTTGCATTTCGGCGTGCAGTTCGCCGGATTCCGGGAGAGTGTCTAACGTCGCAGGCAGCAGCAATTTGCCGCTCAGCGTGACAGGCTGGTCGCTGCCCGGTGGTGTCAGGCTGAAGGAATGGATCGCCAGCTGACGGTTGCCGTCCAGCACCGCGTCGAGTTTCAGCGATTCGCCATTAAAGGAAAGATGCTGCGTGCCGCCAGCATTACTGATCTGCAACTGACCGGCATAGCGCTGCCAGGGCGTGACAGAAAGATGATCAATGCTGATATCGCCTGGCGGCAACATCTGCTGAATATCAGCCAGCGAAAGCGTCTGCTGGCTGTCGCTTTTCGGCATTTTAGCCAGACAGGCGGTGTCTACGCTCAGGGCGTCCAGTTTCAGCGCCCATTGACCGTCATGACGGCTGAGGCGGGCATTGCGCGCGGTGGCAAGCTGGCAGTCACCGGCGGAATAACCCACGCCCGGCAACTGAAGTACACCGTCAGCCCAGCGCGGCGCGCCTTTGAGCGTCAGTTGCGTGCCTGCGGGGAGCCAGTGCCCGGCCACAACGGGCAACCAGCGCGGCACGGTTTTCCATAACACCCACATCAGCAATGCGATAATCACCACTATACTCAGGAGTATCTGCGCGCTTCTCTTCAGTCCGTTCCTCATGACTTGCCTTGTCTTATACTTCACTAAATGACCTAACCGCCCGCAAGATATCATAATTAGCGTAACAACTGATGGCCGGATTGCCAGAACACCTGAGCCAAATAGCACGGGAAAAATTGTCTGCGCCCCTGCGCTCTGCTAGTTTGGTAGCATATTGCGAATTGTTTCTGAAACTCTTTATTCCTTATAAAACAGTCGGAAACCGTTTCGCCAGAGATTCAAACTCACTGCGGAGAAACACCATGAAAGTGGCTGTCTACAGTACTAAAAATTACGACCGGAAATATCTGGAACTGGTCAATCAACACTATGGCTATGAGCTGGAATTTTTCGATTTTCTGCTGACCCCGCAAACGGCGAAAACAGCGATAGGTTCTGATGCAGTCTGTATTTTTGTTAACGACGATGGTTGCCGCGACGTGTTACAGGAACTGGCAACCCTTGGCATTAAAACCCTCGCCCTGCGTTGTGCCGGTTTTAACAATGTCGATTTAGATGCAGCGAAAGAGCTAGGGATTTCGGTGGTGCGCGTACCGGCCTATTCGCCGGAAGCGGTGGCCGAACATGCAGTAGGTATGATGATGTGTCTGAACCGTCACATTCATCGCGCCTATCAGCGCACCCGTGAAGCCAACTTCTCACTGGAAGGCCTGATCGGTTTTAACATGTATCAGCGCACCGCCGGCATTATCGGGACCGGTAAAATCGGCGTGGCCGCCATGCGTATTCTCAAAGGTTTTGGTATGCGCATTATGGCTTACGATCCGTACCCAAGCCCGCTGGCGCTGGAACTCGGCGCTGAATATGTCGATCTGGATACGCTGTATGCTGAATCCGATGTGATTTCACTGCACTGTCCGCTGACGCCGGAAAACCACCATATGCTGAATGCCGGTGCGTTTGCCAAGATGAAAGATGGCGTAATGATCGTCAACACCAGCCGTGGCGCACTGCTGGATGCCACCGCCGCGATTGATGCGCTGAAAAAACAAAAAATCGGCGCGCTGGGCATGGACGTTTACGAAAACGAACGCGATCTGTTCTTCGAAGATAACTCCAACGAAGTGATCCTCGACGACGTATTCCGCCGCCTGTCATCATGTCACAACGTGCTGTTCACCGGCCATCAGGCGTTTCTGACCAGCGATGCGCTGACCAGTATTTCAGAAACCACGCTGATGAATATTGATCAGCTGTCGAAAGGCGTTCACTGCCCGAATCTGCTGACCGCTTAAATAACGTAAGAATGATAAGGCTCACTCCGGTGAGCCTTTTTTATTTCTGCTGTCGCTGTCAGCGGCTAAGTTGTCAGCGACTAAGTTGTCAGCGACTAAGTACGCGGCTGATTTCCGTGCCATAACCGGTGATGGTCAGCACGTCATCGGCCAGCGTCACCGAGGAAAACGGCAGGCTATTTTCGCCATCCACCATTCCCTTGAGCGTTATAAAATCGGTATTTCCGACACGATCGTAGCCTCCGCGATGGTCGTGGCCGGCGAAATAGGCGCGCACGTCATAACGGCACAGCAGTTCGACCAGCGTCTCACAGTTCCACAGATTATGGCTGTTTACCGGCGTCAGCGGGTAGTGCCCGAAAACCAGCACCACCTCACGCCGCTCGCGGGCTTCGCGCAAATTCTGTTCAATCCATTCCAGCTGTTTGCGACCGACCGCACCGTTCCACGGCTGCGCCTGCGACTGCTGGCATTCGGTCAGTTCTTCCAGCATATATTCAGCCAGCTGATGGTCGTCACCGTTGGCATGATTGCAGTACAAGCTGACGTCATTGCCGTCGACAACCAGAAAACGATAGCCCGGCAGACTGAACGAATAGTAACTTTTCGGCAGACCCATTGCCGGTTTCTGCGCACCGAGATGTTCAGAAATCACCTGCGCATCGTGGTTGCCGATCAGCACCGCATGCGGATGGCGCAGCGCGTCATAACGGTCAAGAACCGCCTTAAAACTGGTCCAGTCTCTGTCCACCAGGTCACCCAATGTGACGACAAAATCCAGTTTTAAGTCATTCAGCTCATTGATAGCCGTAGCCAGTTTATTCAGGCTGTTGCGGTAATAACGGATGTTATGCGGATCGGCATCTGCATATTGTGGATCCGCAATCAGCCCGAACCGCAGTCGAGCGCCGTTTACCAGCGCATCATGCACCTCCGGCGGTTCGTACAGTGAACTGACATTGCCCAGCGCCTGTGCCTGCCGCTCAGATAACAAAGGGGATGAAGTCTTGACGGTCATAATATTCTCCTGTCAGGTGCTTATCGGATCCCTGCCCGCATAAAAGATTGAACGAACTGGCGCTGAAAGATAAGAAACAGCACCAGTAATGGCAGCACGGTCATCAGCGTCGCGGCGCTGATCAGCGCCCATTGCACGCCCTGTTCCGGCGCGGAAAACAGCTGAAGTCCGACGGTAACTGGCCGCACTTTCACCGAATCGGTAATGACCAGCGGCCAGAGAAAATCATTCCAGTGGAAACTGATGGAAACCAGCGCAAAGGCGACGTAAATCGGTTTCGCCAGCGGGATGTAGATTTTGCGCAGGATATAGAACCGGCTGGCGCCTTCCACGATGGCGGCTTCTTCCAGCACCAGCGGAATGCTTTTAAACGTCTGGCGCAGCAGGAAGATGGCAAACGCCGAGGCAAAATACGGCAGCGCAATACCGGCCAGCGTGTCACGCAGCCCCAGCGCACCAATGGTTTTGTAGTTGTTCAGGATCAGAACATCGGGACTTATCATCAGTTGCAGCAAAATCAGCGCGAAGATAAATCCGCCGGCTTTGAGTTTAAACCGCACCAGTGCGTAAGCCGCCAGCGTCGCCAGTATCAGCTGGCAGACCACAATCATCAGCACCAGCAACGTGGTGTTGAGAAAGTAACGGGCGAACGGAGCCGCATTCCAGGCATTGATAAAATTCTGCAAGGTCAGCGGCGCAAACAGTGAAAAACTGCCCTGCGCCGAGGCCGGATGAATGGATACCCAGACTGCCACCAGCACCGGCAAAAACCACAACAAAGCAGCCAGCCAGATGGCAAGATTCAGGGAAAAACGGCTGAGAGAAAAACGATTCACTGATAGTGCGCCCTTTTATCCAGCAGATTAAATTTGATCAGCGCAATAGCGGCGAGGATCACCAGCAAGACGACCGTCATGGCTGACGCGGCCGGTAAATCCCAGTAACTGAACGCTGTGCGGTAGATGTAAAAGAGCAACAAACTGGTGCTGTTATTTGGGCCGCCGTTGGTCATGGCAATCACCTGATCGACAATCCTGAAAGCATTCATCGAGGCATTGATCAGGATGAACAGCGTGGTCGGCATCAGTAACGGCCACTGCACGCGAAAGAAGAAATAGCGCCGCGACGCTCCCTCAATTTCAGCAGCTTCGGCAAGACGCGGATCGATTTGCTGCAACGCCGCCAGATAAAAAATCATAAAGAATCCGGCTTCACGCCACACGGAAACCGCCATCAGGCTGTAAAGCGCCGTGCCGGGTTCGCCGAGCCAGTTGACCGCCGGCAGCGAACACAGCGCCAGCAGCTTGTTAAGCAAGCCGAGTTGCGGCGTATAGAAAAACAGCCACAGGTTGGCAATCGCCACCATCGGCAGCAGCGAAGGAATGAAAAACGCCGCGCGGGTGATGGCGTTACCGCGCAGACGACGGTTCACGGCCAGCGCCATCATCAGCGCAAGAATGACCGACAGCGGGATGGTGATCACGGCATAAAGCAGGTTATTGCGCAGCGACAGCATAAAGATGTCGTCGTCGAGCAGTGCGCGGTAATTGTCCAGACCGACAAACTGCGCGGAATGCCCGCTGCGCGCTGCGCTGAACAGGCTTTCCCACACCGTCGCCAGCGCCGGATAATGGGTAAACAGCAGCAAAAAACAGAGCGCGGGCAACAGCAGCAGATAACCATAAAGCTGTAAAGACAGCCCGCGAGTGCGGGCGGCCGGTGCAACAGTGTGCAGGATGCTCATGCCGGTCCTTACTGATAAGGTTTCAGCAGGCGGTCGGCCTGTTTCTGCGCCGAACTCAGCGCGTCTGCCGGCGTTTTGGCCTGCGTCACGGCGGCTTCAATCGCGTGGTTCAGCAGTTCCTGGATCTGCACGCTGTTATACGTCGAGAGCTCCGGCTGTGAATATTTAAGCTGCTCACGCGCCACCAGCGCCTGCGGCACCTGTTTCACGTAATCCTGCATGACCGGGGTTTCCCATGCGGCGGGTGATGTCGCGACGTACCCCGTCGCGATGCTCCAGCGGGCGGCCTGGTCAGGCGCAGAAACCCAGCGGATAAACGCCATGGCGGCTTTTTGCTGTTCCGGTGTGGTATTTTTGAAAACGTACAGGTTGCCGCCGCCGGTCGGGCTGCCGCGCCGGGTTTTCTCCGGCAACATTGCCACACCGAACGGGAATTTTGCGTTTTCACGCACGGTAGTCAGGTTGCCGGTCGTGGTCACCATCATCGCCGTTTTACCGTCGATAAAGTCCTGCGGCGTGGTGCCCCACGCAATAGTGCCTTTTGGTGATACGCCCTCTTTTTGCGACAAATCAGTCAGCCATTGCAGCGTTTCGACGTTAGCCGGCGTATCAAACGTGACCGCCGTGCCTTTGCCGTTATCCAGATGGCTGCCGTTGGTGGCGGCAATCCCCTGGAAGTTCCAGTAACCGTTTGGCGTTGAAGGAATTTCGATACCCCACTGCTTCACTTCATTGCCGTCACGCATCACCAGTTTTTTGCCGAAATCCACCACCTGCTGCCAGTTTGCGGGCGGCGTATCGCCATTCAGCCCGGCTTTCTCAAACGCCTGTTTGTTCCAGTACATCACCACGGTTGAACGCTGGAACGGAATTCCCCAGACCTTGTCCTGAATATGGCGGATAAAGGCCGGATAAAAACCGTCGATCCACTTTTTGCCGTCTGCGTCATTTGCCAGGTCACTGACCGGCAAAATCGCGCCCGCGTCGATCAGCGAATAGGCTTCAATGTCGCCAATCACCGCAATCTGCGGGGCATTGCCACCACGGAACGCGGTCAGCGCTTTGGTGACTGTGGTGGCGTAATCCCCGGTATACACCGGCTGAATGCTGATATCCGGATGTGTTTTTTGGAAATCTTCCACCAGCGTATCCACGGTATGGCTGATTTTTCCGCCCACGGCGATCGGGTAATACATTTGTAATTTCACAGGATCCGCCGCAAAAGCCGAGGTTCCGGTGATTAAAAGCATCGCTGCGGTCAGACGTGAGAGACGGTGCGCAATAGACATGATGTTCCCTTCGGTAATAGTCGTTGTAAGAATAAAAGTGACTCAAAAAAAACGTGCTACACGGCGACGCGGTTATCTGAAGGCTGGCAGGCTTGTTCCGCCTGATAACAGCGTTTTCCGTCCGCTGTGAAGAAAAAATATTGTGCGCCCGTCGCCCACTGCAACCCGACGGACTGGCCTTCGGCGTAGCGTTTCATCCCGGCGACTTTGACCGTCAGCGGTTGCGCATATCCGGCTAAGGCGCAGGCTATCAGCGTATCTGCGCCCATGTATTCGTGGCTTATCACCTGCGCGGTCAGGCTGGCGTTTTCGGCGGCAATCAGCTGAATATCTTCTGCGCGCAGCCCCAGACTGATCGCGTCCTGATGGAAATTTTCCACCACCGGCAAGGACATGGTGGCCAGATAATGGTGATGACCCCGGCGTTCGAGCGGCAGAATGTTCATCGGCGGCGCACCGATGAATTGCGCGGTAAAAATGCTGGTGGGGTTGTTATAGAGATTGTCCGGCGTGTCGTGCTGTTCGATACACCCGTCGTTGAGCAGAATGATTTTGTCCGCCATGCTCATCGCTTCGGTCTGATCGTGGGTGACGTACACCATCGTCAGACCGAGCTTTTTCTGAATCGCACGGATCTCACGACGCATACTCTGACGCAGCTTGGCGTCCAGGTTGGAAAGCGGTTCATCCATCAGACACAGCTTGTTATTGGCAATCACCGCCCGGCCCAGCGCTACACGCTGCTGCTGTCCGCCGGAAAGCTGCGCCGGAAGCCGGTCGAGCAAGGGTTCCAGCTCCATCAGTTTGCTGACTTCCTGTAACCGCGAAGCGAAATGACGTTTATCCTCGCCGCGCGCCCGCAATCCGAATAACAGGTTTTCGCGAACGTTCATGTGCGGAAAGAGTGCGTAGGACTGGAACACCATAGAAAGCTTGCGCTGTGACGGTGTGAGCGCTGTCACGTCTGTGTGCTGGAAATAAATCGCGCCGCTGTCCGCGGATTCCAGGCCGGCAATCGTGCGCAGCATGGTGGATTTCCCGCAGCCGGAAGGCCCCAGCAACGCAATGAAATCGCCCTCTTCCACATCAAAGCTGATGTCGTTAAGTGCTACTTTGTTGCCCCAGGATTTTCGGATGTGGTGAAGTGATAAATAGCTCATGCCGCCGGTGTCTCTCTGACTCGTGATGGGCATAACCTATCGGGCTAAAATGACGCTTTTATGATGGGGATATGACGGGATAAAGACGGACAAGGTTTTAAGCTCCTCCCCCAGCGAAGGGGGAGGCCGGGAGGGGGTTTTACAGGCAACGTCAAATTCTGAGTTGTCATTAATACCCCACCCCAACCCTCCCCTTCGCAGGGGAGGGAGTTAAGGGCTTAAAATCCCCATCCATTCACGTTATAATACTCCGACAAATATTGCATAAGTCAGTTGAATGTATCGACATGGCGAGTGCTAAAGGAATATTTCTCAGGAGAGAAGATGAAAAAGTCACTGTTTATTCTGGCCGCCGCGATGACTCTGGGTGCCTGCAGCATGAATCAAGACACTACTGTGAAACAAAACGACCTGCAGCATCACCGCTTTGAACTGCTGAGTGTGGATGGTCAGACGGTTCCTGCGGCGCAGGGGCGTATTCCGGAAATCGAATTCGGCTCAAACATGCATGTTTCCGGCAAAATGTGTAACAACTTCATGGGTCAGGGCAAGCTGCAAAACAACGTGCTGACCGTGAAAGGCCTGGCGTCCACCATGATGCTGTGCCCGGATGAAAATCTGAATAAGTGGGATCACGTGATCAGCGACGTTCTGAATAACGGCGCGGCAGTGACCCTGCAGGATCACAAACTGACCCTGACGCAGGGCAAACACCAGCTGGTATATCGTCTGAAAGACCGTATGTAAAAGCAGGTATGTCGTAGCACGAATGCAAAAACGCCAAACATCAGTTTGGCGTTTTATCAGGCTTTACAGAGTCCCTGCATCAGCGCGCCTTCAGAGCACTGACGGCCATTCGCCATCGAACACATGCCGACACGGCTGCCATCAAGCTGCGGCGCCATTCGTAACTGGCCTCCCGCCATGGAACAGGCTGCATAAGCCGGGCTGTCTATATTAACGGTGCGCTGTCCGATATTAACGCTGTTGCCTTTTTGCACAACATCAGCCGAATCGTCGTGGCTGCTGCATGCGGCTAACACCAACACACCCGCGGCCAGTAACACGCGAAACGCAGTGATCATCTGTCCTGCTCCTGAATATGACGGGGAATTTTTTTCGAATCGCCATCATATCCGACGTTTTTCATCGCCGTCGAGCCCTCCGGAGAAATAACATCAACTTTTTCCTAAAAAAAGGGCGTATTTAAACACTCAGACACATTTTATTTCGCCTGGTTATTTCTTCTGCTAATAAAATTAACAGTTATTAACCTCTTTTCCGTCTACATACACTGGAAAATATAATCAACAAGGAGCCTTTTTATGCTGACAGATTTTCTCCTGCGTATTGCCCTCGCCGGAGCCCTGGGTGGCTTAATCGGTATTGAGCGTCAGCTGCGCGCGAAAGAAGCCGGATTACGCACCCATATTCTGGTGGGTATCGGCAGCGCGATGTTTATGATTGTGTCGAAATACGGTTTCGCCGATATCCTGATGCAAACCCACGTCAGTTTCGACCCCAGCCGTGTCGCCGCACAGGTCGTCAGCGGGATGGGTTTCCTCGGCGCCGGGACCATCATTATTCAAAAACAGATTGTGAAAGGCTTAACCACCGCCGCCGGTTTGTGGGTGACCGCCGCCATTGGTCTGGTGATTGGTAGCGGGTTGTACGAAATCGGTATATATGGCGCTTTCATGACCTTAATTGTGCTGGAAGTCTTTCGCCAGATCAGCAATCACTGGGTCGGCCATCACCATTTAATCGAAATACGCCTGATGCCGGAAAGCGTGCCTGCGGTGTTATTATCGTTACAGAAAATGCGTATACGTCCGGGTCATATCAAAGTGAATCAGCGCGACGAAGATGAAAGTAAATGTGAACTGGTTCTGGATGTGATCCTGCGTCCGAAACAAAGCGTGGATAAATTGTACGAGGCGCTGATGTCGGTGAAAGGAATAAAACGCATCGATATTAATTAATCGCCGTTTCATTTCCTCATTTCCCTATTTAGCCGCTGCTGAGTTTGTGTTTTCCGCCAGCGGCTAATAAAAATCCTTACACCACGGTTCATTGCGTAACCGGTTAAAAAATCAGACGAAATAGCCCTGCACACAATCAGGATAAATCGATTAATCCGCCCTCTGCTAAGCTTTTATCATTCTTGCCAGCAAAACGAATTTCCTGCTGGCCGCAATTGTGAGCAACGCAAAAGGGTATTCCATGATCACCACTGACGGTAATAACGCAGTCGCTTCCGTGGCTTATCGCACTAACGAAGTGATTGCCATCTACCCGATCACACCAAGTTCCACCATGGCCGAAATTGCCGGTGCATGGTCAGGCGAAGGAAAGCAAAATCTGTGGGGCGATGTCCCGGCAGTAATGGAAATGCAGTCCGAAGCCGGGGCAATTTCTACGGTTCACGGCGCATTGCAGACCGGTGCGCTGTCGACCTCCTTCACTTCGTCGCAGGGTCTGTTACTGATGATCCCGACGCTCTACAAACTGGCCGGTGAGCTGACGCCGTTCGTGCTGCACGTCGCGGCGCGCACCGTCGCCACCCACGCGCTGTCGATTTTTGGCGATCATTCCGATGTGATGGCCGTGCGCCAGACCGGTTGCGCCCTGCTCTCTGCTGCCAGCGTGCAGGAAGCACAAGACTTCGCGCTGATTTCTCAGGTCGCCAGCCTCAACAGCCGCGTGCCGTTTATTCATTTTTTTGATGGCTTCCGTACCTCGCACGAAATCAACAAAATTGCCCCGCTGAGCGATGACACGCTCCAGCAGATGCTGCCGCAGGCGCAGATTGACGCACACCGCGCACGCGCCCTTTCGCCGGATCATCCGGTGATCCGCGGGACGTCTGCTAACCCGGACACCTATTTCCAGTCACGCGAAGCCACCAATCCGTATTACGACGCGACCTGTCAGCACGTTATCGACGCCATGAATGCGTTTGCCGCCCTCACCGGCCGCGAATATAAGCCGTTCGAATATGTCGGCGATCCGCAGGCAGAACGGGTGATTGTGCTGATGGGTTCCGGGATCGGCACCGCCGAAGAAGTGATTGAAACCCTGAATGCGCGCGGTGAGAAAGTCGGCGTGCTGAAAGTGCGTCTGTACCGTCCGTTCAGCGCCGAACATATGCTATCCGTGCTGCCGCAGACGGTTAAAAGCATTGCTGTGCTCGATCGCACCAAAGAGCCGGGCGCGCTGGCTGAGCCGTTATACCTCGACGTGATGACCGCACTGGCAGAAGCGTATAGCCGTGGCGAACGGGATTCGCTGCCAAAAGTGACCGGCGGACGTTACGGGCTTTCCTCGAAAGAGTTCGGCCCCGACTGCGTGATGTCGATATTCCGCGAGCTGTCACTCAGTCAGCCACGTCCGCGCTTTACCGTCGGCATTTATGACGACGTGACAGGCCTTTCCCTGCCAATGGTGGAAGAAGATTTACCGCAGCACGCCTCCCTTGAAGCCTTGTTCTACGGGCTGGGCAGTGACGGTTCGGTATCTGCCACCAAGAACAACATCAAGATTATCGGCAACAGCACACCGATGTATGCGCAGGGGTATTTCGTTTACGACTCCAAAAAGGCCGGTGGTCTGACGGTGTCGCATCTGCGCGTCAGCGAAAAGCCGATCAAATCCGCGTATCTGGTCAGCCAGGCGCATTTCGTCGCCTGTCATCAGTGGCAGTTTATCGATCTGTATCAGATGGCAGAACGTCTGCGTCCGGGCGGTATTTTCCTGCTCAATACGCCGTTCAGCGCTGATGAAGTCTGGGCACGTTTACCGCTGGAAGTTCAGGCGACGCTTATCCAGCGTGAAGCCCGTTTTTATGTGATTAACGCCGCCAAAATTGCCCGTGAATGCAAACTCGGCGCGCGCATTAACACCGTCATGCAGATGGCGTTCTTCCACCTGACGCAGATCCTGCCGGGCGAACAGGCGCTCGCCGAATTGCAGGGCGCAATTGCCCGCAGCTACAGCAGCAAAGGGGAGGAAATCGTCACCCGCAACTGGATGGCGCTGGCGGCCACGCTGGAAGAACTGGTTTCTGTTCCGTTACAGGCGATTCCGGAAAATCCACGCAAACGCCCGCCGATTGTGTCCGACGCTGCGCCGGATTTCGTCAAAACCGTCACTGCCACCATGCTGGCCGGTCTTGGCGATGCCCTGCCGGTTTCGGCTTTCCCGCCGGACGGCACCTGGCCGACAGGCACCACGCAATGGGAAAAACGCAACATTGCCGAAGAAGTGCCGATCTGGAAGCCGGATTTGTGTACTCAGTGCAACCACTGTGTCGCGGCCTGTCCGCATTCCGCCATCCGCGCCAAAGTGGTACAGCCGGAGTTTATGGAAGACGCGCCGTCTGCACTGCAATCTCTGGATGTGAAATCCCGCGACATGCGCGGCCAGAAATACGTATTGCAGGTTGCGCCTGAAGACTGCACCGGCTGTAATCTGTGCGTGGAAGTGTGCCCTGCGAAAGACCGTCAGGATCCGTCCATCAAAGCCATTAATATGGCCGACCGCATTGAACATCTGGAAGAAGAACGCGCCAACTATGACTTCTTCCTCAAACTGCCGGAAATTGATAAAACCACGCTGGAACGTATCGACATCCGCACGTCGCAGCTGATCACGCCGCTGTTCGAATATTCCGGTGCCTGCTCCGGTTGTGGCGAAACACCTTACATCAAACTACTGACCCAGCTGTACGGCGATCGTTTGCTGATTGCCAACGCCACCGGCTGTTCATCGATTTATGGCGGCAACCTGCCTTCAACGCCGTACACCACCAACGCCGATGGCCGCGGTCCGGCCTGGGCAAACTCGCTGTTTGAAGATAACGCCGAATTCGGGCTGGGCTTCCGTCTGACTGTCGATCAGCATCGCCGTCGCGTGCTGCGTTTAGTCGCCTCGCTGGAAGAACATATTCCCGCAGAGCTGTTAGGCGGCCTGCGCGATGAGACGTCCACGCCGGAAGTGAAACGTGAACATGTCACGGCGCTGCGGAAAATTCTGGCAGACATTGATACGCCGGATGCGCGTCAGCTGGCGACCGACGCCGATTATCTGGTGGATAAATCTATCTGGCTGATTGGCGGCGACGGCTGGGCGTATGACATCGGTTTCGGCGGACTGGATCACGTGCTGAGCCTGACGGAAAACGTCAACGTGCTGGTGCTCGATACCCAGTGTTATTCCAACACCGGCGGCCAGCAGTCGAAGGCAACGCCGCTTGGCGCGGTGACGAAATTTGCCGAACAGGGCAAACGGAAATCGCGTAAGGATCTGGGCGTCAGCATGATGATGTACGGTCATGTGTATGTGGCGCAAATTTCGCTCGGTGCGCAGCTGAACCAGACGGTGAAAGCCATTCAGGAAGCCGAAGCGTATCCGGGGCCGTCGCTGATTATCGCGTACAGTCCGTGCGAAGAACACGGTTACGATCTGGCACTCAGCCATGACCAGATGAAACAGCTGACCACCACCGGTTTCTGGCCGTTGTACCGCTTCGATCCGCGCCGCGTGGAAGAAGGTAAACCGGCACTGGCACTGGATTCAAGGCCACCTTCCAGCGGACTGACCGATACGCTCAACAACGAGCAACGCTTCCGTCGACTGAATTCCCAGCAGCCGGAAGTGGCAGAAATGTTGTATGCGGCGGCAGAGAAAGAGTTGCAGCAGAAATATGACTTCCTAGCCATGCTGGCCGGGAAAAAGGCGGAACCGGAGTCTTAAAACTGAAGTGTTGCCGCCCTTCCCGGGCGGCTTTTTTCATCGATAATCACCCTGCTCGAATTTTGCGGAAATCACAGGTGAAGTTTCTTTAATTACTTAACGCGATTTCTCAGGCCAAATTTCTAAAGGGTACTAACATCGTTCCGGGAGCACGTCTCTCGTTCCAAAACTAAATTTTAGTGATCATTCACTGGCCTTCGCTCGCGAAGGCTTTTTTTTTATAATTTCTGCATCAGGCGATATCAATGTTCAGGACAGATATGAGACGCATATCGCCTGCCGAAAAACCTGACGCATTGAATAAATCACTCCCTGCGCGTTATTTCATTCGTGTTAAACGGCGAACCAGGTCCATTTCTGCGCGACGGAACGGAATGCCGTATTCATCCAGCACATCGTGAAACCACAAATGCGCATAATCATGGTTGCCCTTACGCACCGAGGGCCACGGCAGCGTAGTTTGCGTTTTACCGCGCACTAATCCCCACTGATAACAGCCCGCATTGAATGCGCTGAACAGCGGCAGTTGTTCCTCGAACACGCTACCGACGTGGCGCGCCAGCCATTCGGTACATAACACCGGACGATCAAATTTCTGCCAGAAACGCAACGCCTGCAAAAGCTTCGGCGTGGCGACGTAGGCGTGGAAACTGATGATATCGGAAAGTTTTGCCGCTTCGACATCAATGGGATGGGTGAAGAATTCGTTTTCCGGCTCATCCGGATCCTGCGAGAAATGCCATGCGCAGACAGTCAGCGGCTGAAGCGGATCTTCATCCCGCGCCCAGACAAACGCCTTTTGCATCAGTTCCAGCGCAAAGACTTCGAGTTTTTCATCGTATGACACTTCCTCAAGCCCGCTGGCAAAAGTGCCACGGTTGCCCGGCTCGTTATACAAATCCCAGATAGCGATACGTTCATCGGTGCGGTAATAACGGACAATATCGCGCACATAACGCTCCACTTCCGGCCACATATCGCGGTTACACACCACATCGCGCCCCGGACTGGCTGCCGCCTGGCTGTTATGTTTACCCGGTTCCGGCGCTTTTTGCGGCCCGAGGAACGGCTCGTCGCCGGAGAACCCGCAGTCATCCATCAGCGTCAGCATCACTTTAATCTGATGACGGGCAGCAATCGCCAGAAACGCGTCAATACGCGCCAGCAAACCGTCGCGGTCATCCTGCCAGACAATAAACGGCAGATTGATGCGCAGCTGGTTGTAACCCGCCTCATGCGCCCAGCCGAGTTCCTGATCGATAGTTGGCGCATCAAAAGTCTCGCGCTGCCACATTTCCGTCCAGTTCACCGCCGTGCGTGGCAGATAGTTAAATCCACAAATCCAGCCTTGTTGCTGGCTCCACACGGATGCCTGCTCCCTGCTCCACTGCTGTTTCATTCATCGCTCCTGAAGTTAAATGCATTAACTGACATTATTAGCTGTCTTTTATTCTCTGCAGAGAATGGCTGCAAATTAATTGCTCAGGTTATGGAGTTAAGATCACACTCTTTTCACCTGATTCGCTCAGCCATCAGGGAATTTTAATGCGGTGACAGAGTGTGAAATTAAAATAGAGCGAAGGGATAAGCCGGAGTATAAAATTCTATTGGATACAATGAGATAATTATATTGCACGTTTGTTACGGATAATAATATTAATCACCATAAATAATGGCGGAAATAACGTCAGTAAATGAAATGAATGATTAATGCTTTCCGGTTAAAGGGAATATCTGATTTGCAGATATTCCCCTTTGCAGAATCAGTCCAGATCCACGCCGTTGCTGGCGATCACTTTCTTATACCAGTAAAACGATTTTTTTCTCTTTCTTTCCAGCGTGCCATTTCCGGCATCATCACGGTCGACGTAAACAAAGCCGTAGCGTTTACTCATTTCGCCGGTCGAAGCGGAAACCAGATCGATACAACCCCAAGAGGTGTAGCCGATCAGCGGCACGCCGTCGGTGATCGCCTCGCCCATCGCGTGAATATGCTCGCGCAGATAGCTGATGCGGTAGTCGTCGTTGATTTCACCTTGCGCGTTGATTTCATCTTTCGCGCCGAGGCCGTTTTCCACCAGGAAAAGTGGTTTCTGATAGCGGTCGTACATCATGTTCATGGTGATGCGCAGGCCAAGCGGATCGATGCCCCAGCCCCATTCGCTGGCGTCGATGTAGGGGTTTTTCAGCGATTTGACGATGTTGGCCGCGCTGCTGTTGTTGTCGTTCATGTCTGCCGATGCGCAGCGTGACGCGTAGTAACTGAACGAGACAAAATCGACGGTGTTTTTCAGGATCTCTGCGTCGCCCGGTTCCGTCACCACGTTCACGCCCTTGTCTGCAAAGACCCGCCGGGTGTACGTCGGATATTCCCCACGCGCCTGAACGTCGATGAAGAACAGGTTTTCGCGGTCTTTCTGCAACGCTGCCCAGACATCCGCAGGCTTGCAGGTTTGCGGATAAAAATTCCCGCCCGCCAGCATACAACCGACCTGATTTTGCGGATTCACTTCATGGGCGATTTTGGTCGCTAAAGCACTGGCAACCAGCTCATGATGCGCGGCCTGATATTTTACCTGCTCCTGATTTTCACCTTCTTCGAAGACCAGACCCGCGCCGGAGAACGGGCTGTGCAGCAGAATATTAATCTCGTTAAACGTCAGCCAGTATTTCACCAGTCCGTCGAACGCTTCAAAACAGGTACGCGCATAACGCGCAAAAAACTCGACCATTTTACGGTTACGCCACGACCCGTATTCGATCACCAGATGCATCGGCACATCGAAATGGCACAGCGTGACCAGCGGTTCGATGCCGTACTTTTTGCATTCGGCAAACACGTCACGGTAAAACGCGATCCCCTCCGCGTTCGGCGTCAGTTCATCGCCGTTGGGATAAATCCGGCTCCAGGCAATTGACGTGCGGAACACCGTAAAGCCCATTTCAGCCATCAGCGCGATGTCTTCTTTATAACGGTGATAGAAATCAATCGCCTGATGCGCCGGATAAAACTCGTCTTCTTTCAGTGAGAAACGTTTTTCCTGACCGGTTTTAACCGCCAGACGGTGCGCGCCGTGCGGGATCATATCAACCGTGGTCAGGCCTTTTCCGCCTTCAAAACTGCCGCCCTCAGCCTGATTTGCGGCAATCGCGCCGCCCCATAAAAAACCTTCAGGAAATGCTGATGCTGCCATGAGAAATCCTCTCCTTTAATTTATTTAACTGCGCTCTGCGAAACCGCAAAGGCGGCGGGAACCGTTGATTCCGGCGCTGTATTTTTTGGCGCCACGGTTTCCACCGGAATATCTTCAAATCCGAGTAACAGCGTGGTGAAGAAGGAAATCACCACCGCGAGGATCATTACGCCCGCGCCCCAGACAATGCTCATCGGGTTTGACGGGTCAAAGAACTGCACGCTGGTAAACAGCCCCGGTGACGCCATCGAATGGCTGGCAAGTCCGCCTAATCCGGCCACGCCACCGCAGATGAAACCACTGATTAAACAGGCGATCAGCGGACGTTTCAGGCGCAGCGCCACGCCGTAGAGCGCGGGTTCGGAAATCCCGGCGACAATCGCCGATGCCGCCGCCGCCAGCGCTGTCTGACGCAGCTCCGGGTTTTTGGTACGCCATGCCACCGCCAGCGAAGAACCGCCCAGCGACAGGTTCGCGCCAATTTCCGACGGCATCACCATCCCTTCTTTGCCGGTTTCGGCGATGGTCTGAATAATGGTTGGCGTGAACACGCGGTGCATGCCGGTCATCACCAGCAACGGCCAGGCCGCGCCCATAATGGCGACCGAAAGCCAGCCGAGATAACTGTGAACGGTGTACACCACCGCCGAAATCCCGGTACCGATCCAGATACCCAGCGGGCCAATCAGCATGATGGCGATCGGTGCCGCAATCAGCATGATCAGCATCGGTTTGAGGAAGTTTTTGGTCACTACCGGTGTAATACGATCGACCCATTTTTCGATGTAAGACAGCAACCAGGTCATACATAGCGCCGGAATGACGGTGTAGGTGTATTTCACCGCCGTCACCGAAATACCAATAAATTCGACTTTTTGCCCCTGCGCCGCTTTCGCCATTAAATCGATAAATGCCGGATGCACCAGAATCCCGGCAATGGCAATCGCCAGCGACATATTGGTTTTGAATTTCACTGCCGCCGACGCTGCCACCATCACCGGCAGGAAGAAGAACGCGCCGTCACCGATGGTGTTGAGGATAATCAGCGTCGACGCCCCCTTGTCGAAAACACCGGTCATATCCAGGATCATCGCCAGCAGTTTCACCATCGAGCCACCGATAATCGCCGGGATCAGCGGTGACATGGTGCCGATCAGCGCATCCAGAATGCCGGATCCAATGCGTTTGAGCGTGATTTTGCTTTTAGCCGGAGCGTCCTCACTGGCCGCAGCAAAGCCTTCCGGCAGCAGTTTCAGCACTTCAGCGTAGGCCTGAGAAACGTTGTTACCGATGATTACCTGACAATGTTTTTCATTGCGCACCACACCCATCACGCCGGTAATGGCTTTCAGCGTGGCGGTATCGACGGCAGACTCGTCATTCAGCACGAAGCGCAGGCGTGTCATGCAGTGCGTCACTGCTGCCACATTCTCCGCACCACCGATTGCCGCGACAACCGACTGTGATATTGCTGCAAAATTTTTAGACATGAGTAACAACTCTCTCGGATTCATAGGGTTATGAATGTTCTTCAGAAGCCCTGGCTTCTGTGAAACCGCTTTTTATGCAACGTACTGGTTCTTTTATGAAAGGCTGTGAAACGATAGGTAACCGGTTTCATACGAGAATGTGCAGTTCTATTCCTGACTTCAATAAAAATCTGCAACGCTGTTTTATTTTTGTGACACCGATCTCCCGCTGGCCTTCAGCCGGGCTGAAATCATCGCAATACGCGGGGAATGTGTAGAATGACGGATAATTTTTCTTTTTTGGGTGCGGCAGATGTCAACAATGCAGGAAGTGGCTAATAAAGCGGGAGTTTCCAAAGCCACCGTTTCCCGAGTGCTTTCCGGCAAGGGATATGTGAGCCAGGAAACCAAAGATCAGGTGTTTAAAGCAATTGAGGAAGCGGGCTACCGGCCGAATCTGCTGGCACGGAATCTGGCGACCAGCAAGTCAATGTGCATCGGACTGGTGGTTACCAATACCCTGTATAACGGCAATTATTTCAGCGAGTTAATCTCACAGGCCGCCAAAAAACTCGATGCCAACGGACGTCAGCTGATCCTGGTCGATGGCAAACACAGCGCCGAAGAAGAACGTGAAGCCATTCAGTTTCTGCATGATTTGCGTTGCGACGGCATTATTATTTATCCGCGCTTTTTATCCGTCGATGAAATGGATGACATCATCGATAAATATAATAAGCCGGTGATGGTAGTGAACCGTAAATTACGAAAACATCAGAGCCATTGTATTTATTGCGATCACAAAGGTTCAGGTCTCCAGGCCACCAATGCGCTGATTGAGCGCGGCCATCGCAATATTGCTTTTATCACCGGCTCGATGGATTCCCCGACCGCGATTGAACGCCTGTCAGGTTATAAAGAGGCGCTGACGGCAGTTGGTTTACCAATAAATGATGCATTGATTATCTCCGGCAAATGGTCAGCAGCCAGCGGTGCCGCCGCCGTGGAAGCCCTGCTCGCCGCCGGTCAGACGTTCAGCGCCATTCTTGCCAGTAACGACGAAATGGCGATCGGCGCGATGAAGAAACTGAATGATGCCGGAATCGCTGTCCCCGCCGATGTTTCGGTGATCGGGTTTGATAATATCCCGACTGCGCCGTTTCTTATTCCGGCGCTGTCGAGCGTGAAAGATCCGGTCAGCGATATGGTCAGCGAAGTCATCAGCCAGATTATTTCCATGCTCGATGGCGGTTATTTGTCCGAGCAGAATAAGTTTGTATCGGAACTTATTTTGCGGGAGTCGGTGACGAGCGGACCGGATCTTCCTTAAGCTTTCCGTAAACGCGGTTTAAATTATCCGTTAAACACCACCGATTAAGCCTTTTCCGAATTGTCGTTTATCCCTTTGCCCTGCATTGTGCGCGTGAACATGATCCACCGTCATGACGGGACACAGGAAACAAAAATGAAAAAATCTGGAATGGTTGTTCTTTGCGCAGCGCTGCTGGTTGCGAGTGTCAGCGTCTTTGCTGAAGGCCCGCATCAGCCGCCGGTTAAAGAACCGCAACCGGTACATAAAACGCACAAGCCGGTTGTTCATCATCAGCCTGCGCATCACAAAGCTAAACCGGTGCCGGTTCATCACAAGGTGAAACCAAAGCCGGAGATGAATAAGCCCGAACATCGCGGCTAAACAATTTCATGACAAGCCGCACACTGTTGCGGCTTTTTTGCATGCTGATTAAACACGTGTAACACCTGAACGTTGTGTGCCTTTTTATTAAAGTTACTTCCCCGCCTGCCGATAACTTCCGTGCTATTTAAAACCCAAAGAGTGAATTTCACTTAAGGCCGATCTTTTTGCTAAATACGCTTAAATTTAAGCACGTTAGAAGCAAAATTTGGCGAAGTAAGAATTATCTTATGCTAACGTTTCATCCGCACATCACAGCAAAAATGCGTCGGGACAGGCGCACTATTTAGCCGGACTTTAGTACGGAAGGATCCCCGTAAAGGCGGCAGGCTAGCAGGCAAAATAAAATGAGCGAAGATTCTGATGTATTGTATCGGTTGCTGGTTCAGCGCGTAGAAGACTACGCGATTTACATGCTTAAACCCGATGGCATTATTGCGAACTGGAATGCCGGTGCGCAGCGGGCAAAGGGTTATACGCCCGAGGAAGTGGTCGGAAAGCATTTTTCGTGTTTTTACACCGAAGAAGACCGCAAAAGCGGCTGGCCACAGCACGGCCTGGAAACAGCGCGCGAAACCGGCCGCTATGAATCCGAGGGCTGGCGACAGCGCAAAGATGGCACTCTCTTCTGGGCGCACATCATTATTGAAGCGTTGCGTGAAGCCGGGGAAATCATAGGTTTTGCCAAAATCACCCGCGATGTGACAGAACGTCGTGAAGCCGAACAGGCATTGTTACAGGCCAAAGAACTGGCTGAATCTAACAGTGAGCAACTCGCTTCCCTTTCGCAGTTTCTGAATACGGTCATCGCCAATATCCCGTCATCCGTGATTGTTGAGAATGCGGTTTCCCGCGAGATCTTACTGGTTAACCGTCAGGCAGAACGTTTACTGGGCATTTCACGTGAAAAAATGCTCGGTAAACGTCCGCAGGATTGCATGGGTTCAGGGCTGAGCACCTTTATCAATAAGCAGTCGGACGAGTGTCTGCGCGCTGAAGGGGTTCACCGCAGTGAACAGCAATTGCTGACCGCCATCGGCGACCGCACGTTGCAGACCACCAGTTCGGTGATCCGCGGCAACGATCCGCAGACCAGTTACGTGATGATGATCGCCGACGACGTGACGGATCAACAGGCCGCACATGCCCGGATTCATCACATGGCGCACCACGATAATCTGACCAGCCTGCCGAACCGCATTCTGTTCAGCCAGCGTCTCAGCGAGGCGTTGCAGCGTGACAGTTATAGCCACAGCCACACCGCCACGCTGTGTCTGGATCTCGATAACTTCAAAAACGTCAACGACGCACTGGGCCATCAGATTGGTGATGAACTGCTGCGTGCGATTTCCAAACGTCTGCGCATGACGCTTCGTGATGACGATACGCTGGCGCGCATTGGCGGCGATGAATTTGCCGTGGTGCTGCCGGGGCTGAAAGACATTTCAGCGGCACATCAGATTTCTAAACGACTGATTGAATCAGTGCGCCCGCCAGTGATCATCGACGGCCATTCGCTGTCTGTCGGTCTGAGCATTGGTATTGCGCTGGCAGATTCGGCAGAAAATACCCCGGATCAGCTACTGCGTTGTGCGGATATGGCGCTGTACGAAGCCAAACGTAATGGCCGTAACCGCTACGAAGATTTCCGCATCGAAATGGATGCCGCCGCCCGCAAACGCCGCGTGGTGGAAATGGATTTACGTGATGCAATCACTTGTAATCAGCTGCGTCTTTACTATCAGCCGATCACCGATGCACGTCATGATGCAGTCATTGGATATGAAGCGCTGATGCGCTGGCAGCATCCGGAAAACGGACTGATTATGCCGATCGATTTCATTCCGATTGCCGAAGAAACAGGACTGATCCACAGTCTTGGCTCATTTGCTTTGCACGAAGCCTGCCGTGAAGCGACCACCTGGAAAGGCAATCAGACGGTTGCGGTAAACCTTTCACCGATCCAGTTTAAAAACAGCGGGCTGGTGTCTGTGGTGGAATCTGCGCTGGAAGCTTCGGGGCTGGATCCGTCACGTCTGGAAGTTGAAATCACCGAATCGGTATTGCTCGATAACACACTGGGAAACATCAGCATCCTGCGCAAACTGAAGGCGCTCGGCGTGCGCATTGCGCTGGATGATTTCGGCACCGGTTATTCGTCGCTGAGTTATCTGCGCTCCTTCCCGTTCGACAAAATCAAAATCGACCGGTCGTTCATCAATGACATGCAGGACAGCCGCGAGGCTCTGGCGATCATCCGCGCCATTACTGGCATGAGCCGCAGTCTGGACATTCAGACCACAGCGGAAGGTGTGGAAACCGACGAGCAGTTCCGCCGTCTGAAAGAAGAAGGTTGTACGTTGTTCCAGGGATATTTCTTCGGACGGCCTCAGCCCTCAGAGTCAAGACTGGTTGGGTTTGCACCCCTCTGATGATAGGTATTAGACACGGGTTTTGTCGGGAGTGATTGGGGGAACAGCGGTATATATGGCTGTTATTTCTGACGATTGTTTTTGCACCACCCCCTGCGAAAGGAAGCGAGCTGACCGTGTTTCCCTCCACACCATAAGTGGCTGTTGCCCTGCACCTCCCCCTGCGAAGGGGGAGGTTGGGAGGGGGTTTTAAGGGCTAATACCCGGTCAAAGTATACTCCAACTTATTGATTTTACTTTAATACCCCACCCCAACCCTCCCCTTCGCAGGGGAGGGAGCTGAACTGAATTCCCTGGCTACTCTGCGAAAACCTGACCAGTCCTCACAAACTTGCAGACGAAACCACTGCCCGTGTCCGCTACGACTTGCGAATTATTCCTTATTACCCCGCCCAACCCTTTCCTTCTTTGGTGAAGCAACGATATAGCGAACCATTAGCCAACTTATTACGCTTATTTGATCTACTTCTCATACCGCCACACCACGCACCATTACGATCCGTTAACATTAATTTAACGCACCACACGCGTGCATATCAGCCAGATATCAACATCTTAGAAATACTGAAACCGATCTTCCGATTAAAGCGTGTAATTTTTAGTCGTTTGAAATTAAAAACAAATTTGCCGTTTTGCCTAACTTTCTCATGAACCATTACAAAATTGGTTCAGAAAATGCAAAAGACTGATTAACGATTTAATTCCCAGCGGGAAACTGAAATATGCCAACGAATTCCGGGGCGCTGTCCCCTTCTAACGGGACCTCGAACTCAGCACTGGAACAGCTGCGTCAGCTGATACAGCAGCATCCGGATCAGACTCAGCCGTTACCGGCGGAACGCGATCTGATGCAGATGTTTGACGTCGGCCGCCGTGAAATCCGCCGGGCGCTGGATGTGCTGGCAGAAGAAGGCCGCGTGTGGCGCAAACAGGGGAAAGGCACGTTCATCGGGCCGAACGGTCCTGCGCAGCCGCTGAGTTTGCAGACGTTACCGAAGCAATCGAACTTGCAGGAAGTGATGGAAGCGCGTTTGCAGATCGAACCGGGGCTGGCGAAATACGCCGCACTGCGCGCCACGCCGGAACAGATACAGCTGATGCGCCGTCTGCTCGACAAGGTGAAAACCATGTCACGCGGCGATCCGGATCAGATTGAACTGTGGGACAGCGCATTTCACCGCGCAATTGCCGATGCCGCCGGTAACCGGTTGTTGCTTGGATTGTTCGATGCCGTCGATGCCATCCGCCGTGATCCAAGCTGGCTGGCGGTGCGTAACGCCGCACGAAATCAGGAGCGCCTGAACCGTTACGACGATCACCATGAGCGCATCGTAGAACACATCGCCGCACGCCAGCCCAAAGAGGCCGCCAGAGTCATGCGCGAGCACCTTCTGGCGTTGCAACAGGCGTTTCTTTCCACCCTGAATGATGATGACGAGGATTTTACTGATGACTGACCCGGCCGAACCCGTCACGCCGCTTTTACATATCAGCGACCTGCGGGTGCAGTTTTCCGGCTCCCCCGCGACCGTGCTCGACGGCATTTCCTTGCAGCTGGAAGCCGGAAAAACGCTGGCGCTGGTCGGGGAATCCGGTTGCGGCAAAAGCGTGACATCGCTGGCGCTGATGGGGCTGTTACCTGCCAGCGCCAATGTGTTGCAGGGCGATATCCGCCTGAATGACACCTCGCTGCTCGGACTTTCTGAACGCCAGTACGCAGACCTGCGCGGTCAGGAGCTGGCGATGATTTTTCAGGAACCGATGACCTCACTCAATCCGGCGCTGACACTCGGCGATCAGCTGGCTGAAGCCGTAATGCGCCATCAGGGTGCGGATAAAAAACAGGCACGAATGCAGGCGCTGGAAATCCTGAAAAAGGTGCAAATTCCTGCGCCGGAATTGCGGATGGACGCTTATCCGCATCAGCTTTCCGGCGGTATGCGCCAGCGGGTGATGATTGCGATGGCGCTGATCAACCGTCCGCAATTGCTGATTGCCGACGAACCGACTACCGCGCTGGACGTCACCATTCAGGCGCAGATCCTCGCCCTGCTCAACCGCATTCAGCAGGAAACCGGCAGCGCATTGTTGCTGATCACCCATGACCTCGGCGTGGTGGCGGAAGTCGCTGACAGCGTGGCGGTGATGTATGCCGGACAAATCGTCGAACAGGGTCTGGTGGCCGATATTTTCAATAATCCGCAGCATCCGTACACCATCGGGCTGATGGGGTCGATGCCGTCGCTGGCCTCGCGTCAGGGCGCACTTTCCACCATTCCCGGTGCCGTACCGCTGCCGAAAGACATGCCGAAAGGCTGCCGGTTTTCGACGCGCTGTCCGTTTGCCGATGCGCGCTGCCATCAGGAACGTCCGGCGTTGCATCCGCTGCATCAGTCTTCGCACCACGTCGCCTGTTTTTATGCGCCGCTGGAAAATTTTTTTGCCCTGTCCGCTGAAGGAGCCTGCGCATGAGTCTCGCACCCCGCCCCATTCTGGAAGCCGCCGGGCTGACCAAAGTCTTCAAAGGCCCTTCAACGCTGTTCACGAAACCCAAAATCGTGCAGGCGGTGGATCGCATTTCGCTGCGCGTCTGGCATGGCGAAACGCTGGCGATTGTCGGCGAATCCGGCTCGGGAAAATCGACCCTTGGACGTCTTTTATTGCAATTGCTCAGCGCCACCGACGGCGACGTGTTTTATGAAGGCGAAAACCTCAAACAGTTTTCTGCTGAGCAGATGAAAAAGCTGCGCCGCGACCTGCAAATCATTTTTCAGGATCCGTTTGCCTCGCTCAACCCGCGCATGACGGTAGAAGAAATCGTTGGCGAACCCCTGTGGTTGCACAACATCGTCAGCGGCAAAGCGGACAGGCAGGCCAAAGTGCGCGAACTGCTGACTACCGTCGGCCTGCCCGCCGCATTCAGTAACCGTTATCCGCATGAGTTTTCCGGCGGTCAGCGCCAGCGTATCGGCATTGCGCGTGCACTGGCGTCATCGCCAAAACTGCTGCTGGGTGATGAGCCGGTGTCGGCGCTGGATGTGTCGGTACAGGCGCAGGTAGTCAATTTGCTGGAAAATCTTAAACAGCAGTTTGGCCTGACGATGATCGTCGTCGCGCACGGTCTGGCGGTGATCCGCCACATGAGCGACCGCGTGGCGGTGATGTACCTCGGGCAAATCGTCGAACTCGCCAGCACCGATGACATTTTTGACCAGCCGCTGCATCCGTATACCCAGGCGCTGATCGCTTCCGCGCCACAGCTCGCACCGGGGGTGAAACGTCCGGTGCCGCTGCTGCAGGGCGATATGCCCAATCCGGCCAATATGCCGACCGGCTGCCGTTTCCATACCCGCTGCGCCTACGCCACCGACGAATGTCGTCTGGTGGAGCCGCAACTTGAAACCGTCAGTGACAACCGCATGGTGGCCTGCCACCGCTGGAGCGAACTGCAACGGGATCGCACTTCGGTGCTGGTTCCGCCGCCGTCCGCCGCTTTCACCTTACGGCGTGCGCTGTTTGAACAAGCGAGCCAGAACCGGCTTTCACTTTCCACTCCGACATCAACTCTGGGAACCCGACCATGAAATTTGCACCCCGCTTAACTGCCTGCATTCCGGCCTTCATGTTGCTGACGTCTGCGGGCCTCGCCCATGCGGAAAGCACCCTGCGTATCGGCCTTGGCAGCGATCCTGACATGCTGGATCCGGCCACGGCGCGCACCTATTACGGGCGTTTCGTGTTCAGCGCCATGTGCGAAAGGCTGGTCGATGTCGATCAACATCTGCAAATCGTACCGGGTCTGGCGAAAGACTGGGCGTACAGCGAGGATGGCAAAACGCTCACCCTGAATTTGCGCGAAGGCGTGACTTTCCAGGACGGCGAAAAATTCGATGCGCAGTCAGTGAAATACAACATCGAACGTTATCTGACGCTGCCGGGTTCTTTGCGTAAAAGTGAGCTGTCCTCGGTTGAATCCGTGGAAGTCACCGCGCCATACACCGTGGTTTTCCATCTGAAAACGGCGGATGCCGCGCTGCTGATGCAACTGACTGACCGCGCGGGCACCATGATGGCGCCAGAGGCAACGGCCAAAGGCAACGTGGCGGCACATCCGGTCTGTTCCGGCCCGTATGAGTTTGTCAGCCGCGTTCAGCAGGATCGCATCGTGCTGAAACGGTTTGAAAATTACTGGAACAAAGGAGCATATCACTTCGATAAAGTGGTGTTCCTGCCGATCCCGGATGCGTCCGTGCGCCTGGCTAACCTGCGTGCGGGTGATCTGGATATCACCGAAGGTATTGCCGCCAGCGACACCGCCACGGTGAAAGCCGACAGCAATCTGCAACTGGCCAGCACCACCGGCCTGGGGTATATGGGGCTGACAATTAATCTCGCCAACGGCACCGCCAACACCAATACACCGCTGGCGAAAGATGCCCGTGTACGTCAGGCATTATCGCTGGCGATTGACCGCGACGCATTGAATCAGGTGGTGTTCCAGGGGCAGTACACGCCGGCGAATCAGGCCTTCTCGCCTGCCAGCCCGTATCACGCCGACATTCCGGTGCCAAAACGCGATATCGAAAAAGCCAAAGCGCTGCTGGCGGAAGCCGGTGTGAAAACGCCGCTGACCATTGATTTCCTGGTCGCCAACAACCCGACGTCCCAGCAGGTAGCGCAGGTGCTTCAGGCGATGGTCAGCGAAGCGGGCATCAACCTGAATCTGCAAATGACCGAATACGCCACGCTGCTGGATCGCCAGCAAAGCGGTGAATTCAAAATGAGCATGTCCGGCTGGTCAGGACGCCCGGATCCCGACGGTAATATCTTCTCGTTCCTCAATACCAAAGGCGGCCTGAACGATGGCAAATACAGCAATCCACAGGTTGACCAGTGGTTGCAGGAAGCCCGTCTGACCAGCGATGTGGAGAAGCGTAAAGCTCTCTACAAACAGGTCGTTGTACAGGAAAACCTCGACGATCCGCTGGTGTATCTGTACTTCGAACCGCGCATTTTCGGTATCAACAAGAAAGTGACCGGTTTCGTGCCTTACGCCGACGGGCTGATCCGTTTGCAGGGTCTGGCGCTGAACAAGTAATTGCCTGAGGAAAGACAATGTTAGAACTGGTGGTGAAACGGCTGATTTCAGCCATACCGACGTTGTTTCTGGTCACGCTGATGGTGTTCTCGTTGCAGAAATTGCTGCCGGGCGACCCGATCACCGCGATGGCTGGCGAGGAACGGGATCCGGCAGTCATTGCGCAGTTACGCGAGCAATACCATCTGAATGATCCGATCCCCAGCCAGTATTTCCACTGGGTCGGCAACGCGCTGCGCGGTGATTTCGGCACCTCGCTGCGCACTCAGGAACCGGTGTTACAGCTGATCGCCAGCAAACTGCCGGTGACGCTCGAACTTTCGCTGCTGGCGATGATTGTGGCGCTGATCATCGGCATCACCATGGGCGTGCTGGCGGCGGTGAACAAAGGCACCTGGATAGATAACGGCACCAATTTTCTGGCGCTGTCGGGGATTTCAATCCCCCATTTCTGGCTGGGTGTGCTGCTGATTATGCTGTTCTCGGTGAAACTGCACTGGCTTCCGGCGTCCGGTTACGTGCCGTTCTCAGAAGATCCGCTGCAAAACCTGAAAACCATGTTGCTGCCTGCGGCGGTGCTCGGCACCGGCCTTTCCGCCACGCTGATGCGCCATACGCGTGCGGCGATGATTGCGGTGCTGAAAGCCGATTACATCCGTACCGCCCGTGCCAAAGGGCTGCTGCCAAAAATGGTGATCATGAAACACGCGCTTCGCAATGCGCTGGTGCCGATCATCACGCTGACCACCTTGCTGTTCGGCGAACTTCTGGGCGGCGCGGTGCTCAGCGAGCAGGTATTCACCATTCCGGGCTTTGGCAAAATGATCGTCGATTCAGTGTTTAACCGTGATTACGCCGTAGTTCAGGGCGTGGTAATGGTGGTCGCGGTCGGTTTTCTGCTGATGAACCTGCTGGCCGACGTGTTGTATGTGCTGGTCAACCCACGTATGCGGAGAGCCTGAGATGAGCGTATCTGTGATTTCCGTGACAACGTCACTCCCTGTCCGCGAACCTAATCGTGTGCTGCGCAAATTTTTGCGTAATAAAAGCGCGGTGATTGGCGCAGTACTGGTCGTCACCTTCGCCCTGCTGGCTTTACTTGCGCCGTGGATTTCACCGTTTGATCCGATCAAAGCTGATTTCATGGCAGTGCGTAAAGCGCCTTCTGCCCTGCACTGGCTGGGTACCGATGAGCTGGGCCGCGACATTTTATCGCGCCTGTTCTGGGGGGCACGCACCTCGCTGATGGCCGGTTGTGTGTCGGTGATTATCGCGATTGTGATTGGCGTGCCGCTCGGCCTTATCGCCGGTTTCTGGCAAGGCTGGCTGGACAGCGTGATTTCCCGCGTGGTTGAGGCGCTGCTGTCGTGTCCGTTTCTGGTGCTGGCGATTGCGCTGGGCGCGTTCCTCGGTCCGAGTCTGGGCAATGCGATGATCGCTATCGGGCTTTCCGCCATGCCGATTTTCGCCCGCCTGACGCGAGCGCAGGTGATGAGTATCCGCAACGAGGAATACATTGAAGGCGCGCGGGCGATTGGTCTGCCCGACCGCTGGATCCTCTGGCGCTATGTGCTGCCGAACGTGCTGTCGCCGATTCTGGTGCAGGCGACGCTGGCCATTGCCTCGGCGATCATCACCGAAGCCAGCCTGTCGTTTCTCGGCCTCGGCCAGCAACCGCCGGACGCCTCATGGGGTGCGATGCTTAATACTGCGCGCAGTTTCCTGGAGCAGTCGCCGTGGATGTCGATTTTTCCCGGTCTGGCGATTTTCCTGACCGTACAGGGTTTCAATTTGCTGGGTGACGGGCTGCGTGATGCGCTCGACCCGCGTTCTGAATAAACCGTTTGCCGCTTTTTTAAGGAAGAAACATGTCTGAGAATTACGATTTTAACGTAGCTTATCCGACCCTGCGTCCCTCGATGATGGGGGCTAATGCGGTCTGCGCGTCACAACCGCTGGCCGCACAGGCCGGTATGAAAATGCTGATGCTGGGCGGAAATGCCGCCGATGCGGCCATCGCCACCGCTATCGCCCTGACCGTGCTTGAACCAAGCGGCAACGGCGCAGGCAGCGACGCGTTCGCTATTATCTGGGACGGCAAAAAAGCCCACGGACTGAATGCTTCAGGCCGTTCACCCGCCGCGTGGACACCGGAATATTTCGCCGCTAAAGGTCTGGACGCCGTGCCGACCTACGGCTGGGATGCCGTCACCGTACCGGGCGCAGTCTCCGGCTGGGTGGCGCTGGCAAAACGCTTCGGTACCCTGCCGCTGACCACGCTGGCACAACCGGCGATTGATTATGCCCGTAACGGTTTTCCGGTATCGCCGCTGATTGGCCGCCTGTGGGAAATCGCGGTCAAAAAACTGCATAACCAGCCGGGCTTTATGGAGTGTTTCGCGCCCGAAGGTCGTGCGCCGAAAATCGGTGAAATTTTCCGTAATCCCGCACTGGCGGATTCACTGGAACTGATCGCCAAAACTGAAGGCGAAGCGTTTTATCGCGGTGAACTGGCAGAAAAAATGGTGGCGCACAGTCAGGCCCACGGCGGCGCGCTGACGCTGGACGACCTGGCGAATCACAAAGCCGACTGGGTGGAAACCATGCAGCAGTCTTTCGCGGGCGGTTCGGTTCATGAACTGCCACCGAATGGTCAGGGTATCGCCACGCTGATCGCACTGGGCATTCTCGACAAACTGGATATCGGCAGCCAGCCGGTTGACTCGGTCGAAACCACGCACCTGTGCATTGAAGCGATGAAACTGGCGCTGGCGGATTTGGATCAGCACGTCACCGACAGCGAGCATATGTTCTTCGATCCGCAACTGTTTCTTAACGACGATTATCTGGCACAACGCGCGAAACTGATCGACCGCAGCAAAGCCAGCGACGTGACCTACGGCGCACCGCGTCCGGGCGGCACAGTGTATCTGACAGCGGCCGATTCCAGCGGCATGATGGTCTCTTTCATTCAGTCGAATTACATGGGCTTTGGTTCCGGCGTCGTGGTGCCGGGCACCGGTCTCAGCATGCAAAACCGTGGCTGTGGATTTACTCTCGATGCGGCACACGCCAACTGTGTCGCGCCGAACAAACGCACGCTGCATACGATCATTCCGGCCTTTGCCCAGGACGCCGCAGGTAAACCGCTGATGTCATTTGGCCTGATGGGCGGTCCGATGCAGGCACAGGGACATCTGCAACTGGCGCTGCGCGTGATGCTGTATAAACAAAATCCGCAGGCCGCGATAGATGCGCCACGCTGGCGGATTAACGGCGGGCGTCAGGTGGCGATCGAATCGACCTTCAATCACAACACGCTGGCTGCACTGCGCGCGATGGGTCATGAGCTGATCGTCGAAGACCCGCTCGGCGGCCATTCGTTCGGCGGCGCGCAGGTGATTGTCACTAATCCGGCAGGCGGTTATCTGGCGGGCACTGAATCGCGCAAAGACGGACAGGCGCTGGTGATGTAGTTTTGGTTTTCCTTCCATCGTGAATGGGTTTTGCCCTGCTCCTCCCCCTGCGAAGGGGGAGGACGGGAGGGGGTTTTAAGGGCTAACATCCTGTTTAAACAAACCTTAACATCAGTTTTTGACCTTAATACCCCTCCCCAGCCCTCCCCTTCGCAGGGGAGGGAGTTGACAGTGTTTCACTTTGCACCGCGAGCGGGTTTTGCCCTGCTCCTCCCCCTGCGAAGGGGGAGGACGGGAAGGGGTTTTAAGGGCTAACACCCTGTTTAAACAAACCTTAACATCAGTTTTTGACCTTAATACCCCACCCTAACCCTCCCCTTCGCAGGGGAGGGAGTTACCCCCGCCTTTGTGACTTCCCTCCCAAATATTAGCTAAATCACTGTAATTCGATCCCATCGCTATAAAAATTTGAAACAGCGTTCTATAAATGGAGTGTTGAGTACTTTGCACTTTCATATGGAGAACGAATGTATGACCAGTCCACTGTTTCATGGCGTGATCCCACCTGTCGCGACAATCCTGAATGAGAACGAGCAGCTTGACCGTCAGGGGATGGCGCGTCTGATTGATTTTACGATTGCAGGCGGCGTAAACGGCCTGTTTTTTCTCGGCAGTGCCGGGGAATTTGCGCATATGTCGCAGGCGCTGCGTCACGAAGTGGCGGAGTTCTGTACTCAGCACGTTGCCGGACGCGTTCCCGTCCTGATTGGCGCAGCGCATCCTGGCACAGCAGAAACACTGGCGTTCGCGCAGCATGCGAAAAGCGTCGGTGCGGATGGCGTGGTGGTGGTGAATCCTTATTACAATCCGGTGACTGAAGAAGCGCTGTATCTGCATTACCGCACGATTGCTGAAAACGCGGGTTTACCGGTGATTATGTACAACTATCCGGGGCTGACCGGGCAGCCGTTGCCCGTCAGTCTGATCAAACGTCTGGCACTGGAATGCCCGAACATTGTCGGCCTGAAAGACACCGTCGACAGCCTGAACCACATCCGCGAAACGATACAGGCCGTGAAACCTGAGCGCCCTGATTTCGCGGTGTTCTCCGGGTACGATGAATATCTGTTCGGTACGCTGATCCTCGGCGGCGATGGTGCAATCCCCGCCAGCGCCAATTTCGCCCCGCAGCTGACCTGTGGAATTTACCGCGCCTTTAAAGAGAAAGATTTCGCCACCGCCGTCGCACTGCAACAACGGTTGTCATTTCTGCCGCCGCTTTACACGCTGGATACGCCAATTTACAACGTCATTAAATACGCCATTTCACAGGTCATCAGTGGAATGCCGGTGCATTCACTCAAACCGGCGCTGCCGCTGAGCAATGACAAACAGAAAATTGTGCGTGAGATTTTGAAACAAGCTGGCGTCAGCGTCGTCTGCTAAACCCCCTCCCGGCCTCCCCTGAACTGCGGGAGGCAAAAACCCTCAATCTAAATCGAAATCATTACTATTCCGCTTTAATATTCGTTACTCTATTCCCATGATTTACCAAGCCGAATGACTTCATAACGCAATGATGCAAACACTCCTCGACAGTTTCCGCGAAACGCCTGTGAGCTGGGTCGCCGACACTTTCAAACCGATGTCGCCGCTGGTGACTAACGCCGTGCCGATGTCGCATCTTACGACGGCGGAAGGTTGTGCCAGCGTGCTCAAACGCTATCTGGACGCCAATGCGGCCGATGCCGCGAAGTGCGATACACGCCGGGCGCGGATCTCGATGTGGTCACAATGGTATTTCGCCACGCTGCTGCCAAGCTGGGTGATCGTCTCCTTGCGCCATGGCTGGCAGCTGCCAATCGCTGCTGAAAATGTCTATCTGTGTATGCAGGAAGAAGGCTTACCGGCGCAGATTTATCTGGATGGCGAAGGCGAAGCGCTGACGTCCGCCGAGCCTATGGCGCGTTTCGATGTGATGATCGAGCAGCAATTACGCCCTGTTTGCGAAGCGCTGGCCGAATTCTCCGGTCTGAAACCGGGCATTTACTGGAGCAATGCCGCAATACGCGTCGGCTGGGGCGTCAAACAGGCGGAGCTGGTCAATGCCGATATCTCTGACGGTATGCAACTGATGGCGTCGCGGGAGCTGCGTTATGGCGGCAAAAATCCGTTATTCCAGCCGCTGCGTGCGGAAGATCCCTCCGACCCTGACAGCCCGCAATACCGCAAGCAATGTTGTCTGCGCTACGATCTGGCCGATCACGCCATGTGTCCTTCCTGCCCGTTATTGCTAGCAGAGCGAAAATCTGGCAAAAGACGTAAAACTCTTGCGGAGTAATTTGCAGATCTGCCAGCCACTTACAAAACCTGAATAAACTTAGCGTAAAAAATGATTGGATCTTAGCAGCGGATAATTATAAGAATTGGGTTATATAGACCAACGAGGTATTTATCATGACTATGAAAACACCGAAGAGCTGGCCCTCCGCTCTTAACTCGCTGGCCTCAGAGGTGATTGATTCTCTGGCGCAACCCGTTAACCGCGTATGGAATACGTTAACTGGCAAGCAAGAACCGCTCAGAGCAAGGATTGTTCATCGTTACGCGATTCCGTCTTCCCGGACGATCAGCGTCACGGAAGGGTTCTTCGGATTTATTCCGGTGGAATCTTATGAGAACGAACGTTTTATTCTGGAAGTCGCTTACGCTGACAAACAGTACCAGGTAGAAGTCCCGCGGGCTTACTACCAGAAAAGCAATATCGGTGACGGCATCGACATCCACACGCTGTAATCGCACCGCGTTAAACAGGCTGCTCCTTTCGAGGCGCAGCCTTTTTTTATGCCAAAAAACCTGCCTGACCCCACACTTCCCGCTTTTATTTTGTTCAATACATGAAAATTATTGACATAATAATCACCGAAATTTAGAAAATTATTTACATCTTAATTCGCCCGCCATTTTCTTTTTCTTGTGAGGTTTATGATGACCCGCCAGGTTTCTCCCGCAGTCGCCAGCGCCAGCCAGTCACGTCGCGCACTCGTCGCCGGTTCTGTCGGCAACTTTATTGAATGGTATGAATTCGGTGTCTACGGCTATCTGGCGACGATCATCGCCGGTAACTTTTTCACGCTGGAAGGCCAGACCGGCATGACCGGTTTACTCCTGACGTATGCGTCGTTCGCGCTGGCATTTTTCTGCCGTCCGGTTGGCGCGATCATTTTTGGTCGCATCGGTGACCGCATTGGCCGCAAGCCGACACTGATTGCCGTCGTTCTGCTGATGACACTCGCCACGGCGATCATTGGTTTGCTGCCGACGTACGCGCAGATTGGTGTGGCCGCCCCGCTGTTGCTGACGCTGATGCGCATGTTCCAGGGCTTGTTTGCGGGCGGTGAATTTGGCGGAGCGGTGTCGCTGATGACCGAATTTGCACCGAAAGGTAAACGTGGCATTTATGGCGCGTGGCAGTCGTTTACCGTGTCGCTGGGCTTGCTGACCGGCGTAGCGCTGGTGGCGTTGCTGGTTCAGACGTTGCCTGAAGCGCAGATGAAAGACTGGGGATGGCGTGTTCCTTTCCTGCTGGCGCTGCCGATGGGGCTGGTGGCGCTGTATCTGCGCCTGAAACTCGATGAAACGCCAAACTTTGTCGCCAGTAAAAAAGCCGGGCCGAAAGTGCAGAAAACGGCGGCAGAAAAAGCCTCTGCCATTGCCACCGCTAAGGCCATCGCGCTGGGGATTGGGCGCATGATGGGCTGGTCTGCGGGCGGTTATACTTTCCTGGTGGTCATGCCCTCTTATCTGCAAACCTCGCTGCACGCCACATTTTTACAGGCGCTGGTAGCAACCGTACTGGCAAACGTCGGTTTCGCACTGGCTATTCTGCCCTCCGGCTGGCTGAGCGATAAAATCGGTCGCAAGAAAGTGATGATGATTGCCGTATTCGCGGTGATTGTGCTGAGTTTCCCGCTGCTGCATCTGCTGCAAAATCCTGAAAGCAGCCTGCTGGCGAAAGGCATTGCGGTGCTGATTGCCGGTGCGACGATCGGGATGATTGCCGGTCCGGGTCCGGCGATGCTGGCGGAAATGTTTCCGACCCGCGTGCGTTATACCGGTCTGGGATTATCCTATTCATTGTCGAACGCCGTGTTCTCCGGCTGTGCGGGACTGATCATCACCGGCCTGATTAAAGAAACCGGCAATCTCGATATTCCGGCGTATTACGTGGTCGCCACCTGCGTGGTCAGCCTGTTTGCGCTGATGTCGTTGCGCAAAGACGACCATTTACGCGATCTGGACGAATAGCCATGAGTGACACCCATTTGCAGGCGCGACTGAACGCATTACAGGGCAGCTTTTCTCCGGCGGAAACGCGCATCATCACGATGATCCGGCTCGATCCGCCGGGCGTCGCCAATATGGGTGTGATGGAGCTGGCAAAGTCCGCGCAAACCAGCACCGCCACGGTGGTACGCACCAGCAAACGGCTCGGTTTCAGTGGCTATCCGGCGCTGCGGCTGGCGTTAGCGGCAGAGTCCTCCAGCCCGATGCCTGTCGATATGCCGCTGGCCGCGAATATCGGCGAGAACGATTCGCCTAAGCAAATCCTGCAAAAGCTGCTGGAATTTGAAGTTAAAGGGGCGAATGAAACCACGCAGTTACTGAGCGCGGCGATGCTCGAACAAGCAGTGGCGTTTCTTTCGCAGGCCCGGCGGATTGATATTTACGGTGCCGGTGCGTCGGCGCTGGTCGCGCAGGATTTCTGCCAGAAACTGCGGCGTATCGGCGTTGTCGCCCAGACTTACGGCAGCACCGATGAAAGTCTGGTGAGCGCCTGTCAGCTTGCTGCCGGGGATGTCGCGCTGGCAATTTCTCACTCCGGTAAAACCGCCGGAGTGGTGGAAGCCCTGTCGCAGGCTAAAGCCGCCGGCGCAACGACACTGGCGATCACCGCCAATGGCCGCGCCGCCGTCGCCCGCAAAGCGGATGTTGTGTTGAGAACCAGCAATCGCGAAATGGGTTTTCGTGCCGCTGCTATGGCCAGCCGCACCAGCCAGTTGCTGATTATTGACTGCCTGTATATGGGCGTGGCGCAGCGTCTGCCGGGCGCACGTGAGGCATTGCGCAAAACTCACGAGGCGGTACAACAGCACCGCCGCTGATATTCCTCCGTTACACGGCGCGCCTTCTATACTTCATAAAACACTCCGGTTTATGAGGGCATGCATGTTCACCCATCGTTTGGTATTTCCTGCCAGCGTCCTGCGCGGACGCGGCGCCATTAAACATCTGGGCGCGATGTGCGGACGTTTAGGCCAGCGGGCAATGTTAGTGGGCGGCCAACGCGCCATTGCCAGCGTCGAGGCGAAAGTCGCCGATCAGCTCGAGCAGCAGATGGTCAGTTATCTGGGCAGTGAAATCTTCGGCGGCGTCTGTTGTCAGGAGGAAATCAACCGGCTGGCCGACGTGTTCCGCACGCAAGGCGTGGAAGTGATTATCGCCACCGGCGGCGGCAAAGCACTGGACACCGCCAAAGCGGCTGGCGTGGCCTGTAATATTCCGGTAGTAACCTTACCGAGCATTGCGGGCACCTGTTCAGCGGTGACGTCGCTGGCGTTCCGTTATCATCAGGACGGCGAGTTCCGCGACATGATGCCATTACCCTGCGGCCCCGCCGCAGCGGTCATCGACGCTGATTTGCTGGCGACCGCCCCGCTGCAATGGCTGTCGGCGGGGATCGGCGATACGCTGGCAAAATGGTATGAATACCGCGCCATCAGCGACCTCAGTCAGCTTACCGGCCTGGCGGGTGTCGCCCGAACCAACAGTGAACTCTGCTATACGCTTATCGAACACTTCGCCGCTGACGCCTGTTTCGCCGTACAAGACGGCAAAGCCAACAACGCTCTCGAACAGGTGCTCGACGCCATTTTCCTCTACGCCGGACTGACTTCCATCATGAGCAACGGCGCACACACTGGCGCTTCCCACGCATTATATGAAGGTTTCACCGCCTGCCCGAAAACCCGCCACATCGCCCATGGCCTGCTGGTGGGTTACGGCAATCTGTGCCTGCTGGCACTGGAAAACCGCAGCGACGAGGAGTTGCTGACCGCTATCGCCCTCGCCCGCGCCAGCGCCGTTCCGACGCAGTTAGCGCATATCGCGACAGGGCTGACTGAGCAGGATCTGGCGGTGATTATCGACCGGAGCCTGAGCACGCCTGATATGGCGAACATGCCAGGCGATATTACATTTGAAGATGTCAGGAGGGGGATTGAGAGGGTTGAGGTGCTCGGGGCAAAAATTAATTAGTTTTTGGGATGCCCGTAGCGATAGGGCTAAAGCGGCCATGACTCTGCTCCTCCCCCTGCGAAGGGGGAGGTTGGGAGGGGGTTTTAAGGGCTAACACCAGAGTAAAGCTAACATCAACTCTTTGATTTTACTTTAATACCCCACCCCAACCCTCCCCTTCGCAGGGGAGGGAGTAAGGCTCAGACTCCCTGAATTCTGAGATCCCACAGCTTACTACGTATCAGTTGTTTCAGCCGGTTCGATGCCTGCGATGCCGGCTGGTCCCGCCTGCTAAGCAGAATCACCTCAAACGGCAGCGGTTCCACCACCGGCACAATCTTCAGCTGATCGACATACCGCCGGGCGGTAAAGGTATCGACCACGCCGACACCGCCGCCAGCCAGCACCATGTCAGCGATCACCGAGTAGGTTTTGATGAACAGCGCAGAATGCGGCATCAGACCGTTTTCCCGCAGGACGCGGTTGAGCACCTGACCCAGCGGATCCTGCTGCTGCAACATCAGCAGATCGTTTTCACACAGCCAGGCGAGCGATACCGGCCCTTCGACGTCCGAATCTTTTGGCAGCAGCGCTACCATATTGCCCTGATAAATCGACTCGGCGACCAGTTCCTGTGTGGCCTGCTCGCCGAACGCCAGCGCGAAATCCATTTTGTATTGCAGCAGGTCCTGACTCAGGGTGTTGAAATGTCCGGTCACCAGTTCGACGCTGCCGCCGGGCGTCTGACGGCGGAAATCCACCAGCACCGGTGCCATCACGCTATGCCCCAGCGCGTGCGCAGAACCGATGCGTACATGCTGCCCTTCGCCTTGTCGCAGCTGTTCTGCCAGCTCGCCGATGGCCTGGATATGGCTGAACAGCGCCTCGACTTCCGGCATTAACCGCCGACCTTCCGGCGTCACGATTAATCCCTGCGGCGTTCGGTCGAACAAGGTAAAACCCAGTTGCTGCTCAGCGTGATTCAGTACGCGGCTGACGTTGGGTTGCGACACGTTGAGCAAACGCGCCGCGCCGCTGACGCTGCCCGCCTGTAAGACCGCCTGAAACACTTCGATGTGGCGTAAACGCATTCCTGCCCTATTTCTGCGTGGTCGCTAAGTACGAGAAGGCACTTAACAGGCTGATAATGTTGGCGACGGTCGGGCTGTGATAACCGACAGTGACCGCATCAAGACGCTCAACGCCCGGGATCAGACAGAATAAATCTGCCAGTACCGGTTTGGCGGTCATCAGCTCAAGATGATAAGGCGCGCTGAATCTTGCGGCGGTGAGCGGTGCAGGTTTGCTGACCGCAATCGTCGCCTGTTTGCGGATTTTTGCACAGGCGATAGACGGGCTGTCGGACTCGGCCGCATTGGCGGAAATCGCCCGTTTGACGCAGACATATTGCGATTCAGGGTAATAACGGCGGATCCAGGTTTCGAGGTGATCGTCGCCGGTGACCAGCCACAATGGAACGTTAAGTTCCGCACCGGCAGCGGCATATAAGTCGCTTTCGCCGACCACGTTGCCGTTGAGTTTAACGCGGTAAAAGGCGCGGCCATTGATGGTATGCGCCAGTACGCCGTTTTCGCCCGCGGCAGTGTGATAGCCGACAAACATCAGGCCGTCGTATTGCTGTTGCTGCAACCCTTCGACCATCGACAAACCGCGCGGTTTGCCCTGTACCAGACGGGCACGCGGGTCGATTTTATCGGCACGCAGGTTTTGCATCATCGCGTGGCTGTCGGCAACGGTGACTTCCATCGCGCCACCGGCAAATGCGCCGTCGATGGCGGCGTTGACTTCCCCTTCCATCAGCGCACGGGCAGCGTCGTAATCGGCGTTGCCCGGGCTGCATTGTTCCGGGCGCATTACGCCTGCAATACCTTCAATATCCGCAGAGATAAACACTTTCATCAGTCGTTCCCTTCTTGGTTTGGTTACCAGACGGAGGCAAAACCCACCCCCCATCCCAGCCTTCCCCTCGTGAGAGGGGAAGGAGCCAGGCTAGTTCGCCAGATTATCTAATACTTCACTCAACCCCAGCCGGTAATGTCCGTCGAATCCGCAGACGGTTTCTGCACTCAGTAAGGCATCAATAATAGCGTGTTCTGTAGCATCTGCCGCCAGCGCCAGCAAAGGCTCAAGTTCGGCATCCGGTAATGTGACACCGTCACGTTGGGTGGAAAACGCCAGCGCGATATCCCCTGAACCGTGGCCCCAGTAACTGCCGAGACGGCCTAACCCGGCACCGGCGCGTTTAGCGATGCGTCCGAGCTGGCGGCTGTCGAGATAACGGTCGCAGGCCATCACAATAATGATCGAACCCGCATCTACCTGCGGGGCCAGTTGCGTCTGGATTTGGGCGATGGCATCTCCGGCACGTACGCCGTCGAGGGTCAGTTCAGAGAGTTTGCCAAAGTTCGCCAGCACCAGTACGCCTAATGTCGCGTTTAGCGTTTCGCACCAGCGTGAGGCCGTACCGATGCCACCTTTTAACCCGAAACAACTCATGCCCCGTCCGGCACCCACGCTGCCACGGGCGAAGGTTTTTGTCGCGCCGTCGAGTGCGGTCAGCGCATCGTCTTCACTGACAGCCATCGCCTGAATATCGTTTAAATAGAAATCGTTGCACTCAAGGATGACCGGATTGATGGTGGAGTCCGGGCGGCCAATTTGCGGGAATTGCTGGCAGCTGCGTTTCACCATCGCGTTGAATAATGTGCCAGTGGCGAAGGTATTGCTGAGCAGCACCGGCGTTTGCAGTTCGCCCAGTTCCATCACCTGAATCAGCCCCATCGGTTTACCGAAACCGTTTAACACCGCCACGCCGCACGGCAGCGGTTTTTCATACAGATTATCGCCCGGCGGCACGATGGCGGTGACGCCGGTCTGCACATCTCCGGCGGCCAGCGTGCTGTGTCCGACAGTCACGCCGGACACATCAGTCAGAGAGTTGGTGGCTCCGCACGGGAAACGCGGGCGAAAAATCTGGCGCGACGTGCGCCAGCGTTGCAGCAAAGCAGACAGCGCCTGCTGCTGAAATTCATCTTCATGTTGTTGCGGAGGCATCAGTTTTCCGTTTCAGCTGTTCAGTGGCTATTACTTTTTCAGTTTAGGATCCAGCGTATCCCGCAGCGCGTCGCCGAGCAGATTAAATGCCAGAACCGTGAGGAATATCGCCAGCCCCGGGAACACGCTGACGTTCCATTTGCCCGCCATCATCATATTGCGGCTCATCGCCAGAATATTGCCCCACTCCGGCACGTCCGGTTCCGGCCCCAGACCGATAAAACTCAGGCTGGCGGCTGTCAGAATACTGGTACCGATACGCATGGTGAAATAGACGATCACGTTCGACAGCGTACCCGGCAGGATATGGCGTAAAATCACCACCCTGTCCGGCGCGCCGACGCAGCGAACCGCTTCGACATAGGCACTTTGTTTGATCGATAACGTGGCGGCGCGCACGATGCGGGCAAATACCGGCACGCTGAATACCGCGACCGCGATGATCACGTTGTTCAGCCCCGGACCAAGAATAGCCACGACGGCGATTGCCAGCAACATGCCCGGAAAAGCGAACAAGACGTCGGAACCGCGCATGATCAGCATGTCGAGCCAGCGGCCATAATATCCGGCCAGCAGTCCGAGCAATACACCGGCGATCATGCCGAGCGTCACGGAGAAAATGCCAACATAAAGGGATATGCGCGCGCCATAGATGATGCGGCTGAGAACATCTCGTCCCAAATCGTCGGTGCCAAACCAGTGCTCCGGCGTGGGGCCGACACCCAGCGCCATCCAGTCCGGCGTCATCGGGTCAAAAGGTGCCAGCCACGGCGCGAATATCGCCACAAGCACCAGCAGCAGGATAAATCCGCCGGACACCAGCGCCATCGGATGGCGAAGAAACGTGTGGAAAAAGTCGTACCACGGCGAACGGATATCATCGTTTTGCGAGGCTACCGCAGCCGGTGTGGTTTCTTCCAGCACAGAGACAGGATCGGTCATGAGCAGCTCCTAACGCAGACGGATTGCCGGATTGACCACCGCATAAAGCAGGTCAACCAGCAGATTTATCAGAATAAATTCAAACACGAACAGCATCACCAGCGCCTGAATGACCGGCTGATCCTGCGTCTTGATGGATTCAATCAGTAGCCAGCCGAGCCCCGGCCAGCTGAACACACTTTCGACGATAATTGAGCCACCGAGCAAAAAACCAAACTGCAAGCCAAGCATGGTGATAATCGGGATCAACGCATTACGCATGATGTGTTTCCACGTCACCAGCCGCGCACGTAATCCTTTGGCGTTGGCGGTGCGCACGTAATCTTCCTGCGCCACGTCGAGAAAGGCCGAGCGGGTGAAGCGCGCCATCACTGCCGCCACCGAGGAACCGAGGGTGATCGCCGGTAAGATAATGTCAGCGGGCGAATTAAAGCCGCTGACGGCGAAGATCCCGAACGGCATGGCGACAAACTGGATCAGCAATAACCCGAGCCAGAACGGCGGCATGGAAATTCCACCGACCGCCATGCTCATCAGTGTCCAGTCCTGCCATTTTCCGCGTTTGAGCGCTGACACCACGCCAATCACCAGGCCGAGCACCACCGACCACGCAAAGCCCGCCAGCGCCAGCAACAGCGTTGGCATAAAACCGCTTTCAATCACACTTAACACCGGCTGACGCGTGCGATACGTCGTGCCCAGATCGCCGTGAACCATACCGTTTAGCCAGTGCCAGTACTGCGCGGGCAGCGGATCGTTAAGGCCAAGCAGTTGCCGTGCTGACTCAACCGCCTCAATCGGCGCATCCTGTCCGGCGTAAATACGCGCAGGGTCACCCGGCAGCAGCTTGATAAAGCCGAAAACCAGCAACGATACCACCAGTAAAACGGGGATCATTTCCAGTATCCGGCGGATAAAATAGGTCAGCATAAAAGTGTTTCCCTGAACCTGAATATTGATGGTGGTGTGCTCTTTCCCCTGCTAAGGGGGAAGAAGACCGGAACACGCATTGGTTTTGCCCTTTGCTCCTCCCCCTGCGAAGGGGGAAGCAGACCGGAACATACATTGGCTTTGCCCTTTGCTCCTCCCCCTGCGAAGGGGGAAGCAGACCGGAACATGCATTGGCTTTGCCCTTTGCTCCTCCCCCTGCGAAGGGGGAGGTTGGGAGGGGGTTTTAAAGGCTAACACCCTGTTTAAACAAACCTTAACATCAGTTTTTGACCTTAATACCCCACCCCAGCCCTCCCCTTCGCAGGGGAGGGAGTTGACCAAAATCTGCTTAAGCTCCGGGAGCAAAAAATTATTTAAACTGTGCCTGATTAAAAATCAGCGAGCCGTCGGCCAGCATGTAGACGCCGGAAAGGTCTTTGCTTTTGCCAACCAGATTGTCCGGTACACCGAGATAGGCCACCGGTGCATCCGCCCACAACAATTTTTGGGCATCGGCATACGCCGCCTTGCGTTTTTCGACGTCAGCGGTTTGCAGACCAGCGGTGATCGCCGCATCCACCTGTTTGTTACTGTAATAAGAGACGTTATAGGCCGACGGGATCCAGGATTCGGTGGCGAACAGCGGACGCAACGCCCAGTCTGCATCACCTGTCGAGGCCGACCAGGCGCCGTAATACATTTCTACTTTCGCCTCTGCCGGTTTCGGCGTGCTCCACAGACGCTGAGTCAGCGTACCGGAATCCATCGGCACCAGTTTCACGCGCACGCCAATCAGGGAAAGCTGTTGTTTCAGGAACTGCGCGCTGCGGATACGGTCGGTCTTGTTCGAGCTCCACATTTCAACGTCAAAGCCCTTTTCATATCCGGCTTCTTTCATCAGCGCTTTGGCTTTGGCAATGTTATAGCTGTAATCCGGCGTGGTTTGTTTCTGATAGAACTGGACATTTTTCGGCAGCGGCGAAGTGGACGGCGATCCCAGACCGGCGAAACCGACTTTCAGCCACAGATTGCGGTCGATGGCGTAGTTAATCGCCTGACGGACGCGCACATCCGAGAACTCTTTTTTCTGCGTATTAAAGGCGATGTAATACAGATAGATGCCCGGATCCTGCGCGATATCCAGCTTCGGATCGCTTTTCACCGTATCCACCAGATCGGATGGCAACGGATAGACCGCATCCACGCCGCCAGATTTCAGTTTTGCCACCTGTGTGGAATCTTCCGGCGTCGGATACAGCGTGACGGAATCCACTTTCGGCCAGCCTTTCTGCCAGTAGTTGTCATATTTCACCAGCTTGACGTCTTTACCCTGCTGCCATTCCACAAACTTGAACGGGCCGGTGCCGACCGGATGCACACTCAGATCCTGCTCATTCGGATATTGTTTCAGGGATGCCGGGCTGTGCATGACCGCTGAAGGATGCGCGAGGGTGTTGATCATCGCGCCGAACGGTTTGTTGAGGGTGATTTTCACCTGGTACGGGCTGACGGCTTCAACGGATTTAATCATGCTGAACAGCGAGTTACGTTTCAGGTGACTGGCCGGATTAGCCAGACGATCAAGGTTAGCTTTGACCGCGTCGGCGTTGAAGAGCTTACCGTCCTGGAAGGTCACGTCGTGGCGCAGATTGATGGTGAATTCGGTGGCATCACTGTTGCTGGTGTAATCGGTCGCCAGCACCGGCACGACGGCCATCTTGCTGTCGAACTGGAACAGGCGTTCAAAGATGCCGCTCTGAATGGAATAACTCAGCGTATCGGTGGTGTCGTGCGGGTCGAAACCAGTCGCGTCCGCATACATGGAAATACGCAAATCTTTGGCCTGAGCAGACGCCGCAAAGCAAAGCGCCAGTCCGGCGGCAAGCAGGCTCTTACGCAGTAAAGTCGAATGCATGGTGTTCTCCTGTGTGTCCCAAAAAAGAAAGTTGAGTTATCCCTGTGCGACCCAGTGATGTTCACTGACGCGGGAATATTTGAGTTTTTCTATCTGTACACCCGCCGGATGCACCGGCGATTTCACTTCCACATCATCGAACTGACGCAACGCACGCTGCGTCGGATCCGCCACCGGCACCGAACTGAGCAGGCGTCGGGTATAGGGATGTTGAGGGTTGCTAAATACAGAGTCACGGGGACCAATCTCCACAATCTGCCCGCTGTACATCACCGCTACGCGGTTGGCGATACGCTCCACGACGGCCATGTCGTGGGAAATAAACAACCACGCCACGCCGGTATCGCGCTGTAAATCCATCATCAGGTTGACTACCTGCGCCTGAATCGACACATCCAGCGCCGACACCGCTTCGTCAGCAATAATCACCTGCGGCTGCAACGCCATCGCGCGGGCAATGGCGATACGCTGACGCTGTCCGCCGGAGAATTCGTGCGGATAACGCCGCGCATGGGAAGGTTCAAGACCGACGCTTTTCAGTAACTGATTCACTACCGGCGTGGCATCAGCCAGTGATTTTTTCAGGCCGTGCAGTAACAAGGGTTCGGCAATGGAAAAGCCGACGGTCAGACGCGGATTGAGTGAAGCGTAGGGATCCTGAAACACCATCTGGATCTGACGGCGCACCGCCTGAAACGGCGTGTCGCGCATCAGGGTAATTTCTTTGCCTTCAAGATGAATACTTTCGGATTCGCTGCCCACCAGCCGTAAGATTGCGCGGCCTGTGGTGGATTTACCGCAGCCACTCTCGCCCACCAGCGCCAGCGTTTCGCCCGGCCAGATGGAGAAATCAATTTGCTCAACGGCATGGACTTCTTTGGTCACGCGTGACAATACGCCGGAACGGATCGGATAGCAGACGAGCAACCCGCGCACGTCGAGCAGCGGTGGCGCAGCGTAATTAGCGGTTTTCTGGTCGTCTTCCGCTGGCGAAATGTGAGGCAGATCACCTGCAACCGATTGCTTTTCGGGCGAAATATTTTGACCGGTTTTGGCGGCTAACAGCGGGAAGCGACGCGGCCATTTCAGCCCCTGCATATCACCCAGTTTCGGTACGGCGGCCAGCAATGCGCGGGTATACGGATGCTGGGCGTTGGCGAAAATCTCGGTCACGCTGCCCTGCTCCACCACTTTGCCCTGATACATCACCACCACACGATCGGCGATTTCCGCCACCACGCCCATGTCATGCGTAATGAACAGAACCGACATCTCGGTGCCCTGTTGCAGGTCGCGCAGAATTTGCAGAATGCGCGCCTGCACCGTGACATCCAGCGCGGTTGTCGGTTCGTCGGCAATCAGCAATGCCGGATCACAGGCCAGCGCCTGCGCAATCATCACCCGCTGACGCATGCCGCCGGAGAGTTCATGCGGATAACATCTGAGGATGCGTTCGACGTCAGGAATACGAACCTGTTTCAGCAATTCACGGGCTTTATTCAGCGCCGTGGCTTTACTGGCGATGCCATGATCCAGCAGCCCTTCGGTCAGCTGATCGCCAACGCGCAGCACCGGATTGAGCGAGGTCATCGGCTCCTGAAAGATCATCGACATTTCCTGGCCGCGCAGCTTCCGGCGTGATTCTGCGGACATCGACGTCAGCGCATGACGCGTGCCGTTACGGCCAAAAAATTCGATACTGCCCGCGTCAATGTGCGCCGAATCCGGCAGCAGCCCCATGACGCTCAGTGAGGTGACGGACTTACCTGATCCGCTTTCGCCGACCACCGCCACCACTTCACCTTTATTCACCGAGAAGGAAACGCCTTTCAGCGCCTGCGTTTTGCCTTGCCGGCCGGAAAACGTCACCGACAAATCGTTAATCTGCAAAATGGGCACTGTCATCAATAAACGCCTCCTTTATAGGCTGAACTGTTAAAGCCAGACTTCACCGTTTTCATAACGTAATGCCGGTTCGGCATCCTGCGACAGCCAGATTGGCCCGTCGAGATCGACACGTTCCGCCTGCACCGCCACCGGCAGCGCGGCTTCCATGGCGATGGAAGAACCGAGCATGCAACCGACCATAATCCGCAAACCGAACTGCCGCGCCACGCCGGTCATCGCCAGCGCTTCTGTCAGGCCACCGCACTTGTCGAGCTTGATGTTGATCATCTCGTAGCGGTCGCGCAGCCCTTCAATATCGGCACGCTCATGACAGCTTTCGTCGGCGCAGACAGGAATGGGATGCAAACAACGCACCAGATCGTGGTCATTACCGGCAGGAAGTGGCTGTTCGATCATCGCCACGTTCAATTCATGCAGCGCCTCAAACACACTGCCGAGATCTAAACCCGACCAGGCCTCATTCGCGTCTACCACCAGCGTGGCGTGTGGCGCAGCGGCGCGGATTGCCGCCACTTTCTCTATTATCTGCTCGCGGTCGAGTTTGATTTTCAGCAACTGCGCGCCACCGGCAACGGCCACTTCTGCCGCTTTCGCCATGTTTTCCAGCAGATCCAGGCTCAGCGTTTCCGCGGTAATCACGGAAACAGGCTTCGGCATATCAAGCAGTTGCCACAGGTCTTTGCCCTGTTTTGCCGCATCAAGACGCCACATTGCACAATCGAGGGCATTACGCGCCGATCCCATTGGCAACGCCTGCTGTAATGCGTCGCGGCTCAGTCCCTGTTCCACCTGCGGGCGGATAAGCTCAAGTTGTTCGCACACGCTTTGTGGCGATTCCTGATAACGGGCGGTCGGCGTGCATTCTCCGACGGCGGTAAATTCGCCGTCGGTCAGGGAAACGCGCACCACCGTGACAGCGGTGCGTGTACCACGGGAAATCGCAAACGGCTTTGCCAGCGGCAGTTCGACGGACTGGAAAGTCATCTGAGTCATCAGCCGTTGTCCTTAATCCATTGCGCGATATTTTTGATGCCAAAACGCACCGGGTCAGTGGCAGGCACGCCGAATTCTTCGCTGATTTCAGCCAGCGCGATTTTCGCTTCTTCTTCACTGACCGCCGACGTATTCAGCGAGAAACCGGCGATTTTGACATCCGGGCTGGTGAGCCTGGCAGCCGCCAGATTGGTATCAAGGCACTGACGCAGCGTTGGCATAAACTGGTGTGGCAGATGACGCATATGCGGGCGACCAAGCTCATGACACATCACCAATAAATGCGCCTGCGCGCCGTGGATAAGCCCCATACTGACACCGGCAAAAGACGGGTGATACAGCGAGCCCTGACCTTCGATGATGTCCCAGTGATCGTCGTCATTGGCCGGAGACAGCGCTTCAACCGCGCCGGAAATAAAATCGGCAATCACCGCATCAATCGCAATGCCCGCCCCCGCCACCAGCACACCGGTCTGACCGGTTGCGCGGAAATCGGCTTTTAAATCCAGTTCACGCATGGCCGCTTCCAGCGCCAGCGAGGTGTACATTTTGCCGACTGAGCAGTCGGTGCCGACGGTGAGAATGCGTTTGCCGCTGCGTTTTCTGCCGGTGCCGGTATCGAGTTCCGGTTGCATGTGACGCACGTCAAACAGCGCTACGTGATGCTCTTTAGCCAGCTCGACCAGTTCAGGAATGTCGTTCAGCCCCTGATGCAGGCCGTTAGCGACGTTAAGCCCGGCGCGGATCGCCGCTTTGATCGAATCCAGCCAGTGTGTCGGTAATTTACCGCCAGAGTTCGCGGTGCCCAGCACCATGGTTTTCGCGCCCTGCGCTTTGGCCGTTTCGATGTCGAGTTCGGGCAATCCCAGTGACACCGAATCCGTCGCCAGACGAATTTGCCCGACGCAGGCTTCAGGACGCCAGACGTGAATGCCGCGCGCGGTTTTCGCGGCCAGCGGATCCATCACATCACCAAGGAATAAAAGATACGGCTTTGGAATTTGCTGCATGTCAGTTTCTCCGGGATTCTTTTTTTAATGGGTTTTAAAAAGACCCGGTCAATATTCCACGGGAGAAAGCGGCTGACGAATACTTGTTTGGCTTTGGGGTATAACCTGCGGCTATAGGTTTAGCTGCATGAATTTATTATGGTTATTTGAAAATGAGGAACGCGGTCAGGGAGGGAGAAATGACAGGCACAAAAAAAGGCAGAGCCAATGAAACTCTGCCTTTGCGATTACCTTTTTCAGACACAGAATGGGGTAATAATTTAGTTCACTAACTTAGAAGCGGTAAGTCAGTGCTACAGCAACGATGTCATCAGAGCTTACGCCCAGTTTGTTGTTGTCATCGATCTGGTTGATCATGTAGTCAACATAGGTGTACATGTTTTTGTTGAAGTAGTAAGTCGCACCGATTTCGAAGTATTTAACCAGGTCTACATCGCCGATACCGTTTTCAACATCTTTCGCTTTAGACTGCACGTAACCGATTGACGGACGCAGACCGTTTTCGAACTGGTACTGTGCCACTAACTCATAACCCTGAGTTTTGTTCGCGTAGCCGCCTGGGATTGGTGCCAGGTTACGGGTTTCGTTATACATTGCAGACAGATAAATCTGGTTAGCGTCGTATTTCAGAGCCGTTGCCCATGCAGACGCTTTATCACCGCCGCCGATAGCGGAGTCACTTTGTGCGTTAGTACGGTCAGATGAAGAACCTGCGATAACAGCACCGATGCCGGAACCTGCGATATCTTCATAATCGATGGATGCGCCGTAACCGTCGCCGTTCGCTTTAGTAGATGCACGACCGTCGCCTTCGTTTTTACCCTGGTATTGCAGGGCAATGTTCAGGCCAGTGACCAGACCGAAGAAGTCCTGGTTACGGTAAGTGGCCAGGCCGCCTGAACGACCTACCATGTAGTTATCGGAGTTAGCGGTATCACCACCAAACTCTGGCAGCATATCGGTGAAGCCCAGTGCGTCGTAAACAACACCGTAGTTACGGCCGTAGTCGAAAGAACCGAAATCTTTCACTTTCAGGCCAGCAAAGCCCAGACGGGTTTTGTTACCCAGGTCGCCCTGAGATTCTGCGTGGTTAGCCTGAATGTTATATTCCCACTGGCCATAACCGGTCAGTGTGTCGTTAATTTGAGTTTCGCCTTTAAAGCCCAGACGCGCATAAGTCATGTCGCCGTCAGAACTTTTGTCATCGGAGAAATAATGCTTAGCGGTTACGCGACCGTAGAGGTCCAGTTTGTTACCGTCTTTATTATAAATCTCAGCTGCATTCGCGGTAGAACCCACTGCAATTAAAGAGACCGCTAAGGCCAACACACTGCGCTTCATCATTATTTAAGTTTCCTTGATTTTTTTATAAAGGATTTCTCATGCCCGTTCTTTTATAGGACTGAAATATCGGGCTGTGAGTATTTGTACATGTTTTAAAATACGTCTGTCTGTAAAACGATTTGAACCTTAACACTGAGCACGAAAAGTTAAAATGGAAAAGTTCGCCTCGATAAGTCTTTTTTGAGTAAAGAGTTGTAACATCATGTTTCTACCATAAGGCGCTAAGCCCCTGATTATATGCGGTTTTCGCATAACAATTTGCACCATCACAGTGCATTGCACCATTGGCGTGCAAATAGTTTGTAAATTTGTAAAGTAGTTGCAAGCGGGATCACCTTTATCAAAAGGTTTTTTTCTGTTAACAATCGTTAAGGAATTAGTGCTATCTGAAAAGGCGTTGCATTTAAATAGTGCATAGCATGGTAATCATTTTGATGTGAACTTCATTATCTAATTAATAGAAAAAGCAGCCATAAGATTTTTGTACTACGCAATTTTTTGCCGATTAGGATTTTTAATAAGGATGCTGAACAAAATAAAGCCAAATTCAGAGTGGCAATAATTACCTGAGTGATTAAATTGAACGAAGTTGAATATTTCCCGTTGCCCATATTGGGTTATTTTTATTCAAAACGGGCTTTTGTTTACAACGGGCATATTAAAAGAAAGAGCATATCTCAGGCGGATCAGGAAATTTTCGGGGAACATTTTGCTGTTGAGTGGCGGGAAATCCGTAAGACGGCCCTCCCCGTTACCAGGGAGGACGCTGAAGATTAGCGGAACTGCGCGGCGTGAAGTTGTGCGTAACGACCCTGTTGAGCAAGCAGAGACTCATGCGTGCCCTGCTCAACAATACCTTCTTTATCGACCACGATAATGCGGTCGGCATTCTGAATAGTTGCCAGACGATGAGCAATCACCAGCGTGGTGCGGCCTTCAGAAAGTTCCGCCAGTGACTGCTGGATGGCCTGTTCGGTCGCCGTATCCAGTGCGGACGTCGCTTCATCGAGGATCAGGATCGGCGGGTTTTTGAGGAATATCCGCGCGATCGACAAACGCTGTTTCTGACCGCCGGAAAGCTTCACGCCCCGCTCACCAATTACGGTGTCCATGCCCAGCGGCAAAGCGTCAATCACGTCATCAAGGCGTGCGCGACTGGCGGCCAGGCGAATTTCCGCTTCGCTGGCATCGAGCTTACCGTAAGCAATGTTCTCGCGGATTGTCCCCCCAAACAGGAAAACATCCTGCTGCACGATGCCGATGTTATGACGCAGCGAAGTCTGGGTCATGTCGCGGATATCAATGCCATCGATGGAAATGCTGCCGCTGTCCAGCTCATAAAAACGAGGCAGCAGCGAACACAAGGTGGTTTTTCCCGCACCGGAAGGCCCGACGAACGCCAGCGTTTCTCCGGCATTAATAGAAAGCGTGATGCCGTTGAGAATTTTGCTCACCGGCGTGTAGCCGAAGACGACATTGTCGTAATGAATGTCACCGCGTAAGTGACTGACCACCTGTGCGCCCGGCCGGTCAGTGATATCCGGTGAGGTATCGATAAGCTGCGTGAAGCGTTTAAAACCGGCAATCCCTTTCGGATAGCTTTCCAGTACCGAGCTGATTTTCGCCACTGGCCGGAAAAACACTTCCACCAGCAACAGGAAACCGACAAATCCGCCATACGTCAGCTGGTCATTAATCACATACCAGGTTCCGGCGATCATCACGATGATCTGCACCAGACGGGTACTGAGGTAACTCAGCGTCAGACTTGCGGTCATGATTTTGTAGGCTTTCAGCTTAGTGATGCGGTAGTTATTGTTATCCGACGCAAACAGCTTTTGCTCATGATCTTCGTTGGCAAAGGCTTTCACCACGCGAATACCACCGATGCTTTCTTCTATACGTGCGTTGAAATTACCCACCATCCCGAACAGGCGTCGCCAGGTGTCGGTCATCTGCGCGCCATAACGGCTGACCATCCAGGTCATTGCCGGAACAATAATGATGGTCATCAGCGCCAGCTGGACATGTACCGTCGCCATCAGGATAAACGCACCGATGAAGGTCATTACTGCAATGAACACATCTTCCGGGCCGTGATGCGCAATCTCCCCCACTTCTTCCAGATCTTTGGTGACGTGGGTAATGATGTGACCGGTTTTGGTGTTGTCGTAATAACGGAAAGACAGTTTCTGTAAATGGCTGAACGCCTGAGCACGCATGTCAGTTTCAATCCCGACGCCCAGCGCGTGTCCCCAGTAGTTCACAATCGCCATCAGTAAGGTGTTGATCACATAAATCAGCAGCAAACCGACGGTCGCGCCAATGATCAGCACCCAGTCATGTGCGGGCAGCAACTTATCAATAAAGGTTTTGATCGCCATCGGGAAACCCAGTTCCAGTAACCCGGCCAGAATGGCGCATCCGAAATCCAGGAAGAACAGCTTTTTATAAGGAACGTAATAAGAGAAGAAACGGCGGAGCATCAGGCATCCTCATAGAAACGACCCGAAGGCGGGCAAGTCCGTCAGTCTAAATGAAAATGGTTATCGATAAAGATAATTTTAGACCCGCCCCGCCGGAAGACCGTTTTCACAGAAGTTTGCGCACACCGCTTAAAATCACGGCAAAGGCCGCATTCAGTGCCTGCCAGGCAATCTCCTCGCTGATTGCTTCATAGGTCGCCAGCACCGCCACAAAGGTGGATTTCTGTGTCGCCAGCAAAGATTCATATTCTCCCGACCGGAAACTGCCTTTACCTTTTTCAATCTCCCAGGTCAGCTGAAGTAAGGCTTCAATCTGCGGGACGGCACTGTTTGCCACCGTATTCCAGTTTGTCCCCAGTGAAGCTTTTGCCGCCGCAATAGCCCTGTCTTTAACATCAAAAATATCACTCATCGTATTCACCTTTATTATTTATTGACTGCTTCTGTACCATTTTTTAATACCAGCTCATACGTCAGCATCGACTGCATAATCACAGCAACCTGTTTACGCTGAAGAGTGATATACGCCGGAGAATCCTGTTGCGAACAATGCTGCCTTTTATATTTAATCTGATAGAAGATATTTCTCAGGCCAAACATCTGCTGTTCAATTGCAGGATTGTTATTTAAGATTTTGGTGCGGGATTCAATCAGTGCTAAATCCGTTTCAGCGGAATTAAAGAACGCACTGTCGGGTTCAGAAAGGTGGGAAATCAGCAAAAGCGGTTGCCCTGCGACCACGGACGCCGCATGGCAGGCGACAACCGGCGAGGCGGGTTGCGTATTGTCAGTCATTGCCTGCGCAGTCCAGGCCACAAATTGACGGTCGGCTTTGCTCTGGAAGTCAGTAATTTGTTTATCTAAAGCAGGGTCATACTGGTGCGTGGAACAACCGGCCATCGTCATTACGACAATAAAAATCGCGATTCCGGCTTTCATTATTGATTTCAAAATGCCTCTCCTGTGACTGATTCCGAAGGTGGACATTATTCCATTGTCCTCGCCATCAAAAATTAGTCACAAGAGAAGACCGGCGCAACCGGTCAGTTAATCATTTCCAATCAAATGCTAAAGTCATTTTTATCATTAAAATAAAAAACCTGTGGATGATTATTTTAATTTCTGGCTGGCTTGCCATCGCGTACCATTATCATTGATAACGTCGTATTCCACTTTATCTGACAGGTTTTTCCCTGCCGGAATTTCCACCCGCTCTGAAGTGAAAGGCGCCACCATCACACCGGGTAACTCCGTCTCTCCCGAACGAAGTGAAGAAAGCGTCAGGTGCCACGGCGTCGGATTTTGTATCAAGAGTGTTTTACTGCCCGCCTCACGGTCGATGCTGAACTGCAATTTCTGTGCATCACTTTCCTTAAGCTCCCCTACTTTTTCCGGCCTGAAAAACACCTTCATGCGGATTTTTAACGGCAGCACGACGCGTTTTTCATCTTTATGCTGTGTTTCGGTATTTGGCGGAATTTGAAAGATATTCAACCAGTAAACACTTTCGCGATCCTGTGGCAGACTTCCGGCTGAAACCATCAACAGCCGGATATTGCGCATTTCCCCCGGTTTCATTTTAAATACCGGCGGATTGATCACAATCGGCGTATGGACCTTATCCGGGCTCACCGTCGGGTCTCCGTTATCTGTCCAGACCTGCACCACTACCGGTTCTTTCTCGGAATTCACTAATGACAGTGATTCCGCGATACTTCCCGAGTTGAACACCACGCGGGTCTTTTCCGCATTAACCACCGCGCTGGCGTGAAACGCCGTGCAACAGAGCATAATCCCCGCCGCAACGGTAACTTTATTGAAAACTGACCACCACTTGTAACTGCGCATTAACGCTCCCCGCTGTCACTGTTTCGCCACTGATTGCCTCCAGAGACGCCGTAAAATTTCCGGTGTACGTTGTGACACCGTCCGTAGAATCGCCCTGACTGGTGGTCAGATCTTTATAGGCGTACCAGCCGCCCAAATTGCCTGTTCTGGTTGTTCTGCTGGGCAGTAAAGTAAGGGCTGCGCCGCTTTCATTATAGATTTTGATCCCCACGCCGGATGCCGATCCACTGCTCCCGTAATTAGTGTCCAGCAAATGTGTAAGCCCTCCGGAGCTTGTCGTCAGCCCGAGGTTAGTTGCTGCTGTGACAGCCGTGGGCTGGTTGACCAGAAAACCCATTGCAACAGCGGTTGATGCTGCAGTTGTACCAACACTGGAGACAGCAGCATCTTCACATTTCAGGCTAATTGAAAATGAACTCTGGCTGGTTTCCCCACTATTTAAAGATGAAATACTCATCGTCGGTAATAATACGACTGAAGGGTAATCTTTTACCAAACACATAGCGCCACGCACAAAGGTGACATTGTTGTACAAACCATAGGCCGCTGGCCAGGCGCTATGCCAACCATTAGAATTAGAGTATGAATCTGCACCATCAGTAACATTTGTTGATAAACCCGGCCCTTTAAAGGCTATATAACCATAAGGCTGAGAATAACTCATAAGCCAGGTTGTGCTACTATTTGTATAATAAGTCGTGGAATCTATTTTAAAAAGCTCTATGGTGACGCCGCTGAATATACTTGCAGGTATATAAATATAATTTTCATCCTGAACCCAGTTATCTGCAACTAACTTTCGTGCTTTCCAATATCGCGAGTAATACTCTCCCGTACTGGTGTTGGTTAATCTGTAAGCAACATTCATTACTGGGCTGTAATAGGCATTATCAACTTCATCAGTTGCATACTGACCAGTATATGCATTATCACCATTCGTAGCATACATCTCATAGATAGAATCGGCATCGGCTAGCGCACATCTGAAAAGTATCTGATTCTGACCGTAAGGCGTTGAAGATGATGCCTGGAAAAAGTCAGCTGTTGAACTGGCAAGTAATGTTCCTGATGGCATAAAACTTGAATTGGTACTTATAGAGACTACTGGAGGAAGCCCTATATTACCATTGCAAGTATCACAACCTCCACCCCAACTTTTTGCAGTATAACCAGCTTCAATTAGTGCAGTAGTCAGATAGCCGGTTCCATCCACTATCGAGCACGTCGCCTGTGAAATACCAGGAATTACCAACCCGAGAAAACTTATTAAATAAAATAATTTTTTTACCATTCAAAATCCCACCTATCATTAGGTACGTAATATGTATTACTTAACAGCATCTAAAAATATTTTTGATTTTTTTGCTATGCATTTTTTTTGGGGGTTTATTTACAAGGTAGCGTCATCTGTAAAAAATAATTATCATCACTCGCAGGTAACTGATAATTAATTCGGCACTGCTCTGACTTTTCCTTACCCCATGAAACAAATAGCACGCCGGAACGATCATTAATGCGTGCATAGATCTGCCCGGCCTGACCGACCATGCCTATATTATTTCCGTCTTTATCGGTAACGTCTGCGCCCATCGGAATCATCTGATCGCCATCGAGCGTAGTGTTAATTAATACCTGTTTACCCGAGACAGTTTCAAAATTAACCTGAACAATGGCACCGGAATAAGGCACGACCTGCTGACTTCCACCCTGAATATCCACACTGGAATTTAGTCCTCTGGGGTCAAGGCTGACGGTATTATATTGATAAGGCGATAACGAAGGCATAATGGCATAACCGAAGCTGTCTATTTTTGCGCCCTGACCGTTTTTAATTTCCGCCCCTTTTGCCCCTTTGGCTTTGACCAACGCAAAGGTATCACTGACATAAGGTCCGTAGGTCACACCCCCGGGATGGATCAATAAGGTGCCAGAGGTACCCAATCCAAACTGCTTATAGCCGCTACCCTGAGAATAAGAACCGCGGAATGCGCCTTTCGACGTATTCTGCTGAAGTGAACCGCCCCAGGTCATTTCGTTGCCGCTACTCTGATAGTTCTCTACGCCGCTGTAGAGGGAATAGGACAAGTTACTTTTCTCGCCTACCGAGCCAGAAAGACTGGTCGTCGCTGACTCTGATGTTTTATTTTTCGCCAGGTTAAACGAAACATTGGATCTTGAGTCTGTCCAGTCCAGCGGCATTGAGAAACCTATTGAAATGGTGTTCTCTGTATATTTCTGACGATTATCACTGTTATCCGCGTCGCTGTAGTAGTTGCTGCGGGTACTGTAACTGGTGCGCTGTCTGCCAACGTTGATGTTATAGCTGATCTTTTTATAGCTATTGCTGTAACCCAGCTGCATCTGAGTAATACGTGAATTATTACTGTAATAATCTGACGTACTGGCATTCAGGGAAAGTGACCCGAACGTATTAAAACTTTGGGCGATGGTCGCGCTGAACTGATTTTTCTGATTCAACGTATCCGAATAGTAAGTGGTGGTATTTTCAGCGGCTCGCCTTACACCCAGCACATCCTGCAAATCCCGGAAACCTTTAGTCGAGTAGCGGTATGCCGCCAGTGTCAGATTAGTGCCGGTAGTAAAAGTCTTGCTGTAACTGGCTTCCGCCCGCCAGCCTGACTGGGTTTTATTATTTTCAGCCACGGCATGTGAATAAGTCGTGTTAAGGCCGATAGCCCCTAATGGCGTCGCCATGACACCGCCGAGCAAATAAGCCTCATAGTCTTTTGCCAGACGTAGACCGGCGTTGCCGGTAAAACGGTTACTGATCCCGCGCTGAATTACGCCTTCCACGAACTCGTTATCGACGTTGTAATAATTACGCACCCTGCCGAGTGCGACTTCATAATTCCACATCCCGGGACGTATAGAATCCGGTACGGCCGAATACGGCACAGTGAAGGATGACGTTTGCCCGTTGGCTTCAATGACCTGGACCTGTAAATCGCCCTGTCCTCGGGTATTGTTCAAATCGTCAATGACGAAAGGCCCCGGTGAAACGACGGTTTCATAAATTGTTTTCCCCAGCTGGCTGACCACCACACGGGCTGTCGTACTGGCGACACCGCGAACTTCTGGCGCATAACCGCGTTTGCCCTGAGGCATCATCCGCGTATCACTGGCGAGTTTGACACCGTTGAAAGACAGGCTGCCGAAAAGACTGCTGTTGGTATAGCTGTCACCGATCGTGATTAAAGAATTGATCGACGGCAATGGCCGTTGTGCGTTTGTACGTACGCTGGTCCACTTTTGACGTGTACGTCCGTCCGTTTCGTTGTAACTGAAATTTGACTGATTTCTCAGCTGCCATAAACCGATATTAGTGCCACTATTAAGGCCACTCCAAAGGTTCTTAGTGGTAGATCCTCCGGTATTCTTCGTTTCATAATAGTTGGTATTATGCTTTACGAATAAGCCCAGGCTCCCGCTGTCCCACCGTGAAACAGGAATATAACCACGCGGCTGGCGATACAACGAGGCCTGAGGGATCAGTAATTTTAATTGTTGAGTCGGTTGATCAAACTCCCAGGATGCCCCTTTAGAAAGTGCAGAGAAACTGACGCATTGATCTGCGACCGGTAGCAGGGAGACAACATCCACTTTTAGCTGAATAAGTTTAATATCATCAGCTTTCAGGCAGGGTTGAGCCGCTTCACCTTTTTCATCACTGCTAAATGTAATCTCAGCATTTTCCTTCACCAGCTTATTGTTAACGTAAAGATCAACATAATATTTTCCGGATTCAATCCTGATCACTTTTTGATTTAATTTTTCGAGATTCACAGCAACACCGGAACCTTCCAGCAGACTGGGATCGAAATAAAAATCTTCAGCCTTAACGTTGGGTTGGTGGCAGGCCAAAATACCAACAGTTAATAATGAAAGTGAGGACGATATTTTCTTATTATGGATTGATTTCATACTCATGACTCACTCTTGCTCCCTGATCGTTAATATAATCAATGACCGCCGTGTCATTTTTCTGTAATTGGAGTTTTTTGAACGTCACACTTTGTTGAGAAAAGGGTGGAAGCATGTCCGCAGACTGGGTATAAAGTTTAGCTCCCTGTTTTATCTTTATACTGGCAATAGAAACAAAAAAGGGTGAATCGTTTTTTAACTGTAAAGAAGTTCCGCCAGACTGCGCTGTAGAAATCAGTTTTATTTGATCAGGAAGATTTCCAATACGACTGGCTATAGCTGCAGGTCGGTAGAATACTTTTACCCGGTTTTTAAGCATCACCAGCATTTTATTTTTATTCCGGGTCTCCTCGCCACCTGCATTGAAGGGGGGGATTTGCAGAAAGTTAAAATAAAAAACAGACTCGCGATCCTGTGGTAATTTTTTACTACCCGTAAAGGAAATCCGTAATACCTGGCCGCTGTTAGAGGCGATTTTAAACAATGATGGCGATGCGATAAAAGGTGCCTTCGCCGTCAACGCAGTCGAGTTTACATCTCCATCATCCAGCCAGGTTTGTACGGCGTATGGGATAATATCTTTGTTACTGAACTCGACATTGACTGATTGATTATCAGATGGATAAACAATCCGGTTGCCTGTCATGATCACGCTGGCATAACTTGTTGCAGAAAAGCCAAATGACAGCAACAGCATTGCATTAAATATTTTATTACTGATTGTAGAATTGAATAACATTGGTATTGCTCTTGTCATTGACACTTTAATTTAATTAACGCTAATAAGTAATATGAAAGAAAGATGGCAGAATGCCTGCCATCTTTTAAATAAAGCCAGACTTACAAATAGCTCACCGCATATTCAATAGAACCTGCTACAGTACCTGCAGTGGCCTGGCCTGTTGCATAATACTGCACATAGAATGTTGCACTGGCGCTTTCATCCCCTACAGCTAAACCAAGTTCATTCTTAGTACTGGTCCAGGTGGAACTTAAATCAATCTCATCATTAGTCGTATCCAGTAATTGCAGATTGACATTGGTTGCTGTGCCGGTATTTTTCAGTGTGCCTTTATTTGCTGTATCCACCAGGTTTCCTGAGAAAACAGTATTAATCGTTGTCGCAGCTGCTGCCTCTTCACAACCAGACAGCGCAATTTCAAAAGAAGTAGTTCCGGCAACATTACCCGCAGTCGTTAAAGAACTTACGGCTGCAGTAGGTAATAAAACAACCGGGGCAGAATCGCTGTTTACCGACACTTCACAAGTCTGATCCGCTACTTCGCCCTGAAACGAAATAGTGTTATCAGATACGGCAGATGCCGTCATTGAATAACCCGCTACCAGTAAACCACAAGCCACTAAAAATTTCTTATTCACGTCTTTTCTCCGTTAGATTAATTTCCTTCTGGCAGGTCCCTTCGCCGGGTACGCTGCCAGTGCTAGTCACTATAAAGTCACGACCTTTTTCGGCAATCAATCTCGTCAAAAACGCATAAATTAGTGAATTATTCTTCTGGCATGAGTTATTTCATACACTAATCCACTAAATTGATGTAGATCCGTTTTCCTGCCAGAGAAATAATCTGCAATTTTAATTAACATCTCGAAAACATATTCCTTCCTTACGATTTCTTAACTAGGAATATTCTAAAAATAATTAAACGATTGCCTATAAACTGCGTCATTAAGATGATTAACAACTCGCAAAATAATCATTCGGCGTGTTATTTAACCGGAAGATATCAATTACAACCAGATTGAATATTTTCAGAATGATGTTTATGTCAGGACTGAGTAAATATTGATGTCGCTCAAGAATCACCAAAAACGTTCAAAAGGGAAAACCATGGCGACATTGATGTGCTTTAGACAAGCAGATGCGAGATAGAAGATGGAAATCATGAGAGGTGAAAATAAAGCGGATTGACCCGATGATGGAGGTACAAAGATAAAAGGGGCACAAGGCCCCTATCTGACACGCTCAGGAAGTGATTTTATCAATATCCACCGGCCTGCCGTAAAACCAGCCCTGTCCGACAATGCGTGGATATTCTTTCAGGAAGAAGTCCGCCTGATGCTGTTCTTCTATTCCTTCCACAATAATGGTCGCACCGGTCTGGGCGAGCATTTCCAGCATCATTTTCAGCATTTTGAAACTGACTGACTGACTGCCAACAGAATCGGTGAAGATCTTGTCAATCTTAATAAAATCAAACGATAACTTGCTCAGATAATCCAGATTTGAATAACCGGTACCGAAATCATCCAGCGCAATGCGGTAGCCGTAATCTCTCAGCCGGGCTAATGACTCTTTGAGCAGCCGATGGTCTGCCGTCGAACGTTCCGTGATTTCTAAGACGATTTGCTTCCGATGAAGCCTGCTTTTATCGACCTCTTCTTCGAGAAACACCCTGAAATCCGCCTCAGTCACATCCGCGGTAGTGATGTTAATACTCACAAATAGAGCGTTATTCTCCCGCAAGAGTGGTGCGATTTCTGTCAGCGTCCGCTTGACGACAGACCGGGTGAGCGCCTTAATCTGATGTGTCGACTCAGCCAGTTTGATAAATACATCCGGTGGTATATTGTCGCCGTTTACCTCTTTCCAGCGGGCCAGCGCTTCGTACCCAATCACCCTGCCGGTATCAATATCCACAAAGGGTTGATAGTTGATATAAATGTCATCCCGGCTGATCGCCATCCTGAGTTTATTCTGTAATGAACGGGTATTACTGATGTATTGCAGGAGTGCGAAAGTAAACATTCCACCGGCTGCTAATGCTGCCAGAATAATAAAGACTGTCGCCGTGGCTGAAAGGGAAAAAAGTCCGATCTGAGTGTTTCTGGCCATCACGCAAATATCATATCGTTTACTGCATTCCGTGAACCGGGCTTTGTGCCACCACGCAAAACCTTGCATTTCGTTAACATCCCGCACCAGTCCGGCGGTGTCGCCAAACAGCCTGAAAACATGGTCGTGCCGGTGGTTGATCAGCACGGCACCGAAGCCGTTATACGGAACATAAATGTCACGAAATGCGGCCGGTGTCGGGAAAAGCAGAACGTTCTTCGATTCCATCATATCGGCGGTGATCCGCGGGTCTACAATGCCGCTGAAGGATGTCCATATGCGCTGACCATAACGGGTGATGGCATCGGGCACCGACATCGTCACCGGCTCCGGTAAACGGCCGCGCATCGCCGTACATTTCAGCTGGTGATCACGGATGTAGCCAATGTCTGAGATAAATACCGAGGTAAATGAGAGATAACGAATTTCATCGAGAAATTTATCACTGCATGTTTCATCGCGTATGGCATTCACTTTACTGACGATTTTACCGGACTCATCAGCAACTTCCAGTCCGCGCGTCATGATGTGTCGGGCATAGGAAGCCAGATAGTCGCGATCATACGTCGCGATGACGAGATGTGTGACAATCAGGATAAATGTGGCTACCAGCAAGGTACCTGACAGAAATAATAAAGGCCGGCCAACAGATTTTGCGGTTTTCATGGTGTGCCTGAAATGAAAGTATTGATGCAATATTATTTTAAAGAAACCGGCGGATACTCGCCAAACTTGCTTCCGGCAAGTGCCATGAACTGACTGAATGCCACATTATTACTCACTTTAAGTTTATCCATAATGATGTGCTTCACCCGGCTGATGCGTCGATATTGGGTTTTCATTTTCGTGGCAATTTCAGTAATGCTCATTTGCTGGCTGAACATAATCAGCACTTCCCATTCATAGTCGCTCAGCATTTCGAAATCGTAACGAAGTTTTCTGTCTTCGTAAAAGAGTACGCTCACCATGCTCGTTGCATTAAGGATTTGCGCTGCGGAAGCGCGGCAGCCCTCAACGCCTAATTGTTTCATATAGATAGCATCTGCATTACTTTGAATCAGTAAAGCAGGAATTTCAATTTCAGTATGAATAATCATATCAATGGCGGGGAATTGCGCTTTTAGTTTTCTTAAGAAATCCAGGCCTTCAATAATAGACGTATTGGCATCATAAACCTCACTGAAAACCACATCCAATTTTCGCAATTCCAGCAAAGACTTGAGGGATATGAAATTAGAAAGTGTGCCTTCAATAATAATGTCACTCTCTTCTCTCAGGATCTGCGACATTACATCACTGACCATCGAAAGTGGTTCCATAATTGCCACTTTCTCTCTTCTTTTCCACGCCATTAATTATTCCTTACTTTGATTAAATCCTCGCTTTATTTTATCAAGCCAATTTTGGAATTTTGATCTGGGAATAAATTTTAAGATTAGGTTAATAATTTCGAAAAAACCAGCGAGCGTGGGCAATATCCCAAATAATGTCAGATGTTTGTATTATTTCAGGATAAAAATCTGCCGGGGTCCTGACTAAACAAAGTTTAAACAAGATCGTAATAGAATGGCAACTAGGAATATTCTTATTGAAATTAAACCGGGTGGAATTTTTTTTGCTGCCAAAGCTGGCCTCAGCAGGCCAGTTTGGGTGTGAATTTTGACAGTGAGCAGCCCGGCTGGCCCCTCAGCGAATTAACTCAGAACAACTCCTTTTGCCATATGTACGGCTCTGTCGCACATATGGTCAATCACGTCCGCATCGTGGCTCACCAGAATCATGGTCAGGTCACTGCTGGCTTTAAGATCGTTGAGCAGGTTAAGGATTTCCGCCTGCACTGACATATCGAGCGCAGACGTGGGTTCATCGAGCAATAACAGCTTAGGCTTAAGCAACAGCGCGCGCACAATCGCCACGCGCTGGCGCTGGCCGCCGGAAAGCTGATGCGGATAACGGTGCATCAGCGCCGGATCCAGCCCGACCTGACGGAATCCTTCAGCAATCTTTTGTTCGATATCCTGCTCTTTAAGGATTTTTAACGGTTCAGCCAGCGTGCGCAGCAACTTGTGTTTCGGGTGCAGCGAGGCATACGGATCCTGAAACACCATCTGTACGTCACGCCGCAGACTGCCGGTGAACGGCTTGCCGGGTTTCAATTGGTGATCGAGCAGCGTCAGGCCGCCGTCCCAGTGACCGTTCAGCCCTGCCAGTACCCACAAAAGAGAAGATTTACCGCAACCGGACGGCCCGACCAGCCCGAAGCACTCACCTTTATTAATCGTCAGATTAACGTTATGTACCACGGTGCGGACTTCAACGCCCTGACGGTGGGACACGCTCAGCTGGTGCAGCTCAGCAATTGCCTCACTCATGATTCGGCTCCTGTTTTAAAGAGGCCAGCAGCGCACGATCCAGCACCGGCAGGCGTTCGCCGTGGGTAAATTTGCTCGGTCTGCACGACCATAACGTGTGGGTATACGGATGCGTGGCATGTGCCAGCTGATCCGCAGGCAATTCATCGAGCAGTTCGCCTTTGTACATCACCAGTACGCGCTCGCAGTAGTGCGCCACCTGTTGCAGGTCGTGGCTGATCAGGATCAGCCCCATGTTGCGCTTTTCGACCAGACGCTCGATTAAGCCCAGCACCTGTTCGCGCATGTCAAAATCCAGCGCTGACGTCGGTTCGTCAGCAATCAGCCACTGCGGATCGTTGATCAGCGCAATCGCCAGCATCACGCGCTGGCCCATCCCGCCGGAAAGCTGATGCGGATATTGCTGTTGCAGAAAAGCCGGATTGGGCAAACCGACGGCATTCAACATGTCGGCTACTTTTTCCTGACGCTCTTTACGCCCGAGACGCGTATGCAAACGCAGCGGTTCTTCGACCTGTTTGCCGATTTTTTGCGTCGGATTCAGCGCATGTTTCGGATCCTGCATCACCATCGAAACACGGTTGCCGCGAAGTTTGTTCCATTCGCGTTCCTTTAACGTCGTCAGGTCGTTATCGCCCAGCGTCACTTGCGAAGCACGCAGCTGACACGGATGCGGCAGCAGCCCCATCAGCGCACGGGCGGTCAGGGATTTACCGGAACCGGATTCGCCAACCAGCGCCACGCGTTCCTGCCCGACGCTGAGTGAAAGGGATTTCACCAGTTCCAGCGGACGTTCGCCCGGCAGATAAATGGTGAGATCTTTCGCGACAAGTTTGTCGGTATTTAAGGAATCAGTTGCCATGTCGTGGATCCATTTTGTCACGCAGGCCATCGCCCAGCAGGTTGAAAGCCAGGCTGGCAAACAGAATCGCCCCGCCCGGTGCAGCGGCGACCCACCACTGGTCGAAAATTACTTTACTGCCTTCAGCAACCATCGAGCCCCATTCCGCTGTCGGCGGCTGAATACCCATGCCCAGAAAGCCCAGACCGGCGGATGCCAGAATAATGCCGCCGAGGCTGAGTGCGGCCCGCACCACGGCGCTCGGTAAACACAGCGGGAGGATGTGGCCAAACATCAGGCGCAATCCGCCGATGCCCTGCATACGCGCGGCGGCCAGATAATCGCTGCGGCGCAGTGCCAGGGTTTCCGCCCTTGCCTGACGGGCAAACGGCGGCCAGCTGGTAAAGGCCAGCGCCAGCGCCCCGTTCATCAGGCCTGGACCGAGAATAGCCACCAGTGCCAGCGCCATCACCAGACTTGGCAATGACATCACGATGTCGGTCAGACGCATCAGAATGCGCTCGAACCAGCCACCGATATAACCGGCGCTGATGCCGATCAGCAGGCCGACCGGAATGGTCAGCACCAGGATCAGTGACACCAGCAGCAGCGTCGGACGCGCGCCGTAGATCACACGGGACAGCAGGTCGCGGCCAAAACCGTCGGTGCCCAGCCAGTGCTGATGTGAAGGCGGCAGTAAGCGCAGTTCGATGTGCTGAATGTTCGGATCAAACGGTGCCAGTAAAGGTGCGAGCAGCGCGGTAAGCACCAGAATGGCGACCAGCACCAGACCGACGCTCAGCGTGGTAATGCGTCGCGCAGGCTTCCAGACGTTAGTCTCGACTTCGACCTGCGCAGGTTGTTCAGGGATCATTTGTTGTGTCATAAGCGAAAACTACCGGGTCCGCGGATCGAGCAAATAAGTAAGGGCGTCAGCCAGTGCGTTCAGCAGCACGAAACAGGTACCGATCAGCAGCGTCGCGCCAAGGATAGCTGGGGTATCTGCCGCGAACAGCGCGGTAGTCAGATAACGTCCGACGCCCGGCCAGGCGAATACGGTTTCGGTCAGTACTGCGCCTTCGAGCAGGCTGGCGTAGGAAAGCGAAAGCACGGTGATCAGTGTTCCGAGCACATTCGGGAAGACGTGGCAGAGTAAAACCCTCGCCCTGCCCGCGCCTTTGGAACGCGCCAGAATCACGTATTCTTTGTTCATTTCACCGAGCATCGAGGCGCGCAGAAGACGGGTAATGCCCGCCATCGACAACATCGCCAGCACGGTTACCGGCAGCCACAAATGGCTGATGGCGTTATAGAACATGTCGCGGTCGCCGGAAAGCCAGGTATCAATCAGCACAAATCCGGTGCGCGGCGTCATGGTGTACATATACAAGTCGTCCAGTCGTCCCGGACCGCCCGCCCAGTGCAGCACCGCGTAAAACAGCAAAAGACCGAGCAGGCTCAGCCAGAATATCGGCACGGAATACCCGAGCAGCGACACCATTCTGGCGACGTTATCCAGCCAGCTGCCTGGTTTCCAGACCGCCAGCAGCGCCAGCAAAATGCCGAGCGATCCGCCAAGCAAAATGGCACAGGTGGCCAGTTCGACGGTCGCCGGGAAAGTACGCATTAAATCGCTGGCGACCGGCTGCGCGGTAATGCGGGAAATCCCCATATCGCCGTGCGCCAGATGATCCAGATAACGGGCGAACTGCACCGGTACCGACTGGTCGAGACCTAAATCACGACGCACCTGCGCATAGGTGGCTTCGCTGGCGTGATCGCCCGCCACCTGAAGTGTCGGGTCAATCGGGGCAAGATGGGAAAGCGTAAAGGTGAACGCCAGCAGGCCGAGCAACGTCAGCGCCAGCGAAATCACGCCGGTCAGCAGACGGCCTGACCAGCGCCAACCCTGCCGGACGAATCCGGCGGGCGTTGAACTGTCTGTCATTACTTGGTGACCTTGCTGTAGAAGACCATGTCAGGGTTGATGCCCTGCACGTAGCCCTTAATGTTGTCACGCACGGCGATCAGGCTTTTAGCCTGTAAGCCGATGACAAACGGAGAGTTTTTCTGCACTTCCAGTTGCAGCTGACGGTAATCCGCCACGCGTTTAGCCTGATCCGGCTCAGCAATCGCCGCCAGCGTCAGTTTATTGAGCGCAGGAATCGACCAGTTGGCGCGCCATGCCAGCGTTTTGCTGCCATCTTCCGGATTGAAAGCAAACGCGGAAGCATTGGTGTTCGGGTCAAAATAGTCCGGGCCCCATGAAGACATATAGGCGTCGTAATCGTGTGATTTCACTTTGGTGGAAATTTGCGAGCTTAAACCCGGATCGAGTTTAACGGTCACGCCGCCCTGCGCGAAGCTGGCCTGTAGCGCCTGAGCGATATCCAGATACGGCGGCTGGTTGGCGGTAGACAAAGTAAAGCTGACGTTGGTCAGCCCGGCTTTCGCCAGAATCGCTTTGGCTTTGGCCGGATCGTAAGTGTATGGCGTATCGTTCAGCGCCCCCAGATAACCTTCCGGCAGGAAGGCCTGATGCACCTGGAACTGGTTTTTCATCAGGTCATGCGCGATGTGGTTGTAGTCGAACAGGTAACGCGCCGCTTCCCAGAAGGCCGGATTGCCCAGCGCCGGAGACGCTTTGGCGTTGAACTGCATGAAGTACAGTGACGCATATGGCACGGCCAGCGGTTTTACGCCTTTTTTGCCTTCGAGCGCCGCCATCTGATCCGAACCGAGGTTACGTGCCATATCCGCATCGCCCTGCTCAATCAGCAGACGGCGAGCAGCCGGATCCGGTACGTTTTTAATCAGGATAGTTTTCAGCTTCGGCGCGCCTTCAGGAGACGTCGGGTTGGCGGAGAGGATCACCACTTCATGCGGAATGTAGTTACGGATCTGATACGGACCGGAACCGGCAGAATGGTTGCTCAGCCACTGATGACCGAGGTCGTCAGCCGTCGCGTTAGCTTTCACCAGTTTGCTGTCGACAATCGAGGATACCGGCGCAGACAGCAGGCTCAGCACGAAAGACGGGCTGACATCAGCAGTCCAGCTGACTTTCACATGCTGATCATCCACCTTCGTCAGGAAGGTATCGACGTTTTTATCAGTCCAGCCCAGCTGAGTCAAAATGAAAGAAGGTTCGAGATTAAGTTTCACCACGCGCGACAGCGAGAAAATCACATCATCGGCGGTCAGCGGATTACCGCTGGCAAACACGGCTTTCGGCGACAGGGTAAACGTCAGGCTGCGGTTATCTTTGCCCGCTTCCCAGGAACTCGCCAGCGTGGGTTTCAGATCAATCGGGTTATTAGGATCTGACTGTACCAGACGCTGATAAATGTTGTTGAAAGCCTGAACCGTGGTCAGCTCAAAGCCCTGCGCCGGGTCAAAGCTGGAAGTGTCATCAATGGACTGGGCGATGACCAGCGTGTCCGGCGGTGTGGCGGCCTGAACCGCGAAAGTAGCCGCAATAGCCGTAAACAGGACGGACGGTAATAAAGCTTTCATCAGGTCAGACTCTCCAAAGTAGCGAAATTGCTAAAGTTTTGTTGAGTGTAAAGTTTCTTATGAGTGCCAGAAAGTCTGATAAATACTATCGTTATGCTAATTTTGAATAACGTTATCTGATTGGTTATTAAAGCCGCAGGACGGGCTCTGGCGGGGCATTGTTACTGTACAAACGGGGACGAGTTCAGGCAAAGCGACAGACACTATTACAAGGGCCATCGGCGGCTGATTATACGGGGGATATGAGTCATTTCAGCAGCCAAACCCTGCGGTTTTGGCATACACTTCATTCCTAAATTTCATACTGAGTTATGTGGCGCAGATCACATCTTAATTGTATGATGAATGCATCATTCAACTGGGTGAAACACCATGAGCAATGCAACTTCTCTGGCATTCCAATATATCCGGGCATTTATTCTGATTTATCTGTGTTTATTCGCCGGGAATGCCATTTCATCTCTTCTGCCGCTGACGATTCCGGGCAGCATTATCGGTATGTTGATCTTATTCGCCCTGCTTTCCACACAAATTCTGCCGTTTAAATGGGTCAAACCCGGCTGCAACATTCTGATCCGCTACATGGCGCTGTTGTTTGTGCCGATCGGCGTCGGGGTGATGAACTATTACGAGCAGCTGCGCACGCAGTTCGGCCCGCTGGTGGTGTCGTGTCTGGTCAGTACGATTATCGTGTTACTGGTTGTCGCGTATTGTTCCCACTATATCCACGGTGAACGCGGCGTGGTGACAGACAAAGCGGAGAAAGAAAATGATTGATATTTTGTGGTCGCTCCCGCTGACCCTGCTGGTCTTTTTCGCCACCCGCAAACTGGCTATCAAACTCAAAATGCCGCTGCTGAATCCCTTACTGATGTCGATGGTGGTGATTATCCCGTTACTGCTGGTGACCCATATTCCTTACGCCCGCTATTTCGCCGGCAGTAAAATCCTCAATGATTTGCTGCAACCGGCTGTAGTGGCACTGGCGTTTCCGCTGTACGAACAGCTGCATCAGATCCGCGCCCGCTGGAAATCCATTATCAGCATCTGCTTTATCGGCAGCGTCGTGGCGATGACCACCGGCACCGCCATTGCATTATGGATGGGTGCGACACCACAGATTGCTGCCTCGGTGTTACCGAAATCCGTCACCACACCGATTGCGATGGCGACGGCACAGTCCATTAACGGCATTCCGGCCATCAGCGCGGTCTGTGTGATTTTCGTCGGGATCCTTGGCGCCGTATTTGGTCATACGATCCTGAACATATTAAAGATCACCACCAAAGCGTCACGCGGACTGGCAATGGGCACCGCCTCACACGCCCTCGGCACCGCCCGTTGCGCAGAAATGGATTATCAGGAAGGCGCCTTCAGCTCCCTGGCGCTGGTCATCTGCGGGATCATCACCTCCCTCCTCGCCCCGTTCCTGTTCCCGGTATTACTCGCCATGTTTGGTCATTAACGAATAATCACCTCACTCTACGCCCCTCAAAATAGTTCGGATTGGATCAAGGCTGCAAGTCTGTGAGTCCCGATGAGCTGACAATAAGTCAGTGATTCGGGCGAGCAGGCGCAGCCAACGCTGAGACGATTTGAAGCAGGACGAGTAAAGATTCCTCTGACTGTTTCGGATTGTATCAAGGCGGCAAGTCTGTGAGTCCCGGTGAGCTGACAATAAGTCAGTGATTCGGGCGAGCAAACGCAGCCAACGCTGAGACGATTCGAAGCAGGACGAGGAAAAAGATGTATGTCGCCAAACCTTAGAAAGACGACATACAAAGCTGAAAGTACCCGGTTTAAGTACAGTCAGAAAAATGCCTGCCGGCCCGCATTTTGCGGACTGGCAGCAGATGAGGAAGAGGATAAAACGGGCGCACGGTGCTGGCGCGCCGGAGGGATTACGAGTTCATCTGGAACAGCGACATACCTTGCATGGAGCTGTAGGTCTTGTACGACGCCTGAAGTGCAACCTGTTGCAGCGTGTAGGTGGAAATCGCTGAGGTCCACTCGGTATCAACCAGATTGCTGAGCTTGGTGGAGTTGGTCACGTCGCGGTTATCACCGAGCGTATCGAGGCTGTCGAGCTCACTCATTTGCGTACCGAGCTCGGAACGCACGGACAATACGTTATTAAGTGAGTTGCTCAGGCCACGGTTGGCTTTATCGATCGCGTCGGAATATTCAGTATCCGAGGTGTAATCCGCTGAAGGCGTTTTCAGTGCGGTCAGCGCGCCGTCGATCGTCTTGAAGATATCGGATTCGCCGGTCGTGCCGTCTGGCTCTTTCTTCGCATCACCGGTCAGGGAGTTGAAAATCTGATTACCCGTGTGGTTGATGGTCATGGTACGGCTGGCATCAACCTGCTGGGTGATCGCCGTATCGCCGCCGGAATACGTCACCGCACCGGTGGTCGGATCCTGCGTGTAGGGCGCGGTATCACTTTTGTAACCGGCGAAAATATAGCGCCCGTTACCGTCGGTACTGTTCGCCATATTCACTAACTGCGATTTCAGACTTTCCAGCTTGGTGGCCAGAGAAGAACGGTCATCGTCACTCAGCGAGCCATCACCGGCCTGCACGATCAGCGTCTGTGCATCCTGAATGGTGGACGTCACGCTCGAAAGAATCGATTCTTCCTGACTCATGCTCTGGTTAGCAAAAGTACGCGCAACAGAGAACTGGCTGTTTTCAGACTGCGCCTGTCGCACCAGCACGGCCTGTGAAGCCGCCAGCGGATCATCAGAAGGCTTACTGACTTTCGAGCCGGTAGACAGCTGTAAACCGGTCGCCTGGAAACGGTTCTGCCCATCCAGTACCGCATCCATGTTTTGTTGGTAAATTATATTGGTACTAAGGCGCATGGCATCAGTTCCTTATCAGTTCTGGGATCAGCGGAGATTTATAATGGCGTCGAATATCGTCGACGCCGTCTGCACAACCTGGGCATTAGCCAGATAATATTGCTGATAACGTTGCAGATCGCCGTATTCCTCATCGAGGTTAACCCCGGAGATCGACTGCTGTTGCGTCGTCAGCTGCGTCACGATATTGCTTTGCGCGGTGCTGGTGGTGGTCAGTGTCGCCACCTGGTTCCCGACGTTGCTCACCAGGCTGGCGTAAGCGCCGGACAGCGTAGACTTGCCTTCCACCAGTTTGGCGGTCTGCAAGTTCAGTAATTTTTGCGCGTTGGTGTTATCACTCACACCGCTGTCGGCTGCGCTGGCAGCGGCAATCAGTGAAGAATCGGTGATCGCCACACCCATGCTTCCCGCCACGTTGCTGACGGTTTTGATGGTGAAGCTGTCATTGGTCGATGGCGTGCCGGAAACAGAAACCGATAATCCGTCGAATTCCATGGTCGGATTGCCGCTGCTGTCGGTGCCTGCCGTTGGCGTGATTTTTGCGCCGTCGGAAACGCGGGTCACATCCCAGCTGGTGCCGTTATAGGCCATGGTGTAATCACTGGCTTTCACCGCGGTGGTGTCTTTGTACGCCACGCTGACATCGGCAGTGCCGGTGTTTTTGGTGTTACCTACGGTCGTTGCGCCGGTATAAGAGAAGAAATCTGTCCCTGCGTCACCGTTGAGATCAAAACCGGCTTTGTTGGTGCTGTTGAACGCATCAGAGAAGGTCAGTGCCAGTTGCCCGAGCTGATTAATGGCCGGCTCGAGGTTGTCTTTACGAAACGCCAGTGTGCCGCCGAGAGATCCGGTGGTCAGACGACTTTCCTGAATTTCAGAAACAGTGCCGTCCGGCTGAGTCATACCGACGGTCAGTTTGGACGGATCCGCGCTGGAAGCCACCGCCACCACCGTTTTAGAGTTGCCGCCGCTCACCAGTGGCGTGCCGTTAGCAAAGGAGACGTTATAAGTATCGCCGTCCTGCTGTGTCACGGTCACACCGGTAATGTCGTTCAGCTGGCTGACCAGCTGGTCACGCTGATCGAGCAGTGCGTTAGGTTCCTGACCGGTGCTGCCACGGGTTGCCGTGATCTGCGTGTTCAGTTTGGCAATCTGCGCCGCAAAGGTGTTGATCTGGTCGACGTTCTGCGTGATCTGCTGATTCACCGCAGTATTCATGTCGTTCAGGTATTTCGCTGAACTGTTGAACTGCGCGGTTAAGCCCTGCGCTTCGCCGAGAACCGCCTGACGTGCCGAGCTGTCGCTGGCATTGCTGGTCAGGGTTTGCAGGCCTTTGAAAAAGGTGGACATGGTGGCGTCGATGCCGGTTGAGCTGTCGCCCAGCAGGTCATCAATTGAGCTTGCCTGATCCAGCTGCGTTGAGAGCGCGCTGCCGGTGGCGCTGGCGCCAAGCAACTGGGTCACTACAAAGGAATTGTATTCACGGTTCACGCCGGTCACGGTCACACCGTTACCGATGTAACCGGCGGAGGTGGAGTTGCCGTTGCTCTGGGTGATGATCGCCGTCTGACGGTTATAACCGGCCACACTGACGTTAGCGATGTTGTTCCCGGTGGTACTGAGCGCGGCCTGCGCTGCGTTCAGTCCGCTCATTGCGGTATTAATTAAGCTACTGGACATGAGTGACCTTTTGTCTGCCGGTGACCTTTTTTACCACCGTGTAATTAAGGGAACTGAATCGGGGCTTTCCCCTTTTCCCATTCTGATCTGGTTATCGGCCTGCACCGCCAAAACTTGAGAAAAAAAACGAGGATTTGGGGATCTAAAAGATATCTTTTAAATCATGGCCATAAGCCTTAACCGCCTGCTCGCCTGCCCCTTTAATTTTCTGAATAACGCTGACCAGTTTGTCGGCATAATTCGGGTCGGTGGCATAGCCTGCACGTTGCAGTTCATGCGCGGCTTGTTCAGGGGTATTGGCGGAGGCGACCTGGGCGTAACGCGGGTTGCTGGTCAGCAGTTTGATGTAATCGCTGATGGCTTCCACGTAAGAGCCGTAAACGCGGAAACTGGCCTGGACTTTTTTCGCCACGCCGTTGGTGTATTCGGTAGTCGTGATATTGGTGGTCGGGCCATCCCAGCTGCTGCCCGCTTTGATACCAAACAGGTTGAAGCTGCGTTTGCCATCGGCGGTCGGAATTTCGCGTTGTCCCCAGCCGGATTCCAGCGCGGCCTGCGCCATGATCAGCTGATGCGAAATCCCGCTGTCTTTACTCGCCACCTGCGCCGGAATGCTCAGGCTGGACACAAACTGTCCACTGTCAGCCGGCAGCGGCGCGCCACCGGTGGTGCGGTCCGGGGCGGTCGGAATGACTTTACGCAGATACTGTTCCATCGCCTGCACCGGCATACTTTTCAGCACTTCACCGTCAAGCGCCATTGGCACCGTACCGGACAGCTCCGAAGGCTGTTTAGAGCCGCCGGTCAGCTGTTCCACCATCATATCGGCCATGCCCAACCCTTTGTCGGACATGTCCTGTGCAATTTGCTGATCGTACATCGATGTATAAAGTTTGGTGGACTGGTTATCGAGAATGCCCCCCTGCGGCAATGCCTGACGCATACTTTTCAGCATCATCTGGACAAAGACGCCTTCAAACTGTTTCGCTACTTCTTTGAGATGCGCCTGCGGATTTTGTCCGACATCCCGCTTCAGTTTGTTGAGGGAATTCGCATCGTACGCCGCCCCTTGCGGGTCGAAAGCACCGGACATCGACATCAGATCGCTCATCAGATAATTTCCAAATCAGCGCGCAGGCAGCCGGCTGTTTTCATGGCCTGCAAAATGGACATCAGGTCGATAGGCGTCGCGCCTAACGCGTTCAGGGTACGGACCACGTTATTCAGGCTGGCACTGGATCGCACCTGCTGAATAGAACCGCCGGACTGACGCACGGAAATATTGGTGTTTGGCGTCACCACGGTCTGACCGCCGCCGAACGGCGTGTTTGGCTGGCTGACATCGTTCTGACGATCGACCACCACAGAAAGATTGCCCTGTGCGACCGCACAATTATCCAGCGTCACATCGCGGTTCATCACCACCGAACCGGTACGGGAGTTGATAATCACTTTCGCGTCCATCGGCCCGACATTCACTTCAATATTCTGAATCTGCGCCAGAATGCGCACCTGCGAGGTGTTGCCGCGCGGCACGATGACCTGAATATTGCGGGAATCCAGCGCCGAGGCGGTGCCCATCCCCTGACGGTTAATGGCGTCGCTGACCTGCTGCGCCAGATTGAAATCTTCATCATTAAGTTGCAGGTTGATCACGCCTTCGGTGCCGAAGGTGCTTGGCAATTCACGTTCGATGGTTGCGCCGCCGGTAATACGACCGCCTGAAACCTGGTTGACCGTCACGCTGCTGCCACCGGCAGACGCGCCCGCTCCGCCAACCAGCACGTTACCCTGTGCCAGTGCGTAAACCTGATTATCCACGCCTTTCATCGGCGTCATCAGCAAGGTGCCGCCGCGAATACTTTTGGCGTTACCCATAGAGGAAACCACGACGTCAATCGCCTGTCCGGCACGCGAGAACGCTGGCATTTTGGCAGTCACCATCACGGCGGCCACGTTTTTCAGCTGCATGTTGGTACCGGCCGGAACGGTTATCCCTAACTGAGACAACATGTTGGTCAGCGTTTGGGTGGTGAACGGGGTTTGCGTGGTCTGGTCACCGGTTCCGTCGAGGCCGACGACCAGGCCGTAGCCGATCAGGGCGTTATCACGCACGCCTTGTACCGTCGTCAGATCACGAATACGGTCGGCGGATGCAGGCAGTGCCACCAGGGCGGACATCGCCAGACAGATAACACCGGAAAGTAGTTTTCGCATGATTGCCTCGTTATAACGGCGATAAGTTTAGGAAGAACCGCTGCAACCAGCCCATGTTCTGCGCTTCATTGATGTAGCCGTTACCCACGTATTCGATGCGCGCATCTGCCACCTGCGTGGAGATAACGGCGTTTGCACCACTGATGGTGCGCGGGTTGACCACACCGGAGAACCGGATGAATTCGGTTCCCTGATTAATTTCGATTTGTTTTTCACCGACAACTTTCAGGTTGCCGTTAGCCAGCACTTCCGCGACCGTCACGGTCAGGGTGCCGCTGAAGGTGTTATTGGCTGCTGCGCCGCCTTTACCGGCGAAGGTATTGGCACCGGACATATCCAGATCGGCGCGGGCATTACCGAACAGCCCTTCCAGGTAGCGCGGCGTGGTGGCGGCGCCAAAGGTGGTTGACCCGTTGCGGCTGGCGTTCGCCGAGGAGCTTTTGCTCGCACTGACGTTTTCCTGCAAGACAATGGTCAGAGTATCCCCGATGTTACGTGGACGGCGGTCTTCAAACAGAGGCTGATACCCATAGTTCATCGGCTGAACGGATTGGAAAATCGAACCGTTAGGTACCGGCGGTGCGGCGGGCGCAGGGGTCGCTGTGGTGGTTCCGGGTACCAGCGGGGTATGCGGCATATACGCGCAGCCGTTCGCCAGTAACGTGATTAACAGCGGCAGCACCAGCTTGCCTGGTCGGTCTGTATAAGAAGTCATTACCGACGTTATTTTTTTGCTCACCACAGTTATCGCCTTAAAAAAATCGACCTGGTAGGGATCTGAACCGGTTCAGGACTGATGCCGTCAGGCCCCAGTCCTCTTGTTTTTTGTGGCTGCCCGAACCCGCGACAGCCACTTTCACTTTGTTGTTACGTACTAAAAGTAATGACGTACAAAAAGTTGTTACGTACTAAAAGTTATGACGAACTGAAAACTTACAGCTGCGAAAGTTTCTGCAGCATTTCATCCGAGGTCGACACGGCTTTACTGTTGATTTCGTAAGCGCGCTGCGTCTGGATCATGTTGACCAGCTCTTCCGCCACGTTGACGTTCGAGGTTTCGACATAACCCTGATACAACAGGCCGGCACCGTTAAGTCCCGGAGTACTTTCGGTTGGCGCGCCGGAACTCTGGGTTTCCTGATAAAGGTTTTCACCCATGGATTCCAGACCGCTGTTGTTGATGAAGGTGCTCAGCGTCAGCTGGCCGACTTGTTGTGCCGCCGTCTGCCCCTGCTGGGTCACGCTGACGATACCGTCACGACCGACCGTCATGCTCAGCGCATTGGTCGGAATAGTGATGGCCGGGATCACCTGATAGCCGCTCGACGTCACCAGCTGACCATTCTGATCCACCTGGAAAGAACCGTCGCGGGTATACGCGGTGGTGCCGTCCGGCAGCTGGACCTGGAAGAAACCTTCGCCTTTGATGGCGATGTCTTTACTGTTGCTGGTCTGCGACAGGTTGCCCTGCGAGAACAGACGTTCAGTCGACACCGGACGCACACCGGTACCAATCTGCAAACCAGATGGCAGGTTGGTCTGCTCAGAAGACTGCGCACCTGGCTGGCGGACTGTCTGATAAAGCAGGTCTTCAAATACCGCACGCTGGCGTTTAAAGCCGTTGGTGCTGACGTTCGCCAGGTTGTTGGCGATAACGTCCATGTTGGTCTGCTGGGCATCCAGACCGGTTTTCGCAATATACAGCGATGGGATCATGTCATTACTCCTCTGCCATCATCAGCTCATTGACAGCAGATTGTTGGCACTCTGTTCATTTTCATCGACGCTGTGGATGACTTTCATTTGCATCTCAAAGCGGCGGGCGTTGGCAATCATGTCAACCATGGTCGAGACCGGATCCGCGTTGCTGCCTTCAAGTGTTCCCGGCATCACGTGAATCGTCGGGTCGGCCTGTAGAGCGGCACCCCGCGCCAGCGCCGTGGCCGGGGTCGGACGGAACATGCCGTCGTCGCCACGGGTCACTTCGCTGTTTGCGGCTTTCACCAGCTTGAGCTTACCGAGCTGCCCCATGGTGTTCGGGTCAGCGCCGGCTTCGAGCACGGCGATAGTGCCGTCCGCAGAAATCGTCAGCTGTGAGTTCGGCGGAACCTCGATCGGGCCGTTATCCCCCATCACCGGATGACCTTGTACGGTCAGCTGGTTAGTCGGTGACACCTGCATGTCGCCGTTACGGGTATAAGCTTCAGTGCCATCAGGCATCTGCACCGCAAGGAAACCGTCCTGCTGTAAAGCCACATCCAGCGGACGGCCGGTGTAGTTAAGTTTGCCTTGCGTCATGTCTGCGCCCGGCGTGGACGCCGTGACCAGCGTACGGGTCGGCAGGCTTTGACCTTCCACCGGCACCGCGCGCATGGCTAAAAGTTGCGAGCGAAAGCCGGGTGTATTGGCGTTAGCAAGGTTGCTTGACGTGACCGACTGCTGAACCAGTGTCTGGCTCGCTGCGCCGCTCGCGGTGTAGATAGCGTGATCCATAGTGCTGCCCTGTTCTCAAAGTAAAAAAGAGCGTCTTAACGCAGGTTAACCAGCGTGTTCAGGATGGAGTCCTGAGTTTTGATGGTTTGCGCGTTCGACTGATAGTTACGCTGAGCAACGATCATGTTCACCAGTTCAGCACTCAGATCGACGTTGGAAGATTCCAGCGCCCCACTGGTCATGCTGGCAAAACCACCCGCGCCTGCCACACCGTTAACGGCCTGACCGGAAGAAGACGTTGCCGTCCACACGTTGTTCCCTTCAGATTGCAGGCCTTCCGGGTTAGAGAAGGAACTCAGGACAATCTGTCCCAGCAGCTGCGTTTTCTGGTTGGAGTAAGTCCCGGTGATGGTGCCGTCATCATTGATGGTGTAGCCGGTCATCTGACCCGCGGCGTAACCGTCCTGCGTCAGGGAACCGATGCTGTCGCTGCCGGTGCTCTGCTGGATACTGCCGGTGAAGTTCAGGCCAACAGACTGCGGCGTCACGGTGCCGTTGGTGGAGGTATTCATCACGATCGGCAGGGAACCGTCAGCATTGACAGTGCCGTCAGCCTGGGTTGCGCTGGCGAGTGCGCCGCTGGTATCAAATTGCAGCGTACCCATTTTGGTGGCGGCAGAACCGGCCACACTGCTGTCGAGTGAGTACAAATCCCAGTTGTTAGACGCGGTTTTCACGAAGTACACGTTGTTATCGTGCGCGTTACCCTGAGAGTCATAGGTGGTGATGCTGTTGACGTAGTTGTACGTGGTGTCGTCGTTAGCATTGAACGTCTTCGCTGCCGGAATAGCCGTGTCAGTAGAGTTCAGATTAGCGACCATGGTGGCTGCGGTAGTGGCTTTCGCACTCATCATGGTGGTCGGAACGCTCAGCGCGGTAGGCTGCGCACCGGCGGCGATGGTCGGTGGCGTACCCGTTGCCGGATAGCCTGTCACGCTCAGACCCTGCGAGTTCACCAGATTGCGGTTAGCATCAAGGGAGAACTGGCCGTTACGCGAGTAATAAACCGTGCCGCTGCTGTCGGCCAGACGGAAGAAACCGTTGCCGCTCAGCGCCACGTCCAGGCCACGTGAGGTGTTGGTCGTGGTGCCATCGTTAAAGTTCTGCGTAACAGCCGCGACTTTAACGCCCATGCCTGCCTGAGAACCGGCAAACATATCGGCGAAAGAAGCGGTCGCTGTTTTGAAACCCACGGTGGCGGAGTTGGCGATGTTGTTACCGATCACGTCCAGGTCGGTGGATGCCGCGCTCAGGCCGCTGACTGCTTGGGAAAAGCTCATGTTAGCTCCATTTTTCTGTGTGTAGTTGCTGCATGAAGTTAAGGATTTCAGCTCTTCTTCCTGCAAAGGAAGTGAGCCAACGGCTTATAAAATCTGACGAACTGAATCGACGGAAGCGGTTCCCCGCACCCCGAGATCCAGCGCTGTGGTGCCTGATGAACTGGTGGTGACACCATTGACCAGCGCATAGTTAAGCGGTGTCGCGACCATTTGCTGTCCGTTATTCAGGGCATTGATGCTGAAGGTGTAGCCGCCATCCGGTGCTTTGGTGCCATCGTCCTGCGTGCCGTCCCAGGTATAACTGTGAACACCGGCGGTCTGACCGCCCAGCGAGATGGTTTTCACCACTTTGCCGGTGGAATCGCTGACGGTGGCCGTGGTGGTATCGGACGCTGTTTCCAGCTCAAAACCGAATGGCGTAGTGCTGACGGTGCCGTCAGTATCGCTGCCAACCAGAATGGCGCTGCCGGATACCATGACGCCATGACCAATCAATGAGCTGGCCTGTACGGAAGAACCGCTGGTGATTTGTCCCGAAATGCTGCCGAGTGTGGTGTTGAGTTTTTCAATCCCGCTCACGGTGCTGATCTGTGCCAGCTGACTGGTCAGCTGACTGTTATCCATCGGGTTGGTCGGATCCTGGTTTTTCAGCTGTGCGACTAACAGCGTCAGAAAACTGCTGGATAAATCATCGGCAGAACTGGCGCCCGTAGTGGACGAACCGCCAGAACTGGTGCTGGTGATCGTGGTGTTGTCTGTGGTGTCATTAATCGACGTGGTAATGGCCATGTTTCGCTCCGCTATTGCCCCAGAGTGAGGGTTTTCATCATCAACGACTTGGTGGTGTTAAGCACTTCGACGTTGGCCTGATAACTGCGGGAAGCGGAGATGGTGTTCACCATTTCGCTGACCACATCTACGTTTGGCATCTTCACATAGCCCTTGGCATCCGCCATCGGATTGCCCGGCTGGAAGACCAGGCGGTCCGGAGACGGATCATCAACGACCTGCGCCACTTTCACGCCGCCCGTTTCCTGACCCGGCGCCGCATCCACCTGAAAAACAACCTGCTTCGCTTTGTACGGCTGGCCATCAGGGCCGGTCACACTGTCGGCGTTGGCCATGTTACTGGCGCTGACGTTAAGGCGCTGAGACTGCGCAGCAAGCGCAGAACCGGCGATATCAAAAATACCGAGCATTGACATGGGTTATTATCCTTGCAGCACCGACATCATCCCTTTGATCTGGCCGCCGAGGACGGTCAAATCGGTCTGATAGCGCACGCTGTTATCCGCGAAATTAGTACGTTCACGGTCCATATCGACCGTGTTACCGTCGGCTGACGGCTGGTCAGGGATCCGATACATCAGATCCATATCTGCAGGCTGGACGTTCGACGCCGGAATATGGCGATCGGATGTCAATGCTAAAGACATACCGCTGCCATTCGCGCGCCCCTGCTCCATCACCTTCTGCAACTGACTGGCGAAATCGATATCGCGCGCCTGATACCCCGGGGTGTCGGCGTTGGCAATATTGGCTGAAAGTATTTCTTGCCGCTGGGCACGCAGGTTGAGCGCTTCCTGTTGGAACTGTAGTGCGGCGTTCAATTTGTCGAGCATGCGCCCTCCGCAAAGTGAGATTTTGGAGTCGACAGCATAAATGCGAGTGTCAACTGCCTATCGTCTGAATAAGCGCAAAATCGTCCGCTATTTGTTCCTTTAGGAATTGAAAAGTGCGCGTAGACTTGTCGCCAGTAGTAAGTTGGCACAAAGGTGAATTGCGTATGAACAGGCAGAGAATCCGTCGTTTCGGTATCACACTGGGCTGCATCGTTCTGGGTGCGACATCCGGTGCGGCGAGTTATGCACAGTCTGTGCCCGTGAAAAACGAGCAGGTCAAAAGCGTGCCAGCTTCGGCGAACGGCGATACACTGCTGTCCTCGCAAATCCAGCAGTTCTTCCGCCAGCAATATGCGCAAAGCGGAATGCAGGTGACGGTGCTGGTCACCACACCCGCGGCGCGTCAGCCCCAGTGTTTATCACCACAATTTATGCTTTCGCCCAACAGCCGTACCTGGGGCAATGTGTCAGTAGCGGTGAACTGTAACGGGCAAAAGAGTTATGTGCAGACCAAGGTACAGGTCAGCGGCACATACTGGGTCGCGGCGAAAAATGTGCCGTCGGGCGCGCATCTGGCAGAAACGGATTTGCAGCAAAAAACAGGCCGTTTAGATTTATTGCCACCAAAGGCGATTCTCGACAGCAAGCAGGCGATTAACGGTATTACATTGCGCAATATCAGCATTGGTCAGCCGTTAACGCTTTCGATGTTACGACGTCCGTGGATGGTGCATGCAGGACAGGAAGTGCAGGTTCAGGCAACAGGCAGTGGATTTAATGTGTCGAGTGCCGGAAAGGCGATGAATAATGCAGCAGCGAATGACTCGGTGCGGATCAGAATGCCGTCAGGCGTGATTGTGAACGGGATGGTCGGCCCGGACGGCTCTGTGACAGTGGAGATTTAGCCCTGTATTGCAACCATTTTTGGACAAAAAATTGCAATAAAGGCTAAAGTTATTTCGCCACATGTCGATAACAAACGTATCAGAGTCGTCTCACGACGGCATTTTTAGGGTTTTTGTGTTAATTAACAGCCCTGAATACCCTAACCGGAGAAAAGATTATGGCTATCGATCGCACGCAAGGTGTTTCACCTTTAACTTCGATCCAGCAGCGCGACCCTTCTGAAGCTTCTGTTCAGACTGCGCGCAAAGAAGGCACCGTTTCTGGCACCACCACCAGCGGTACGGCGGTGACCCTGAGTTCAGCGCAAGCGTCTCTGACTCAGTCCAGTGCTCAGGACATCAACACGGCACGTGTCGACGAACTGAAACAAGCTATCCGTGATGGCAAACTGACCATGGATACCGGCAAAATTGCCGATGCTTTGTTGCAGGACACGCAGGATTATCTCAAAGGTCTTTAAACTGAGGCTTCAGGATTAAAGACGAATAGTTGGAAGGTATTAAGGCCCGATGAAGAACTTTATCAAGACCATGACTACCTTGGTTGAAACGTTGCAAGCTCTGGATCAAGTGATTAATCACGAACAAACGATACTTTGCTCGGGCCGCGTTAATGGTGCTGCCCTGCAACATATCACCGAGCAGAAAAGCTCACTGTTAGCTACGGTAGACTATCTTGATAAGCAGCGTCGTCAGCATGACGAGCGCCTGAAACAAAATGCACCCTACTTAGATCCACAAGGGCAGCATCAGCCGGAAATTACGGCAATGTGGGAAGAAGTCGTGCAGCTGACCACTAAACTGAGTCAGATCAATCGCCATAACGGCATGTTACTGGGCAAACAGATTGCCTATAACACCGAGGCGCTGGCTATTCTCAATGCCAGCCAGACGCAGAAATTCTACGGACCGAACGGGCAGGAAACCGTGTCGGGGCAAACCGTACGCAAGATCTCTGTGTAGAGCCAGACGGGGGGAAACACTTTCCCCTCAGCACGTCTCCCGTTCGCCAATTCATTTCCACGAAATTTATACCAAACCCGCCAGCTGCTCTAATGTCGCCGGGTCTTTTTCGACCAGCTTTATCAGCAAAATGGCCTGACGGTTAGGTTTCGCTCTGCCCTGTTCCCAGTTCTGATAGGTTGTCAGCGCGGTTTGCAGGTAATAGGCAAATACCGCCTGCGAAATATTCAGGTTCTCCCGAATCTCTTTTAATTCCACCGCGCTCAGTCTCACTTCACGATCGACAGTTCTTTCCACCGTTTTAAGCGTACGCTTACCCTGACCGGCTTCACCCCATGCATTCAGGCCATCCGCAATCTCAGCAAACAGATCCCGTTTCATTGTCATTCTTGTTTCGCCTTATGCTGTTTCAACAGCAGTCCTAACATCTTTTTTTGCGCGAATGTCAGGTCATTCACTTCGCTTTTTCCATACACAGTAATGAGAAGAAAATGCGATTTTGCGACCCACCAGTAATAAATAATCCTCGTACCACCCCGCTGGCCTTTATTCCTCTGACGATCAAGAAACCGAAGTTTGCGTAATCCCCCGGTATGCATAATCACATCCCCGCAAGTGGGGAAAAGCAATAACGCATTTTGCAGGATCCGATATTCATCGTCGGACATATACGCCGAACGGTTTGCTTCAAAAGCGGGTAATTCAACAAATATAGCTTTCATCCATGCCCCTGAGCTTCCCTATACTGTGCCATAACTGTCCCCATGTAAAGGACAGTTGAAGGCGTTGAGTGACAACAGGCGCAACAATAGCGGAATGCTTAATGGCTGCTAACTACCAATAGCCAGAGACGGGATACTGCTTCCAGAAGGATTTTTGAAGTTTCAGTCGTTGCAGTCGCCTTGCGCTTCTTCACAGAAAAAAACGTCAGGCAGCAAAATTGCTGGGGGGATATAAGATTGCGCGGAGGGCCCGCGCAGTTTGAAGGGGGAAAGGCTTTAACTCAGGCCGGGCACATCAAAGCCGGGCGTGACCGACAGCAGCATCCGCACCTGTTTTACCAGTTCGCTCATGCAGTCATCACGCATGCCGTAATTGTTGAGCTCTTTTTCCAGTGCAAACAAATACTGTGCGTTGGTGCCAAGCGGACCACTGGCCTGCGCAATCAGGGGCGCGATAACCTGATAATCGGTATCCGCTTCGTACTGCGGGTGTGAGGAGTCCATGATAAACACCAGCGCTGTCACCGTGCGGCCATCATCGAGTTCTAACTCGCACCAGGTCGGACGATAGCAGCCGGTCAGCATTTCACGCTTCCACAGCAATTCGAGTTCTTCGTGCAGTTTGTCTTCCGGCAGACGGAATGCCAGCCCGGTGGTCTGCCCGCCATCACGCAGTGCCAGCATGCGGCCCGGTTGCGCATGGGTTCCGCGCCCTGAAGTCAGACGTAAGCAGAAGGCACGGTGATAGCCGCGCAAAATCGCAGGCCGCGCCTCTTCGGAATCGAAAACCGGATTCCACATCAGCGAACCGTAGCCAAAAATCCAGACGGGGCTGTTATCGGGGCGACGCGCCAGTGTGCAGCTCAGTGAGGCGGCACGTTGTTCAGGGGTCAGGAGCATTGATTCGTCAATGCTGCCGAATGCTGTTTTACAATCTGCGTTACGCAGGAAATCTCGAGTTAACATTCATTCCCCCTTTGGTACGACTTACTTTTGAACATGCCATGCTGTTGACGCTGTGTTCTCCGCTATCGTGGTTGTGGACTGATCAGGTTATCGGAAAGTTTTCGCCTTAACTTGAGGCGCTGACAGGGTTGATTCGGAATTTTATTATCACCCTGTCTGATGAAACCTTATTCGTTTCTTTCGTTGCAATCAAGATTGAGAGCGATCACAAAACGAAAATAAAATGATTATTTTGTGAACATTGTAAGAAGGTTGACATTTAAGAGGGAAATGACAGCAAAACAGGCAGGATACAGGCGGGAATGTGAGAGATAACGGGTCAGGCATTCCCCGACCCGCCGCCGGACATCAGGATTTTTTAGGATGCCATTTGTCGTCATCGCCTTTTTTATAGCTGTGTTTTACTGCGGCCCACGCGACTTTGTGCGCGGTCTCTTCCCGGGAATCATCACCCTGACGATCTTTTGGCTTTGCATACTCATCCCACGCGCTGTTAAAGGCTTCTTTATAGATATCCTGCGCATGTGCCGGAAGAACATGACGAACAGAGTCAGGCAACGCTGAGCGGTTCTGATAAGGCATAACTTGCTCCTTTTTCATGGCGTTCATGATCGTTACATTTAATGTGTGCGGTTCAGGCACTCAGGGGTAAGTCTAGCTGCTAACCTCAGGTGACTCAGCCAGATTATTCCAAATCTCAGCCTGCGGGCTAAAAAACGCCATATTTCTCCGATTTTTCATGTGGGTATAGGGATGATTTACAAAAATTGACGCATTACCCGCATAAACCCATTATTAAAAATCAAGCCATTGTTTTTATTGTATTTAAATAATTAACAATGAAAATTAACTTGAGATTAAACTGACATTTATTTGATTCATGCAACAAAAAATAGCTGTCATAACAGTTTTTATAGATGAGTCATGATAATAAACTGTTAACAGATTAATTTATCTACTATACTTAACGAGTTACAATTTTATGCTGCTATGCATTTTGCTTACAACCGACAGACAGGCGGTTGTAAATTCGTGAGTGTTTATAAGGAGAATAATCATCATGGTGTCTTCACAGGAACATCCAAAAGTAAAAACCCGCCATCAGGAATACTCCCTGATTTTCCCTATTGCTGCCCTTATCGTTCTCGTCTTCTGGGGCAACAGCAGTAACTTTGCCTCAGTCGTCGGCATCAATTTAATCGCGCTGATCGGTATTCTCGCCAGCGCCTTCAGCGTAGTACGTCACGCCGATGTCCTGGCACACCGTCTGGGCGAACCTTACGGCTCACTCATCCTCAGCCTTTCAGTGGTCATCCTCGAAGTCAGTCTGATTTCGGCCCTGATGGCGACAGGCGATGCCGCTCCGGCGCTGATGCGTGACACCTTATTCTCGATCATCATGATTGTTACTGCCGGTCTGGTCGGCGTTGCCCTGCTGCTCGGTGGCCGTAAATTTGCCACCCAGTATGTCAATCTCGGTGGTATCAAACAGTATCTGATGGCGATTTTCCCGCTGGCGGTGATCGTTCTCGTTCTGCCTGCCGCCCTGCCCGC